>JAZRLI010000075.1:0-39519 GCA_045646785.1 Candidatus Cryptobacteroides sp. | reverse complement strand
TTTCACTCCCCTGCGCGGGGTGCTTCCCACCTTTCCTTCACAGTACTGGTTCACTATCGGTCTTCTGGGAGTATTTAGCCTTGCGGGATGGTCCCCGCGGATTCAGACAGGATTTCACGTGTCCCGCCCTACTCAGGTACCGATCTCGACATCACACTCTTGCCTGTACCGGACTATCACCGTCTATGGTCGAATTTTCCAAAACGTTCCAGTTCGATTATGATGTACTTATGATCGGCCCTACAACCCCGATGATGCCGTAACAACATCGGTTTAGGCTCTTCCCCGTTCGATCGCCACTACTAAGGGAATCGATAATTTCTTTCTTTTCCTGGGGGTACTGAGATGTTTCAGTTCCCCCCGTTTGCTCTGACTATGTCAGTGACGGACCTTCAGTCCGCCGGGTTGCCCCATTCGGAAATCACCGGATCAAAACCTGTTTGCAGTTACCCGGTGCTTATCGCAGCTTACCACGTCCTTCGTCGCCTCCAGAAGCCAAGGCATCCACCGTTCGCTCTTGTAACCTTCTCTCTGTATGAATTATTTCATGAATCACAAGAACTTCAGTTTTTAACACTTGTTCTCATTTACTCGTTGCCTTGAAATTGCAGTCCACAACTTTTCGATTTGACTCTCTATCATTTCTCTTTAGTTACAGACTAATTAATTTCTTTTAACTTTACCTCGTTATCTTTTCTCAAACTTGTCAATGAACTTGCCGTTATTTCTCAAACGGGCTGCAAAGATACGGACTTTTTTTTATCCTCCAAATTTTTCTGACATTTTTTTCACTTTTTTTCGCACTTTTTTATCACTTTTTTTCGACCAAATACGTAAGTGCTTGATAATCAACAGATGTTATTTTTATCAATTTTTATCACTATTTTTGTACTCTGAAGCGAAATTAATAACACTATATAATATATGGAACAGAAAAAAACTCAATTGCCGGAGAACGCCCACAGGGAGTTGAAGCCGGGTGAGGAGTATCAGCCGCTGCTGTCTCCTCAGAAAAACTACCCGGAAGTGACCCCATGGTCAGTAACCTTGGGTATCATCATGACGGTGATATTCTCTGCGGCCGCAGCCTATCTCGGACTTAAGGTTGGACAGGTATTCGAGGCGGCCATCCCTATCGCCATCATCGCGGTCGGACTTTCAAGCGCACTCGGACGAAAGAACGCACTCGGAGAAAACGTAATGATCCAGTCAATCGGATCATGCTCGGGCGCAATCGTAGCAGGAGCCATCTTCACACTTCCTGCACTTTTCATCCTTCAGGACAAGTATCCTGAACTCACAGTGGATTTCACAAAGGTATTCTTCTCGTCACTCCTTGGCGGTATCCTCGGAATCCTCTTCCTCATTCCTTTCAGAAAATACTTTGTAAAGGAACAGCATGGAAAATATCCGTTCCCTGAAGCGACAGCCACAACCCAGGTGCTCGTGAGCGGCGAAAGCGGCGGAAAGGGAGCCAAGACCCTCCTCGTCAGTGGAGTCATCGGCGGTCTTTACGACTTCATCGTATCGACATTCGGCCTCTGGGGCGAGACTCTCACCACAAAGGTTCTCCCATGGGGTGCTGCAATCGCTGACAAGGCGAAGGTACTCCTCAAGGTGAACACAGGAGCCGCAGTGCTCGGACTCGGATACATCGTGGGACTCAAGTATGCATTCATCATCTGCTGCGGAAGCTTCCTCGTATGGCTCGTGATCATTCCTGTAATGAACCTCATCTGGGGCGGTGACGTCATCGACCTCATGAACACAGGAGTAACAATGACCATCGGAGAGATGTCACCAGACCAGATCTTCAAGGACTACGCACGCCACATCGGTATCGGAGGTATCGCAACCGCAGGTATCGTGGGCATCGTGAAGTCGTTCGGAGTGATCAAGTCTGCACTCGGACTTGCAGCAAGCGAGTTCAAGAGAAAGAAGAGCGACGCAGAGAATGAGGTCATCAGAACCCAGAGAGACATCTCGATGAAGATCATCGTGATCGGAATCGTGGTAACCCTCCTCGCAGTGTTCGGATTCTTCATGTTCGGAGTCGTTGACAACATCTGGCATGCAGTCGTAGGCCTTCTCATCGTCGGCATCATCGCATTCCTCTTCACTACGGTAGCAGCCAACGCAATCGCAATCGTAGGATCGAACCCTGTCAGCGGAATGACCCTCATGACCCTCATCCTCGCTTCCCTCATAATGGTAGCGGTAGGTCTGAACGGTACAGCCGGAATGACAGCTGCGCTCATCATCGGCGGCGTGGTATGTACCGCACTTTCGGTTGCGGGAGCATTCATCACTGACCTCAAGATCGGTTACTGGATCGGCTCGACACCTAAGAAGCAGGAAAGCTGGAAGTTCCTCGGAACACTTGTGGCACCCGCAACAGTGGGCGGAGTGATGCTCGTCCTCAACAAGACATACGGCTTCACAGGCGAAAACGCCCTCGTAGCACCTCAGGCAAACGCGATGGCAGCGGTTATCGAGCCTATGATGAACGGCGGCAGCGCTCCATGGCTCCTCTACGGAATCGGAGCAGTGATTGCACTTGTGCTCACATTCTTCAAGGTCCCTGCACTTCCTTTCGCACTCGGTATGTTCATTCCTATCGACCTCAACATGCCTATGCTCATCGGTGGAGCAATCTCAGGGTATGTAGGCAGCCGGAGCAAGGGTAAGGAACTCAACGCCGAGCGCGTCGAGAAGGGCACACTCATTGCTTCCGGCTTCATCGCTGGCGGTGCCCTCATGGGAGTTGTCAGCGCAATCCTCAGATTTGCGAATGTTGACGCATACATGGCACCTTCTGCATGGACAGAGCCGATTGCAATCATTCCTTATGCAGCGATCATCATCTACATGGGCTACGCAGCATTGAAGACATCAAAGAAGTAAGAGATGAACGGAATTATAAGCGCACTGATATTGACCCTGATTGCCGGTTCAGCGACCGGCATCGGCGGTGCGCTTGTGCTTTTCAAGAAGAAACTCAGCAGCAAGTTCCTGGCTGGATCCCTCGGACTCAGCGCCGGTGTGATGATATTCATATCCATGGCGGAGATGCTTCCGGAATCGCAGGAACTCATCCGAGGCACGGGATTGACACACGGAGAAGCCTTGGTGATCGTCGCATTCTTCGTAGGAATGGGCCTCATCACCCTCATCGACTTCCTGGTGCCGGAATATGAGAACCCTCATGAAGCATCGGAACTCTCCCTCGAGCAAGGCGGAAACGAAAAGGCACTGCACAGGCTGGGAATCATGTCGGCACTGGCCATCGCCATCCACAACTTCCCGGAAGGAATAGCGACATTCATCGGAGCGCTGAACGACCCGGAAATGGGCGCGGGCATCACATTCGCCATTGCAATCCACAACATCCCTGAAGGCATCGCCGTCGCCATACCTATATATTACGCGACAAAGAGCAAAGGCAAGGCCCTTCTCTATGCAACCCTCTCAGGATTCAGCGAAGTGCTCGGAGCCATCCTCTGCCTCGCAGTCACATCCATCTTCGGACTTGAACTCACAGGCGGCGGACCGACATTCCCTCTCGTACTCGGCGCAGTAGCCGGCATCATGATCTACATCTCCCTCGACGAGCTCCTTCCGACAGCGGAGAAGTACGGAAAGCACCACATAGCCATAGCCGGTGTAGTAGGCGGCATGGCGATAATGGCCATCAGCCTCCTATTGCTTTAGGACGAAGTAAACACGGCCTGACACACCTTACAATCAGGTCACTATATAATGTTCATACAACGACAGGAGGATGGACTGGTGAACGGAATTGGCATTTTGCCACCCCCGGCCAGGGGGAGGGGCCCACGAAGTGGGAGGGGGCCAATGGAGTTCATAGTCCGTCCGACCAGAACCAAACAGTAAATATTATGGAAAAGATACTAGACAGATTTTTAAGATACGTGGCAGTGGACACCCAGTCCGACCCTGAGTCAGAAACCCAGCCCAGTGCCGCCAAAGAACTGAACCTCCTCAAGATGCTCCGCGACGAGCTCGTAGCAATGGGAGTTGAAGCAACCCTCGACGAATACGGCTACGTAATGGCAAGCATCCCTTCAAACTGCGGCAAGGACGTACCTGCAGTAGGATTCATAGCCCATGCAGACACAGCACCGGACGCACCTGGAGCAGACGTGAAGCCACAGATCATCGAAAACTACGACGGCTCAGACATCCCTCTCAAGGGCGTACCAGGCCTCAGCCTCAAGCCAAGCGAATTCCCTGAACTCGAACTCTACAAGGGTCAGACCCTCATCACGACAGACGGAACAACCCTCCTCGGAGCAGACGACAAGGCCGGAATCGCTGAAATCATGACTGCAGTCCAGTACATCGTAGAGAACCCTGACTTCAAGCACGGAGACATCAAGATCGGCTTCACACCGGACGAAGAAATCGGACGCGGAGTAGTGAAGTTCGACGTGGCCAGGTTCGGAGCAAAATACGCCTATACACTTGACGGAGGTCAGGTCGGCGAACTCGAATATGAGAACTTCAACGCAGCCGGAGCAACAATCCGCATCCAGGGCCGCAACGTACACCCGGGCACAGCAAAGGGCAAGATGAAGAACGCCATCCTCATCGGAATGGAACTCAACGCACTTCTTCCTGTCGAGCAGAGACCTGAGTACACAGAGGGATACGAAGGCTTCTTCCACCTCATCAGCTTCAAGGGCGAGGTGGAGACCGCAACATTCTCATACATCATCCGCGACCACGACATGGGCCTCTACGAGCAGAAGAAGGCATACATGGAAAAATGCGTGGACTTCATCAACGCCAAGTACGGCGAAGGCACGGCAACCCTCGACATGAAGCACCAGTACTACAACATGCGCAAGGAAGTCGAGCCACACTACCACATCGTGGAGAAGGCGATGAAGGCTATGGAAATGGAAGGCATCGTGCCAAAGGTTCAGCCGATCCGTGGTGGTACTGACGGAGCGAACCTCTCGTTCATGGGACTCCCATGCCCGAACATCTTCGCCGGTGGACACAACTTCCACGGAAAGATGGAATATGTTCCGCTCGAGAGCATGGAAAAGGCTTCAAAGGTCATCCTCAACATCATCAGCCTTTACGCAGAATAGCAATGAAACGAAGTACATTCCTGTTTCTGGCAATATTGTCGGCATTGTTCCTGTCTTGCACCGCGCATAGACAGGAACAGTTGCAGACACATCTCAGGAACGGGCATGAACTTATTGAAAGAAAGCTGTACAGCGAAGCGATGGAGGTCTATTCCGAAGCAGAGGAGATGGCCCTGAAGAGCGGAGACATGTACAGCCTGGGCGTGACCTATCAGAACATCGCCCATATCTACAACGCCATAGGAAGTCACAACGAAGAGATTTCCTACCTGGACAAGGCCATCCGCGCATTCGAGGATGCCGGAAAGCCTTACAATTCACTGCATGTATATTTCGAAAGCGGAGCGGCAAGATACAACCTTCAGGACTATGCGTCTGCCGAAAAGATCTTCCGCACCGCAATGTACCAGGCTCATCAGGCTGCAGACACCCTTCTGGAGGCCGCTTGCCTTGAAGCCTATGCCGCCCTTTGCCTGGAAAGGTCGGAGCAGGACCCTGCACTCGCCATCAGCATGCTGGCACGCAAGGCCAATGAGCTCAAATGTCCCCTCACCAGCAAGGACAGAGGCATGCTGGCATACGCATATGCCCTGACAGGAGATGATGCCCTGGCGTCCGAATGGGCAGAAAAGGCGGTCAAGTCAGCAGGGACAGACACGGAAAAGGCCGAAGCCAGATTCAGGGAATATCAGACCGCCCATCGTGCCGGAAACACGGAAAAGGCATTGGAAGCACTGGAACAGGTCATGGAATACAACAATTCCATAAGTGCGGCATCCCTTAAGAAGACCGTCGCCTCGACAAGGCAGGACTACGAAGAACAGCAAAGGCTGAACGCCATGTACCGTCTGAGGACTATGAGACTGGTCACAGCATTCATCATCCTTTTTGCAATGGCGATATCCTTCGCCCTCATCGGCTACATCAGATACAGAAGGATAGAGGCGGAAAAGGCTTTGGCGGAAGAAAAGGCCGAAACCGAAAAGTACATGACGATTGCGGAGGAACTGCAGGCAAGGCTCCGCACGGCATCCAAACGTCTTCCTTCCGAAAAGCACATGTCCATTGCACGCTTCGACCTGCTTGAAAGGCTTTGCGAACAGTACTATGTATATGAAGGTACGGAAAACCTGCAGGGCAAGATCCTCAAGGAAGTGAAGTCCGTTATCGACGGGCTGCGCAAGGATTCCAAGACCATCAAAGGACTTGAGATCATGCTTGACCGCAACTGCGCAAATCTCGTAGCGAGGCTGCGCGAACAGATGCCGAAACTCAAGGAGGAAGATGTACGTCTGTTCATATTCGCCGCCAGCGGATTCTCAAGCACCACCATTTCTACCATTCTCGAGAAGGAGAAAGGCATCATCTACAACAGGATCTGGAGGCTGAAAGGCAAGATTTCCGCGTCAGATGCCCCTGATAAGGACGATTTTCTCCAATCTCTAAACAGTTGATTATCAACCACTTGCAAAAACGGAGAGATTTTGCGGTTTTCTCAATTCATATCTAACTGATAATCAACACATTACACCATCGCTGAGAGAGATTTTACACGCCTGAATATTTGGTTTCGGGGGTTATACGGCTGTAACTTTGCACCAACAGAACCAACGAAGTCAAACACGTTAAAATCTATCGTCATGAAAACAAAGAAAACAGAAAAGGCAAGTCTTGAGAACAAAAGACTCCTCTTCATCGAAATCGGATGCATCGTAGCACTTGCAGTTGTCTATTTCGGATTTGAGTACAAAACTACTCGGATACAGACAGTCATGCTGGAAGATACAGCTGAAGCGTTCATCATCGAAGACAATGTCCCTATCACCCAGGAGATGCCGCCACCTCCTCCAAAGATGCCGGTCATCGCACTTTCTGATGTAATCGATATCGTCGACGATGAGATCATAATAGAGGATGACCTTTTCCTTGAGGAGGAAGACTTCAGCCTCGCGGTGGAGATCAGGGAATATGTGGAAATCATCGAAGAGGAAATCGAGGAAGAGCCCATCCCATTCGCATTGGTAGAGGAAAAGCCTAAATTCAACGGCAAGGATGCCAACGAATTCAGCAAATGGGTGAACCAGAGGCTCGTCTATCCTGAGATTGCCAAGGAGAACGGAGTCCAGGGCAGGATCACAATGATGTTCACAGTCAAGACTGACGGTACTGTAGCTGACGTAAGGGTAGCCCGTGGCGTCGATCCTGCATTGGACAGAGAGGCTATAAGGGTAATCAGCAGTTCACCAAAGTGGACTCCAGGAAAGCAGAGAGACAGGGCAGTACCTGTAACCTATACATTCCCTGTGATCTTCAGATTAAGATAAGATCATTAAGACTTACGAGAGGCTCGGGCAAGTTCCCGGGCCTTTTTCCTTTCGAAACGCAGACGGTATTTCTCTAGGGTCTCGGCATCCTTCTTTTCCTGATGCAGGGCATCCAGAAGGGCCTTACGCTTGTTCTCACGTTCCTTCTCCTGACGCGCGGCTTCCTTTTTAGCGGCCTTTTCCGCATCACGCCTGTCGAGTTCTGCCCAACGCGCCTCGCGCTTTTCCTGCTTCTTTTTTCTGGCTGCCTCACGTGCCGCCTTCTTCTCGGCCTTTGCAGCCGCCTTGATTTCCTTCGCTGAAGGAGCTGCCGCTACCGAATCCGCAACAGCTGAGGTATCCGAAACCGAGAGGCTGTCGGAAGCAACCGAAGGAGTCTTGACGTCAAGACTGTCGGAAAGAACTGGAGATTCAATGGATGCAAGGCTGTCTGCAACTGCAAGACTGTCCAGACGAGCCCTTTCCTTCGCACGAGCCTCGGCTATCTGACGGTCACGCTCACGGACAGCCCTGAGGGAGTCACGCACCTCGATCTGGCGATAGACATCGCTCATGTAGCCAGGGAAATAGATGTCAGTCTGCTTGAACGTCGCCTTCGGACGGGCAGAATATCCGCGTCTCTCGCTTGGTCGGAGAGAAAGAGGAGTCACTGCATTTCTGTCTGCAGGCCTCTTCTCCGGCTGCCAGTTGAAGCCTTTGAGGATCTTCTCATCCTCAGCCAGCTGAACCACAGGATATCCGTCGTTCTTAGGTGACTCATAATAGTATATTCTTTCGATGTCTCCGTCCTTGAACGTAGCAGAGAGCATCTTTGAATCTGTCTTGTTTACGGTAGCGAACGTATCGTTCTCCTCGATATAGAACAGCGCAGAAGCACCTCCAAGGGCATCAAACCTTGTCAATGCTCCGTTTTCGTCGAAGAATGCAAGCATCTCGGTAGCCCTGATCTGGTCGAAAAGGTCTGTATCTTCCTGAATGGTGATGAAGGCATTTGACATGAGACTGGCCTTCTGCATGGTCGCATCGCTGATCACGACGGTTATGCTATCTGCAGCATACTGACGTCTCACTTCCTGCCATATCATCGGATTCATGAAAAGACGGGCAAGCGAATCGAGGTCGGAATATACAAGGGAGTCACATATCACCTGCATGTCCTTCTTGTATATCTTCACATTACGGATTGCCTCAAGGAATCCTATCTTCGTCGTATCCGGCGGAACGACCGCAACCGTATCGGGAACATTCTGAATGTCGGCGATTCCGGTCGAATCCATTACGGCTGTCGTGTCAGAGACCGGCATTCTTGCACCTGGAGTCATCATAGGGATGTCTCTCTTGAGGGTGTCCTGCTGAGGAGGTGCCATGGAGGCCCTGCCACCCTGTGCCTGTGCAGCCTGCTGCCTTGCCCTGTAGTTTGGATCCTTCATCGCCTCCTCTTCAGCAGCCTTGGCAGCAGCTTCCGCAGCCTTCTTCCTGAACTGACCCACCGGATCGACCTCCAGGTCAGAAAGCCTCTTGTTGGAATTCACGACGACCATGGAATCTATGTCGCATCTCTTGACCGTATAGTAGACCAGCTTGTCGGAACCGAGATATACGGTATCGACGCTTCCGTCATCCTCTTCTGTCTGGGTAATGACCGCAGGCTTGCGTGTCAGGGTGATCTTAGAAAGCGAGTCCTGATACTGGACACGTCCGGCAAGTGCAAAGACATTTCTGGTCGTATCGGTTATCTGGGTGTTTCCGAGCATTTCCACGTCCTGAGTGGCGCGGTAGAAATAAAGGCTGTCACACCAGCCCTCCTGATCCGGGCTCATCACATGGACATCATCCATGAAAAGGAAGACCTCCCTTCCCCTGTCATACCATCCTTTCTCTGAAGAAAGCATGTTGTCGTCCTGCCATGCATTTGTACCCGAGCCGAAGGTTGCGAGATTGAGGTCGGACTCGTACACAAGGCGTTTCGTCACCACGAAAATGGAGTCCGTGAACATGTTCACCTGATTCTCAAAGGTGAACTTCTTTATCTTCGAATCATATGTACCGTCGCGGCTCTCGATGATCTGACCATCTTTGTCACGCATGGATGCACCGTTCTTGAAGACAGCGACAGAATCCTTGGTGTTATAGTCCAGATACTTGGTACGCAACGTATTATGGTCCTTGTCAGTAAGCTGGACCACAGAACCTCTGAACCTTGCAAGGTCCTCGTCGATAAGATATTTGAGATTGTCGCTAGTGAGTACGGTCTCCTCCTGCATGATGCTCACGTTGCCCCATGCATCGATGATCTTGGTCTCAAGGTTCCAGAGAGCCGTGTCACAGATGAGATATGTACCGTTGTGAAGGAATCGTGCCGGGCCTATGACCTGTCTGTATCTGCCGCCCTGGACATCCACCATCTTGGCGGACTTGGCGCTCATCAGCCAGATAAGACTGTCCTGCTGCTCCTCCTGCTGCTGAGCGGAAAGGGGCAGACACAAAAGCACGGACAGCAGTATATAGGCCAGTCTCTTCATCCGGTCGGTCTATGTTCTTACTTGCGGAACTTCTCGTACCAACCGTCACGCTCGAACACACAGTCCTCGAACATAGGATCAATCACGATGTATGTAGTCTTGATCTTTGAATCAATGAAATCGTTGATCGCCTTGTTCTGAAGTTCCACCTCCGCATTGTTGAGAAGGAGAGTATAGTCATTTGAGAATGTTGCTGTGTGCGCAGGAAGGATCTTGTCCACCTTGATGATCTTGTAGACGGTGTTTCCGTCACGGCCCTCGTTGTCAAGCGACTCTACAGGCTCAGAGATCTCGCCCTCCTTGAGGTCTGCGATTGCCGCATAATCCTGAGGCTTGAGCTGGTCGATCTCAAAATATGACGAACCGGTCTGAGGGTCAGCCATCTGACCTCCGTTGGTTCTTGTAGGAAGGTCCTCAGAATAGAACCTTGCCGCAAGAGGGAATGTCACGGCCTCATTGAGAAGCTCTGTCTTGAGGCTGTCGAGGGTATGGAAAGCCTTGTTTCTGTCTTCTGCAGTATATTCCGGCTTGAGAAGGATATGACGAGCATTGAACATGTCGCCCTTCTTTTCGAGCACCTCGATGATATGGAATCCGTCCGGAGTCTCCACGATCTGTGACACGATGCCTGGCTTGAGGGCCATTGCCGCATCAGAGAACACAGGCCAGAAGATTGACTTTGAAGCCATTCCGAGCTCGCCACCCTTCATCGCACTGCCTGGGTCCTGTGAATAAAGACGTGCAAGTGTCGAGAACTTCTCACCGTTGATGATACGCTCACGGATGGCAAGGAGTCTCTCCTTTACCGCCATGTTTGCCGCATCACGGTCCGGATAGATACATATCTGGCTGAGCTGATACTTCACAGGTACCACCGGAAGATCCTCAGGATCGGTCGAGTCCACATACTTCTGTACATCATATGGAGTCAGTGCAGGAATCTTGCTTGCAATCTCCTGCTGCATCTGCTGGGTCAGGGTCTGATCCTCGATGGCAGCCCTCCACTCCTGACGGAGCTTGTAGATAGGCTTGCCGAATTCAGCCTCGACTGCATCCTCGCCGCCAAGATTGGTCTTGAGCATGTCAACTCGATTAGAGATCTCGCTCTCCACCATATCATTGTTCACGACCAGAGAGTCGACTCTAGCCTGCATAAGGAAGAGTTTCGAAGCCATCATGGTCTCAAGAAGCTCACACCTTGACTTCCTGTCAGACTGAGATCCATAATAAGACTGCATCATCTGCATTTCTGATTCTATATCGGAAATCATGATGACCTCGTTACCGATCACGGCAACGGTCTTGTCAACGATTCCTCCCTGATACTTCTGAGCCGATGCACTTACCGAAACAAAGGCAAGCACAATGGCAGCCACACCTTTCAAGATATGCCTCATATACTAATAAATTACAAATTGTCCGTTTTCGCGCGCATCATTGAGCAAATCCTGTTCCAAAGCAGAAATCAGGGCCTGCTTGCGCGTGCTTATTATAATATCCTTGATCCTCGGAGTCGAATAATCGACCGGAGCATACTCCCCGGCCCTGAGAACTTCGGAAACATAGGCCATATTGGTCACTCCCGTCGTGTCATCCAACCTTATCCATCCCTTGTTCATCATGCCCAGGACGGAATCATACGCCACTCCCATCTCCCTTGCAAGGACGATCACATCCTGCCACTCATCATTCCATGTCGTAAACATCATGGCCGATGAAAATGCAAGGCTGTCGGCCTCCACGAGGTCATTGGCGTCCGAAGAACCCATCTTCTTCCTTATGTTCTCCAGCATCGGAGAATCGGTATATATCCTGAGGAAACGGGCCTTTACGAGAGGACGCTCCAGACGGAAGCTTTCCTTGTGGGCCTGATAATATTCCTCGACCTTGTCATCTGAAACCGCAGTATCAAGCCTTTCATTGACATAGAGCTGCTCGTAACGGTACTTCAGGAGGGATTTCCTGTAGTCCTCAAGCTCCTTGGTCACATCCTTCTCAGTCTTCGAAAGCTGTTCCTCCGCAATGGCCAGATAGACCCTGTCGGAAGCCCATGCATTTATGTACTGACGAACCAGACGGACACTGTCTTCCTGAGGGAGTCCCTTCGGAATGACAGCATCTACATCGCTGCGGTAGAGCCTCTCCGAACCCACCTCAGCAACGACCTGCTCGTTACGCAGAAAGTTTGAAATCGCCCTGCACGACGTCAGAGCCGGCAGGACGATCCCAAATATTGCTATGATACTCAGCAGTCTCTTCATTATCTCGAATAGTTCGGAGCCTCGCGAGTGATGGTCACATCGTGCGGATGTCCCTCAAGATATCCCGCGTTTGTGATACGCACGAATCTTGCATCACGAAGCTTCTCGATGGTTGCAGCTCCACAGTATCCCATACCGGCACGGAGACCTCCTACGAGCTGATAAACAACCTCATTGAGGGTACCCTTGTAAGGAACCTGAGCAACGATTCCCTCCGGAACGAGCTTCTTGATGTCAGCCTCCATATCCTGGAAGTAACGGTCCTTTGAACCCTGCTGCATTGCCTCGAGCGAGCCCATGCCTCGGTATGACTTGTACTTACGTCCGTTGAGGATGATTGTCTCTCCCGGTGACTCCTCAACACCTGCAAAGAGTGAACCTGCCATGATTGTGCTTGCACCTGCAGCAAGAGCCTTCACGATATCTCCCGAATAACGGATACCACCGTCAGCGATAACTGGAACGCCTGTGCCCTTGAGAGCCTCTGAAGCCATCATTACTGCAGAAAGCTGAGGCATACCCACACCTGCGATGACACGTGTAGTACAGATCGAACCAGGTCCGATACCTACCTTCACTGCGCTTACTCCTGCATCTGCAAGAGCCTTTGCACCCTCTGCTGTAGCAACGTTTCCGGCAACGATCTGAACTTCAGGAAGAGCGTCGCATGCTCTCTTGATCACGTCAAGAACGCCCTGTGAATGGCCGTGTGCAGTATCCACTACAACAGCATCCGCACCTGCGCTTACAAGCATCTCGATGCGCTCGACAGTCTCGGAGTTCACACCCACAGCCGCAGCCACGAGGAGACGTCCCTTGCTGTCCTTTGATGCGATAGGGTTGTCCTTGATCTTCATGAGGTCCTTGTAAGTGATGAGGCCTACGAGCTTGCCGTCGCCGTCAACTACAGGGAGCTTCTCGATCTTGTGCTGACGAAGGATGTCTGTAGCGTCAGGAAGGCTGATGCCCTTAGGCGCTGTAACAAGATTCTCCCTTGTCATGATTTCAGATACAGGCATCTTAGGATCTCTCTGGAAACGGAGGTCACGGTTAGTCACGATACCTACGAGGTAACCGTTGTCGTCAACGACAGGAATACCGCCGATGTGGTGCTGAGCCATCATTCCGAGAACCTGGCCTACAGTAGCGTCAGGACGGATGGTGATTGGATCGTAGATCATTCCGTTTTCAGCCCTCTTTACCCTGCGCACCTGGTTCATCTGCTCCTCAATGCTCATGTTCTTGTGGATGACACCGATACCGCCGGCACGAGCCATTGCGATAGCGAGTTCAGCCTCAGTAACTGTGTCCATTGCAGCTGAAACGATTGGAGTCTTGAGAGTGATCTCTCTTGTAAACTTGCTTGATACGTCCACTGTTCTAGGCAACACTTCTGAATGTGCCGGAATCAGAAGAACGTCGTCGAAGGTAAGACCTTCGATAATCGGAGAGTTTGTAAATGTCTGCATCTTGTTACTAAAATTTAGCAAATGTAATCATTTTTTCCGAGATACATCTGAAAAAATCACTAATTTTGCACTATGTCCAACGATTTCGAAAAATACTGTTTCCCCGAAGGGAAAAGATACAACTCGTTTGTAGGATACTTCAAGCGCAAGTACGGCGAACGCCTGCAGAAGATAGTCCTCGACGCGGGATTCACCTGCCCGAACAGGGATGGAAAGGTGGGACGCGGAGGATGTACATACTGCGACAACGCCGCCTTCCACCCGTCATACAGCACAGCGGGCAAGAGCCTGCACCAGCAGATGGACGAAGGCATAGAGTTCCATAAGGTACGCTACCGTACCACAGAACACTATCTTGCTTATTTCCAGGCATATTCGAACACATATGCCCCACTCGAAAGGCTCAAGGTCCTTTATGAGGAAGCCCTCAGTCATCCGCAGGTGGTCGGCATCGTGATCGGCACCCGTCCGGACTGCGTGGACGAGGAAAAGCTGGACTATCTGGCGGAGCTTGCCAAGGACCATGTGGTCATCGTGGAATACGGCATCGAATCATGCTATGACGAGACCCTCAGACGCATCAACAGAGGCCACGATTTCGAGACGGCAAGACGTGCCGTGCAGATGACCGCGGACAGGGGAATTGACGTCGGAGTGCATTTCATCCTCGGACTTCCGGGAGAGACAAGACAGATGATGCTGGACGGCTGCGGACTGATAAATTCGCTTCCGATTAGGTCGGTCAAGTTCCACCAGCTGCAGATCGTAAAGGGCACCCGCATGGAACAGGAATATGCGGAAAGACCGGAAGACTTCGAGAGGTTCAGCCTTGACGAATACCTGGATTTCTTCACAGACATGCTGGAAAGGCTCCGTCCTGACATCCACATCGAGCGCTTCGTGGGAGAGGTTCCGCCACGCTTCGTGAACGAGACTCCATGGGGGCTGATACGCAACGTGGAACTTCTCAGACTCCTCGACAAGCGTCTTGAGGAACGTCAGACATGGCAGGGAAGATTACTGAATGACAACAACTTAAGCACAACGACCGGAATATGAGAAAGGTTATATTATTGACAGCATGCCTCCTGGCTGCAGTCATGTCGGCATCGGCTCAGAAAAGCACAGAAAAGAGATGGGCGGTCACCGCACTGTCCGAAAACATGATGAGGCTGGAGCCGGATTATGAATCGCCTCTGGAGACCATGTCCCTGATGGGAACCGTGGTTGAAATTATCGGCGAGGAAGGCTACTGGAGGCAGGTCGTGACTCCTGAACCATACACCGCATGGTGTACGGACCTCGGCCTCGTGGAGATGAGTGCCGAGCAGGTCAACGAATACAAGGAAGCAGCAAAATACATCTGCACCGCCCACCACAGTGGAGTCTACGAATCGCCGTCGCTCAAGGCGAGAAGGCTTTCGGACCTTTCGATGGGCAACCTGGTAAGGGTCGTCTTCAAGGAAGGAAAGAAGGTGAAACCGTCAGTAAAGAAGAAATGGGCCGAAGTCATGCTTCCTGACGGAAGAAAGGGATGGACTCCTGCGGCAGACCTGGTTCTGTTTGCACAATGGGCTGTCAAGCAAGAGGTTACTGCAAAGAAGATCGTGGATACGGCAATGCAGTTTGAGGGGACCCCATACCTTTGGGGAGGCGCTTCGAGCAAGGGGCTCGACTGCAGTGGTCTGGTAAGGCTCACATTCTTCATGAACGGCCACCTGCTTCCAAGAAACGCATCGCAGCAGGTCAATTACGGACGTGAGATCATCATGAACTGCAACCACAAGATCACCCCTGATTCCGAAAACTTCCATCAGGAGATGACCAGGCGAATCGAAAACCTCCAGCCGGGAGACCTCGTGTTCTTCGGAACGCCAGCCACACTTGTCAAGAAGGAGAAGATCACCCATGTCGGCATCTACATCGGCAACGGAAAGATAATCCATGCATCCCACAAGGTGCGCGTAAATTCGCTTATTCCAGGCCAGAGTGACTACTATGAGAACTCATACAAACTGCTCAAGGCACGCAGATACATAGGTTATCACGGACAGGGAATGCTGCCGACAATACAGAGTCCTGCTTATTTTCTGTGGTAGAACCAAAAATTTTATTACCTTTGCTACGTTATAACACAAACCCTTAATACGTATTAATCATGAACCTTAGAGTTTTTAAGAAAGACATCGAGTATTTCATTGGCGAATTCATCGAGGACTGTGACCTTTTCGTGTTGCTTAACCCTCAGCAGAATTCAGAGGAAATCGACGCAATAATCGAGGAGTCAGTTGACCTCTACAACGGCCTCAAGCAGAAGGCTGCTCATCCGGAGGGAAACAAGAAGGCTTACTACAACGGCCTTATCAAGGAGATGTTCGAGAAGCTCGACGAGCTCTCAGAGAAGCTTAGCGCTACAGTAGCAAAGCAGGCGTAATCTCTCTCCCTGATTAAAAAATCAGACTGGTACTATAACCGGTGACCCCCACCTCCCGTTCGGGAGGCACCCCCTAGCCGGGGGTGGCATGTCACCTATGATAGTACCAGTCTGATTTTTTATATGCCGGATTCCGGCAAGAGGCATTATTTCCCAGCAAGATATCTTTCCCATGCCCAGGCAGAAGCGAGAGTCTCCTCGACCGAACGCTCAGCCTTCCAGCCAAGTTCCTCATTGGCAAGCTTCGTATCCGCCCAGATTGCCACGATATCACCCTGGCGGCGCGGAGCATAGACATAGTTCAGTTTCACTCCATTTACCTTTTCAAAGGCCGTAACCAATTCATACACAGACACTGGGCGTCCTGTTCCGACATTGAATATTTCATAGCCTTCCTTCATCCTTCCCTCAACCATGCGGGATACTGCAGCCACATGGGCCCTTGCAAGATCCACCACGTCGATATAGTCCCTCAGGCAGGTTCCGTCCTCAGTATCATAGTCATTTCCGAAGATGCTCAGGCACTCGCGCTTGCCGATGGCCGCCTGGGTGATGAACGGCACGAGATTGTTTGGAACGCCGCGTGGAAGTTCACCGATGAGCGCTGAAGGATGGGCACCGATAGGATTGAAGTAACGGAGCGCGATACCCTTTACCTGACTTTCGGAAGAAGATGTCGCAGACACCACGTCGCGGAGAATATCCTCGCACATCTGCTTTGTATTTCCATACGGAGAAGTGGCAGGCATTCGAGGTGTCTGTTCAGTCACAGGAAGCGTCTCAGCCTCGCCATAGACCGTAGCGGACGAAGAAAAGAGCACATTGCAACCGCCATGGGCCTTTGCCACCTCAAGGACGTTGAGGAAGGACACCAGGTTGTTCCTGTAGTACATGATCGGCTCTGCCACCGACTCGCCTACTGCCTTGAATGCGGCGAAATGGATCACAGCATCGATATTATGCTCATTGAAGATGGCATCGACAGCCTCAAGGTCGCAGCAATCTATCTGATAGAAAGGAATGTCGTCCCTTCCGGTAATCTTCTTCACGCCCTCAAAGCAGGTCGTGTCGCAGTTGGACATATTGTCCGCAACAATGACATCATATCCGGCGCCGATGAGTTCCACAGTCACATGACTGCCGATATATCCGGCACCTCCCGAAACAAGCACAGTCTTAGCCATATACTTCTATTTACTTATCGCGCAAAGATATGTAATTTTCATAAATCCTTGTTGAAAAAACACTATTTTTGCCAAGGTAAAGACGCATCACAATGAAACGCACCATATCACTCATCATATTCCTGCTGACGGCGGTATGCACCATGGCGCAGCAGACGACGGAAAGCATTCAGGCCAAGGTAGAAGCAATCACCGATGACCCCACATTCAGTCAGGCGGTCATAGGCATATGTGCCCGCACATTGGACGGAAGGGAAATTGCCGGCATAAACAAGGAAATGATGATGCTCCCCGCTTCCAACATGAAGCTCATCAGCACGGGAGCGGCCCTCCACACCCTCGGACCTGACTGGAAGTTCGAGACCAACATCGGATATGACGGAACCGTCGAGGACGGCGTGCTCCACGGCAACCTATACATCATCGGAGGCGGAGACCCGACCCTCGGATCGAAGGATTCCATCGCCGTCGTGATCGACAAAACCTTCGCACAGTGGGAAGCCATGATCCGCGCAGAAGGCATCAGACGCATCAACGGACACATCATCGGAGACGGCAGATGGTTCGAAGGCATGGCGGAAGAACCTACATGGCTCATGAATGACGCCGGCACATATTACGGTACAGGCACCACAGGACTCATGTTCTATGAAAACATGATGTCGTTCTCGGTATCGGCGGGACCGGCAGTGGGAGCACCGGTAAACATTACCCCATACTATCCGGAGACTCCATGGATGGAATACCGCTACAACTGCTCGACAGGAGAGGAAGGCACAGGAGACCTGCTTTACATGTACGGAAGCGACCTTGCGCCTGTTGCGGAAATCAGAGGAACGTTCGGAGTGGACCGTGCCGCAAAAAGGCTTGACTGCTCGAACAAGTTCCCCGAACTCACATGTGCATATTACTTCTACACATATCTCAAGAAGAAAGGAATCATGTGTCTGGAAGGTCCGGCAGACTTGAAGGCGGAGCCGGTTGCCGAGCCTGCGGCATGGGATGAGATCAAAATCATAGGCACTACCTGGTCTCCTTCACTGGACAGGGTCGTGTTCGAGACCAACCATGCTAGCAACAACGTCTATGCGGAAACCCTTCTGAGGACTCTCGGAAAGGAACTTCTCGACAACGCATCGTACGAGTCGTCATATGACGCACTGGAGGAAGTGCTCAAGAACCTCGGAGTGGACGCGGCAGGTGCGCAGATCCAGGACGGAAGCGGACTTTCAAGACAGAACTATGTATCTGCAGACTTCTTCTGCAGGTTCCTTACAGCCATGACCAAGTCTCCTGCATACGAGACCTATCTCCACAGCCTGCCGTCACCAGGCGGAAACGGCACGATGCTGAACAACATGCAGGGACAGAGCGCGGCCCTCAGGAACAGGATCAAGGTAAAGAGCGGTTCGATGAACGGAGTACGCTGCTACAGCGGATACATACTCCCATCCACTTCAGAGGGACAGACAATCGTCTTCTCCATCATGACAAACAACTGCACTTCCCCAACCTGGAAGGTGCGCCCGTTGCTTGACAAGATAATGGCAGCCATTGCGACTGCCAATTAAGGGACTTATCTCCCGTATCTTGATCCCAGTGCCACAGAAAGTCCGAACTGCATGTTCAGTCTCATGGACAGAGGGAGAGGCATTCCGGTGAAGCCCATGTCTTCAAGGAACTGCGGTATGTTCTCCGTGATCATAGGGGCTGATGTAAACGTCAGCGGCAGATAGTCAAATCCAAGGTGGAAATTTACACCTTTCTTCGGCGTGAACTCGATGACGCAGCCAATGGTTTCAGCCGTGTTGAGGAAGGAATAGCTGAGTCCGAGAGCGAACCAGCGCACGGGAGTGAGGTTGACCGAAGCGGTGAGTTCGTTCCTATAATGACTGTGACTGAAACGTCCCGAATAAAGAAGTCCTGCACTCATCATGTCTCGGAGGAACGGAAGTTCAGCACCCAGATAGACGCTTGGCATTGTAGAACGTACCAATGCGGAAGGCTTCTCTTCAGTAAGGACAAGCAGTTCCTCTGCCTTCTTCACAAAATCATCGATGTATTCTGAAAAATCGTCCAGGTCCCCCGTTCCGACATCCTGAAATCCCATCCAGTCCATGCTTCCATGGGTCGAATATGAAGATACTGCATCCTTCATGTAATGTACGAGGCCCAGATCCGTCACTGCGGCGGACAAACGGATGCAGTCAAGCATTTTTCCAGGAAGGTCAAGGACATATTCCGCTCCAAGATCCAAGGAATATCCAAAGCCAGCCAGAGCCTTGTCCTGCAGGAAGCGGTCGAGGTCAAATCCTATCTCCGGAGTCGATCCGTCTTCCGGTATGTCCACATCCAGTCCCTTGAGGGCGGCATGAGCATAACCCTCAGTCTCTATGGTCCATTTGTCCCTGCCGGTAGTGAGGCGTACATTCTCAAGGTTTACTGCCGCATAGGCCACAGGCGCTATGAGACGCACCTTCGCTCCAGCACGCAGCTTATCGGTGATCTCTCGCGAATAGCCCACGGAAGCCTGCACGGAAGCCGTCGCATACGCATTGATATCGGCCAGGTTGCAGCTTTGTCCCGATGTGCCGCTTCCCTTCTTCAGAAACAGGAACAGATCGGCTGGCAGGTCGGTGTCAACCCCGGCCTTTATTCCCAGGTCGATTGTCCAGAATGATTTTTTCCTTGTATAAAATCCGAAGTTGATAAGGTTTAAGGAAGTCTCTGCATCCAGATGGGGATGGTTGGCCAAGGCCCTTTCAAACTGCCTGGCCGAGACCTGGCTGTTGAGGAAGGTCACCAGTTCGCCATTCATCGGATAGAGGAATGTAGGTATGTCAAGATTGCTCGTCACACCTGCCGACAGATTGCCTGCAACGGGAATCTGAACATAGTTGGTACGTGGCGCGAACGCCGGATTCATCTTGTTTCTGTTGAGCGAGTTGTCAATGAAGTAACTGCTTTTCAATGCCTGTGCTCCTGCCATGAACGGAAGAAGAAGCATTGCCATAATGAGATTAAGTATCTTTCGTTTCATCTTGTTGCCTCCTCTATCTATCGTTCGACATAAAATCCTTCAGGTCGACCGTTATGCCCTCCGGCACAAGAGCCTGAAGCCTCAGCTTGATGAACGAATCCTCAGTCAACGGGACATTGACAGCACCGGCCTCAAATATGAGCCTGATGGCAGAGATCTCCGAAGGCAGAGATCCATGGCTACTTCCAAAGAGGAAGTTCAAATCAGTTGCCGTTGCCCTGCCTGCGCCCTCGCATGGACTGATGTGCAGCTTGCCGGCATCTTCCTCAAGAGGCATGACCCTTCCCTCTTCGTCAAGAAGTTCCGCAGTCATGTCGATGTCCAAAGGAAGGCCGCTGAGCACTTCGCCTGTGAGCGCGAGGCGTCCGCTGCTGAATATAGTGTTCACGATCTCGGGGATGTCTTCAATCGTATATGTGAAACCGATGTTGAATTCCTCGTCGAACTGGAGAGGAATCTCAACCGAACAGTCTACGGAGAACACATTATCAATCCTTGTGTCAATCACGCACATGGCATCCTTGTCGGTGTCTGCAGACAGACTGATCAGAATGCTGTCAGGGATGTTCCTGAGAAGTTCCAGGACAGGCTCTTCTTCAAGCCGGAACTCCGTATGCTTCAGTTCACCTGGCGTCTCAAGGGCATCCAGTTCAAGCCTGCATGTCAAAGGCTCTGCAGGAACATCTGCATAGTAAGGTGTAAGACTGATGTCGGCATCAGCGGATACGCCCAGATTGGTCATGACATCGAATCCGATATGGACATGTTCAAGCGCAAGGTCCACCGAAAGCCCATCCGTATTGAGCGCATTGCTGAGACCGCTCAGATCGACTGCAAACGAAACAGGGTCCATATGGTAATCAACCTTGGCGGAAACCTTTGCAACCGTAATTGCACCGTCCCCTCCGCTTCCTGAAATTCCTCCCTTCAGCGAAACTGCAAAGGCATCATCATCCTTGAGGTCATCCACATCTATGCTTGCATCGGTCAAGGTGACGTTTCCGTTTACCGAAACGGTTCCCTTCAGCCCCTCGCCGGACTCTACCAGTCCCGAAAGATCCAGTCCCTTTATCCTTATCGGTTTCATCCTTACCTTGCCGTCCGAATCAGCCTTGGCCTCGAGCTTGATGGAATCAACACCATCCAGAATGATGCAGTCAGGAACGGTGACGTCGCAGCTGAAACTGATCTGGGCACCTCCGAGCCTTGAAAGAAGATCGGATGCGTCTATTTCGAAATCCATGAAGACATCTTCAAACTCGACCTCTCCCATGGATATGATCATTTCCGGAATATCCTCAGCGGAGAGCAGCTCGAACTCAAACTCCTCTGCAATCGCAGCAGAATACGTCTCCACAGCCACATTGTCCGGAACAAGGTCAGGAATCTCCATGCTGATGCTTACAACGTCGGACTTATGGACCTTTCCGCCCTCCATGATACCGATGTTTCCGGTCATTTCAAACTCTCCGACGACATATGCCCCGTCCTCGCGGGATACCGGTGAAACCACGATGCGGTCAATTCCAAGGACGATTTCCGAAGGGATTTCCTCTCCCTCGGCGAATGTCATCGTGCGGGTACCGTCTTCAAACCTAAGCATATCAGGGAAGCTTATCTTCATACCTCCCTTTCCCGCCACAACAGTCATATCCGACGAAGGGCAGTCAACTGCAATCCTCAAGCGAGGAGAATCCTTCAGATATATCGCGACATCACTGTCGAGGTCCTCCATTCCGTCCGGAAGCTTCTCCTCAAAGACATAGGTCTGGTCAACCGCGTGGCTGTACTCCTTTATGACCACTTCATAGTCTTCGACATCGATGTCGCCCTCGGCGCTCATGTTCACTACAATAGCCTCTGCAGCAGCAAGTTCCGCACTGTTCACAGAACCTGATACGGAAGCCTTGACCTTTGCTGCGACAGCGATTTCAGTATCTATCGAAACCTTGCCTCCGACAGGCTGAGGAAGTCGTATTTCCTTGAAATAGAGATATTCGTCAAGCCCCTTGGTCAGGTCATCGACCTTATATGAAAGCTTTCCGTCCACCGCTCCCTCAACGACAATTTCCTCTGGGAAGGTGAACTCAAGGCTCTCAAGTCCAAGGTTCATGAAATCAAGTACATTTGAAGCGGAAAGGCTGAGATGGACATTGCCGTCTCCCGCAGGCATAGTCCTGGCAAACTGCACATAACTGATGCCCTTGACCATGTCTTCCGGCACATCGAATTCCATCTTCAAAGGAATCTCAGTACTTTTCTCGACTGTCACAGCCTCGTCCTTGTCTACGGTAAATTCCACATGATCGATCTCGAAATCCTCAAAGGCGAGAGAAAGGTAGATGTTCATCGGCTTTCCATTCGATTCCTCCAGCTTCCTGAGGGTGGTGGTCAGGCCTTCATACCCGAATGACGATGCATCGGAAAGTGATATGGTCCTGCTGATGTCAAGCCTGCCGTCCTTGATGTCAGCCTTCGAGACATTTATGGCCTTCACCTTATATGACCTCGTGATGCGGGCTCCTCTGGCCTTAAGGTCAAAATCATCTATGATATGGTCAATGGTCAGGTCATCACGGCCATAGTTCTCCTCATCAGCAAGCTGCAGTACATCATGGACATCTATATCCATGTGAGGCAGGATGCGGCCATCCGTAAAGAGGGAGTTCTCCACTGCAACGGTAACGGTCACAGACGCACCTTCCTTCATGACGATCCTGTCTATCGACGTCACCCCGTCAGGGAGGTCCATGGACATCTCTATCGGATAAGGATCCGCCTCAAACTTGACAAGCATAGGAGAAACCGACAGGAGAGTCTTGCCGGTAATAGGGCTCACATATGTCAGTCCCTTTGCAGGATCGACAGGAATAGGCGCGTTATATGCATTCGGACCGACCACCGCCTCCAGTCCAAAAGGAAAATACTCCAGACCTTCAAGATGGCCTATCTCCACATTCATTTCGAACGGTTCCTTGTCCAGACCTGAATCAAAGGCCGAAAGATCCGGCAGATAATCCCCCAGGTCAGCGGTGATCCTCGTGTTGAAAGGCTCGATGGACGGAGCATCGAAGTCACCTATTATGCTTCCGAGGTCATAGTCCATGACATAGTCACGGCCTTCTACCTTGAAGCCGGACACATCGACGCTTGAGAGATTGAATGAAACATTTTCCTGAACCGACATTCCATCGATCCTCAACTGGTCCTTGAGGGACTCAAGTTCAGCAAGAGATCCGGAAAAGTCCATGGTTTCGGACATGCCGATAGCATATGCACCATCAGAACCGATGGTCTTAAGATATTGCAGATATTCGGACGATTCACCCTGACCGAAAGTCTCCAGCAGGTCCTTGACCTTGAGAGAATCGGTGATTCCCAGAGGTATGTGCACACCATCCTGAAAGACGGTGACCTCGAGATTAAGGTTTTCCTCCGAAACAGTGTATTCTTCCCTGATACAGGAAAGAACCGAGAGGATAGCGATGCAATAAGTCGCCATCCTGCCGAATCCGGTGGATTTCATAGTAAGTGGTAATTAAATCTTATTCGTTATGGTTAAGGCTAGGATTTGAAAAGCGTCCTGCACAAGGACGGAACATCGGATACCTTTACAACCTCAATTCCGTTTACTCCCTGTTCAGCAAGACCTTCCAAACTAGAGTACGAAGATACGAATATGCGTTTAAATCCCAAGCGTGCAGCCTCGATTATTCGTCGATCCGTCTGTGCGACAGGCCTTACCTCGCCGCTGAGACCAATCTCTCCGGCAAAGCATACATCGGAAGGGATGGCAAAATCGAAGTTGGAAGAAAGGACAGCACTGATGACCGCAAGGTCACATGCCGGGTCGCTGACCTTGAGTCCTCCGGCCATGTTCAGGAACACGTCCTTGACGCTCAGCTTGAATCCCGCGCGCTTCTCCAGCACTGCAAGCAGCATGTTCAGACGGCGAACATCAAAGCCGGTGGCGCTTCGCTGAGGCGTTCCATATGCAGCCGAACTCACAAGGGCCTGAACCTCGATCAGGAACGGTCTCGTACCGTCAAGCATGGCGCTTACCGCAACGCCGCTGAGGCCTTCCTCGTGCATAGGAATGAGCATCTCCGATGGATTGCTGACTTCTCGGAGTCCCTTGCCGGTCATCTCGAACACCGCAAGTTCCGAAGTCGATCCGAATCGGTTCTTGATGCTGCGGAGCAGTCTGTATGTACCCCTGTTTTCGCCCTCGAACTGCAGGACGACGTCCACTATATGTTCAAGCACCTTAGGTCCGGCGATGCTGCCTTCCTTGGTGATGTGACCGATAAGGATCACAGGTACTCCAGTCTCTTTAGCGAATCTCAGGAGCATTGCGGCCGTCTCCCTGATCTGGGTCACGGAACCCGGAGAAGACTCCACATTCTGCGAATACATGGTCTGCACCGAATCCACCACCATAAGGTCCGGCATCATGGCACGGGCCTCGGCGATTATGTTCTCCATCAGGGTCTCGCTGTAGATCATGCATCCGGAATCGTCTCCACCGATGCGTGCGGCACGCAGTTTCACCTGTCTTGCGCTCTCCTCGCCTGTCACATACAGGGTCTTGAGGTTCGGACAATGAAGGGGAATCTGGAGGGAAAGGGTTGATTTTCCGATGCCCGGCTCACCGCCGATAAGCACCAGCGAACCTTCGACCAGACCGCCTCCGAGGATGCGGCCCACCTCCCCGTTGTTCAGGGATATGCGATTCTCCACCGATGAATCTATATGCGAAAGAGGCATCGGCTTCTGACCGCTGCCAGGTACCGTAGATGCCACAGCCGGTCCCTGCTTCTTTCCGGTAGCCACCGTCTCCTCAACCATCGTATTCCACTCCCCACACGCAGGGCATCTGCCCATCCACTTCGGGCTCTCGTTTCCGCATGACTTGCAGAACCACACCGTCTTTGTCTTCACTGTCGCCATATATTTCCTTTAGTCTCTTTCCAGTTCGAATACTTCCATCGAGTGGATGTTTCCGTTTTCAATCTTGAACCTGAGGCCCGTACGCACCACATGGAAACCCTGTATTCCTGATGCTCCCGGGTTGATCACCAGCATATTGTTCCTCTTCGGGTCACGCATTACCTTTAGTATATGCGAATGTCCGCACACGAATATGTCAGGCTTGTACTGATCTATCAGCTGACGGGCTCTCGGGTCGTACCTGCCCGGATATCCACCCACATGGGTCATGAGGATCTTCATTCCCTCGCACTCAAAGAAGCGGTGGAGGGGATGCTCGAAACGCAGTGAATGATTGTCGCAGTTGCCGGCCACACCGACCAGGGGCTTGAACCTGGCGATCTCCGCGGCGAGTTCCATGCCTCCTCCGAAATCGCCTGCATGCCATATCTGGTCGACAGGCTCCAGGAATTCCTTGAAACGGCTGTCGAACACTCCGTGCGTATCTGATATAAGTCCTATGTACATATTCGCAAATTTACTATTTTTGTGCTTTGAAACATCAAAACAGACATGGAACTTTTCTACTCTCGCGATATCGAAGGCGGAATCTGCCGTCTGGACCAGGACGAATCAGGCCACTGCATCAAGGTACTGAGACACCGTGCCGGCGATGAAATCTCAGTCATCGACGGATGCGGTACCCTCTACAGATGCCGCATCACGTCCGACAGCCACAAGGGAGTGGAGGCCATGGTGCTTTCAAGCGAAGAAGGATGGGGCGGACACGGCTACCGCCTTCATATGGCCGTATGCCCGACAAAGAACAACGACCGCTACGAGTGGTTTGCTGAGAAGGCATGCGAGATCGGAATGGATGAGGTGTCGCCTGTCATCGGAGAACATTCGGAAAGGCGCATCTTCAAGACCGCCCGCATCGAGAAGATCCTGGTGAGCGCGGCAAAGCAGTCGCTCAAAGGCGCGGTACCGACAGTGAATGAACCTGTTTCAGTCAAGGAATTCATAGAATCATACGGCAGCCAGGAGGCAGACGGCGTACTTAGAATGATCGCATACTGCTTCGAAGACGAGAACACACCTCGCCGAAGCATCAAGGAAGTCCTCGGAACATATGAAGGCTCTGAAATCATCATCCTCATCGGTCCCGAAGGAGACTTCTCCCATGCCGAAGCAGAACTCGCAATCTCCCGCGGCTTCATACCAGTCCATCTTGGAGACTCCCGTCTACGAACAGAGACAGCCGCTCTCACAGCTGTCTCCGCAGTATATTTCCACAATCTAGTGTAAGTTATTTTCGGATTATCTCGATCGAATAGTCCAGTCCTACCTTTATGATGGACGAGGACTGGCCTGTCGAACCCTTTTCAAGGGCAGGATCGACGATGTAGTCCACTGCATTGCGGATCTCTTCTGAAATCTCTGCATACTTCTTAGGAGTAGGCTCGCCTGAAATGTTGGCCGAAGTCGAAACTATAGGACGGCCGAATCTTGCCACAAGCTGCTGGCAGAAATCCATCATCGGAACCCTGATGCCCACAGTGCCGTCTTCTGCAACGGTATTGAATGCAAGACAATGACGGTCTGCCTTGGGAAGTACACCGTCAGCGGCAGGAGCGGGACCTGCCACAGCTCCCGGATAGATGATGGTCATAGGCTTGTCGTTCACCTCAACGAGCTGGACCGCCATCTCAGGAATCTCCTTCACATATCTGCAGATCATGTCCATATCGCTGGCAAGAAGCACAAGCGACTTGCTGTCAGCACGTTTCTTGATCTCATAAACCTTGGCGACAGCAGCCGGATCTGTCGCGTCGCATCCGATGCCCCATACGGTATCGGTCGGGTAAAGGATGATGCCGCCGCCTCGCAGCACCTCTAAAGCTTTCTGCATATCTATAATTCTATTTCTGTTATTACAGGGTAATGGTCCGAATAAGGCACACGCGGGATGTCGTGCGATATCGCCTTGAAATTCTCCGGATAAAGCACATAATCAATCCTGAGCACAGGCCAGAGGGTTGCGAAGGTCGCTCCGAAACCGTTGCCGGCCTCGACGAACGCATCCTTCCTTCCACGGGTCATGCGATAGTATGTGTACGACATCGGATTGTCATTGAAATCGCCGCAGACGAATGATTCGACCGGACAGTCCTCGATGTGCGAGAACACCTGGTCCACCTGCTTCGGACGACGGGTGATGGACTTCTTCATCTTGCTGCCGGTCTCCGCGAAAACGGATCTGTCCCTTCCGGCCACGGCCCTGAGTATTCCTGACATGGAGATGCTGTAGCTCTCGAAATGACAGTTGTACACCCTGAAAGCCTTGTCTCCCTGCTTGTAATCCGTATATATCGCAAGATTGGTACTCTCGTCAAACTTGATGACTCCCTTGCCTGTCACCGGAAGCTTGCTGAGGGTGATGTTTCCGAATGCTCCGTTTCCGCTTGGGAAAAGATAATATTCGGCCTTGTAATCGTTCATCCTGCGTCTGAGATACGACTTTACGTTGTCGATATTGTCAGCCTGGAACTCCTGAAGGCAGATTATGTCCGGATCCTGGTCAAGGATGTATGCAAACACCGAATCCATGCATTCCGTACGGGACTTGAACTCTCCCTCGTCAAGGGAGAAACGGCCCACATTATATGAGATTATACGGACAGTATTTTCAGAATGAGGCATCCTCGCGATCATGTCCTCCTCCGAATCAAACTGGACATACAGTCCTGTAAAATAGATGGCAGGAAGCAGGGCAAGAAGAGGGATCACTATCGACTTCGACCTGCGTTTCAATGCCCACAAAAGAAGGAAGAGGTTAAGTGCGGAAAGCGGGATGAAGAATATTCCCACCAGTGAAATGAGCCATACCTTGGCCGGATTGACCACGATGGACAGATAGGACAGGATGAGAAGTCCCGCCACTATAAGCATCAGCACACGTGATGTCAGTCCGAAAAACCTGTTTCTGGCCATGTAGGTTCCTTTTAATAGTCGCTGCCGTACAGCTTATGGTTCTTCTTCCAGTACCAGATGAGGAGGAATCCGAAGAGAAGGCCGCCAAGATGGGCGAAATGGGCGATGCCGCCGCCTACTCCAGTCACTCCGGTAAGGAATTCGATACCTCCGAAGATGAGTACGAACCACTTTGCCTTCATTGACACCGGAGGGAAGATCAGGGTAAGTATCGAATCCGGATAAAGCATCGCATATCCCATCAGGATGCCGTAGATTGCACCTGAAGCACCTACAGTAAGGGCATAGTCACCTGTCAGATGCTGCACTCCAAGATGGATGAGCGCTGCACCGACTCCTGTCGCGAAATAGTATACCAGGAACTTCTTCGTACCCCAGACCCTCTCCAGCACACTTCCGAAGATATAGAGCGTGTACATGTTGAAGAAAAGGTGGAAGAATCCGCCGTGCATGAACATGTATGTCACCAGCTGCCATGGGTGACGCATGATCTGGAACGGATAAAGGGCAAAAAGCCTGAACATCAATGGCTCGTTGAGATAGGTCATGACCATCACCAGGACATTGATGATGATAAGGTTCTTGACCGCAGTCGGAACCCCGCTCATGAAGCCGCCTCTGTTGTTATAGTAATTCATCTTATCAGAATCTTTTTTCGATCTCGTCGATCGGGATTATTGTTATGATCCTCCTGCCAGTGCTGGTAAATTCAGCGTTCGAGCAGGCAAACAGCGAATCAATCAACCTCTGTGCCTCCACAGGATTTGTGATCGGATCGCCCTTCAGAGCACCCAGCATGGCAAAACGGGATGCCATATTGGCAGTCATCACCTCAGGAAGGGCACCATGGTCGTCAGCGAGTATGAACAGAAGGTCAGAGATCATCGACTGCACCTTTCCCGCCTCCGCACTGTAGCCCTCAGGCACTCCGTTCACGACGATGGTATCCATGCCGAACGGCGCAATGTCAAATCCGAGGCTCTCCAGCATGGATGCATGCTCGTTGAAAAGGCACATGTTCTCGACACCCACCTGTACGGTCACAGGGAAAAGGGCCGTCTGCGTCACATGCGCATTCTTCGACATCGCATCCAGGAAACGCTCATACAGGATACGCTCCATCGCACGGCCGATGTTCACGACCATAAGGCCGCTGCCTGCCGCAGTCACGATATATTTTCCGTTGATGGTAAGCACCGACTTCGATGGAGTCAGCTTGTCCTCGAACAGCTTGCCATAGTCGTCCCTCCTCTCGATGAAGTTCCTTGTTCCCTGGCCGTAGCCTGTGGCAGGACGGACCGGTTCAGGCATGGCACTGTCCTCGAAACCGGCTCCTGTCTCATCCCATGAACCGCTGAATACCGTACCTCCGAAAGAAGAACCGCCGAAGGATGAACCGCCGGAAGCCGCACCACCGCCCGATGCGAATGAATTGGCATAAGGCGAATCCACCGATGCAAAGCCGTCGTTGTCGAAAGGATTGTAGGTCGGATCCACGCCCGACTGAGGCTCATTGACCTCATGCGATTCATAGAAGCTCTTTCCGAAGGCCGGGATTTCCGGTACGCCCTCGCGGTCGAAGTCTATGCTGTCTCCGAATGAATTCTTTCCCAAGGACTCCTTGACGCATGCAAAGAGGATCTGGAAAAGTACGCTGTCGTCCTCAAACTTGATCTCGGTCTTGGTCGGATGGATATTGACATCGACAGACTGAGGATCCACCTCGAGGTAGATGAAATATGACGGAGTCACCCCGTCAGGTATGAGGTTCTCATAGGCCTTCATCACGGCCTTATGGAGATACGGGCTCTTGAAGAAACGGCCGTTGACGAAGAAATACTGGTTGCCGAGTCCCTTCTTCGCAGCCGCAGGACGACCCACGAATCCGGAAATCGTCGCTATCGAAGTCTGCGCCTTGATGTCCACCACATCGTTCGCCACCTGAGTTCCGAGCACATCCTGGATCCTGAACTTCAATGACTTGGCAGGACGAAGAACGAGCACGTCCCTTCCATTATGGGTAAGGGTGAACCCTATGTCGGGACGGGTCAGGGCCACACGCGTGAACTCGGTCACGATGTGCTTGAACTCCACATTGTCCGACTTGAGGAACTTGCGACGCGCAGGCACGTTGTAGAACAGGTTGCGTACGCTGAAGTTCGCTCCCCTCGGGGTAGCAGCCTCGTTGGTCGCAAGATGCTGCGAGTCCGCAAAGTCCACCTGACATCCCACCTCATCCTCTTCACGACGGGTCTTCAGAGTAACCTCAGCCACCGCGGCAATCGAAGCAAGAGCCTCGCCACGGAAACCGAAGGTCAGGATGTTCTGAAGGTCTTCCGCAGTCTGAAGCTTCGAAGTCGCATGGCGCTCGAAACAGAGAACGGCCTGGTCCGGAGACATTCCGCATCCGTTGTCGATGACCTGAATGAGGGTACGGCCGGCATCCTGGATGACCACGGTCACCTGGTCGGCACCGGCATCCACGGCATTCTCCACGAGCTCCTTCACCACGGACGCAGGTCTCTGCACGACCTCTCCCGCGGCGATCATGTTCGCTATGTTGCTTGGTAATATCCTTATATCCATATACTATTTACCGAGGGAATCCACCAGTAGAGGGAAATACTTGAACAGGAGATATACCACAGCGGCAAGCAGGACCATCGTAACCATACCTATGGTCTTCTGATTCCTGCCGACCTCCATCTTCCTCTGATAGTTGCCGTCACGGAAGCTGCCTTTCACATGATTTCCAGGCACATACTTTTCCTCCTTCGGCTTTGTGAAGTCACCGTATTTCTTTCTTCTTTCCTCTGCCTCAGGGTCATAGAAGCGCGGTTTGTAACTGAACTTGCGGACCTCCTGAGTTCCGAAAAAATTAAAACTGAATCCCATATAGTTTCTATCTTGTTTAACGAGCAAATTTACTGTTTTTTATTTACATTTGCCATAAAAAAACAGACCATATGGATTTTAGAATAGGAAACGGATACGACGTTCATGCCCTTGCCCCCGAACTGCCTCTGTGGCTCGGCGGAGTACAGATTGAAAGCCCGGTGGGATGCATCGCCCACTCTGACGGAGACGTCGCCATCCATGCACTCTGCGACGCACTGCTCGGCGCCCTCGCCCTCGGAGACATCGGAAAGCACTTCCCGGACACATCGGACGAGTTCAAGGGAATCGACAGCAAGATCCTGCTGGACAGGGTTATGCAGCTTATCGACAACGAAGGATGGCATGTCGTGAATGCAGACATAACGATAGCAATGCAGAGACCGAAACTCGCCCCATACATCATCCCGATGCGCGAGTGCCTTGCCGAGATCATGCAGATCTCCCCTGCCAGAGTTTCAGTCAAGGCGACCACCACCGAGAAGCTCGGCTTCGTGGGACGCGGGGAAGGATGTGAGGTATATGCAGTCGTCCTGCTTGGAAGACACGACAGTTTCATCGACTGCGACTAGACCCGCCATGAACAGACGTTTTGTTTTTGCCGCTCTTGCAGCCCTGTGCCTTGCCGGCTGCCGCACCAGCGACCCGGGCGACTTCACGTCCCAGGAAACCGCACTGATCCAGAGATCCATTTCCGGACTGGAAGCCGGTGTTCCTGAAGGCACCATGCGCGTGCTCACGATAGCCGACTCGGCAGACCTCGCCGTACTTCGTGCCCCTTCGGTCAATCTCTCGGAGGATGCACTCAAGTCTGAGGAATACGCCGGACTCTGCTCGCTCATGGTAGCAACAGTGACCCATCCGACCCAGGACGGAGTCGGAATCGCAGGCCCGCAGGTAGGCCTCAACCGCAGGGTCGTGGCAGTCCAAAGATTCGACAAGGAAGGCGAACCGTTCGAAGTCTATCCGAACATCAGCATAGTCTGGGCATCGGACTCACTGACCTTCGGCCCTGAAGGATGCCTCTCTGTCCCGGACCGTCGCGAAGATGTAGCCCGTTCGACCGAAATCGTAATCGAATACGGAATTCCTGCCGTCAGAGACACAGTCAGCGGCTTCACAGCAGTCATCTTCCAGCACGAGATCGACCACCTCGACGGAGTGCTTTACATCGACAGGCTGTAAGGTTTTGGGAAGTTTTGAGGGACTTTTTGCAAAAAATGTTGTGTTTTCTCAAAAAAGTTTTGGTTTTTAATAAAACATTTGTACTTTTGCAGTCCCAAAAATCAAATGGGAAGCCAAATTGAGATATGGTGTAATGGTAGCACTACAGATTCTGGCTCTGTCAGTGAGGGTTCGAGTCCTTCTATCTCAACAAAGATTGTTTAATATCCTGGCGGGATAGCTCAGCTGGTTAGAGCGCATGATTCATAATCATGAGGTCCGCAGTTCAATCCTGCGTCCCGCTACAAGAAAGCACAGCAGAAACGCTGTGTTTTTTTCGTATATAGGCATCAATCCTTGCCAGGGTTTCTCCACAAAAACGCCCATTTTGTGGACAAACAGGTAAATCAATTGAGGTTTCTCCACGGAAATGCTCTATTTGTGGACAAACGGGTAAGTCATCTGAAGTTTCTCCACGAAAACGCCCTTTTGGTGGAGAAATGCGAAATATCTCTGATGTGCGTGAGCGAAGCATATACCCATGCTTCTGCGTAGCGAGCCACATCAGGGATATTTCGTATCTACCAGAAAACCCGCCAGAAAATCTCCACAAAAACGCCCATTTGGTGGACAAACAGGCAAATCAACTGGGGCCCGTGCACAAAAACGCCCTGATTTGTTCTTTTAAGGGTCTTTTTGAATGTCAAAAGCACAAATTCGGGTGTTTTTGTTCTTTTGAATCATTATTTTTGCGCCATGACCCGAATCGAAAATACAGCCCTGGTCCTTGAAGGTGGCGGACTTCGCGGAGTGTTTACCTGCGGAGTGCTGGACTGTTTCATGGACCATGGAATCAGGTTTCCTTTCACGGTCGGGGTCAGCGCGGGAGCCTGCAACGGACTTTCGTACATGTCCGGACAACGCGGAAGGGCAAAGGCCAGCAACATCGACCTGATGGACAAATACCATTATGTAGGACTTAAATACCTCTTCACACAGAGGTGCATAATGGACTTCAAGCTGCTTTTCGAGGAATTCCCGGAAAGGATCATCCCATACGACTACGACACATATTTCTCGAACCCTGACAGGTTCGTGATGGTGACGACTAACTGCCTGACCGGCAAGGCGGAATATTTCGAGGAGAAGTCATCATCCGAACGCGTGATGGACATCGTACGTTCATCCAGCAGCCTGCCGTTCGTGTCCCCTGTATGTCAGGTGGACGGCATCCCCATGCTTGACGGAGGCATCGCCGATTCGATCCCATTGGAATATGCGATGGAGCAGGGATATGAAAAGGCAGTGGTCATCCTGACCCGCAACAGGGGCTACCGCAAGAAGGAAGGATCGATGCCGCTGTCAAAGCTTTTCTACCCTAAGTACCCTGAACTGCAAAAGGCCCTCGCCAAACGCAACAGCATCTACAACAGGACCATGGACCTGATTGAAAGACTTGAGGACGAAGGCCGCATAACAGTAATTCGCCCGACCAAGTCTGTCGTGGTCGGGCGAATGGAAAAGGACACGGACAAGCTCCGCGCCTTATATGATGAGGGATATTCCGAGGCCGAAAAGGCCATATCCCTGATGGTCAGCCGTTAGAGAGACTCACCGAAGTCCTCGCGGAACTTCTTGGCAAGCTCTTCCTGCCAGTAACCGATCTCCTTGAGACGTCCGAAGAAGAATCTCAGAACCTTAGGCTCCTCGACCCACTCGAGACCGCCGATGAGCTCCCTGTTGTCATAGAGCCACTTGATTCGGTCCGCACAGTACTTCACCTGAGAAAGGGTGAACACTCGGCGCGGCATTGCGAGACGCATGAGTTCGAGTTCGGCATAACGCTCGGTTCCGTCCGGTTCACGCTGCTCACTGAGCGATCCACGCTCCATTCCACGGATACCTGATGCGATATAGAGGGCTGTAGCCACTGCCGCTGCAGGATACTTCTCATGTGGAAGGTGAGGCACGAACTCCGAGCAGTTGAGGTGGGCACCGAGACCGCCGGCAGGCTTCACTACAGGAACGCCGTACTTGTCAAGCTCGTTCACGAGATATTCGATGAACTCAGGTCCCTGGTTGATGTACTCCATGTCGAGGGACTCTAGAAGTCCGACAGCAAGAGCCTCCATCGAACGGACCTCCATACCGCCGTATGTAAGGAAGCCTTCGTAGAGAGGGATGAACTCCATCATGTCGTTGATGTACTTCCTGTTGTGCGATGTAATGATACCTCCGCGTGCGAATCCGAGCTTTCTTGCAGAGAAGTAGATGATGTCCATCTTGTCGGCAAGAAGATGATAGATCTGCTTGGTAGTCATGAACTTGCACTGAGCCTCACGGGTCTTCATGAAGTATACGTTGTCCTGGAGAAGCGATGCATCGAGGATGCTCTTCACTCCGTAATTATGGCAGATGTCGGCCACTGCAAGCATGTTCTCGAGAGATACAGGCTGACCTCCGATGAGGTTTGTACCGGCCTCGACACGCACGAAAGCGACCTTCTCAGGACCATATTTCTCGATGGTCTTCTTGAGTTCCTCGAGGTCGAGATCTCCCTTGAACGGCTCATCCGAATCAGGAACGAGACCCTTCTTGCCGATAACCTCGACAACCTCTCCTCCGAGTCTTGTGATATGAGCCTTGGTGGTTGTGAAGTGGAAGTTCATGATCGCCACCATGCCCGGCTTCACATAAGCCTCGGCGAGGATATTCTCAGCCGCACGGCCCTGATGGGCAGGAAGCACATGCTCCGTTCCAAACACCTCGAAGATGGCTGACTTGACCCTGTTGAAGGTCTCCGAACCTGCATATGAGTCATCTGCCATACCCATCGACGCAACCTGGTTGTCAGACATCGCGTTCACTCCCGAGTCGGTAAGCATATCCATGTACACATCCTTGTTCTGGAGAAGGAATGTGTTGTTTCCAGCCTCCTGGATCCTCTTGAGACGCTCCTCTACAGGAAGAAGCGTGAGCTTCTGTACCACACGTACTTTATGCATTTCGAGAGGAATCTGCTCCTCTCTATAGAATTTCACTTTTGACATTATGTTATATGTTTTAGAGTTTATATTTCTTCTTGTAATATGAATTTGCCGTATACAGGGCCGCCGCTGGGTTGTTTCCGGTCACCCTGTCCTTTGTGACGAGGGTGGTAACATATGCCTCCGAATAACGGTAGAACAGGCTGTCGTGGCCCACGCATAGGCCTATGACCACATTCAGGTCGGTATGTGCCTGATTCAGCAGACGGGCCTGGAGGATCGGATTGCACATGGCCGGGCCGATTTCCTCGCACTTTTCCGGTATGCCCATCGAAGTCTTCGCACGTCCTTCGACCTTGCATACGACCGCATAGGGCTCGAACCCGTTGGCACGGAGCACCTTCGCAAAGATGCGGGCCTCATTTATAAGGCCGATGCAGTTTGCGATACCGATCTTCTTCGCACCGATCTTCCTTGCAAACTCCATGATCTCCTGAACCCTTGTCCACTGGCAGTATCCCTCGTACTCCACCTCGGCACTTGCGACCATGATGTCATGGTTACGGTCCTCGTCATAACGCTCAGCCGCCCACTGCGCATCCTCTTCAGAGAGGTTGGTGGTCAGGCAGAAATCAGGGTATGTCCTTGTCTTGAACTTGCAGTTCTGGGTGCCGCAGTCTACGCAGCTCAGTTCATTGTCTTGCATAGGATGTTGTAAATTTCCTTGTAGGTATCCTTGCGGATCTTGTATTTGACATCTGCGGCAAAAACCGCCTGCTGAGCCCTTGCAAACCTTGCCTGGGCCTCGTTCATAAGGTCGAATGTCTTGGCCACATAGTTTCCGATACGGTGGCTTTCCAGACGGAATCCTGCACGCTGACGCAGTTCCTTGAGAGCCCTTTTCCTCGCAAATATTCCCTGGGTCTGCCAGATCTCGAAGACTTCCTTGGCGAATTCATGGAGGCTTGCGGCGGAAGCGGCGGCGAAGCGAAGTTCTTCTACCTCCGCCCTGGCCGGCGCAATCTGACCTTCGGCCTCGGCTGTCAGGGCATCCGCATCGAAACAGTCCGCCAGAGCAGCCTCAACCTGCACATAGGTATCGCAGTACTCACGCACGGCATCCGGATCCGGTCCCATATCCCCTCCCATCTGAGCAGACGCAAGAAGGCCATCGAGAAGGTCGTACGCCCTCACCTGCATAGAAAGCGGAAAGGCTGCTGTTGATGCAGCCTTCCTTATGTCATGCGTACATTGCAGCAGGGATGCCGTCAATGCATCGTTGGAATACCTGTTCATTATCGTTCGCTTTTATCGTTAAATCCGAATTGGGGGAACAAATTTACAAATTTTTAATTTCGGCACCACTACATTACGGCAAGATTTGTTGTATCTTTGCGCGGCAAAGCCGCGAAACAACGAAACATCAATATATTATGGACAAGAAAGTTCTACTTATGATCCTCGACGGATGGGGCGAGGGAAGACAGGATGAGTCTAATGTCATCTATGCACAGGGAGCACCTTACATCGAGTCGCTCCGCAAACAGCACCCTATGGGCACACTCAAGGCATGCGGTGAGGCCGTAGGTCTTCCAGAGGGACAGATGGGTAACTCGGAGGTAGGTCACCTCAACCTCGGCGCAGGCCGCGTTGTGTACCAGGACCTCGTGAAGATCAACATCGCAGCACGTGAGCACAAGTTCCTCCAGAACCCTGAGATCAAGGCTGTCTATGACTATGTAAAGGCAAACAACAAGCAGCTCCACCTCATGGGTCTCGCTTCAATGGGTGGCGTACACAGCTCACTCGAGCATGTTTACGAGTTCCTCAACGTAGCGAAGGAGTATGGTCTTGAGGACGTGTTCGTACACTGCTTCATGGACGGTCGTGACACTGACCCTAAGAGCGGAAAGGGCTTCGTGGAGAGCCTCGAGGCTGAAATGGCGAAGTCTACCGGAAAGGTCGGCACAGTATGCGGACGTTTCTACGCTATGGACCGTGACAAGAGATGGGAGCGCGTAAAGGAGGCTTATGACATGCTCATCGACGCAAAGGGCAACTACGCAACTTCTGCAACCGAGGCTATCCAGGCTTCATACGACGAGGGCGTTACCGATGAGTTCATCAAGCCTATCGTAATCACTGACGCTTCAGGCGCACCGCTTACAAAGGTTCAGGAAGGCGACGCTGTGATCTTCTTCAACTTCCGTAACGACCGCGCACGCGAGCTTACTGCAGTCCTCACTCAGCAGGATATGCCTGAGGCTGGAATGCACACTCTTCCGCTTTACTTCTGCTGTCTTACTCCATACGACGCATCATTCACAGGCGTTCACATCCTCTTCGACAAGGAGAACGTACAGGAGACCCACGGTGAGGTTGTGTCAAAGGCAGGAAAGAATCAGCTCCGTATCGCAGAGACTGAGAAGTATGCACACGTTACCTTCTTCTTCAACGGTGGTGCAGAGTCTCTCTTCGAGAACGAGGACCGTATCCTTGTAAACTCTCCAAAGGTTGCAACATACGACCTTCAGCCTGAGATGAGCGCACCAGAGGTGACTGAGAAGCTCGTAGAGGCTATCAACACCGGCAAGAACGACCTTATCATCCTCAACTTCGCAAACGGCGACATGATCGGCCACACAGGTATCTACGAGGCTATCCGCAAGGCCGTGACTGCAGTTGACACATGCGTTGAGAAGGTTGTCGAGGCTGCAAAGGCTCAGGGCTATGTGATCCTCATCACTGCTGACCACGGTAACGCTGACTACGCTGTGAACGAGGACGGCACTCCTAACACCGCTCACTCGCTCAACGATGTTCCTTTCATCGTTGTGAATGCAGGTGACGAGGTGAAGGAGGTTAAGGACGGAAAGCTTGCTGACGTTGCTCCTACCATCCTCAAGCTGATGGGCATCGAGCAGCCGGCTGCAATGACCGGTCAGGCGCTGGTGTAATCCCGACCCGATAACCTGTCAGATTTTCTGGCAGACACGAAATATCCCTGATGTGGCTCGCTACGCAGAAGCATGGGTATATGCTTCGCTCGCGCACATCAGGGATATTTCGCATTTATCCACCAAAAGGGCATTTTGGTGGAGAAACCTCAAATAATTTATCTGTTTGTCCACCAAACTGACGTTTTTGTGGAGAAATCTCAGTTGATTTGCCCGTTTGTCCACAAAATGGGCATTTTCGTGGAGAAATTTTAGTTGATTTACCTGGTTGTCCACCAAAAGGGCATTTTCGTGGAGAAAGTCGGGAGGGAGGGAATAAACAAAAAAAAGAGACCAGCGTTTATGCTGATCTCTAGGTGCGGTGGGCGAGACTCGAACTCGCACAGGATTACTCCCACTACCCCCTCAAAGTAGCGTGTCTACCATTTCACCACCACCGCTTTGTTGATTGGGATTGCAAAGGTACGATAAAAATCTTTACTTCCAAACTTTTTTGGGAAAATTTTCAATATTTTTTCATTTTTTGGCAAATAAACGTCGATTTTGTTCTGGAGGGCGGGGTGGGGATACCTATATAAAAGAACACGAAATGTATTGTATGTTAAAGATTTATTAGTATCTTTGCACGCTTTTCCTCGAGAAGGAAAACATAGGTAATCATTAATTTAACTTTTAAAACAGATTAACAATGGCTGTTAAAATTCGTCTCCAGCGCCACGGAAAGAAGAATTTCGCATTCTTCCACATTGTTGTGGCTGATTCACGCGCACCTCGCGATGGTCGTTTCATTGAGCAGATCGGCTCTTACAACCCTAACACAAACCCTGCAACTATCGTTCTCAACCACGAGCGCGCACTTGCATGGCTTAACGTAGGTGCACAGCCTACCCTTACTGCTAACAGGATCCTCTCTTACGAGGGTGTACTCCTCGCAAAGCACCTCCAGGGTGGCGTAAAGAAGGGCGCTCTCACACAGGAGCAGGCTGACGCTAAGCTTGCTGCTTGGAAGGCTGAGAAGGCTGCTAAGGTAAACGCTAAGAAGGCAGGACTTAGCAAGGACGCTGCTGAGGCTTACAAGGCTGCAGTTGCTGCTGAGGCTAAGGTAAATCAGGAGAGAGCTGAGGCTATCGCTAAGAGAAAGGCTGAGGCTGAGGAGGCTGCTCGCGCTGCTGCTGAGGCTGCTGCTGAGGCTGCTGCTCAGGCTGCTGAGGCTGAGGAAACTCCAGCTGAGTAATTCTG
>JAZRLI010000074.1:0-2183 GCA_045646785.1 Candidatus Cryptobacteroides sp. | reverse complement strand
CAGAGTCCTGCTCTTGGTTGACCATTTTGCGGACGAAAATTTCGACCGCAAAATGGTCAACTCTTCCAAAGTCAATGAGAACATATAGTCATCCGGGAACTTGTCCCGATTGTTCTTTACGGCTTCATTAATCCTTTTTGTTTCCACTCCATACAATTCGGCCACATCAGCATCGGTCATGACCTTCTTCTGTCTGATGCTGAAAATTCTATTCATGACCTCATTCTGCATCAGGACCAGCGATTCTTTTTTCTGTTTCATAATACATTAAGTCTTGTGCCGTATTAAACAAAAAAGCGCGATACAGGCCATACGACTATGCCTATATCGCGTTGTGGAACTCTAAACGAACCACGGCGTCCAATCTTAATGACAAAGATATGCAAATAACATGAAGTTATCAAGATGTCCTTACATACGGCTTTGGGCATCCTTTCCGGCTCCTATACCCTTGTAACGGCTCTTTGAGGCGTTGAAGGTATATCTCAGACTTATATCCAGACGGTGATAGTTACGGAATGGATGTTCCTTATATATGAAGAACTCGGAAATCGAATACACATCCTGCATGCTACGCTTGAGCACATCCTCGACACTCACCCTCAGACATAGAGCATCGTTCTTCAGCCAGCATTTCTGCACGACGAACCCAAGGTTATACATCGGCGTGGTCATTCTGAAGTTGATATTGTCTCCCTTGGTACGGATGTTCATGTTCGCTTCCAGCTGCCAGCTGTGTTTGAAACGAAATGCGTTGTTGACGGCAAAATTGAAGATCGGCCTGTCAAAACCCTCCACATTCCACTGCTTCCTCACGCCGGCACTCCAGTTCGGGCTATACACTCCCCAGGTAGGATTCGCCGACACAAAGGCAGTGACGCTCCGCATCGGCTCCGACAGATTACTGGCCCTCACGAGCAGCATACCCTCGCCGTTGTAATTATAGAACAGATTTGTCAAGGTATTGTCCTTACGTTCATATGCAACCGAAAGGTTCAGCCATCTGTAACGGGCATTCATTCCGATCTCCTGCATCTTCTCATTCTTCAGCCTCGAGTCTCCCTGCATGAGGGTGAAAGAATTGATGTACTGGATTCTGTCGCCCAGATCATTATAACTCGGACGGCTAGTCCTCAGACTGTATGACAGCGAAGCCTGCACGGGACCGAACTGTCCCGCCCACGCGAGATTAGGAAAGAACTCATCCTGATAACGGCTCATGCTGTTTCCGGCATCCAGAAGGTCTGTATAATTGAACCCGACATGCTCATATCGTATTCCCGCATTGAACGATCCGAACTTCTGGAGGCTGAAACCAAAGGATACAAAGGCGGAGATGTTGCTCTCATCAACCTCCGAATCCGATGACGGAAGAGGATAGTTTGTAATGGAATGACTGCTGCCACGCTCGACGAAGGTCGTCTCCGTTCCTGCCTCCAGCTGTCCCTTCCATATCGGATATGTCAGCACAAGCTTGGCCGCCCCAAGCCTGGAAGTCGTCACTCCTTCCTGAAGCATTTCCGTATGGTCAGTATCATTCACAATGTCCGATATGCTGTTGACCATATCTTTCCTGCTCATAAGATAATCAGCATTGAAATTTATGTTCAACTTGCCTACAAGGCCGCTGTAGTAGAGATTGCCTTCCCAATCGTATGGAGAATTACGCTTTTCGTTCTGGACGGACGTGTTGTGGATAAGGCTCTCAGAGCCTCCGAAGTTACGACGGATATCTGTTACCGATGTAAGGTATGTACCCGCATCCACGGTCTGATGTGCCACCACACGTGCTCCGACCGAATGATTTTCCGCCAGCTGCCAGTTGAAACCGACATTGTAGTCCATACCGCTGGAATACCAATGATTATTCGAAATATGGTCCTGGATGACAGAATCGTTCCCGCTCAAGATCATATGGCCATCATCCTCGTAGATGCTTATCTCATCCCACTTCCAGTAGTTGGCCGAACCGAAGATGTCGAGATTCGTGAAGCGGTAGCGAAGGTTCAGCGTCGCCCTCGGGTCGCTGGCTCCGAAGACCTGGTCCTGGTTGTCAGCCATTTTCAGGTCGAATCCGAATCCTTCGCCCTCGTGTCTGAGGGTCCTGATACGCACAACTGCTGTCACTGTAGCATCATACTGAGCACCCGGATTGTTGATCACCTCGACACTCTGAACATCCT
>JAZRLI010000073.1:0-24296 GCA_045646785.1 Candidatus Cryptobacteroides sp. | reverse complement strand
GATCTCATCAGCCTCTTCACCCTTATCGCAATCATCATCTCGCTTATGGGAGTATTCGGTCTGGTGATGTTCGAGACACAGTATCGCCGCAGAGAGATTGCTCTCCGCAGGGTGAACGGTGCTACAGTCCAGGAGATCCTGTCAATGTTCTGCAGCCGATTCGTAAAGATCGTCCTCGTATGCTTCGCTGTAGCAGCACCAATCAGCTGGGTCATCGTGGACAGATACCTTGCAACATTCGCACACCGCTGCCCTATGTACTGGTGGGTATTTGCCCTCGCTCTTGTGGCTGTGCTTGCGGTCACCATCGGAGTGCTAGTGGTCAGAAGCTGGAAAGCAGCAACTGCCGATCCGGCTAATGCACTTAAAACAGAGTAGACTATGAAAAGTTATTTTAGATTTTTAAGTAGAAACAAGCTATATACAGCCATCGAGGTGGTTGGCTTGAGCGTTGCGCTGGCATTCGTACTGCTCATAGGAAGTTACGTATGGCAGGAATACAGCATATCGCACGAGAATCCTGAATATGAAAGGATTTACATTCCGACCCAGAGTATGCCTTACGGAATCTATGAGCCATTAAAGGAACAGATTCCGGAATTAGAGAAAATCACATTGATCAACTCGCATGAAGACGTGGTAATGGAATCCGGAGAGGACAGGTTTGTAACAAGAGGTCTTGCGGTAAGGGGTGATTTCTTTGACATCTTTGATTATGATTTCCTGGTAGGAGACGCTGATTGCCTGAACTCATACACGGATATTGTCATCAGTGAAACATTTGCCACACTCTTGGCAGGAAAGCCGGAACTCGCAGTCGGAATGCAGATTTTACCTTTGGATTATACTTCTGAAGCATATACCGTCAGAGGTGTCATCAAGGACTTCAATTACCATTACTGGAAATACATGGATTTTATCTGCAAAGGCGAAAGTCCGATAAATGAGAGTGTTCAGAAGAATCCTGTTTTCACACTTTCAGCAACAGCATTTATTCAGGTTACTGAATCTATAAACGAATCAGAACTTCAAGGAAAGATTCAGACTGTATTCAAGTACTTATGGGGAGACAAGATGCCAGCAGACAGAATCGATCAGTTTGCAAATCGCATAGGGATAGAGAGATTTGACAGATTATACTTTTCCGGTGATTATATAGACCCATATCTAAATATGGGTGACAGAAGTCAGATCATCATTCTGCTCATAGTGTCTCTGCTTCTCTTGGTTTCTGCCGTGATAAATTATATCAACCTGAATCTGGCTCTGACAAATAAGAGAGCTAAAGAGATGGCTACACGGAGTCTAGTTGGAGCTGAAAAAGTACATATTGCAGTAAAATATATATTGGAATCGGCTGCTTTCACTTCTGTATGTTCGTTTATGGCTGTGGGCATTGCTGTTGGGCTTTCTCCATACATCGGACAAATCCTGAACGGACAGGCAATTCCTATCCCATTTACTGTAGGAAGCATAACCGTATATATCCTGTTCATTCTGATAATCGGTATCATCTGCGGTCTTATCCCAGCCCTTAACATATCATCAATCAAACCGATAAGCATTGTGAACGGGACATACCGGAGAAAGAGCAGGGCAACGCTTAACAGAATCTTCATCCTGCTGCAGAATATTCTTGCAATCACACTTATTGCTTCTGCGATAATCCTTGACAGACAGATGAACCATATGGTCAATATGCCTTTGGGAGCAGACATTAAAAATAAGTTCGTGATATCCACAGATACAGAAGAGTCCGGTGAAGTCATACCTATGATGAATGAGATCAGGCAGCTGCCATTTGTCAGAAAGGTTGCTTTGTCAAGAGGTTATCCAACAGGAATGAACTTCAGTACTGCAATAATGAAAGAGAACAGTACTGATATGATTAAAGTAAACCTGATGATCTGTGACACCGAGGCTTTCAATATGTGGAACTTTGAGATAAAGGAGGATTATGGTGCTCCATTGGCACATTCGATATGGTTCACAGAAAACTTCTTTAACTGTTTCGAAACGAAAGAAGAGGCAGAGAAAAAAGCCAAATCCTGGAACGGACAATTTAACAGCACGCGAATCGATAATCTTGGCGGAATATTGGGTAATATCGCAGGTGATAATGCGATGAATGAGACTATGGAACAGTCCAGAGTGGCAGTAATTGTACTTCCTGCTGATGATTTCGGATGCTACAACAATACTATTCTAATAGAGACCGATGAAAATCACGAGGAGGCCCAAGAGGCATTAGACAGGATATACAGAAAGTTCTCAGATGAATATAACGGAGTATATCTTGAGCCATGGACATTCGGATATGTGGAAGATATGATGGTGAAGGAACTGAACGAAGACAATCAGACAGTCAAATTGATTAAGATATTCACAATCCTTGCAGTGCTACTGTCCGTTCTTGGTCTGGTGGCCATGAGTACATACTTTGCTGCAGAGAGGGAGAAAGGAATTGCAATTCGAAAGGTTTTCGGAAGCACCATGTCTGGAGAGGCTCGTCGTAATATTACTGAATATATGATCCTGACACTGATAGGAAGTATTATTGCTGTTCCGCTCGCATGGATATTCTGCGAACGTTATCTTGAGGAATTTGCCTATAGGATAGAACTTACGCCATGGCCATTTATTACTGCAACATTACTTGCCATGTTCATTTCCCTTGTGTCTGTATTATGGCAGATCATACGTGCCGCCAAGACGAATCCGGCAGGGGCGCTGAAGAAGGAATAGCTGATTTTGTAACTATAAAAATATGAGACGATTTATTATTTGTATTACATTTCTGAGTCTTATGTCATCATTTTTAAATGCTCAGAACATTGAAACTGACGTAAGAACCGTATCGAATCATTCAATCTCGACTTCTACTTTGCTGAGTCTTGAATATACATATGAACAGCCATTGAGCAAGATTTCTACACTTGTTTTGAGGGCAGGCCTTCCTAATAGGTTTCTGTATGTTACGGATATATCAGATGGTTCGTTTTATTTGAATGGTAGGGCAACGTTGGCATATGGAGTGACCATTGAACCTCGAATCTATACAAGTCTAAACAGAAGGGGTTCAATGGGCAGGAAAACCCTGAAGAATTCAAGTGATTTTGTGGCATTTCGTCTTCAAGGTACATTAGGGACGCCGAATTATCCTACAGCTGAGGTATGTCTTGTGCCTATGTATGGCATCAGAAGAGTGTGGGACGAAAACTGGTTCGGAGAATTCACTGTCGGAGGTGGAATTTCTTGTCATAATCTTGTAGGATGGACTCTGAATTTTAAACCACATCTGCAGTATAGAGTAGGTTACGTATTTTAAGGATATGCGATTTTTAGGTAATGAGGACGTGCAGCGAATAGTTATCGAGGAAATTTCATTACTTTTGTTCTACTTAAATTGTTACATCTGGTTTTAATGGCTAAGAGCAAAGCAAAAATATTGGTTGTAGATGACAACAACGGCATCAGGGCGGCACTGGGACTGCTCCTGCCTATGCATTTCGCGCAGGTGGAGCTGATTCCTTCTCCGAAGGAACTCGTTAGCAGGCTTGCTGACTTCCGTCCGGATGTGGTCTTGCTCGACATGAACTTCCATACTGACATCAATACCGGCAACGAGGGCCTTTTCTGGCTTTCTGAGATCAAGAAGCGTTGCGAGGATGTCGAAGTCGTACTCTTTACAGCATACGCGGATATACAGCTGGCAGTCGAAGGAATGAAGAGAGGTGCTTTCGATTTTGTCGTCAAGCCTTGGGATAATGAGAAGCTCATTGAGATTCTGAAGGCTGCTTATGCCAATAGAAGCAAAGAGGCGCGTGAGGCTTCTGCTGTTCCTGCCTCATCAATCAAGATGCATTGGGGCAAGGGCGCACAGATGACAGCGATCTATAAGACTGTCGAGAAGATTTCCATGACCGATGCCTCGGTACTCATCACAGGTGAGAACGGAACAGGTAAGGATGTACTGGCCGGTGAGATTCATCGCAGGTCAGACAGGGCATTGAAGCCTATGGTATGCGTTGATGCCGGAGCCTTGACCGAGACGCTTTTCGAGAGCGAACTGTTCGGCCACGTCAAGGGTGCGTTCACTGATGCTCATGCGGATCATGTCGGTAAGTTCGAGCAGGCAAACGGAGGAACTCTTTTCCTTGATGAGATAGGAAACATTCCTCTTCATCTGCAGGCAAAGCTTCTCAGGGCCATTCAGAACAAGACTATTACTAGGGTCGGAGACACCAAGGCGATTCCAGTTGATATCAGGCTTATCTGCGCGACAAACAAGAACCTGGAGCAGATGGTGAAGGACGGAGAGTTCCGCGAGGACCTTTACTATCGAATCAACACCATGCATCTTCACCTTCCGGCTCTTCGTGAAAGGACGGATGAGATTGTTCCTCTGGCGAATATGTTCATCGAGAAGTATGCGGAAAAGTATCGCCGTCACGTTTCTGGGCTCACTCCTGAGGCGCAAGATCTTCTCAAGTGTCAATACTGGAGCGGCAATATCCGAGAGTTGCAGAACTGTATCGAGAAGGCTGTCATCCTTTCCGACGGAGAGACCTTGGGGGTCAATGATCTAGAACTGCAACAGAGCAAAGCGGCAGAATCAGTGGCTGTATCTGCTGTTGATACGTTGGAGGAGACGGAAGAGAAAGCCATCAGGGCTGCAATGGCACGATTTGGAGGTAATCTTTCGATGGTTGCCAAGTCTCTTAATATAAGCCGACCTACATTATACGCCAAGTTGAAGAAGTACAACATCTGATGACTATAACTACTGTCATATTGATTGTCCTGGCAGCGATAGTGATATCGTCTGCCATTACTTCTATATTGACCTCTCGCAAGATGAGGGGAAAAGTTGCGTATATGCTGGACGCCCTTGAAGATAAGGAACTGAACTTCAGATTTGACGAGAGACGCTGGAGAGGACGTAAGTTCAACAGGACTCTGAATCGTCTTCGTAATATCTTCGATAAGGAGCGTCACGAGATCATCGAGCAGGAGAAGTACTTCGGTCTTATGCTTGATCACGTCAAAACAGGCATTGCGGTAATCGAGAAGGATGGTCGTGTGGCTTATTGCAATAATACGGCTCTTAATCTGCTTGGCATCGCCACTTTCGGTCATATAAGACAGCTCCGTGCAGTGAGCGACTCGCTGTACGACTCGTTCCAGACCATTGCAGACGGTAATGAGGAAAGGGCAAGCTATTACAATGAGAGCGGAAAGATGACTATCTCCCTTACAGCATCAGAGGCAACTATCGGTAAGGATACCGTGAGGATCATCGCATTCAACGACATAAGTAACGAAATCGCAGAGAACGAGCAACAGTCCTGGTCGAAGCTCATCAGAGTTCTGACTCACGAAATCATGAACACCATTACGCCTATCGCTTCGCTCAGCGATACATTGCTGACATTCGATGGTGTAGATGAAGACATCAAGAATGGTCTCAGCACCATTTCAGAGTCTTCAAAGGGCTTGATCAAGTTCGTGGACTCATATAGAAATCTTACCCGAGTGGCTCCACCTGTGAAGAAGGCATTCTATTTCAGGGAACTTGCGGAAAGGGTTATCAGTCTGACCAGAGAACAGGCTGCGATGAATGGTGCTGTATGCACATATGAGGAATTGTCGGAAGATATAATCCTTTATGCAGACGAGGGACAGATAACTCAGATTCTTATCAATCTTGTCAAGAATGCTGTTCAGGCAGAGGCGCGTAATGTAGTAATCACAGCTCAGCTTACTCCATCTGAGCAGACAGTTATCAGCGTTTCAAACGACGGTCTTCCTATCAGCCGAGAAAGCCAGGATGAGATTTTCGTCCCATTCTTCACGACCAAGCAGGAAGGCACTGGTATCGGCCTCAGTCTCTCACGTCAGATCATGAGATTGCATAATGGTTCGCTGACGTTGACTCGCAGTGATGAGAGCGGTACTGTGTTTACGCTTTTGTTCAGGTAGAGTTTTCATCTGAAGGAAGCTGTAGATTTAGGAAATTTGATTACTTTTGTTGAGGAATTAAGACTTCAAATAAAATTTTGATATAATATTTACGCAGTTGCGTGAACGTGTAGACTCAAAAACCTGGCGGTAAAAGATGAACCCTACAGTCGTTCAAGCGAGTGCCCATACTCTGTATGGGCCAGTGCTTGATGTAGGGTTTTGGCTCCCGCCAGGTGCCATGAGTTTACTTGAGCAGTGGTCCATACTTCTTTTATGAAACAGTCCGTTCTAAATACCCAGTTGCACCAGCTGATTGATAATGAGTTTTCTGATGAGCTTGTGGAGTTCTGTCAGCGTGTAGTTCCAAAATATCCTGTTGCTGCTGATCTTTGTGATAAGGTCAATATGTGCTATGATATGCTGGGAAATGCAATGATTGTTTTCTCTGGTTATCGAGCTGAGGAGTTCGCAGAGTTTGCTAAGTCTGCTCAGTTGATGGTGCAGCAGGAGGTTAAGAGTGGAAGATGGAATAATATTCCTTCAGATGAATGCGAGGCTGCAGAACTTATTGCTCGAAGGTGCTATGAAGGTCTGACTGAGAGCGAGGTTGACGAAATAGATCCGTTCAGAGTGTATTTGGCGATTGGACTTTATTGCTATGTCTGTGCTATACAGGTTGCTGACTTTGATGGCAATAGTTATATGAGAATGTTTATTCTCGCTTGGTTCTTTTATTATAGCACTATTTTGAGTCTTGAGAACGGAATTCCAGGTTCTGGTACTACTGTCGTGTCATAAGGTATTCGATTATGCCTTCTACGTGCAGGTCTGTGATTGCTCGTTTGCCTTCGCGTGATTCTATATATGCCAGGTCTTCTTTGTTTGTAAAGAATCCGTTTTCGGTGAGTACGGCTGGGGATATGGTTTTCTTGAGTATGTAGAAGGATTCTTCATAGTCTATATCCTGGTCTGAGAAATCACCTCTGAGTTGGAGATTTGGAAGATATTTTCTTGCAGCTTCGGCTATGCAGGTGGCGAGTCTGTCTGATTCTGTTTTTCCTTTGGATGTATATACACTCCACCCTTTCGGAGATGTCCATTCCTTTCCGTTGCCAAAGGCATTTGCGTGAATGCTTACGATGATGACTTGGTCTTTGCCAAGATGAGATGAGTGTGAGTTTGCTCTTGATACGCGTTCTTTTAGGGAGATGTCAGTCGCTTCATTAACGAGAAGTTCTACATCATAACCTCTGTCTTTGAGTTCGCATACGATGTTTCTTGAGATTTCGCGGTTGAATTGGGCTTCGAGGAATCTGCCGTCAGGGGATCTTTTGCCAGGAGTATCGAGTCCATGGCCAGGGTCTATCAGGATTTTCATGTCGTTATTGGCGACAGTTCTGAGATTCCTTTTGCAAAATTAATGATTTTAGGGAGATTTTGAAAAAATGAGTATCTTTGCAGAAACAGCATTGCAGATTGCTGCAATGTGTTTTTAATACCTAACAGGCTTCGCGACATTTATGTCCGGAGCCTTTTTCGTTTGGATTTGAAAATGTAGCAAGGTTGTAACAAGGTTTCAAAACAAAAACCCTCGTAGAATGCATCTACAAGGGTTTTTGGTGGTGCCACCGGGAATCGAACCAGGGACACAAGGATTTTCAGTCCTTTGCTCTACCAACTGAGCTATGGCACCAGATTTTGTTTTAAACTACCCTATCTTTCGATTGGGATTGCAAAGGTAGGCATTTTTTTGTAACCTGCAAACTTTTCTGCAATAATTTTCAAAAAAATGCATACATTTACACAAAAATAAGCCAAACGGCACTAATTTCATCGACAGAATGCCAGTAAAGACCTACATATCCGTCATCCTTCCGCTCAAACTTGAGTGGGAACCGTGCTACAGCATCCCCGAAGGGACTCCTGAGGGAGGCGTCGTTGTGGGCGACAGGGTAAAGGTTATCTTTGCCGGCAAGGTTTACTCGGGCGTCGTAAGCGCGACCGGCATCACACCTGATACGGAGCTGTCGAAGATAAAGCCGTTTGACAGCATTGAGGATGGACTGGAAAGAATCCTTCCGGAAGAGATCAGACTTTGGAAGATGGTTGCCGAATATTATATGTGTACCGTCGGAGAAGTCTACAAGGCCGCCTATCCTGTCAGCAAGATCAATCTTGAGGAAGCCCATGCTGCAGCGGTTACAAGAGCACACGAGCGCCAAACCAGACTTTTGGACGTCATGAGACAGAAGGTCGGCAGGATAGAAGAAAGACTGACAAAGAAAGAGAATCTGGCGACAAAGGCCAAGGAGGGCACAAAGGCCAAGGCCAAGTATACAGAGGAAACTATCAAGATAAGGCAGGAACTGGAAATCGCAGTCGCAGCCTTGAAGAACGCAGAAGAAAAGGCGTCGCGCGACTCATTGAAGACATCGACCGATATCCCTCAATTCCAGCCTGTATCCCTCACACCGGCTCAGAAATCAGCCTTCGATGAAATACATACCGCATTCGTAAGCGGAAAGCCCGTCCTGATCCAGGGAGTTACAGGCTCCGGAAAGACGGAAATATACGTCAGGCTTGCCCAGGAAGCCATGAGCAATGGCAGGAATGTACTTTATCTTGTACCTGAAATCGCACTCAGCAGACAATTGGAAGACAGGCTCTCCGAGCATTTCGGCGAGAGCCTGATGGTATTCCATTCTGCAGAGACAGCCGAGAGCAGACGAGCCACCGCTGAGGCAATCCGCAGAAGTAACGGATATATCGTGCTCGGCACACGCTCATCCCTCTTCCTCCCACATCACGACCTTGGTCTCATAGTCGTGGATGAAGAACACGATAACTCATACAAGCAGGACTCCCCAGCCCCGAGATACAACGGCAGGGACACAGCTCTCATGCTCTCGACCATACACGGAAGCAATGTAATCATGGGCTCGGCAACCCCGTCCCTTGAGGAAATCTACAACTGCGAATGTGGCAGACATGAGCTTGTGAGGCTGAAGGAAAGATATCATGGAGGTGCTGACTCAGAAATCGAGATAATCGACACACGCGCCGAAAGGAAGAAACGCGGTATGGTCGGCAACTTCTCCAGAAAGCTCATCAGCCATATCGAAAACACCCTCAACGACGGCGGACAGGTGATGATCCTCCGTTCGAGACGCGCATGGTCTTCAGCTCTCCAATGCATAGAATGCGGAGACATACCGAAATGTCCTCATTGCAATGTAAGTCTCAGCCTCCATAGGGCCGGAGGAAGCGAAAGGATGGTCTGCCACTACTGTGGACAGTCCTTCCCATACAGAAGCACATGCGTGAAATGCAACAGCGAGATGAAGAGCCTGGGAGCAGGTACTCAGAGGATTGAGGAAGAGGCAGCTGCACTTTTCCCGAATGCACGCATCGCGCGACTTGACAGCGACACCGCACAGAACAAGACATACGAGAAGCAGACCATCAGGGATTTCAGCCAGGGAAAGATCGACATCCTCATCGGCACGCAGATGCTGACCAAGGGATTCGACTTCGGAGGGCTTACCCTCGTGGCAGTGATTGCTGCCGACACCCTTCTCGGAGTCCAGGACTTCAGAGCAGACGAAAAGGCCGTACAGATCCTTGAGCAGTTCAGCGGACGTTGCGGACGACGAGACAGCAAAGGCCTTACCGTCATCCAGACATCTCAGCCGGAACACCCCGTCTACAAGACACTTGTCTCCGGCGGAAGCAATGAATACAACGGCAATCTGCTCATGGAAAGGAAAGACTTCGGCTTTCCTCCATACACTCGAATCATCGAGGCGATCATAAAGGACAGCAACGAAAAGAGGATCAACGCAATGGCCTTTGCCCTTGCCGGACATCTTCGTACAGACTTCAGCATCACTGGTCCGTACTCCCCTGCAGTGGACAAGGTGGCAGACCAGCACATCAGGATCGTGCGCATAAGCCTGAAGAAAGACCGCAATCTAGGTCAGCACAAGAAGAACCTCATGCTGGCAATAAGAAGTTTCGAAAAGGAAAGGAAATACGACGGTCGCATTACCATCAACGTAGATCCGGCATAACGACACGGATCTGCTCCTTGAGGACGGTCATCCTGACAGGAGCTCGTCCAACGACTTCTCCATCGACCTCGACAGGTTCTGCATCAGCCTCACCATCCGGCATGACAAGCACTTCCTGGCACTTTGCCTGGGTAAGGACGGGAACCTTATGGAAGTTTCCGGTAAAGAGCTTGATTATCTCCTTTGCGATTATCCACAAAGGAATGTCCGGAATGACGGTAACATCAAGAAGACCGTCTCCGAGTTCTGCAAGAGGGGTCTGCCTCATGCCTCCACCGGAGTACTTTCCGACACCGAACGCAATCGAAAGATATCTGCCATTAAAGACCTCCTTGCCGTCGCACATGATCTTTGCACGCACAGGGACACGATGTCTTATGCAATAAAGCAATGCACTGACATACAGCTTCTTACCTCTCCTGCCCTGTTCTTTCTTCCGGTTAACTATCTCGCATACACGGGCATCAAGTCCCACCCCTCCGATATTGGCCATATATGAAACTGTAAGAGGCGAAGCGTCGACAGATGAAGGGTTCAGGACCTCGACACGGACCACATCCTGCAGTCCTGTATATCCGGCCGCGATCACCCCGACAGCCTCTTTGACGTCGCGCGGGACACCGGTAGATTTCACCCAGTCATTTCCCGATCCTACAGGAAGGACACCAAGGGTATATTCGGCCATTTCTTCCATGCCTGCGCTCTGCAAACCGACATATTCCGCAATGCCGTTCAGCACGTCATGCACGGTTCCGTCACCGCCAACGGCAATGAATTTACGATAGCCTGCAGCACAGGCCTTGCGGCTGATGGCAATGGCATTGTCCACACCTCCGGTAAACATGGCCTTATAGGCTACACCGGCTTCTTCAAGCATCACAGCCGCCTTCTTCCACACCGATCCAGCCTTGCGCGAAGCCGCGAAGACGTTGACCACAACCAGCCAAATATCTTTCTTGTCCGTTTTTTTCATATGTCAGGAATTTATCAACAAATGTAGTAATTATAAGATGAGGTGTGAAATAAATTTCGTATTTTTGCGAGGATTATGTCCTAATGAAAAACAGTATGGGAAAAGTAATAGCAATAGCAAATCAGAAAGGTGGAGTCGGCAAGACTACCACAGCCATCAACTTAGCCGCTTCGCTTGCAGTGCTTGAGAAGAAGGTTCTCATCATTGATGCCGACCCTCAGGCAAATACGACATCCGGCCTCAACTTTTCTCCCGACAATGACCAGAAGAGGACACTTTATGAAGTATTGATAGGAGCCATTGACATCAGGGACACCCTGATACAGACAGAGATCGCTAATCTCCACATGATTCCTTCACATATCAACCTCGTGGGAGCAGAGATCGAGATGCTTGGAGACGAGAACAGGGAGTCGGTCCTCAAGGACGCCCTTGCTCCTCTCAAGGCAGAGTATGACTACATCATCATCGACTGTTCTCCATCGCTCGGTCTAATCACGGTCAACTCGCTTACCGCAGCCGATTCGATCATCATCCCGGTACAGCCGGAATTCTTCGCACTCGAAGGACTCGGCAAGCTCCTGCAGACCATCCGTCTTGTACAGGGCAAGCCAAATCCGGACCTTACCATCGAAGGATTCCTCGTAACCATGTTCGACGGAAGGACCAAGGTACACAACCAGGTGCTCGGCGAACTCCGTGAACACTTCGGCGACATGGTATTCAAGACCATCATCCAGAGAAACATCAGACTCAGCGAGGCACCGTCGCACGGAAAGCCTATCATTCTATATGATGTAATTTGCAACGGTACGACCAACTATCTGAACCTTGCAAAGGAAGTACTCGAAAAGAACAGCTAACAGACAGATTATGAGCAAACAGCAGAGAGGATTGGGCAAAGGTCTCGGCGCATTACTCGGAGGAGACGCTGACCTCAGCCAGATCAGAAAGCCGGTAGGATACGTAAACAAGGAAGTAGTAAGCAATGAAAGCCAGCCTCAGCAGGGCACGGCTGACATCATGCGCATTCCTATGGACATGATAGAACCGAACCCGTTCCAGCCAAGAATGAGCTTCGGACAGGAAGCCCTTGAAGAACTCTCAGAATCCATCAGAACCCTCGGGCTCATCCAGCCGATTACGGTAAGACGCAAGGCTGACGGAAGATATCAGATCATCAGTGGAGAGCGTCGATTCAGAGCCTGCCAGATGGCCGGAATGGACATGATCCCTGCATACATCAGGGACACCAACGACCAGGGCATGCTTGAGATGGCGATCGTCGAGAACATCCAGAGAGAGGACCTCGACCCTATCGAAGTCGCAATGAGTTACCAGAGGCTCATCGAGGAGTGCAGCCTTACCCAGGAGCAGATGGCTGTCAGGGTCGGAAAGAAGAGAGCGTCGGTTACAAACTACCTGCGTCTTCTCAAACTTCCGGCAAAGATCCAGCATGACCTCAAGGTAGGTCTTCTCAGCGTAGGCCACGCCAAGGTATTGCTCGGAGTCGAGGACATCAGGCTTCAGGAGTATCTCTGCGACCTCGTGATCAAGGAAGACATGTCTGTACGCCAGCTGGAGGACAAGCTCAAGAAGATGTCGGAGCCAAAGAAGACCCCAGAGGATCAAGGTCAGGAACTTCCTGAAGAATATTTCAAGGTCCTTGAAATTGTCGGCAGATATTTTGAAAACAACATAAGCCTCAAGAGAGGTACAGGAGGAAAGGGTTCGATGACAATCCACTTCAACTCTGATGACGAGATCAGAAAGTTCCTCAAGGCAATAGAGAAATGCACGGAAGAGTAAGAATATACATATTTGCATTCATCATATCCCTTGTGGGATCTGCGATGGAAGGACACGCCCAGTTCAAGGAGGACGTGTACGGAAATTCGCAGAACGCCACACAGGGAGAAACCACTGCAGTTGCCGACACGGCAGACAAGCTGTTCTCGTTCAAGGAATGGGGACAGGGTCTTGCGCATAAGCAGAAACTTGACATCACCACGATGTTTGCAGGATCGGTATTCGCCCCTGGTACAGCCCAGATCTACAACAAGGACTACTGGAAGCTCCCTATCATCTATGGTGGAATCGGAGCACTGGCCGGAACAGGAGGATATTACATCCACCAGTACAGGAAATCAAAGAAGGCATACGATACATTCCAGACAGACAAGCTCGCCTTCGAGACCGAGTTCGGAACTCCTTATCCCAATGAGGCACCTGTAATAAACACAAGGGCAAAGACAACCGGAACATGGCTCCTCGCAGGTGCAGGACTCATCTATTGGGGCTCACTCATGGATGGAGTCGCATCATTCGAAAGCGACAGGGAACCATTGGCAGGCAGGGCCACCTTGTATTCTGCCCTTCTTCCCGGACTTGGACAGATCTACAACGGTGAGCTGTTCAAGGTTCCGATCTACTGGGGAGGACTTCTCGTCTCGACTCACCTTATGATGAACTTCAACACCAACTACAAGAGATTCAAGAGAATACACAACCAGGCTACCAGCGATGACCCTGCTGTAAGTGCGGATGTTCCTATCGACGGAGAAACCGCGAAATGGTATCGAGATGTGTACAGAAGATACAGGGACTACTCGATTGTAGCTACGGCAGCCGTCTATCTCCTACAGGTGATCGACGCGAACGTATTTGCATATATGCACGACTTTGAAGTCACAGACGACATAACAATGAATGTAGAACCGGCGCTGATATCGCCATACAATGAGTATGCGATGCTTACGCCCCAGAACGCGAACCCGATGAACAATGCAGTAGGTATGAGGGTCGGCATCAGGTTCTAAACTATGAAATTTACTGAAGGAATGAACATCTACAGAATCATCGCAGTCGCTCTCGCGACTGCTTTTGCAGTTACGGCAAGTGCAGGAAACGCACAGGAAGAGAACCAAGAAAAGAAGAAGCCGCAGCTGATTACAAGAACCACACTCAAGAAGGAAAACGACCAGCTCAAGGCGGAACTTGATTCGCTCAGGGTCGAACTCGAGAAATACCGCAGGGAACTCGCCTATACCGACAGCATCACGAATGAGATGCTTGCCGTATATGAAGAGAACGAGGACAAGAGTGCAGCTGGCATAAACCCGGAAGACTATACCGCAGAAGTGTCTGACAGCCTTCTGAACCTTTGGTATGTCCACAACAAGGCAAACTCGGAAGACATCGAGGAGTACGACATGGATTCTGTAAGATTCCAGTCGAACGTCCCTGACGAGGTATATATCGAAAGAATCCGTCAGATGAACTCCTTCATCTCACTTCCTTACAATGATGTCGTAAAGAACTACATCATCCTCTACTCTGAGAAGATGCCTGCCAAGATGGCCAATATCCTTGGTCTCTGCAAGTACTACATGCCTATCTTCGAGGAGATCTTCAACAGGTATGACATGCCGGAGGAACTCAAGGCAATGGCTGTAATCGAGTCTGCAATGAACCCAAGGGCAGTTTCAAGGGCCGGAGCAAAGGGAATGTGGCAGTTCATGTATGCAACAGCCAAGATGTATGACCTCCACATAGATTCATACGTCGATGAGAGACTTGACCCTGTGAAGGCTGCCGAGGCTGCCGCACAGTATCTCAAGGATGCATACGAGATCTTCGGAGACTGGAACCTCGCCATCGCATCATACAACTGCGGTGCAGGAAACGTGAACAAGGCCATCAGAAGAAGCGGCGGCAAACGTGCATTCTGGGACATCTACCCTTACCTCCCACGAGAGACAAGAGGATATGTACCAGCATTCGTAGGTGCCCTCTACACGATGACATACTACAAGGAGCACGGAATCAAGCCTGAGGCTATCGAGATGCCGGCACATGTGGACACATTCAAGATCACAAAGATGCTCCATCTCAGACAGGTCAGCGACCTTACCGGAGCCCCTATCGACGAACTCAAGGACCTCAACCCTCAGTACAGCCACGAGATCATCCCTGGCAACAACAGGGAATACATACTGCGCCTCCCTTACACCTACTCCAACGCATTCATCGACCAGGAGGATTCTCTCTACAGACACAAGGCCGACGAGTACTTCAACCCTGTTACATTGAAGAAGATCGTTGACGGTGCAGATGGCGAAAGGATTGTCTACAAGGTTAAGAGCGGAGACGTTCTGGGAAGGATCGCAAGCAGACACAGATGTACAGTCGCACAGATCAAGAGATGGAACAACCTCACCAGCAACAACATACGCGTAGGTCAGAGACTTGTCATCTACCGTGGAGGAAGCGCACCGGCCTCAGCGTCATCTTCTTCATCATCAAGCAGTTCGACAGGTGCGACATCTGCTCCGGCAAATGCGACAACCTATACTGTAAAGAGCGGTGACGTACTTGGCAGGATTGCGGAAAGACATGGATGCACGGTAGCGCAGCTCAAGGCATGGAACGGGCTTACAAGCAACAACATCCAGGTAGGACAGAAGCTCATCGTCTCAGCGGCTGCATCGTCTTCTTCATCACAGACATCATCTTCTGCAGCATCGCAGAGCGGAGAGTACACATCGTACACAGTAAAGAGCGGAGACTCATTCTACAGCATTGCAAAGAACTATCCTGGCGTAAGCGCACAGGACATCATGGACTTCAACGGATTGAGCAGTTCGAAGATCAAGCCAGGAATGACGATCAAGATCCCAAAGAAATAATTCAGAAAGAAAATACTGACTGCAACTTAAGCTCGGCTTTGCCGGGCTTTTTTGTTACACGGACATAAAGCCTCCCCCATCGTGCATATTTCCACGCCGTCGTGAAGGAAACCCATGCTCCCCTTCCATACATGGCAGGAACGGTGAAGTTTCCTGGAGCATCTCGTTCATATACATATATACGGTCATCCCAGTTGTCGATACGGTACACTCCGGCACGCAGATACACAGACAAGTCATCCTTCCTGTATCCACCCTCCGCATAGCCAAGCAGGCCAGTTCCCTTGCAATGGAGTACATTAATGCGCGATGTAAAGATAAAGTGGTTCAATGTCCATATCATATCTGCCCTGATATCCGTGCGGGACTTCTGGCCCCATGTCCTGAGACGCTCGGAAAGCCGGAGCTTCAACTGGAATGAGTCTGAGAATGACACAGCACAGTCATTCAGGATCTTGATCTGAAGATTGTTCACCGTACCGGACTGAGGCTTGGGACGATACGAAGCATCCACTGACAATCCTGCGGTCAGGCTACCGGATTTCCGCTGATAGTCAGAGGAGAGTGAGAGCGAATACTCATTGGAGCATTTCGTTCCGCTTCTCAGGGCGGCACTTCTTGCTGGGTTGAAAGCGGTCGGATAATATCGAAGGTGGACTGCAGTACGGACTTCCTCACCGCAAGGAAAGATTGTTCCGGCCAAGACCGCAGCAGTCATATTGACCCAATCAAAGGCAATCTCGCCAAACAGGTCAGTACCGCGCAGACATGCAGCCAGATCAACCGATGTCTTCATGTCGGGTATATATGTTCCGGATGAATACTTTGAAAATTCTGCATAATGCGACAACGACGCACTCATGTTCCTGCCGTACCATCCGACGTTAACAGCCGGCAGGACACCCGTGCCGGACACACCTTTATTCTTTATTCCTGGAAATGCCACGAGAGCTGAAATCCTCATCCTTGCGATTGACAGTTCAGATGCTACTCCGGTCAGGGCACTGCTGCCCGTGTAGGACCATGAAGACGACAGACCTGATGAGGACCTGAAGAACGAATTCGTCTTTCCTGCCCCGCTCATCGAAAACCCGTTCCACAACGCAAGTCCCTGCCCGAACCTCGCATTGAAGTCACCGGCAAGAACCCTTAGCGGTATCCTCTTCATATCCCATGCAAGATGGCCGGACCATGCATCAGGCAAGCCCAGACGATCATCATTGGCCCTTGAAAAGGCAAACGATGCCATCCACCTGCCCGATGATTCATATCTGTATTTCAGACCATAGCCACCGACAGGCACGGCATCTGAAACAGCTGCTCCTCCCTTTACGGCAAGATCATGCCCCGCTTGGGAATCCATGCCATTGACAGTTCCCCCTTCAAGCGATATGAAAGGAGAGAGGGCCCTTACCTTTTCAGGAGTGAAGCCGTCAACGGACGAAAGTTCGGTCAGGGACATCACATCTCCATGACGCTGCCTGTAATCAGTCAATGATGCCGCCTGATAGGAAGTGAAAAGTCCGCATGAACGAAGGAAGGCCAGCGAAACTGTATTTATCCGGACTGGATGTTCAATGTAATGAGACAGTCTTTCAATCTCATATTCATCCATCTCCTCCGGCAGCGTACATCCGGTCAGCAGCATCACGGCATCCATTTCTTCCTGCGACTGGGCGCCAGCACAGTATGCCCAGAGGGCAAAAAAGGCAACAGCAACAAACACTCTCCACATATATCCCTTGCACATTTTCGTCTAAGTTACACTTTGGGGTCAAATGTGCTGTTGTTTTATCCTAAAACACCCGCTGATTTTTCTTTTTCTTATAATGTTTATTAAATTTGTGTTTGATATTCAAGATATAACCACATGGATAGAGTTACACTCCACGACAAGACGTTCAGAACGTCTATCCCATATGAACAGATATCCGTCGCAATCGACAAGGTGGCGGCACAGATAAACGAAGACTTCAATGGTTGCGAAGACGTTCCCATCCTTCTCTGCGTTCTCAACGGTTCGATCATGTTCATGGCGGAACTCATGAAGAGACTCACCTTCAACTGCCAGATCGTTTCCACAAAACTCACGTCATACGTAGGTACGGAGACAACAGGAAAGGTGAAGCAGGCAATGGGTCTGACAGCTGACATCACCGGCCGCAGGGTCATCATAATCGAAGACATCGTAGATTCAGGAAATACAATCGTTGAGCTCAAGAGCATTCTTGCAGAACGCGGTGCGGCAGAATCAAGGATCTGTACCCTCCTCCTCAAGCCTGACGCATACAAGAAAGACATCAAGCTTGATTATGTTGCGATGGAAATCCCCAACGACTTCATCGTAGGCTTCGGACTCGACTACGATGAGCTCGGACGAAACTTCAAAGACATTTACGTATTGGACGAATAACACAAAGACTTAAAAATGAAATACTACATCTTATTCGGCCCTCCAGGTGCAGGTAAAGGCACCCAGGCCACAGCAATGGTAGAAAAGTACAACCTTCACCATATCTCTACAGGAGCACTCCTCCGCAAGGAGATCGCAGCAGGTACTGAACTTGGTCTTCAGGCAAAGGCGCTTATCGAAAACGGCTGCCTCGTTCCTGACGAAGTGGTGGAAGGAATGATTGAAAACGAATTCAAGACAGTGACCGGAGTAAACGGATTCCTCCTCGACGGTTTCCCTCGTACCCTTCCGCAGGCTGACGCTCTCGGAGCGATCCTCGCGAAGACAGGTGAAGATGTTACCGCAACCGTATCTATCATGATTCCGGACGAGATGATCATGGAGCGCATCAAGGGACGTGCCCTCAAGGAAGGACGTGCAGACGATGCAAGCGAGGATATCATCAACAACCGCATCGTTACATATCACAATCAGACTGAGCCACTTATCGAATATTACACCAAGACAGGCAAATACCACGAAATAGATGGTATCGGTACTATCGACGAGGTCAGAGACCGTATATTCTCAGTGATGGACCAGTTCTGATGCATATAGCAAGAAAGATAATTTCAATACTTTTAAAGACTGTCGCTTCTGTTGTAATGATAGCCCTCACGGCAATCATTGTAACAAGCGTCAGTCTTGTTTATACATTTGACCGTCCGTCTCCGTTTTCAGGACCGGACATCTTCAACCCGTACGAAAACCTCGACACAGCCTATTGCTGGAAGAGGGCCAATTTCCACACCCACACCCGCGTCAAGGGCATCTTCAACGAATGTGAGTACTGGCCATCTGAAGTATATGAGTCATTGGAGAAGTTCGGCTATGATATCGTAACATTCTCGAACCACAACAGACTTACCGCACACCCTTTCGACCAGTCGCTCCACGTAGATGTCTATGAACATGGATACAACTTCTTCAAATACCACAAGCTGGTATTCGGAAGCGACAAGGTGAACAGGTTCGATAACCTTCTGCCTATTTTCGTCTTCCAGAAACAGTTCCAGGTGGATATGCTGGGCAAGAAAAGCGATTTCATTGTATTGAATCATCCGCTCAGGACGGAAGGCCTTGATGCAGGCCAGCTGGAGAAGCTCAGCGGCTACAGGATCATTGAGCTGGACAGCGGCATGAGCACGGAGAACGAATATTGGGACTGGGCATTGAGTGCAGGACATTACAGTTTCGGCCTCGCCAACGATGACCTCCACTACCCAGACAGAAGCTCCCGTATCGCAGTGAGATGCAGTTTCCTCTGCACCCCGTCTGCCGGATATGACGACATAAGACGGACTCTCCTTGACGGATGCTACTATTCGATGAGGGTTCCTGACTATGGCCGAGGAGACTGGGAAACCAAATACGCCATGAACAAGGACCTGCCGTATGTCATGGACATCGGAATGAAGGGCGACACGATATACATGTCAGTATCTGAAAAGGCCGACAGCATAAAGGTGACAGGTCAGGATCACATGACCTTGGCGCTTGCAGAAGGAACAGACATGGTGGAATATAAGATGAAGGCCGACGACCCATATGCCAGGATCACAGCATATTTCAGCGACGGCGAAGTGATATATTCAAATCCGTTCGCACGTTACGACTCCTCGCTCTGCGATGGTCCATATATTGAAAAGACACACAACGTAAACATATTCATGACAATGATGTACAACCTCCTTCTGGCTCTGATGTCAGTCGGAATGGTTGCATTGCTGATCAAGACGATAAGAAAATGAAACCAATTAAAAAGAGAATAAAGCTGACCACATTATGCCTGATACTCAGCATCTTCACGGTGGTCGCTTACCATTTCCCTTTCTTCCATCATGTACTTGAATGTACGGAAGAGGGACTGAACGGCATATTGATCTTTGCCGGATTGGGAGTGCTTATGCTCGCCCTGGACTTCTTCTTCTACTACCTTGTACTGTATTGCCTCAGGACAGCGGGCAAGATACTGCTCGGAGCAATGTTCATCGCTGATGCAGTATGTCTGTATTTCATAGACTCATACGAGGTACTGATCACGGACAAGATGATGGGCAACGTGTTCAACACACAGTTCTCCGAGGCATCCGGATTCTTCTCGGTTGCTGCAGTCGTATATGTAGTCATGATCGGAATCTTTCCGTGCATCTATGTGATCATACAGAAAGTGGAATACGGTTCGTTCAGACGCTTCCTGGCGAACATCGGAGCAGGATTGGGCATCGTGCTGGCAGTAGCCCTCGGACACATCAGGAACTGGCCGTGGATCGACCGCAATTCCACCGAACTCGGAAGCCTTCTGATGCCATGGTCATACACCATAAACTCCTTCAGATACTATAGTGCGGAAAAGAAGCGAAATGCCAAGGAGATCCTTCTTCCGGATGCAATCATCGCCACAGACAGCAGGGATGTATGCGTCCTGATCATCGGCGAATCTGCAAGAAGGGACCATTTCTCGTTATATGGATATGAGAAGGAGACCAATCCGTTCACCAAGAATGACGGGGTTACAGCTCTCATTGCAGATGCCGCGGCAACATACACTACAGCGGGTGTCAAGGCCATCCTTCACTACGCTCCTGTAAGCAGGCTGCATGAGATCATTCCTAATTATTTCAACAGGGCGGGAGTGGATGTATCATGGAGGACCAGCAACTGGGGAGAACCTCCGGTCCACATTGAGAAATATTACAAGGTAAAGGACCTCAAGGCAAGATTCCCAGAGGCAGACGAAAGGTATGACGGGATCCTTCTGGAAGGACTGAAAGAAGACATCATGGCATCCGACAAGGCTAAGACCCTTGTCATCATCCATACGAACACCAGCCATGGACCTACATATTTCAAGAAGTATCCATCTGAGTTCGAGCATTTTACACCTGTCTGCACGACAGTGGAAATGTCAAAGGCCGACCATGGTGAACTGATGAACGCATACGACAACACCATCGTCTACACAGACTGGCTGATCCATTCGGTAATCGAAACGCTCAAGGAAATCCCTGACAGCAGATGCTGCATGATGTATGTATCCGACCACGGCGAATCACTCGGCGAAAACAACCTTTACATGCACGGAGTGCCTATGTCGATGGCTCCGAAGGAACAGGTGGAGATACCGTTCATCGTGTGGGATTCAGATGAAGGCATGGAAGTCAAGGATCTGGAAAAGGTCGGTCAGTACCATGTATTCCATAGCCTGATGAAGTTCATGGGCATTGAAAGCCCTATCTTTGATGAAGAAAAGAACATTTTCGAATGATACTGTTCATTGTCAACCCCATATCAGGTCAAGGCGACAAGACCAGGATCGTCAGCAGATTGAGCAGGAGGAACTGCAGGGTCGTATATACGGAATATGCCGGCCATGCGGAAAAGCTTGCGAAGGAAGCTGAGGAGGACATCGTCGTGGCTGTAGGTGGAGACGGAACAGTAAATGAGGTGGCAAGGGGTCTCATAGGTACAGGAAAGACCTTGGGCATCATCCCACGCGGAAGCGGAGACGGTCTGGCCCTGCATCTTGGGCTCAGTCATGACATCATCCGCAACATCAGGACGATCGAAGCAGGAAAGACCAGACTCCTGGATGCGGCTACCATCAACGGTAGATATTTCTTTTCGGTATGCGGAGTGGGACTTGACGCAATCATAAGCGAGCGCTTTGCAAAATCCGGAAGAAGAGGACTTGCAAGTTATATTGAACAGGCCATACATTCATGGAAGGGACATAAGGTGGAAAGGTATGAGATCGAGATAGACGGTCAGATCTTTGAGCATGACGCAGTTATGGTCACTGTCGGAAATTCCGACCAATGGGGACACGGTGCCAGGGTTACTCCCCTTGCGGACAGCAGCGACGGAATATTGGATATCACTGTAGTCGAAGATTTCAAGGACATTGATATCCCGATGCTGGCTTACAGGCTCATGACAGGAACAGTAAACATGGCTCCCAACATCCATTGCTACAAGGGAAAGAACATCAGGATCACCCGAGAAGCACCAGGTCCTGCCCATGCTGACGGAGACTGGTTCGAAGCAGACAGGACATTGGAGATAGCGATACAGGAACATGCATTAAAAGTTATTGTCCCATAACGGGATACCCTATATCAGGTATCAAAAAGAATGATTAACTTTGCAGGATAGATTTTTAAAATTATGGCAGACAGCAATTTCATTGACTACGTAAAGATATATTGCCGCTCAGGTAACGGCGGTCCAGGCTCTACACACATGCGTAGAGAGAAATATGTACCAAAGGGTGGTCCTGACGGAGGAGACGGAGGAAGAGGTGGACATATCATCCTCAGGGCAAATCCTCAGTTCTGGACCCTCATCCATCTCAAGTACCGCAAGCACATCATGGCAGAGCATGGTGCATCAGGCAGCGGACAGCTTCAGAAGGGAAAGAACGGTGCGGACATCTATCTCGATGTTCCGCTCGGAACGGTAGCCAAGAATGCGGAGACAGGTGAGATCTTTTTTGAGCTCGTAGAACCTTTCGAGGAAAGGATTCTCGTAAAGGGAGGACGAGGCGGACTCGGAAACAACAACTTCAAGACAGCTACAAACCAGACTCCAAGATATTCACAGCCAGGTGAGCCATGCGAGGAAGGCTGGTTCATCCTCGAGCTCAAGCTTCTTGCTGACGTAGGTCTTGTAGGCTTCCCTAACGCAGGTAAGTCAACCCTGCTTTCTACAGTATCTGCGGCACGTCCAAAGATCGCTGACTATCCGTTCACAACCCTCGAGCCTAACCTCGGCATCGTAAGTTACTATGACGACAAGTCATTCGTAATGGCAGACATCCCGGGCATCATCGAAGGCGCACATGAGGGCAAGGGTATCGGAATGAGATTCCTCAGACACATCGAGCGTAACTCGATCCTCCTGTTCATGGTTTCCGCGGACCAGGATGACATCAGAGAGGGATACGAAATCCTCCTCAATGAGCTTAGGGAATACAACCCTGAACTCCTTGTCAAGGACCGTGTACTCGCAATCACCAAGTCTGACATGCTTGATGAGCAGTTGAAGAGCGAAATCGAGCAGCAGTTGCCTTCAGACATTCCGCATGTATTCATTTCGTCATTCACGCAGGAAGGCATCAAGGAACTCAAGGATCTTCTCTGGGACGCTTTGCACCGCGAAATCGAAGAGGAGAACGCACCGGTCGTGCTTTTCCCTGGTGATGACAACGAAAGCGTACTCCAGTAATGAATTCCATCCTGAAGGCCCTGGAGCATGCCGACAGAGTGGCAACTCTTGAGATAAACAGCTGGCATTCGGCTGTTACCGACCCGATCTGGAGTTTCTTTTCCAACATCCCTGTCTGGATCCCGATGTATGTCATCATAGTGGCATTCATCCTTCAGAGACTGGGATGGAAGAAAGGCCTGATTGTGGTTGCCGCTGCTGCATTGACATTCGGATTCTGCGACCAGTCTTCCAACATGATAAAGGCCCTGACAGAGAGACTGCGACCATGCAACGATCCGTTCATGATTCAAAACGGGCTGCACATACTTGAAAGCGGCGGAGTCTACGGTTTCTTCTCAGCTCATGCCGCAAATGCATTTGGACTTGCCACAAGCACATTCATAGGTCTCAGGCTTGACAGAAAGCTTAAATACAGGGGATATGCAGCATGGATGTACACATGGGCAACATTGGTTGCAGTGAGCCGCATATTCGTAGGAAAGCACTTCTTAGGAGACGTTATCGTAGGTACGATGGTGGGATTGTTTGCCGGATGGATGTTCGGAACGTTGGCAAAGATTACAATCAAAAGATTTTTCGCCTAATACGAAAAAAAATTTTGCAGGTTCAAAAAAAAGTATCATATTTGCATCCGCAAAAGAGACGGGGGTATAGCTCAGTTGGCTAGAGCACCTGCTTTGCAAGCAGGGGGTCGTCGGTTCGACTCCGACTATCTCCACCGAAAAGACCTGATCAATTGATCAGGTCTTTTTCTTTTATTTGTATCAGAGAGTCAATCCGGGTAATGTTGCCAAAAACAGTTGGTGACATTGGATAAAAAGAAAGGGAAATAGGTAGAACCGCCACACGTAGTTCGGACTATTTTCCTTTCTTTTTATTGTCCATGTTCCTAAAGTATAAATACCATTTGACATAGTTCT
>JAZRLI010000072.1:0-29189 GCA_045646785.1 Candidatus Cryptobacteroides sp. | reverse complement strand
CCACAGTATGGACATCTTTCACGACGACTTTTTGCCATAAAAAATAACTTTGATGAAATCTGTTTCATCAAAGTTATTGTATCTAACTGTATTTTAGATTGTTACAGAGGTTTTACCAACTACTTTTGGCAATTATACCATATGTTTACCTGGATCAGGCCTGATCGGCAGCGTCGTGCTCTTCCTTGGTGTTGATGCGCTGAGGACCGCCCTTCTCGGCACGCAGGAAGGCTGCTGAACGCTTCAGGACAAAGTTCGATCCGAGATACTTGGTACGGACCTCATCATCCGCTGCAAGTGCCTCTGGAGTACCGCTCTGAAGGATAGAACCCTCATAGAGAAGATATGCACGGTCGATGATCGCGAGAGTCTCACCTACATTGTGGTCTGTGATGATGACACCGATGTTCTTGTACTTAAGCTTCGCGATGATGTACTGGATATCCTCCACCGCGATAGGGTCCACACCGGCAAACGGCTCGTCAAGAAGGATGAACTTAGGGTCGATCGCGAGAGCACGTGCAATCTCGCAGCGGCGGCGCTCGCCACCGGAAAGCTGGGTACCCTTGCTCTTGCGCACCTTGTGGAGATTGAACTCGTCAAGAAGGTCCTCCAGACGCTGCTTGCGCTCTTCCTTCGTAAACTGCTTGGACATCTCCATCACAGACATGATGTTGTCCTCCACAGTCATATGACGGAAGACCGAAGCCTCCTGGGCGAGATATCCCACACCCTTCTGCGCCCTCTTGAACATAGGAAGGCCGGTAATATCCTCATCATCGAGATAGATGCGGCCTGCATTTGGGACAATGAGTCCGGTTATCATATAGAAGCTTGTGGTCTTTCCCGCACCGTTTGGGCCGAGGAATCCGACAATCTCACCTTGGTTCACTTCCATCGAAACACCCTTCACAACCGTTCTGGGGCCGTATTTCTTAACAAGGTTTTCGCAACGTAACTTCATCTTCTTTCTACTTTATATCCAATTCAAGATCCTTGACAAGGTTCTTGACCTGTTCATTCTCTTTCATAAGGGCCTCTGCCTGATCGCCCGGCATATAGAGCTTCTTCTCCTGCGGAGCATCATCCGGAGCAACTGCTACACGCAGATACACCTTTACAGATCCTACCACCTTACGGAAGTTTCCTTCAAGTTCATGAAGCAACTTTGACTCCACCCAGTCCTTCTGGGCATCATTCACGACACGGAAAGTCACGGTCTTGAAGCCGTCAGCCTCGGACATTTCGAGGGTAGTGGTGGTAAGCATGCTTGCAAGACGAGGCTTGTCGCCGTACATCTTCGCAAGTTCTGGCCATTTGGCGTTTATTAGTTCATCCGAAGGAACAGCATCCTCCTTCACCGCAGTGGTTTCAGCCACCTGAGGTTCGTCCATGACAGACTTGAGCGACATGCCCGCACGAGCCGCACGTGTACGGCGTTCCCTCGGTTGCTCAGCTGCAGGCTCCGCAGCTGGGGCAGGCTCTGCCACAGGCGCCGGTGCAGGAGACACTGGCACTGCCGTTCCCGACGACGGCACCGGTGCAGGAGACACTGGCACTGCCGTTCCCGACGACGGCGTAGGTACAGATGGTTCCGAGGAGCGAAGCATATCCCCAGTTCTCTGCGCAGCGACCGGAACCGTCTGTGCCGGAGCCGTCGCAGCACCAGCAGGAGCTGTCGCAGAAGCAGCAGGAGCTGCCGCAGCAGGGGCTGTCGCAGCAGGCTTGGCATTGATGAAACTCATGCGCATCAAAGCAAACTCGATATGCAGACGCGGATTGACGCTGGCCCTATACCCCGACTCACACTGAGTAGTCACCGAAAGTCCCTCATAAAGGAACTGAAGCGAACACCTCTCAGCCTGCTCCCTGTATCGTATCTTCAGAGACTCAGGAAGTTCCAGAAGCGCATCAAGCCCACCACTCTTGCTCACCACAAGGTCACGAAGGTGCGACGACAGTGCCGCCACGAAATGCAGGGCATTGAAACCCTTTGTCAGAACCTCGTCGAATGTCATCAGGGCCTTAGGATAATCCCCCTGAAGGAAGGCATCCACAAGCGAGAAACTGTACTCGTAATCGAGCACGTTAAGGTTGCGGAGCACATCCTGGTACTTCACATCGGTACCGCAGAATGCGACCGTCTGGTCGAAGATCGTAAGAGCGTCACGCATTGCACCGTCAGCCTTGTGGGCAATGACATGGAGAGACTCGTCATCTATGCTGATTCCCTCGCTGGAAGCCACCATACGCAGGTTCTTCACGATATTGTCCACCGTGATCCTGTTGAAATCGTAAGTCTGGCAACGCGAAAGGATGGTCGGAAGGATCTTATGCTTTTCAGTAGTCGCAAGAATGAAGATAGCATGTGCAGGCGGTTCCTCGAGTGTCTTGAGGAAGGCATTGAATGCCGACTGCGAAAGCATGTGGACCTCGTCAATGATGTACACGCTGTATCTTCCCACCTGCGGAGGTATGCGCACCTGATCCATCAGCGTCTTGATGTCCTCCACACCGTTGTTGGAAGCGGCATCGAGCTCATGGATGCAGTATGAACGGCCTTCCGCAAAGGAAAGACATGACTCGCACTGTCCGCATGGCTCCATCTGATCCGACGGATCCGAACAGTTTATCATCTTCGCAAAGATACGTGCGGTCGTCGTCTTGCCGACTCCGCGCGGACCGCAGAAGAGGTATGCATGTGCCAACTGACCTCTCAGGATCGAGTTCTTGAGGGTCTGTGCGATATTGTCCTGGCCGATAAGCGTCCCGAAGGAATCAGGCCTGTACTTTCTTGCTGATACTATATACTGACTCATAAAACGTTCTTTCGTCAATCTACAAAGATAGCACTATTTTTGTTAACTTTGCACCCGAATCTACATACTACGGAAAGTTTACCACACTTCTATAATGACGAAAAGAATACTCACCATAATCACAGCCCTTCTCATGCCGTTTCTGGCATTGGGACAGGCTCAGATAACGACCAAGAAAGTAAAGATCAGCGACTTCACCAGGAAGGTGACCAAGGTCGTCCTTTCAGGCAATGAATTCATGGACACAGCCCTCCAGGACGAGGTCGCATCAAGATGGAGGATATCTCCGTACGAGTTCTGCACACTCGAGGAATTCAACAGGATGAAGACCAACGGAGACTATTATTTCCTCCTCATAACCAAGGGACAGTACAGGAAGGATTCAAGCCCTTCATTCCAGTTCCTTACCCTCGTGAAGGGAGGAGCGGAATCGCTGGACGACATGCTTGAAGTCGTTTCCATGCCGATCGCATGCGCACAGTTCCCTTCCGGAAGAGAGGTGGCATTCCTCCCTGCATTCCTCAACATCATCCAGGAATTCACCCTCGAGGCGATGGAGAAGGACACTAATGCATACGGAGGAGTAGGCAGCAATGTCGACAACCTGTCACGTTACGACGACTTCAGCATATACCTGTCCGAAGACGACATCGCTGTCGACCCCGCACTCATTGAGGACGGCAGCATCAGACTCGGAAAGAATGTTTACATGGCGAAGGAAAGCGAGGTGGACGCACTGATGACTGACAGTGCAGCAGGCACGATCGTAAGTTACGTCGTGGCTCCGTTCGACCCGCAGCCAGGTTCGTTCTGCTACAAGATGCTGATTGATACTCAAGCACATAGACTTCTCTATTACAGGAGACACAAGATATCGGAAAAGTCAGGAGCCGGATTCCTGAAGGATGACCTTAAACGCATTTCACACGCACGATAAGATGATCAACGGAAAGACTGGGATAGGACTGCAGTATGCAGTGAAGAGGAGCGGATCGTCCGTAGGATACTGCGCATTGAGCATCAGATGCGGTACCCGCGACGAGGAGGGATTCCACAGCGGAATAGCCCATTTCGTGGAGCATACCATATTCAAGGGTACGCAGAAGAGGAGCGCATCCGTCATAAACGGCTATCTGGACCGACTCGGAGGAGAACTGAATGCATTCACGACTAAGGAAGAGATCGTGATCCATGCCACAGTGCTCAAGGAGGACCTGCCGAAGGCGATGGCGCTTCTGCTTGAACTCGCGACATGCGCGACATTCCCCGAAAATGAGATAAATACGGAAAAGGGTGTCGTCATCGACGAGATCCATTCATACAAGGACACGCCGTCCGAGGACATCTACGACAGGTTCGAGGAGATGCTTTTCGAGGGTCATCCCCTCAGCGGACCGATCCTCGGCACGACTATGTCGGTAAGGAAGATCACCCACGACGAGCTCATCAGGTTCGTCAAGGAAAAGTTCATTCCAGAAAAGATGGCATTCTCTATCGTGGCAGACATCGACGAGAAGAAGATGGAAAAGGATGTGCTCAAGCTGGTGGAGAAGTTCTTCGGAGAAGGAAGTTCATCCGCACCTGAGACATCGGAGGAGACTCGCAGGAACGTCGAGCCATGGAACGGAAGCGTACGATTCGAGAAGACCCTCAACAAGCGCAACCATCAGGCAAACTGCATCATAGGAGGATTCGCTCCGTCCCTCTATCAGGAAAGGGAGAGGCTGGCGACAGTGCTTCTCTGCAACATCCTGGGAGGCCCTGCGAGCAACTCAATCCTCAACTATGTCCTCAGGGAGAAGAACGGATGGGTATATGGCGTGGAATGCGGATACACCCAGTACTCCGACACGGGAATCGTGGCCATAAGCCTCGGATGCGACAAGAGCAATCTTGACAGATGCATCGAGACCATCGAAAAGGAGATCAGGAAGCTCCAGGAAGCCCCGCTTTCGGAGCGCAGGCTGAAGGCTGCGAAGAAACAGCTGATGGGACAGCTGGCCATAAGCGGCGACAACGGCGAGACCCAGTGCCTTTCGATGGGAAAGGGCCTGCTGGCATATGGCAAGATCACGGGCGACAGAAAGACAAAGGACCTTGTAGACGGCATCACTGCGGAAGATGTCCAGGAGATGGCCCGCACCATCTTCGATTTCAGCAAGCTGTCCAGATTGATTTACATTTAGGAATATGGAAAAGATATATCAGTACATAAAGGACCATGCGACTTCTCCGAGCGAGGCGCTTGCATGGGTCGAGAAGCAGACACACATCAGGACAAATCACGCCCGCATGCTCTCCGGAGCTGTACAGGGCCAGATCATGCGCATGCTCGTGCAGACCAGCGGAGCATCAAGCATCCTTGAACTGGGCACATTCACAGGCTATTCTGCCATCTGCCTTGCGTCTGCAATGCCTGAAGGCGGCCATCTCGACACCCTTGAGATCAACGACGAACTCGAGGACCTTATCCTTGAGGGATTCGACCGCGCCGGACTTGCAGACATGATCGAACTCCATATCGGCGACTGCAAAGAGACTCTCCGCAGATTCAGGGAAGAAGGACGCGAATATGATCTGGTATATATGGACGCGAACAAGCGCGAATACTGCGAATACTATGAACTGATCTTCGACATGGTACGTCCGGGAGGACTCATCCTTGCCGACAATGTACTCTGGGACGGAAAGGTATGCCAGGACCCTCTCCCACAGGACAAGCAGACCCTCGGAATCGTTGCATTCAACGACATGGTAAGCGCAGACCCTCGCGTAGAATCAGTCATACTTCCCCTCCGCGACGGTCTCAACCTTATCCGCAAGAAAGCCTGATTTACGCGTTTCTGGTGATCTTTGCACCGAGTGCATTGAGTCGGATCTCGATATCCTCGTAGCCTCGGTCGATCTGGTCGATGTTGCTGATCACGCTCGTGCCCTTGGCTGACATCGCTGCAATGAGGAGTGCGATACCCGCGCGGATATCAGGGGATGACATCTTGCCTGCACGGAGCTGGCAGTTGTGGTCATGGCCCACTACAACCGCCCTGTGAGGGTCGCAGAGGATGATCTGGGCACCCATATCGATGAGCTTGTCGACGAAGAAGAGACGGCTCTCGAACATCTTCTGATGGATAAGCACGCTTCCCTTGCACTGGGTCGCCATCACGAGGATCACACTCAGGAGGTCAGGCGAAAGGCCCGGCCATGGAGCGTCGGCGATGTTGAGGATGGAACCGTCGAGGAACGAGTCGATGACATAACTTTCCTGCTCCGGAATGAAAATGTCGTCACCCCTGCGCTCGAGATTCACTCCAAGCTTGCGGAACACCTCCGGAATAAGTCCGAGTTCATCGTATGCTACGTCCTTGATGGTGATCGAACTGCTGTTCATGGCAGCGAGCGCGATGAATGAACCGATCTCGATCATGTCTGGAAGAATGCGATGCTCTGCACCCTTGAGTTCATCTACTCCTGTGATAGTCAGAAGATTAGAGCCTATTCCCTCAATCTTTGCACCCATCTTGACAAGCATCTTGCACAGTTGCTGGAGATATGGCTCACATGCTGCATTGTAGATGGTGGTCACGCCTTTTGCGCGGACTGCCGCCATCACGATGTTTGCAGTACCTGTGACCGAAGCCTCCTCAAGAAGCATGTACCTGCCCTGGAGCGACTGTCCTTCAGGGACATGGAGATAGAATGCCTTCCTGTCCATATCATATTCCTGACTTGCGCCTAGGTTCATGAATCCGAGGATGTGTGTATCCACCCTGCGGCGGCCGATCTGGTCTCCGCCAGGCTTAGGGAAATACGCCCTGCCGAATCTGGCAAGGAGCGGTCCTACCACCATTACGGATCCGCGGAGCTTTGCACACTTTGCCACGAAATCGGTACTCATGATGTAATCGGTATCGATCTCGTCTGCCTTGAATGTATAGACTCCCTTCTCATGACGGGTCACCTTCACACCCATTCCCTCAAGGAGGAGGATGAGGTTCTTCACGTCCAGAATCTCAGGAATATTCGATATGCGTACCTCTTCCTTGGTAAGAAGTACCGCACTGATCACCTGCAGGGCCTCGTTCTTCGCTCCCTGAGGTCTGATGGTTCCGCTGAGCTTGTGCCCGCCTTCTACTATAAATGAACTCATGTTGTTGATTGTCTATATATGTTCCACTTCCGGGTGGAGTTCAATGTCGAATTTTGTCTTTACTGAAGAGATTATGCGCTTTTCAAGGCCGATGATCTCTTCAGGGTATGCGTCGCCTGTGTAGTTTACGATCACGAGAGGCTGCTTGTCATAGACTGCCGCGCCACCGCTTCTCTTGCCTTTCCAGCCGCACTGCTCGATCATCCATGCTGCTGGGACCTTCACGGTTCCGTCAGGGAGATCATAGTGAGGGACCTTGCAGTCGGCTCCCAGCTCGGCCTTTGCAGCCGCCTCGATACGGGCGAAATGCTCGGCGCTGATGACAGGGTTCTTGAAGAAGCTGCCCGCACTTCCCATCACGGACGGCTCCGGAAGCTTCTCCTTCCTGATCTTGATGATAGTCTTGCGGATCAGAGCAGGAGTCAGGGTCTCACCTGCAAGTGCGTCAGCCAGATGGCCATAGTCAAGCTTCGGCAGAGGCGTACGTGAAAGGGCGAAGACCACATGGGTCACGACATAACGTCCCTTCACCTCTGGATCCTTGAAGGCTGAATCACGGTAACCGTATGCACACTCCTCCACCCCGAAGCTCACAAACTCCTCATCTACAGTATCATAGCAATACACCTTATGGATGACGTCTTTCACCTCGACACCGTATGCGCCGATGTTCTGGACAGCAGATGCACCCACCTCGCCAGGAATGTAGGAAAGGTTCTCCACACCCCAGAGGCCTTCCTTTGCAGCCCATGCACAGAAGTCGTCGAAGACCACTCCGGCACCTGCTGAAACCAGCACCGTATCCGAAGCTTCTCCTTCCAGGATCTCGATGAAGTCGATCTTCGAGTGCAGTATGGTACCCTTGAAGTCGTCAGTGAAAAGCAGGTTGCTGCCCCCGCCGATATGAAGCACCGGGCGTGCGAGTTCCGAGAATTCTATATCCACGAGATCCGCCACCGAATCATATTCCATGAAACAGCGGGCCTTCACCTTCATTCCGAAGGTGTTCATCTTCGTAAGATCCTGATAGTAAGTTGTTTTAATCATATGTCAGAGGATTAACGAACCTTCTTTCCAAGATAATATGTCTCCCAGGCGTCTTTTGCATAGCCATTGCCGAGAACTTTGAATGTCGAAGCAGACGAACCTACCACTTCCTTTCCGCAATAGTATGCATCAAAGGCATCCTTGGCATAACCATCCGAAAGCACCATAAATCCGGAAGTCGACGCACCTATTTCCTTTCCGAAATAATACACATCGAACGAGTCCATGGCATAACCATCGGTGAGGGCCTTGAATCTCGAAGGATTATCGGTAAGCTTCCTACCGTTATAATACACACGTTTGTTATCCTTTGCATAACCCCATCCGAGGTCCTTGAAAGAATGGGCTGAAGCATTGCTTACTATGTCGCCATTGAAATACACCTTGGTTCCGATGACCTCATATCCTCTTTCATGAGGCGGCATCGGATTGTGATCCGGATGGCCGTGACCATGCTGACCGTGACCATGGTCATAGCCGGGCTGTCCCGGCTGTCCATTATGACCGGATTCCGGATTCTGACCGAACCCTGGGCCGAATATTCCTGCAAGAATATCACCCAGTCCGAAATCACCTCCGGACGGAGGGACAGGAGACGTAGAATTCTTCAGTCTGAAACTCCTGGCATCCACCAACGGAAGGAGCTTTCCCTCCAGCCACACATTTTCATGGTCCTTGGCATAACCGTATCCAAGGTCCTGCAAAGTATGAGGATCAGCATCATGCAGAATCATATTATTGTAATAGACCTTGCCGTTCATGATCCTGTATCCGCCCGTATTCTGAGCGAATACAGCCACAGCACTCATCATGAGCACTGCGACTGCAATCCATCTGGAAAGAACTTTCATGATATATGATGTTAACCTATTTCAGCACCGTTGGAAAGAGTCTCGGCAGGAGTGATGAAACGCATCTTGCCGTCATTCTGGCGAGCCATGAGGATCATGCCCTTCGACTCGATGCCACGGATCTTGCGTGGAGCAAGGTTGGCGAGGATACAGATCTGCTTGCCTACCATCTCCTCTGGAGTATACTGCTCGGCAATTCCTGAAACGATCACTCTTGTGTCGATTCCTGTATCGATGGTAAGCTTGAGAAGCTTCTCTGTCTTAGGAACGCGCTCTGCCTCGAGGACAGTTGCAGTACGGATGTCCATCTTCTCGAAGTCCTCGAATGTACACTCATCCTTCTGCGGAGTCACCTTTGCCTCTTCAGCGGCCTTTGCAGCAGCCTCACGCTCGGCACGGATGGTCTCGAGACGTGCGATCTGTCCGTCTACGACCTCATCCTCGATCTTCGAGAAGAGAAGGGTCGCTGGGTTGAGCTGGTGGCCTGCAGGAAGGAGCGAAGCCTTGCCGAGGTCATCCCATGAAAGTACGAGGCCGTCGTATGAAACGCCTGTATGAAGGGCTGCACCCTCTGATGCAGTGTAGATGTTCTCGCTTACTGAACCCTCCTCGCCTGCACGATGGTCAGCACCTGCAAGGATACCTACGTTGAGTATGCTGCGGAGCTTCTCTGCCGAGAACGGAAGGAACGGCTCGAATGCAACTGCGAGGGATGCACAGATCTGGAGAGACACGTTCAGGATTGAAGCGGTTCTGTCCATATCAGTCTTGGCAACCTTCCAAGGTTCTGTATCTGTGAGGTACTTGTTTCCAAGACGGGCGATGTTCATAGCCTCCTTGAGGGCCTCACGGAACTTGTATCCGTCGAGGTAGCGCTGCATCTCCTCCTTGAGCGGCTGGATCTGTGCGAGCGTCTCCGCATCGATTGCCTCAGGCTTGAGGTCTGCAGGAATCTTGCCCTCGAAATACTTGTGTGTAAGTACTACGGCACGGTTCACGAAGTTGCCGAGGATAGCCACGAGCTCGCTGTTATTGCGTGCCTGGAAGTCCTTCCATGAGAAGTCGTTGTCCTTTGTCTCAGGCGCATTTGCAGTAAGCACGTAACGGAGAACGTCCTCCTGTCCAGGGAACTGCTCGAGGTACTCGTGGAGCCATACTGCCCATCCGCGTGAAGTCGAGATCTTGTCACCCTCGAGGTTGAGGAACTCGTTTGCAGGAACGTTGTCAGGAAGGATGTAGCTTCCGTCAGCCTTGAGCATTGACGGGAACACGATGCAGTGGAACACGATGTTGTCCTTTCCGATGAAGTGTACGAGCTTTGTATCCTCGCTCTTCCACCACTTCTCCCAGCTCTGCGGAAGGAGTTCCTGAGTGTTCGAGATATATCCGATAGGAGCGGCGAACCATACATAGAGCACCTTTCCGTCCGAGCCCTCTACAGGCACAGGAACGCCCCAGTTGAGGTCACGGCTCACCGCACGTGGCTGAAGACCACCGTCGATCCAGCTCTTGCACTGGCCATATACATTGCTTCTCCACTCCTTGTGTCCTTCAAGGATCCACTCAGAGAGCCACTTCTCATACTGGTCGAGCGGGAGGTACCAATGCTTGGTCTCCTTCTTCACGAGCTCGCCACCGCTGAGAGCCGACTTAGGGTTGATGAGTTCATCCGGGCTGAGTGTGGCACCGCACTTCTCGCACTGGTCACCGTATGCACCGTCAGCGCCACAACGTGGGCATGTACCTGTGATGTAACGGTCTGCAAGGAAAGTCTTTGCTTCCTCGTCATAGTACTGCTCGCTCACCTTCTCGATGAACTTGCCCTCATCGTAAAGCTTGCGGAAATAGTCCGCAGCGTTCTTGTGATGGGTCTTTGAAGAAGTACGTGAATATATGTCGAAGTTGATTCCGAGTCCTGTGAATGAATTCTTGATGATCTTGTGATATCTGTCCACGATATCCTGCGGAGTGCATCCTTCCTTCTGCGCCTTGATGGTGATAGGAACTCCATGCTCATCCGATCCGCAGACATAGAGGACATCCTCTCCCCTCATTCTAAGGTACCTGACATAGATGTCTGCAGGCACATACACACCGGCCAGGTGGCCGATATGGACAGGACCGTTCGCATATGGAAGCGCACAGGTCACAAGCGTTCTGTTGAATTTCTTGCTCATATGTTGTTATATTTTAAATTTTTCCTTTAAACACGTCCGAGTTCATTGTTAAGGCGCGCACGGGCCTTGTTGTACTCGTTGAAACGGGTCATGATCTCCATCTGGCGGTCCGGGTCTTCCGTACGCGCGAGTTCAGCCGTCAGTTCCTTCAGATACAGCTCCACCTTCTTGACCTGGTAGGTCTTCAGGGTCTTCGGAACATACATCACAAGGATGGTAGATATCGAGGTCAGCGACTGTTCATAGTTCTTGACCGTAAGCGCATGCTTCTCGATGAGAAGGTCCTTCGCGACATCCGAGATCTCCCTGTCCATGTTGTCGAGAAGCCTTCGGCATATCTGCTCCTGGGTCAGTCCCTCATCGTACATGCGGAAATATTCCTCATACACCTTCCTGTACGGCAGGTTCACAAAATCCGCCTCGTCGTCCGCAAGGATGCCGTCGATGAACTCAGCCACATTGATGGTCTCCCCTTCCACATAGAACGGAGAATCCTTGTCGAAGTCCAGTTCGGTGCATCCCTCGCTCAATATGAACCCGAGAAGTTCCTTTTCGCATGGGGCGAGATGCGGCTCGTTCATTACCGGACCCTCATCCGCCACGACCGGCTCCACCGGCATGTCCATCGAGATGTCTTCCGGAATGTCGGTCGGCATCGGAGGCATGTCTCCAGCCTGCGCCTGCATGCGCTCCGCCCTTTCGCGTTCCCTCTCACGCTCCTTCTGCTCCGAAAGAAGCATCTGGGTCCTTGAACGGCTCACGCGGTCGGTCAGCAGCTGTTCTTCCATGTCGAACTTCGCCGCACATGTCTGCACATATACCGCACGCATCACCGCATCCGGGATAAGGGCAATCGTATCTGCGACGTCGTTTATCAGCGTCGCACGCTTTATAGGATCGTTTCCCGCCTCTCCGAGGAGAAGGTCGGTCTTGAAACCGATGAAATCCTGCTCGTTCCTTGCTATATGGTCCTGGACCTCTTCCAGCGTATGACGGCGTGCGAAGTCGTCCGGGTCCTGGCCTTCAGGCAGAAGGACCACCTTGACGTTCAGACCCTCCTTGAGCACAAGTCCGATACCCCTGAGGGCCGCCTTGATGCCCGCACCGTCACCGTCGTAGATGATGGTCACATTGTTAGTGAACTTGCGGATGAGACGGATCTGCTCGACTGTAAGGGATGTGCCGCTTGATGCCACCACATTCTTCACACCCAGCTGATGCATCGAAAGCACGTCAAGATATCCCTCGACGAGGATGCACTTGTCCTGACGGGAAATCTCGTTCTTGGCGAACCATATGCCGTAGAGCGACCTGCTCTTGACATAGATTTCCGTCTCCGGAGAGTTCACGTATTTTGCGACGCTCTTGTCGGTCTTGAGGGTTCGTCCTCCGAAGGCGATCACTCGTCCGCTCACCGAATGGATCGGAAAGATCACCCTGTCGAAGAAACGGTCCACAAGACGGCCGTCGTCGTATTTTATGCTAAGTCCGGTCTCGGTCAGGAACTCCTCCTTGTAGCCGGCTGCCCTTGCAGCATCCGAAAGTGCCTTGCGGCTCACCGGAGCCCATCCGAGGCCATATTTCCAGATGGTCTCATCCTCCAGGCCACGACTCTTGAAGTACTGGTATCCGATGGACTGTCCCTCCGGAGTCTTCAGGCTTTCCTGAAAGAACTTTCCGGCAAATTCCGATACGAGAAGAAGACTCTCGTTCCTCTGCTTCTTTGCTATCTCCTCCGCTGTCTCCTCCTTCTCGACAACCTCGATATGGTATTTCCTTGCCAGATATTTGAGCGCCTCTGTATAGGAAAGGCTCTCGTGTTCCATTATGAAGCCGACGGCTGTGCCGGACTTTCCGCAGCCGAAGCATTTATATATTCCCTTTGACTGGGAAACCACAAAGGACGGGGTCTTCTCGTTGTGGAACGGACAGCATGCCATGTGGTTGGCTCCGCGCTTCTTCAAAGTCACGAAGTCACCTACGACATCTACTACATCTGCCGCATCAAGAATCCTGTTTACCGTCTCCTGAGGAATCATCCTACTGTTCGTCTACTGTATTGTCAACATCATTGCCTACATACTCATCCATCGCCTTCTTCATTCGCCATGAAGAGAAGAGTTCAGACACTCCGTAAACGATGAGGCATGCACCAGCCACCACTCCGATCGCCTCACCCACGAATGAAGGGTTGAAGATCAGGAAGATTCCGGCACCGAGAACGACGGCCGGAAGAAGGAATGACCAAAGGCTTGCCTTCGCGCTGAAGAGGCTCAGCAGCTGGAAGAATCCGAAGCAGATCAGGATGAATGCAATGAAATATATCAGAAGCCCTGCAACGACTCCCGGATATGAAAACAGGAGCACACCGATGATGATGTTGAGCACGGCATTGAATCCCATGAGGCTCATTGTGCCGTTTTTCCTGTTCCTATAGCCTACAATGCCCGAAACGATGCCGGATGCAAAGAGGAAGACCGCGATGATGCGGACTACGAGTTCCAAGGCATTTGTCCTGGAAAGTACCATCACGATTCCGATCGCAATGGCGGTCAGAGCCCTGATGAGGCCGCTGAACTTATTTCTGTAACCGAATGTAATCATATCTTCAATACCTAACCTGCAAATTTAACAAAAAAAAACGGAAGCCTGTTCAGCTTCCGTTATAATATAGGACGTTCATCCGTTAAAATGGCAGGTCATCCTCATCAAGAGATGCCGCCGATGCATATGGGTCGTCTGCAGGAGGTGGCGGAGGTACATCCTGAGGCGCTGCCGGAGCCACTGACTGAGGCTCTATCCTCCACGCTCTCACGTCGGTATACCAGCGGCCGTTGTATTCGCGGCTGCTGAGGTTGAAGGAAATCTTCACCTTGTCACCGACCTGGTACCTTTCCAGTTCCTTGACCTTGTCGTCACCCCATACGTTCATGCATACCTGAGACGGATAGTTGCCTTCCTGGTACTCGAATATGAAGTCCTGCTTAGCCCATGCGCCTCTTGCCGAAGTACCGGACTGAACATTGAGTTTACGGACAATTCTGCCCTCAAGTTCCATCGCCATAGAATTACTCTACTACTGGTGCGTACTTGCTCACCTTGAGAACCTCTACGTCAAAGAGGAGAACAGAGTTAGGAGCGATAGAGCCCTGACCTCTTGAACCGTAAGCGAGCTCTGAAGGGATGTAGAGAGTGATCTTTCCACCCTCGCCGATGAGTCCGAGACCCTCAGTCCATCCTCTGATCACCTGGTTGGCAGCAAAGCTGATACCCTCCTCTGTGTCGTTCTCGTCGAATACTGTACCGTCGATGAGAGTACCCTTGTAGTTCACCCATACAGTGTCCTGAGGAGCGATCTTCTCGCTTGCACCCTCAGCGATGATAGTGTACTGGAGACCGCTTGCTGTAGTGTCAACGTCAGCTCTCTTTGCGTTCTTTGCAAGGAACTCCTTACCCTCTGCAATGTTGAGTGCAGACTTGTAGTTCATTCTCTGCATGATGTAGTCGTTGAGGATCTGGCTCATGAAGTTAGGATCCACGTCGAACTGCTCGCCGAATGCTGGATCGTATGGGTTGCCCTCAGCCTCGAGGAAATCCTGGATACCCTTCTTGAGCTGGGTCATGTTGATCTCGCTCATGTTGTCAGCGAAGTTGTTGCCCTTGATGATTGAACCGAAGTTCACACCAAGAAGGTAGCTTGCAGTGTCTACCTGTGCTGCTGTAGGAAGCGTTGCATCAACCTTTACAGTGCTCTTCTGAGCGTTGCAAGACAGCGCGAGAGTTGCTACGAGCGCTGCTGCGATAATTCTGAATGCTTTCATTTTTACGTATTTTTATTGTTGTTAATTTCGCATACAAACTGCAAATATAATGTTTTTTTCAATACAACGCATTTTTATCTTAACCCATTGATACGATGTTCCGAATATTGCAAAAAACGTATTCTGAGACAGCGTAAATTTGCATCCCGGGCCGTAAAAATTTTTTGAGGAGTCAAAAAAATCATTTAATTTAGTAATCCAAATTTTTGAGTTATGACGATAGACTCTGCTCTACTTCACGGCAAGCTGAAGGAATTCTTTGGATTCGATTCCTTCAAATCAGATCAGGAAAAGATCATCACCCACCTTGCCAACGGCAACAATGCCTTTGTCCTCATGCCTACGGGAGGAGGAAAGTCACTGTGCTATCAGTTGCCTGCCCTTGTAATGGAGGGCACAGCGATCGTCATATCTCCGCTCATCGCCCTGATGAAGAACCAGGTCGATGCCATCAGGGGTTTCGTTGCAGGAAACGACGGAATCGCCCACTTCCTCAACTCATCCCTCAACAAGGCGCAGATCGCAGAAGTCAGGAATGACCTCCTTTCAGGTGCGACAAAGCTCCTTTATGTGGCTCCGGAATCCCTTACCAAGGCTGAAAACGTAGCCCTTCTCAAGGAAATCAAGATTTCATTCTACGCAGTGGATGAGGCGCACTGCATCTCCGAATGGGGACATGACTTCAGACCGGAATACCGCCGCATCCGCAACATCATCGAGGAAATCGGAGTATCACCTATCATAGCATTGACGGCCACAGCGACCCCTAAGGTCCAGAGCGACATCACCAAGAACCTCGGCATGACCGACGCAGTGGTGTTCAAGTCGTCGTTCAACCGTCCTAACCTCTATTATGAAATAAGGGACAAATCCGACCCGAAGAGAGACATCATCAAGTTCATACGCCAGAACCCGGGCAAGTCCGGCATCATCTACTGCCTCAGCAGGAAGAAGGTGGAGGAACTGGCTGAACTCCTCAACATAAACGGCATCAAGGCCGCCCCTTACCATGCAGGACTGGACGCAAAGACGCGTGCGGACAACCAGGACAGGTTCCTCATGGAAGACGTGGACGTGATCGTGGCTACGATCGCGTTCGGAATGGGCATCGACAAGCCTGATGTGCGTTTCGTCATCCACTATGACATCCCCAAGAGCATCGAAGGCTATTACCAGGAGACCGGACGTGCCGGAAGAGACGGCAAGGAAGGACAGTGCATAACATTCTACAGCTACAAGGACATCCAGAAACTGGAGAAGTTCATGCAGGGCAAGCCTGTGGCGGAGCAGGAGATCGGAAAGCAGCTCCTCATGGAGACAGTCGCTTACGCCGAGTCCAACTCATGCCGCAGAAAGCTGCTGCTCAACTATTTCGGAGAGAGATATGAAACCGCAAACTGCGGAGCGTGCGACAACTGTCTGCACCCTAAGAAGCAGTTCGACGGACGCGAGGAGATGTCGATGGTGATCGAGCTCATACAGGCACTTCCTGAAAGATTCAAGCTGGAGCATCTGGCAAACATCCTTGCCGGAGAGATGAACTCCATCATCAAGTCATACCACCACGACAGACTCGAACTTTACGGAGCCGGAAAGGACCATTCGGTCAGGTTCTGGTGTGCAGTAATCCACCAGGGACTCATCCTGCGCCTTCTCCACAAGGACATCGAGTCATATGGACTCATCTCCGTAACTGACGCAGGAAAGGAATTCTTCAACTCTCCATATGAACTCATGCTCACCGAGGAAAGGGAGTTCAGCGAAGGAGAGGACGATGATGACGACGTGGCTGCAGCAGCGGCTGCCGCAAGAGGCGGCGGAGGAGGAGACCCTCTGCTTCTGACCATGCTCAAGGACCTCAGGAAGGATGTCGCAAAGAAGCTCAGGCTCCAGCCTTGGGTGATCTTCGGCGACCCATCCCTTGAAGACATGTCGATCATGTACCCTGTCACCGTGGACGAACTCAAGAACTGCCAGGGCGTCGGCGAAGGCAAGGCGCGCAAGTTCGGAAAGGAATTCCTCCAGCTTATCGCCAAGTATGTGGAAGAAAATGAGATAGAGAGACCTGACGACTTCGTGATGAAGTCCATGGTAAACAAGTCCGTGAACAAGGTCTACATCATCCAGAGCATCGACAGGAAGATCCCACTCGAGGACATAGCAGATGCCAAGGGAATGGAAATGGAAGAACTGATGGACGAGATCGAAGCCATCGTATATTCCGGCACAAAGCTCAACCTCGACTACTACATCGAGCAGACCCTTGACGACGATGTCATCGACGAGATCTTCGACTACTTCCACGATGAAGCCGAGTCAGATTCCCTTGCAGACGCAATGGAAGACCTCCGAGACGACTATGACGAACTCGAAGTCCGCCTCGTCCGCATCAAGTTCCTCTGCGAGGTGGCAAACTAGCCCCGAGGCTCGTCCACAGCGAACCGACCACCCTCACTTTGAGACTTAACAGCCCCACCTCAAGCCTTAACGGCCTCCCTACCTTTCAAAAGCACAAAATACCCCCCTTTTTGTTCTTTTGAACAGGTTTTTGCACCCCAAAAGCACAAAACAAGGTCTTTTTGTTCTTTTGACCTACAGTGGAAACAGCTGTTCAACGATTTCCTTGTCAAGTTTCAGGATGCTTCTTATCTGACGGTTTGAGGCATTGTATTTCTGCTTCATTTCCTTTGCCATCTCTACCCTGTCTTTTGGGGAGAGGAGGCCTGGATGTTTTACACCGTGGGATTTCATGCACATCAAGCATACTGCCGCATACATCTCTTCATCAGCGATGAATACACTTTCGTGCAACCTTGCAGCGATCTCGCCATAGGCCTCGAACTTTCTGGTCAGCTGTTGGAAATAATGATGGGCACTTCTGAAGAATGATTCAGCCTCACATATTCTGCAGAAGCAGGACGGAAGGATGAACCCGTCAAAGACCTTTACATTATCGGACGGCAGGTCAATGTCGTTGCTTCGACATATCCGCCTCTTCTCCCTGATTGTCAAGCTATTGTAATCGACAGTGGGCAGAGAGTCAAGCAGAGGATTGAAAAACCACGCACCAGCTCCCCAGGGATATGAGAAAGGAGTGCAGTCCGGCCTTGCCACGTACCCGTTTCTGTTCACATACACTATCTCGTTACGCAGGCTCTGGAGGGATTCTATCTCAATCAGTTGACAGTTGAACTTACTGAGATTCACAGTCCTTCCGTTTCTGGTGAAATATTTCCACAGTCTGCTCTTGAACATTGCGAACAGTTCCTCGCAACGGCACCTTTCACCCGCAAGTACGACATGGATGTGGTTGTTCATCAGCTCAAAGGTAAATATGACGATATCAGGAAAATACATCTTGGCAACAGCCATAAGATTCATTCCGACCTTCATGTCTTCCTTGTCGGCAAATATTACATCGGCATCGTGACCATTCGTATACAGATGCCAACAGTTACGGTATTTCTTGAATTTCATTTCACAGTCCCATTCCATATCACGGAATGAAACCACAGTAGGATCATTCTTCATCTTTACGCAGTTTCAGTTAATTGACACTTATGAACTGCGTGACTTTGAAAGGGGCTTCAGATACCCCGGCCAGAACGACCTGCAGAGCACTGTACATAACAATGTACACGCATTTGGATATGCAAAACTACAGATAATCTTCTTAATTACCAAAAGCACAAAACACCCCCCTTTTTGTTCTTTTAACTTGACTTTTTTACCTCAAAAGCACAAAACCAGGCCTTTTTGTTCTTTTGAACTCGTTTTTTCACCCCAAAAGCACAAAATGCCCCCTTTTTGTTCTTTTGAAGCGGGGTTTTGAACCGGGACTGCAGAAGGCGGAACTGCTTAACCGAGACTTTGAAAAGAGACCTGTTGAAGCCAGATATGTTGAAGCGGAATGGGCAGGAGGGGGTTAGAGTTCCAGCCACCTGATGTCCTTGTCGCGGCCCCAGTATGAGAGTTGGCGCTTGGCGTAGCGGCGGGTGTTGCGCTGGATCAGTTCTATGGCGCGGTCGAGAGAGGTTACCGGGCCGTCGCCTGGGGTGGTCGGGCCCCAACCTTCTGTCGAGACGAGACCGTCCTGATAATCAAACCAATCGAAGATCTCCTTGTAGCCTACAGTCTGGAGGGCGGCAAGGTCGCGGTACTGTGTCAATGAGCGGACCTCATCGACGAGACCCTCATCGACCATCTGAAGCACACGTCTGTTGATCCTGTCATAAAGCACGTCACGAGGGCGTGTCAGACCTATCTTCTCGACCTCGAAGTCGCGGGACTTGCGCGGCGAGGTCTTGAATGAGGAGAACGGCTTTCCGGTCATGAGGCAGACCTCAAGGGCACGGATCACCCTCTGTCCGTTGGCGATGTCAAGCGTGGCATAGCTCTCCGGGTCGAGAGCCTTGAGTTCCATACGGAGTTCCTCGATACCTTCCTCCTTGAGCCGCCTTGTAAGCTCGTCCCTGAGCTGCAGGTCCGCTGAAGGAAAATCGTCCAGGCCGTTCACAAGGGCATCCACATAGAATCCCGAACCGCCTGCCATGACCAAGGTCTCATGTCCCTCCGCAAAGAGGCGGTTTATCAGCTCCAGGGCCTCCAGCTCATATTTTCCTGCAGTATAAAGTTCGGTTACCGTATGGGAATGGATAAAATAATGCTGAACAGCGGCGAGCTGTTCAGCAGAAGGCACGGCTGTGCCAATGGTCATTTCCTTATATATCTGACGCGAGTCGCAGGAGATGATAGGTGAATCATATCTGAGTGCAGTTTCGATGCTGTAGCCTGTCTTGCCTACAGCAGTCGGTCCCAGAATGATTACAAGTTTATTCATCGTCTTCATCACCGAAGATCTCTTCGGTCTCATCGTCATCTTCTTCTACATCGTCGTCATCATCGAAATCGTCGAAGTCCTCATCATCCGGATCCTTCTTCTTGTCGTCCGGAAGGTCCTCGAACGCGACATATCCGTTCTCGAACTCGATAGGGTTAGGTCCCTTGGTCTCCACGAGGAGCGGATAGAGTGCGTTCCTGCGTTCAGGAACCTCCTCCTCGAATGTCAGGATGACGCTCTTTACATTGGTAGTGTCATAGAAATATATGAACTTGTCCTCTCCCCTCTTGTGGCACTCTGCGAAGGTCACGTTGTCGATGGTGCCGAAGCCGAAGTCTGTAAACACACTGTAACGGGCAGCCACGTCACCGCTGTGATCGAAAGCCTTGAAAAGCACGATCTGGTCCTGCGGAAAATCCATATCAGCCCTCATCTGCTTGTGCAGACTGTACAGCGAGGCTGTCGCCTTAACCTCGTAAACTCTTGCAAATCCCTTTATACCCGGGAGTGAAACTCTATATTTCAGTATCATAGACAGTTAGAATTGTAAATCACATAAAAATAGCCTCCAGTACCCCAGAAGCGAAACCAAAGATAATAAATTTTCTCTCCACTGATACAAAAAAATTGGAGAATTTTCTTAAATTTGATGTTTGGTATGGACACAACTCTGATCCAAGATTCGTACAAGAGCATCGCATCTGAAGCGAGAGGACTCTTCAAGGACAATGGTAGCCGATTCATTGCCCATGCTTACCCCGTTGAAACAGAAGAAGAAGTAAAGGAAATCGTCGCAGCGCTCAAGAAGGAGTACTACGACGCGAGGCATCATGTATATGCCTACCGACTCGGATACAAGGGGGACAAGTTCCGTGCGAACGACGACGGAGAGCCTTCAGGTTCATCGGGAAGACCGGTCCTGGGCCAGATAGACTCATGCGGTCTGAGCGACATCCTTGTCGTGGTCGTAAGATATTTCGGAGGCATAAAGCTGGGCATACCGGGACTGATCAGAGCCTACAAGACATCGACCGCAGACGCCCTGGCCAATGCTGAGATCGTCGAGAAGATCGCATCCAGGATGTACAGGGTACATTTCGGGTACATGAGCATGAACAGCGTGATGAAGGTGTTCAAGGATATGGGCCTTGAGCAGAAGAATCAGAAGTTCGACATGGAATGCAGCCTCGACACGAGCGTGAGGCTTTCGCTTGTGGACACCTTCCTTGAAAGGATGGGAGACGTCGAGGGCTGCCATATAGAGGAAATATAAAACAAAACACTATACGACTATGGGTAAGAAAAGTTTGATTTCTATCTGGGACTTCAGCAAGGAGGAAATCCTCCATGTCCTGGAAACCGCCAAGGAATTCGAGCAGAACAGAGTGCAGAACTTCCTTGAAGGAAAAGTGATTGCAAGTCTCTTCTTTGAGCCATCTACAAGAACCCGACTCAGTTTCGAGACAGCCATCAACCGACTCGGAGCAAAGGTCATCGGTTTCTCTGATGCATCAAACACCAGCCAGAGCAAGGGCGAGACCCTCAAGGACACCATCAAGATGGTAAACAACTATGTGGACATGATCGTGATGCGACACCCTCTCGAGGGAAGTTCGCGCTACGCATCGGAGGTCGCTACGGTACCTGTGGTGAACGCAGGTGACGGAGCTAACCAGCACCCGTCCCAGACCCTCCTTGACCTCTATTCGATCCTCAAGACCCAGGGTACGCTCGAAGGACTGACAATCAACATGGTAGGTGACCTCAAGTATGGCCGCACCACCCACTCCCTCCTTCAGGCGATGTCGCACTTCAACCCTAAGTTCGTCTTCACAGCGCCTAAGGAACTCGAAATGCCACGCGAGTACAAGGACTTCCTTGACAGCAAGGGCATCGAGTACATCGAGACCACATCTCTCGAGGAGCACCTCAACGACTGCGACATCCTCTACATGACCCGAGTACAGCAGGAGAGGTTCACCGACCCTATGGAATACGAGAGAGTGAAGGACGTATACCGCCTCGATGCATCCATGCTCGGAAGCGTGAAGGACAACATGAAGATCCTCCACCCGCTTCCACGTGTCACAGAGATCGACCAGGATGTGGACGAGACCAAGTACGCATACTACTTCACACAGGCGGAGAACGGCCTCTATGTCCGTATGGCAATCATTTCATACCTTCTCGGATACAGGTAGAAAGACCATCGTTTCATTCATTAACGACAATTGAACATGAGTAGAAAAGAATTGGTAGTAAGCGCATTGGAGAATGGTACCGTATTGGACCATATACCCGCTGAAAACGTATACAAGGCACTGGAAATCCTCAACCTCAAAGGTATCGGGAACCAGATTACGATAGGTATCAACCTTGCAAGCAAGGCACAGGGCAGGAAGGGCATCATCAAGATCGAGGACAAGTTCTTCGAGGATGACGAACTCAACAAGCTCGCCCTCATCGCTCCTCAGGCGACCGTGAATATCATCAGGGACTTCAAGGTGGTCGAGAAGAAGAAACTCGTGATGCCTAAGGAAGTCATCGGCATGGCAAGATGCCGCAACCCTAAGTGCGTGACCAACCATCAGCCGATAAAGACCCGTTTCGCAACAGTTGAGAAGAATAACGAAATACAACTTATTTGCCACTATTGCGAAAAAATCACCACAACAAAGTACATAATTTAAAACAAATCATTATCTTTAGGGTCGGTTTTGGTTTTAATTTAAAATCTGAAAGTATGAAGACAGTTCATAATTTTACAGCAGGACCCTGCATCTTGCCTCAGCAGGCTATAGACAATGCGATAGAGGCCCTCAAAGACTTCAAGGGTACAGGCCTTCCAGTAATCTCGATATCACACAGAACAAAGGAGTGGGAGTCCGTGATGGACGAATGCCGCTCGCTCTGGAGAGAACTCCTCAACATCCCCGAGGACTATGAAATCCTTTTCCTCGGCGGTGGTGCAAGCATGGGATTCCTCTACGTGGCGATGAACTTCCTCAATGAAAAGGCAGGATATCTTGAGACCGGAGTCTGGGCAAAGAAGGCCCTCAAGGAGGCCAAGGGACTCGGAAACGCAGTCGCTGTCGCTTCATCAGCAGACACCACATTCAATTACATACCAAAGGGTTACGAAATCCCTGCAGACCTGGATTATTTCCACATCACCACAAACAACACCATCTATGGAACCGAGATCCATGAGGGCATGGACTGCCCTGTTCCGCTGATTGCAGACATGTCTTCCGACATCATGAGCCGTCCGGTAGACGTGACCAAATATGCGATGATCTACGGTGGTGCACAGAAGAACGTGGGACCTGCCGGCGTGGCATTCTTCATCGTGAAGAAGGACATGCTCGGAAAGGTAAGCAGATACATCCCTACAATGCTTGACCTCCGCGTACATATCGACGGCGAGTCGATGTTCAACACCCCTCCTGTATTCGCGATCTTCGTGATGAACGAGACACTCAAGTGGCTCAAGGGAGTCGGTGGAGTCGAGGCCATCCAGAAGGTCAACAGGCAGAAGGCTGACCTCCTTTACGGCGAGATCGACCGCAACAGCATGTTCAGAGGCACAGCCGCAGTCGAGGACCGTTCGCTCATGAACGTATGCTTCGTGATGGCTGAGGGATACGAGAACCTCCAGGACGAGTTCATGGCATTCGCAAAGGAGAAGGGAATGACAGGAATCAAGGGCCACAGGTCAGTGGGCGGATTCAGGGCATCCATCTATAACGCCTGCCCTATCGAGAGCGTACAGGCCCTCGTTGACTGCATGAAGGAGTTTGAACAGTTACATAAATAATCATGAAGATTCTGATAGCAACCGAGAAGCCGTTTGCTGCAGTTGCCGTGAACGGTATAAGAGAGATAGCCGAGAAGAACGGACACGAAGTCGCTGTCCTTGAGAAATATACAAGCGTTTCGAAGCTGCTTGCTGCAGTCGCTGACGCCGATGCGCTCATCGTCCGTTCGGACAAGGTGACGGCAGAGGTCATAGCCGCCGCGCCGAAGCTCAAGATAGTGGTGCGCGCCGGAGCAGGATTCGACAACCTCGATCTTGCCGCATGCTCTGAGAGAGGCATCGTAGCCATGAACACACCGGGTCAGAACTCGAATGCCGTGGCTGAACTCGCAATCGCGATGATGGTGTTCATGTCCCGCAACCAGTTCACCCCCGGAACGGGAATGGAGATCAAGGGCAAGAGGCTCGGAATCCAGGCATACGGCAACGTAGGCCGTCTGGTGGCCGAAAAGGCGAAGGCTCTCGGAATGGAGGTCATGGCATTCGATCCGTTCGTACCGGCCGAGAACATCGAGGCTGACGGCGTGATGGTGGCCGAGACACTTGAGCAGTTGTATGAGCAGTGCAACTTCGTATCGCTCCACATCCCTGCCCTTCCTTCGACCATCGGTTCGATCGGCTACAACCTCATCGACAGGATGCCGAGAGGCGGATGTCTCGTCAACACGGCACGCAGGGAGGTCATCAACGAGCCTGAACTCGAAAAGGTCCTCGCCGACCGTCCGGACATCAAGTATGTGACAGACGTTGCAGCAAAATGCCAGGCGGAGCTTGACGAGAAGTTCCCTAAACAGGTGTTCGCCACACCTAAGAAGATGGGTGCCGAAACAGCCGAGGCAAACAGCAACGCCGGACTCGCGGCGGCAAGACAGATCTGCGAATACTTCGCAACAGGTTGCACTAAATTCCAATTGAACAGATAACCATGGTAAAGATCAGACCATTCGCAGCGGTAAGACCGCCGAAGCAATATGTAGAGGAAGTTGCGGCAAGACCGTACGACGTCCTCAACTCAGCGGAAGCAAAGGCTGAGGCAGGAGAGAAGTCCCTCCTCCACATCACCAAGCCTGAAATTGATTTCGATCCTATCATCGACGAGCACAGCCAGCCGGCCTATGACAAGGCCGTCGAGAACTTCAAGGCATGGCAGGAGAAGGGATGGCTCGTACAGGACGACAAACCTTGTTACTATGTATATGCGCAGACAATGGACGGTCGTACCCAGTACGGACTCGTGATGTGCGCTCATACCGACGACTACGCCGAGGGCAAGATCAAGAAGCACGAACTTACCCGCAAGGACAAGGAAGAGGACCGCATGATCCATGTCCGCATCCAGAACGCGAACATCGAGCCTGTGTTCTTCTCATACCCGGACAACGACGAGGTAAATGCAATCGTCGGCAGGTACATCGCTGGTGAGGCAGAGTACGATTTCGTTGCCGAGGACGGCTTCGGACACCATTTCTGGGTGATCGACGACCAGGCAGACATCGACCGCATCACTGAGATATTCGCTGAGATACCGGCATTCTATGTTGCTGACGGTCACCACCGTACAGCGGCTGCAGCCCTCGTTGGAGCAGAGAAGCGTGCGCAGAATCCGAACCATACCGGCGAGGAGGAGTACAACTATTTCATGACTGTGGCATTCCCAGACAGCCAGTTGAAGATCATCGACTACAACCGAGTGGTGAAAGACCTCAACGGCCTTACCGAGGAGCAGTTGGTCGAAGCTTTAAAAGAGGATTTCGAAGTGAAGGAAGAAGGCACTGAGATCTACAAGCCGGGAAGGCTTCACGAGTTCTCGATGTATCTCGGCGGCAAGTGGTATTCGCTCGTTGCAAAGGAAGGACGTTACGACGACAGCGACCCAATCGGCGTTCTCGACGTGACTATCCTCTCGAACCTCGTGCTGGACAGGATCCTCGACATCAAGGACCTCCGCACTTCAAAGAGGATCGACTTCGTAGGCGGTATCCGCGGCCTTGGCGAGCTCTCACGTCGCGTAGACAGCGGCGAGATGAAGGTAGCCTTCGCCCTCTACCCTGTCTCTATGAAGCAGCTCGTAGACATCGCCGACTCAGGCAACATCATGCCTCCGAAGACCACCTGGTTCGAGCCTAAGCTTCGCTCAGGACTTGCCATCCATAAGCTTGCATAAGCAAACCTATTCATAACAAAATCCCCGTCAGTGGCTCGCTCCGCAGAAGCACAGGAAAATGCTTCGCTCGCGCACTGACGGGGATTTTGTATTATGTTTTAAGGAAGCCTGAATTAATCTGTGTACCCTTTCCTGTTATTAATATAGTTGTAAGCTTCCCTTTTAGAAAAGGTCTAGTGGCTCTTTGATATTCTCATCTTTTTTATCATTATTGCAGACGCAAGATACAATGACACATATTGTCTCGGCCGTGCATGTCCATGTTGCCGTTCGTCTGTTGTATCTATAACTCATCTCGACACCTCGGGGTTTTGTATATACATAAGTTGAAGACTGTCTTTATGTATATACTTATAAATATTGATATATGGTTTTCTATCATCATCTTCAATCAACTTCATAGCATATTTATCAACCAGCCCTAGATTTAAAACAGGATTTATAACAAACTTTTCAATGTTTCTTACGTTTCGGCTTGTTATCACTATAAGGGTACTGTCATTGACTTCTTGAGTGCCTTCTAGTCTAAAATTCAGGGGCTTGCCATTTATACGTTCATTCAAAGACGCCCATTCGTAATTAATCAAAATCTGGGGATCTTGTTTAATTTCCAGCAAAGCCCGTGAATCAACAAAAAAATAGGTAGAATCTAATAGGACATGCTTATATGCCATAAACGATATCAGAGTATCGGATTTGTATTTTGCGAAATCTATGGTGTATACTGTGTTGGAATAGGAATCTGGGCCAACATCCTTAATAAATGACTCCAGGGAATCTTCAATTACATCATTATGAAACAAGCGTTCCTGAATGTAATGCGATTCACTATTCAGAGTCAATGTCATACTCTCATTCCTGACGCAATATTGACAATTAACGAATATGATGATTATGAAAAACGCAATTAAGCCCTTCATGATTATTTGTGATTTAATGTGCCAAAATATAAACGTTTGTAATCACCTAAAACATCACGAACATACCTATAGCCAGATGGCTCTATGTGATACAAACGAGTTGTTTTTGGGAAATACACATAATTCATTCTTGTTTGTTTTCCATTGCTTTGGAAATCCGATTGTACATTATCCCAATCAATACCCATGGTTTCTACTTCACTTTTGTAACTTTTGCTATATATCGGATGAGAATGCACACTTGCAATAGGTTTGACGGCATCATAATAACTCCAATTTCCTGCGCTGTCTTCTTCGTGAATAGTACCTAGAGTATAATTATTGTCTGCACTTCTATGTAATGTCCATTCTACATCAGTATTATCCGCAGCAAACAGGAAAAATTTGAATATATCATTAATGTTTGATTTGGACGTAATACTTGATGCTTTTACTTTTGTATTGTTGCCGGAATCCACTTCTTTAACAGAAGACAAACTGTTTATAATTTCAGGATTACTGACTTCAATATACTCCTGTGTCTGATTTCCATCAGCATCAGTGGAATAGACTCGATTGTCTTCGCCCTCTGTTCTATGTAAATATCCGTCTCTATCCAACCTCCATGACTCCATTCCATCCGGATCCACAAGATTCACCGGATTACCGTTGCAGTAAGCATAAGGGCTGATGCCCGGATACTTTTCCGCCAGAGGGTCGATGGTCGTGAACCTTCCGAACCTAGCATGCATGAACCTCGCGGAGAAGTCGTAAAGGCCTGTTTCGTCTCCGAGTTCCTTGCCTGTAAAACGGTAGCGGTTGCTGTTTGAGCCTGCCGTTCCAGAGGTTTCGAACATGTCTCCGTACGGGTAGAACTCATTGGTCTGCAATACTTCTCCCGTCTCCGAGACTACAGCCCTGACGCTGCCCAAGTGGTCCTTAATGAAGAACATATAGACAGGAGTGTCTCCAATCATGTCGACGTATCCTCCGTCGAAAAGGATCTTCTTCAGGGTGCCGTTCTCGTAGATGAACTCTCCGAGATAGTCTCTGCTTGTCTGTGACGAGCTCTGAGTAACCTTCTCCTGAAGCTTCCTGCCGTCGGCGCTGTACTTGTAGTCTATCTCTGTATCTGCACTGCTGAGAGTATGCTTCTGCGGAAGGTCAAGGATGTTGTACTGCGTAGCGACTGCCTTGCCGTACGCCGAGGAGACCTGTCTGCCCTTTGCGTCGTATGAGATCGCCTTGCTTCCGACAGAAGTGATCCTGTTGCCCTCGATGCCGATCATCGTCATCAGGTTGCCTCTGCCGTGCAGGTCCATGTTGCCGTTCCGGTCGTAGTGATAATTCTCCGAATGGCTGACCGAGATGACCTCACCACCGATGATTCCTCCGCCGCCGATGATTCCACCGGCCCTGGCGCCTTCCGATGCCTGAACTGTAGTCTCGGAGTAATCCGCCGACACCAGCCTTGACAGGGCGTCATATCCGAACCGATATGTCTTCTCAGCTGCTTCGGCGCCCCAAGACATCTCGGATATGTTTCCTCCCCATTGAGGCGTCGTTCCGTCATGGTACTTAAGTGCTTCCTTGAAGAGAGGGCTGTCTATTCCGGTAAGCCATGAACGGAGGTTGTAGGACCTCGTCTCAATGAGGGCGGCCAGACCGTTCCTCTGCTCGGTCGAGAGTCTGCCTATCGAATCATAGGTCTTGAGCGATACAGTCCTTGGCTCAAGGTCTCCGACCTTGTGGGTTACCGATACCGGTCTTCCCATCGGGTCATAGGTAAACGTCTGAACCACCGTCACGGCAGCCCCCGAGGAAGGGGTCAGGACACTCTTGCGTCCGGTCACGGCTCCCGTGAAGTCATATGCATAGTACTCTCTCCTGTATCCGCCAGACGGTATCGACTCGCAGGTCTGGACAGGACGGCCCCTGTCGTCGTAGTAGGCTACGCTCCAGAGGTAGGATGCAATGCTCGACGAGTCGAGGACCCTTACAAGAGATCCCGTCGCAAGGCCTCTTTCCGAAAGGGCGTATCGTGTCCCATATACGCTCTCTGCAGACCCGTCGTATGCTGCCGTACCGTCAGTTACAGCAGGGAACGGACCGCTGCCGAGGAACCCGTAGCCGTCGTAGTAGTTCACCTTCAGGATGTCCGTCCCGGCACCCAGCGAAAGGCCGGCCGCCACATATCCCTTAAGGGTGCCCGCATAGTCCGGATTTGCCGGCATGGTCACATAAACGTTGACTTCTCCGAGAGGATCGGCAAAGACGTCCATCTCAAGGACTGCAGTTCCCGTGACGCATTCCCTGCCGAAGAGGTCCTCCAGGCGGAACGTCCACTGGCCCTGCTCCCTCTGGATCACGTCCTGGCTCAGCACCAAGCGGTCGCCCTTGTCATAGACGGACCAAGTCCATCCGCCTCCAGGGATAAGCTTCGCGATGTTGTTGCCTCTGCTATCGTATCTGTAGAGGTAGGCAAGGTCGGAGATCTCGGATTCCGTCCATGAAGACCTTCCGGAAGACTCCAGTTGGGCGGTCAGCTTAGGAGGAAGGACGCCTGCAAGCCTTCCGAACGCGTCATATATGAAGTGGGTGTCG
>JAZRLI010000071.1:0-14153 GCA_045646785.1 Candidatus Cryptobacteroides sp. | reverse complement strand
CACTTGCATTTTGTTGGGTACCCGGAGCCGGGATCGAACCGGCACGGATTGCTCCACTGGTGTTTGAGACCAGCGCGTCTACCGATTCCGCCATCCGGGCGTTCGGCGCTTCTTCTTGCAGTCCCTTTTGGGGACTGCGGTCTGATGCGCATGGGCTTTGCTATTGGCGAACAAGGCCGGCATATCAGAGGGGAAAAGATAGCGCTTGGAAGTAGACCTTCCGGTTAAGGTTGCAAAGGTATTTGTTTTTTCGGAAAATCCCAAATTTTCCTATCTTTGTAAGATATAAAGATGGGATTATGGAGCATATAAACATATATTCAGGTGAAAGGATCATCAGCCGCATCATGGTGGGGCAGACAAGTGCCGATCTTGAGGCATGTCTTGAGAGATACCCTCGTGTCTTTGCCGTGATGGACAGCAATGTGGCAATGAACTGTCCTGCTGCCATGGAGATGGCTGAGATCATGAACCGCAGGGGAGTTCCCGGCAAGCTTGTCGATGCTTCCGAGGAGTCCAAGACCATGGAGACGGTGATGGATATATGTGGCTGGCTTATGGACAACGGTGCTGACCGTGATGCCCTTGTGCTTGCCGTAGGCGGCGGAATCACTACCGATATGGTCGGATTTGCGGCGTCGATCTACAAGAGGGGAGTCCGCTTTGCCTATGTGCCTACGACCCTTCTTGCCCAGGTGGATGCTTCCATCGGAGGAAAGAACGGAGTGAACTTCGACAATTACAAGAACATGCTCGGCATCATCCGTCAGCCGGAGTTTACGTTTGTCTGGCCTCAGGTGCTGTCAAGCCTTCCGCACAGGGAGTTCACTGCAGGCGTTGCCGAGATGCTCAAGACATTCATGATCGAGGACGGGGGCAATTATCAGAAGGCTGTCGATGTGCTTTCGGAGATGCAGCAGGGTTATTCAATCCTTCCTCCGGAGAGCGCTGCAGACTACTGGACCGACTGCGTGACAGCATACGCCGATGAACTTCAGTATCTGATTACTGAGACGGTGCGCGTGAAGGCAGGTGTCGTTTCGCGCGACCAGTACGAGCGTGGAGAGCGTCGCAAACTGAATCTCGGCCATACTTTTGCCCATGCGATAGAGACCCTTGCGCAGCGTTCCGACCGTGACATTTCCCACGGCGAGGCGGTTGCGATGGGCATGGTTCTCGCTGCCCGTCTTTCGGACCGAGTGTTCAACGGCGACATGGAAACTCCGACTGCCCTCGAAGGAAGCGTGGCCATCGACCTGTGTGACTGCGGCCTCTATCCTGAGTGTCCGTTCACCCTCGAGGATATGGCGGAGCATATGGTCAAGGACAAGAAAGCTGAGGCTGGAAAGGTCCATTTCGTGCTTCTTCGCGAGATCGGCGATGTTACGACTTATGCCCTTTCGGTAGAAGAAGTTGTTAGATTATTGAAGTAAGAAAATGATTTGTACTACTATACAGAACCGCAGTGCGGAGCAGGTGCTTGATGCCCTGCAGGTGTGTGAGATGGCGGAAATCCGCCTTGACAGATGTGATCTGAGCGCAAAAGACATTGAGGATGTCTTCACTTCCGATGTACCTCTTGTGGCGACCTGCCGTGTAAGCGAGGTGGCTGCAACTGAGCCTTCGCTCAAGGATCTGCCCGAGCAGAGCCGTGAAATAAGGGCGATGCAGCTGGCGGAGAAGAGGCTTCTCAGGGCTATCGAGGCCGGTGCAAGGTATGTGGATGTGGAGATCGAGGCCCAGAAGCAGATGTCGAAGCGCGTACGCAGTGCGGCGCATGAAAACGGAACCGTATATATCCGTTCATACCACGATTTCGAGGGTACGGATTCGTTCGAGGCCTTGAAGGCGATCGTCGAGAAATGCGTCTATCATGGTGCAGACATGGTCAAGGTCGTGACCATGGCACACTCGCAGGCTGATGTGGACAAGGTGATGGCGCTGTATGCCTGGTGCCGTGAGGAAAAGGTTTCTGGTAATGAGCGCATCGGCGCACTGGCGGACGGCGGTCTGATTGCCTTCTGCATGGGCGAGGCCGGCAGACAGTCCCGTCTCGATGCCCTTAAGCATGGCGCTCCATATACATACGCCGCTCTTTCGGAGGAAGAATCTGCGGCTCCAGGTCAGTGGTCTGCCCCGGAAATGTGCAAGGCCGCATACGGAGATTTTCCGTTCGTCCATACGGAGGAACCGGTGGTGATGCCGGTTTCAAAGAGTTTTGCCCAGCGTGCGATCATAGCTGCGGCTCTTGCGGAAGGTACATCCCATCTCCACGGCTATACTTCATGCGGAGACAATGAGTCTGCCCTCAATGTGGCCAGAAGCCTAGGTGCAAAGGTTGAGGTCGATGGAACCGAGGTGAACATTACAGGCATCGGGGCATCTGCGGGATGCATCGAGTCTGAAGGAACATATGTCATGAATGTAGGAGAGTCAGGGCTCGTTTCCCGTCTCATGATTCCGGTCATGGCACAGCTTTGTCCCGGAGAGGTGCGTTTCGAGGCGGAAGGAACCCTGCTCAGTCGCAATCTTACCGGTTCGAAGGAGATAATGGAGGCATTCGAGGCTCAGATGAGCGATTCCCGCATGCCTCTTGCGGTCAAGGGCCCGCTCAAGGCCGGACGTGCCGAAATATCAGGAAAGCATGGCTCTCAGATGATTTCAGGCCTTCTCATGGCCCTTCCGTTTGCTGACAGAAACAGCTCGCTCATAGTACATGAGCCTAAGAGCATCCCATATACATTCATTACGCTTGAGGTTCTCAAGAAGTTCGGCATCAAGATCGGAAACGACATGCTTGGCGGACGTGACTTCATTGAGTCGAACGGTGACTGGTCACTCTGCACGGAGATGGTGTTCAAGGTGAAGGGCGGGCAGAAGTACAAGGCTGCCGACATCGACCTTGAACTTGACTGGAGTGCGGCTGCCAATTTCCTTGTTGCCGGAGCGGTCTTCGGAAAGGCTGAACTCGAAGGATTGGATACAACATCTCTCCAGGCAGACCTTTCGATCATGGACATCCTGATGGATGCAGGCGCAAGCCTCTCGCAGATGGATGGCGACAAGGGCAACATTACGGTGCAGAGAGCGCCTCTGAAGGCATTCAGCGTCGATGCATCCAACTGTCCTGACCTGTTCCCGATCATTTCAGTGCTCGCAGCATACTGCCAGGGAACCAGCCGCATAGCAGGCGTGGGACGTCTTGCAAACAAGGAAAGTGACAGGGCCAAGGCCATCGTGGACATGCTGACGCAGATGAAGGTTGAGGTGAAGATCGAAGGAGACGAGATGGTCATAGAAGGACACAGCCTGGCACAGAGGATCCTTACCGGCAATTTCATGGCAGGAGGAAACTATACTTCATGCAAGGACCACCGCATGGTGATGGCTCTCAAGGTCGCATCCCTCGGAGCGGACAGCCCGATAGTTATAGACGATGAGGCCTGCGTAGCAAAGTCCTTCCCTCAGTTCCATGAGCTTTTTGCCAAAATCGAAAATAACTAATCCCATGAATACATTCGGTAGAAAATTCAGAGTAAGCATATTCGGTGAGTCGCATGGCGAGTACATCGGTGTCGTAATGGACGGAGTTCCTGCGGGTCTGGAGCTTTCAGAACAGGATTTCGAGCAGGATATCCTCCGTCGCAAGAGCGGTGCGAAGGGCACGACCCCACGCATCGAGGACGACATGCCTATGATCGTCAGTGGAATATATGAGGGCCATACGACCGGTGCTCCATTGACGGTGATGTTCCGCAACGGCAACACACGTTCGGCTGATTATTCGCTTTTCGAGGCCATGCCCCGTCCGGGTCATGCAGACCTTACTGCTGCTCTGAAGTGGGATGACTGTCAGGATCCGCGTGGCGGAGGCCATTTCTCTGGCCGTCTGACTCTCCCTGTCGTTGCGGCCGGTGTAGTCGCGAAAAAGATTCTCACCGATGCGACGCTTCTGGATGACACTCCGTTTACAGGGGTCGATGCGCGTATCGTTGAACTTGGGGGCATCGTTTCGGAGCATTCCCGTGGAGCATCTCTTCCTGAAGCATGGCAGGAGGCCATTGACAAGGCTATCGAAGAAGGGGACAGCCTTGGTGCAGTGATCGAATGTACGGTTCCTGATATCGATCCTGGCTATGGTGAGCCGTTCTGGGACAGCGTCGAGTCGCAGATTGCACATGCTGTTTTCGCGATTCCGGGAGTACGTGGAATCGAGTTCGGAGATGGTTTTGCGGCCGCTGCAATGAAGGGATCGGAACATAACGACCCTATAGGTCCGGACGGCCGTCCGACAAAGAACGGTGCCGGCGGAGCGAACGGTGGCATTACAAACGGAGCCCCGCTGACCTTCCGCGTGGCGTTCAAGCCGACTTCAAGCATCCGCAAGGCCCAGACCACCTTCAATTTCCAGACCGGCGAAATGGATACCCTCGAGGTTCCGGGCCGTCATGACGTGTGCTTCGCCCTCCGCGCCCCTGTGGTAGTCGAAGCCATGACCGCAATCGTCCTTGCCGATTTTGCACTTGTGAAATAACTCCATAAGACTATGAAAAAGATACTTCTTGCAGCCGCGCTCGTCATGATGATGACGCTTTCGGCTATGGCTCAGCCACATCCTCAGGACGAAGGTTACAACTTTATCCAGAATGTATCGTATGTGTCTGCAGATGAGACTGATGCGTATAGAAAGGAACGCTGTGTCCTTGATATCTATTACCCGGATACCGACAAGGGATTTGCGACTCTGATATGGTTCCACGGCGGCGGTCTCAACAGTGGTAATAAGGAGATTCTTGATGGCTTCCGCAGACAGGGCTTTGCCGTGGTGAGCGTGAACTACAGACTTTCTCCCAAGGCTACATTCCCTGCGTACATCGATGATGCTGCAATGGCTGTAGCATGGACTTTCGAGAACATTGAAAAATACGGCGGATGCAAGGAGCAGATTTATGTTTCCGGCCATTCCGCAGGTGGATATCTTACCCTTATGGTAGGCCTCGCGAAGGAGTACGGTCAGAAATATGGATTAGATGCCAACAAGATTGCCAAACTCTATCCTGTCAGCGGTCAGACCGTCACCCATTCGCAGATCCGCAAGGAAAGAGGACTTCCGGACGGTATTCCTGTAGTGGAGGAGGCAGCTCCGATATATCATGCTGCAAATGGTGGTGCCCCGATGATCCTCATCACGGGCGACCGCGATCTCGAGATGGTCGCACGTTATGAGGAAAATGTCCTCCTTCAGTCTCTCCTGAAAAATTTCAAACACGACTCCGTATTATACGAAATGCAGGGCTTCGATCACGGAACCGTTCTGGCCCCAGCCTCAGCCCTGATTTCTTCAGATATAAAGCGTCTCTGGAGAAGGTACTCTACTTCTTCTGACCGATAGATGACAGACGGGTGATGTCCTTGACATCGAATTTTCCGATAATTTCCATCACGACGCTTTCTTTCTCTCCTTCGACAGTCATGACGAAGGACATGTCTTTCTTTGCGCTCTCGGGGTCATAAAGGTAGAACTGTGACACTGTGCCCTCGCCCGACACCATCGATATGCGTTCGTACTGCCGCCTTACGATTGCATGGACCATGTCGCAGAGCACCTCGGCCTCACCTTTACAGCTGATGATGCGGATCATCTTGATTCCGTCGAGGAGGTCACGGACGTCATCTGAAGCGTTTTCCTTCATCATGCCTAGCATGGTCTTTCCATATATGACGCTCTGGTACTCCTTTCTTCCGGCATATTCATCGAAGATGCCGTCAAGTTCTGAACTCTGTGCTGACAGGCCCAAAGGAAGTATGGCTAATGCCAATATGAGTAGTAATCGTTTCATTTCCAGTGAGTTTTAGAATCCCATCCTGACTCCGAGAGATAGTGAGTGCGCATCATTGCCGGTTCCTGCCTCGAACAATGGTGTAAGTCCATAATCTATGTAGAATCCGTATCCGTCCCAGCTTGTGCTCAAGGAAATCCTGCTTCTGAACGGATTGACCCCGTTGATCTGATATATTGTCTTTCCCGGGTTCTTGTATTTTACAGACGACTTGGTAAGGAGTTCTGCCGTACCTTGAACCATGATGATGACTTTGTTTACCTTGAAGCCGAGTCCCATATTGATGCCCCAGTAGTTTGCCTTCAGCCTTGTAGATTTTATCTGGCCTTCGAGAGGAACAGGCATCAGATAACCTTCACCGTCATTGAACAAGGTGATGTTGTTGCGGAAACAGTATGAGTCGTATGAAAACACGGTACCGACCCTGTAGTAATATCTTCCCCTTGGATCGAGAGGTATGTTCCAGCTCACGATTTCCAGGTCAATTCTTGTACTGCTTGCAGGATATATGCCCAGAATGTCTCTCTCGCTTTCCCAGGGGCCGTAGTAAGGGCTTGAAGTCAGAACCATTCCTCCGAATCCGAGGCCCAGGAAGTTTGTCACGATCTTCTTCCTGCGAGGTTCATGGTAGATGTATTCATCAGTATACTTTTCTTTGGCTGTCTCTCCGAGGGAAATGTTGAATCCCGCAATCGATATGCCTAACTTGTCTCCCTGAGTGTCGAAGACCACGAGGGAGTCGCTCTGTGCGTGTGCCGCTGATGCTGTCGCAACCAGTACGGCAAATAGGGTTATGATACGTTTCATGTGCTATTTGTTCAGTTGTTGTCCTCCATTTCCTGTGTGAGCATCATCGCGATGTCGAAGCTCGTTTCGAGATTGTCCAGATATGTAAGGTATCCGGTTGCTTCCATAGCGACCTGAGGGTCAGTTATCGCATTTCCGTCAGCGTCGTATCCGTAGATCTCACGGTTGAATAATCCTATGCAGATTGCAGCTGCAGCAGCTGTTGCTATTGTTGTTCCCCAGAAGATTCTTCTGACTGTTCCTTTTGCGGTCTTTCCTGCCTTGACTGGCCTGTATGTCATTGCAGCCGCTTCCTCGAATCCGCAGAGCATTGTCCTGACTGCCTTGAGGTCGGAAGGCACGTCCCCGGCCTGAAGGAACCATGACCTCAGGGTCAGTTCTTCTTCCTCCGATGTCTCTCCGTCGAAGTATCTGTCGCAGAGAGTACGTATTTTATTGATGTCATATTCCATATCCGAACTCTTTTTCAATGATATCCCTTAGTGCCTTGCGGCCTCGTGAAAGAATGGTCCTTACGTTTGTCTCGTCCGTTTCGAGGATGTCAGCGACTTCCTTTGTCGAGTATCCTTCGATGTCCTTCAGGTGGATCGCCAGCCTTTGCCTTTCCGGAAGCAGGGCTATAGCCTTGTGGACGAGTTGTCTTTCGTTCCACCTGTCTGGGTTTTTCTCATCTGGTACATCCGGTATCTTAGGGGTGACATCGCGCCTTCGTCTTATATGGTCGATGCATGCGTTTCGGACCGACTGTGTCAGGAAGGCGTCGATGTTGCCAATCTCCTGAGTCCTTTCCTGTCTGCGGAGGATCCTTTCGGCCACGTCCTGCATCATGTCCTCTGCCTCATCACTCCTTCCGAGGATGCTGCAGGCCAGTCTGAACATGAAATCCAGCCTCTTTCTACCGAATATGTCTCTTCCGTTAAGTCCCATTTCTGCCTATATGACGCACAAATGTACAAAACGTGTCAAAGAATATGCGGATTTTTTCGCAATATTGATTTACGGTCTCTGATATATCCTCAGTCCGAAATCCGGAGCTATGGTCATGAGGTGGTCGAAGATGTCTGACTGCTTCTTCTCATACACGGCCCAAGCCTTTTCCTTGGTAAAGAAATAGACCTCGATCGGGAGGCCGTACGGGGTTGCTTCCTTTTGTGTCACTATTATGTCCAGGCTCTGGCTGACGTCAGGATTATGACGTAGGAAACGTTCTATATAGAGTCGATACAGTTGTACATTGGTGAGGATGTCCTTGGCATTGTCTTCCTTGCTTTCGGCCATGAGAGGCAGGTCCTTCCTTATCTGGCCGATCATTTCTTCCGTACATATCATAAGACTGTTGAGGTCTATGAATATGCATTTGTCTGCCCTTCGTCCTCCGCTTTCCTGCATGCCTCTCCAGTTCTTGAAAGGGGTGCTGACAAGGGTGTAGGGCGGAATCATAGTAATCGTATTGTCCCAGTTGCGTACCTTGACCGTGTTGAGGGTGATTTCTTCGACGTTTCCGTTTGCGCTTCCGTCCGGCATCTGTATCCAGTCTCCAATCCGGACCATGTTGTTCTGCGACAGCTGGACTCCTGCCACGAATCCCAGTATGCTGTCCTTGAATATGAGCATAAGTACTGCTGCCGATGCTCCAAGACCGGTCAGCAGTACTGTAGGTGACTTGTCTATGAGGACTGCGACTATGATGATCGCTCCCACGAAATACAGGATTACCTGAAGCGCCTGCACAAGGCCCTGAAGCGGATGCCTCTTGTTCTTGTCGGTGGTGGAATAGAAGTCCAGGAAGCAGAACAGTACTGCGTTCAGTATCATTATCACTACGATAAGCATATAGATTATGTCTGCCCTGTGCAGATACCTTATCATCATATCACCTGTCTCATAGAAGATGTAAGGCAGTACATACAGGACGGCTCCCGGAATCAGCAACAGGATATGATGGCCGACCTTCCGCTTGATCAGGTATCCCTGCCATCTGCTCTTCTTAAGTTTCCCGCTCTTCCCTGTGATCCATCTGAACAGTGACTGCATGGCCCAGTTGATTCCTATCGCGGCCAGTAGCATTGCCGTGCATACGATGGCTCCATATATGACGGCCCCGAACCCTTCCGACAGTCCGGCCTTCGACACAAATATATCGTGCAGTTTGGTTGCAATTCCAAGCATGGCTTCTTCTTTTTCCCCTCTTGATTCCAACTCCTTTGCCACGGTATCGGTCAGCTGAGGTTAATGTATAAAAAAACCGGCCGAAGCGTGATGCTTCAGCCGGTAATTGTATGTATGAGTCCAGGATTAGATGAACTTAACCCAGTCAACCTCTACGCCAGCGCCTGAAACGAGGCTTACGTTAAGGTTCTGCATGCCCTTGATCTTAACAGGCATTGCAACCTCAACCTCTGTCCAGTCTGCACATGCAGGAACCTGTACGTTTACAGTCTTGCCAGCTGTGAGAGCGAGCTCAGCAGCCTTAACGCGTACAACTACAGTCTTAGGAGCCTTCTTACCGAAGTTGAGCTCGTTGAATGTTACGTTGTTGCCAGCCTCTGCGAATACGGTCTTCCAACCCTCGAAGTAGTTCTCAGTGTTGAGGTACTCGATAGTTGCGCCCTCGATTGTGCTGTAACGGTCGATGTGAACCTTCTGAGTAGCCTTGATAGGTCCTACACCACGCTCTGTAGGGAAGATCTCCTGGATAGTACCGTCCTCGTTGAAGTAAAGCTTCTCGATACGAGCTGAACGGCTCTTGTCGAAGTCAGGAGAGTAGTCGTTGCGGTGATAGAAGAAGTACCACTGGCCCTGGTAGTTCACGATGCTGTGGTGGTTAGTCCAGCAGCCGTTCTCGTGCTCAGCCATGATGATGCCCTTGTACTCGTATGGTCCCATAGGATCCTTAGCCATTGCGTAACCGATAACCTCAGTGTCCTCTCTTACGTATGGATAAGTAAGGTAGTAGTTTCCGTTGTACTCGAATGCGAACGGACCCTCAGCCTGGCGGCTAGGAAGACCCTTGAGGCAGTTTACACCTACATTCTTGAACTCACGCTCACCCCACTTCATAACCTCTACTGGGTTGTCCTCAGCAAGCTCGATCATGTTGTCAGCGAGCTTAGCGCAACGACCTGCACCCCAGAAGATGTAGCAGTTTCCGTCAGAAGCCTTGAGGACGCATGGGTCGATACCGTTGATGCCTGCGATTGGCTCAGGAAGGATCTCATATGGTCCCTCTGGCTTGTCAGCAACAGCAACACCTACTGCGAAACCGCCGTTCTTTGATGCGTTAGGGAAGTAGAAGTAGTACTTGCCGTCCTTCTCGATACAGTCTGGAGCCCACATTGAGTAAGCTGTAGGGTTACCCCATGGAACGTCCTTCTGATGAACGATCATACCATGGTCAGTCCATGTTGTGAGGTCCTCTGATGAGAATACGTGGTAGTCCTCCATGCAGAACCACATTGATCCGTCATAGTGAGTCACTACGCTTGGGATGTCATGTGAAGGGAACACATAGATCTTACCGTTGAATACGCGAGCTGTTGGGTCAGCTGCGAACTGTGTGTTGAAGATAGGATTGGTACCTGTCACCATCACGTTCTCAGGGAGATTGCACTCCTCCTGAGGAGCTGCGCATGCAGCGAGGCCGAATACGGCCGCAATTACCAATAATTTTTTCATGATCTTATAAAAATGTTATTTAAAGAATTTCTGGAGTGTTTCCGCGAGGTATGTACGGGCGTTCATCCATGTGTGGCCGCCCTCTGTGAACATCTTCTCATACTTGATACCCTTCTGGTCGAAGTATGCCTGGTGGTCAAGCACGTTCTGATAGAGGAAGTCTGATGTTCCTACACCGAACCACATGAGGTCGAGGGCCTTGATCTCATTCTCGATGTTCGGGAAGTAGATGTCCATCACCTCAGGAGTAAGGTATGCGCTGTATGAAGCGAGGTATGCGAACTTGTCGAAGTTTGAATATACCGAGAAGAGGGACTGTCCGCCTCCGCGTGAGAAACCAGCGATGGCCCTGCTCTTGCGGTCGTTCTTTGTGCGGAAGTTCTTCTCGATGAACGGCATCACGCACTCGGTGAGTTCCTGCTCGAACTTCTGGTACATCTTTGCAGATGCGACTGTAGTAGGGGATGGAGTGGTGCCGAATACGTTTCCGTAAGGCATTACGACGATCATCGGAACTGCCTTGCCCTGTGCGATGAGGTTGTCGAGGATGACATTTACCTTGCCGACCTTGAACCAGGTCTCCTCTGTGTCGGTGGTACCGCTCACGAGGTAGAATACCGGATATTTCTTGTTGCCCTTCTCATAATCTGCCGGAGTATAGACTACAACCGGACGATATTCTCCCATCACGTCTGACTTGTATGTCATGTACTGAACCTTTCCGTGCGGAACATCGTTCACTGTATAGAGAGCCTCCGGATCAGGAATCTCGAGGAGGCTGGCCTTGAAGTTCTCGTTAGGGAAGATTGCCATGTTGTTGACTGCGTTGACTGAAATTCCGTCCACAACGAAGTTGTAAGGATAGATGTCAGCCTTCTCTGGCTTTACAGTCGCGCTCCAGATGCCTCTGCTGTTGCGTACCATCGGCATGTTCCTGTCCATGAACTGGCCTGAAAGTTCAACCTTCTTTGCGTTTGGAGCCTCGTGGTTGAATGTGATGCGTCCGTCAGGATGGATGATGTGAGGCTCGAAGACCACGTCTCTCCAGCTTGTCTCAGGGACATCGTATCCCATGAGCTGGAGCATCTTGTTTGCATATCTCTTTCCGAGTTCACGGTATCCTGCCGCGTCGAAGTGGAGGAGGTCAGGAGCATTTGTACATCCGCTTGAGCTGATTACATGAGCCTGCGGGATTGTCTGAGGAACTCGTGCGATGACATCGTTGTGCGAAGCGCAGACACCGCCTCTGTCGCTGTTGACTACCTCTCCGACGAGAAGCGGAACCACCTCGCCCTGGAGGTCGAGGTCGCGGAGGATGTTGTCATATACCTGCTTGAGCTGACGTGGCCAGCGTGGGTCACCGGTGTTTGATTCGCCCTGGTGTACGAGGATACCCTTGATCACGCCGTCCTTCTGGGCGATCTTTGCCATTTCGATGAGTCTTGCGTATGGATCGTTGTCGTATGCTGCGAGCATTCCCTTCATCCAGCCCGGTGCCCTTTTCTCGACATAAGTGGCGATGCTGTCAGGGAGGAAGGTCTCGATGTGGCAGCCTCCGATGGCTACATGGACTACACCGACCTTCACGTCTTCAGGAAGGGTCTCGACGAGCGTCCTTCCGAAATAGTCGGCTGGGGTAAGACCTGTGTTTGGACGGCAGAGAGGCGGTACTGCTGTGTACCACTGTCCCTTTACTCTTCCCATCTCAGGGTTGTCCACTACCGCCATCATCTTGAAGCGGTCGCTTACGCCCTCGAGGTCCTGCTGCTCGATCTTGGCGTTGCCTTCCATGTTGGACTGGCCGAAGCAGAGGTAGATGTGGAAGTTAGGATCCTGTGCGAATGCATGTGCTGCAAACAGGAGTGCAGTAAGAACTGATAAGACTTTTTTCATGTGGTTAGATTCAAAAAAGCAATATTGCGGTTATGAACCACAATATTACTAAAATAATGGCAATTGCCATATAATATTTGTATCAAAAAATGATAATTAAGCGCCAAAATGACGATTATTCCTGTGCAGGCTTGTCCAGGCCGAGCTGAGGATGCCTTTTTGATGAGAAAAACAGCATGAATGCAACGGCGATCGCAACCACTCCGAGGAGGATGAAGATGTACTCCGCATGGATGGCGGCGGACACTTCCTGGGCGTGGTTTCCGGCCTGAGTGATCTCTCTTGTGAAGATCTTTCCGACGTAGATCGGAACTGCCCACATGCCTAGGTTCTGTACCCAGTAGATGAGCGAGTATGCAGTTCCGAGGTTCTTCTCAGGGATGATCTTCGGGACTGATGGCCACATCGCCGAAGGTACGAGGGAGTATCCGATTCCGAGGAGTGCGATGGCGATGTATGCGTATGTCGGCACGCCCTGAGGGGCGAATGTGATGATGAGGTGCGATGCCAGCACGAGTGCCGAACCGACTATCATCCAGACAGTTGCCTTGCCCACCTTGTCCACGAGCGCTCCGAAGAGAGGAGTGAACAGGATGGTGAAGAACGGAATCATCGCGAGAAGCACTGTGGCTATGTCAAGGTTCACTCCGAACAGAGGAAGGAGGATGGATACGCCGAACTTCTTGAAGCGGATGACGCAGCAGTAGAATGTCACGCAGAGGAGGGCGATCATGAGGAAGCGCGGGTTGCTGAGCACCTTCCAGATGTCCGAGATGCGGAACTTGTCCTCTTCGGCTGTAACCACCTTGTCTGTCTCTCCGGTCTGTCTGTCGAACTTCGCGTCCATGGCCACGAACACAGCCCAGAGGATTGCTCCCGCTGCGAGGACCGCAAGGCCGATGAGGGCGGGACGGTTGGTCTCGGCAAGGGTGTATATTTCTCCGAGGGCCTTCTGTTTTACGATCATAGGGGCTATGAGGATGGCGGTAGCCGTGCCGAAGCGGGCGATTGCCAGCTGAAGTCCCATTGCAAGGGCCATATTCCTGCCCTTGAACCATTTAGCGATTGAGCGGGTTACAGATACTCCGGCTATTTCGCTGCCGAGTCCGAAGAGCATGCAGCCGATGTATGCGACTGTGAGGGAGGTCTCAGGCTTGAAGCCGGCGGAGATCGCGAATGTCACCAGGGCAGCGCCGCCGACCATCATTCCTACGAAGATCGAACCGACCAGGCGCACGCCGAACTTGTCCAGCAAGGCTCCGCAGACGATGAGTCCGCCCCAGATGCAAAGGAACGAGTATCCGCTGGCGTAGAAGCCGTAGTCCTCCATGTTCCAGCCAAGCTCGAGGAATTCAGGATTCTTGAACAGCTCCGATAGCGAGGAGAACATGTCGTCGAAGAAGTACGACGCGAACATAGGAACGACAAGGCATGCCAGCGCAAGCCAGCATGCCCATCTGTTGTCCCTGAGAGTCTTTTTCAGGGTTGACATTATTTCTTGATGTTAGGAAGTTCGAGTCCGTATCCCTTCTTTTTGTCCTCGATCTTGAGGAAGAATGACATGATGAATGCAAGTACTCCGAACGAAGAGAAGATGCACATAGGAGCGATATATCCACCTGTTGCCTTGAGCACGACTCCGATAAGAAGCGGTACAAGGCAGAGGCCGATGTTCTGGATCCAGAAGATGAGAGAATATGCGCTTCCGAGGATGACTGGGTCGATGATCTTTGGTACTGATGGCCAAAGAGCAGCTGAAACAAGTGAGAAAGATACTCCGACCACTACGATGAGCAGGAGTGCGAACCACTTGTAAGGGAAGAGTGGAAGAAGGAATGCAAAACTGAGATGGCATGCGATCATGATGATTGCTCCGATCATAAGCATAGATGCACCCTTACCCTTATTGTCAAGGAATGCTCCAAGGAATGGAGTGAG
>JAZRLI010000070.1:0-53488 GCA_045646785.1 Candidatus Cryptobacteroides sp. | reverse complement strand
CAGTAGCTTCTGTTACTACCTCAGTTGCTGTTGTTTCAGCAGCCTGCTCGTCCTGAGCTGCTGCGTTCTGTGCAGAAAAGGCCATAACGCCCATTACTGCCAAAAACATGAAAATTTTTTTCATAATTGTTTTTGTGTGTTAAATTGATTTAAGTTGTTGATATTGTTACTAGTTAATATTTCTCAATGTTGAGCGTCGCACGCGGCTCTACTCAAAACGCGGTGCAATTTAGCAATAAATTTTCAATCGGCAATACTTATTTTGATATTTCCCCCCTCAGATTAAGTTCCAGTTTGGACTTCACCCATCCGTTGTCTTCGCTAAGTCCCATGAGATAGAACAGTTTGCCCAGAGCGCTCTCTGTGGTGCTGTCATACCCGCTTATGACGCCGGCCTCCTTAAGGGACTTCCCTGTGGCGTAGATGTCCATGTTCACGCTTCCGGCAGTACACTGGGTTATGTTGAGCAGGATCTTGCCCATTCCAGCTGCCTTGCTGACAAGGGATATGAACCATTCTTTAGATGGGGCGTTGCCCGCTCCATATGTCTCTATTATCACTGCTCTGGTAGCCTCTCCGCATAGGATGTTGCTTGCGACCTGAGGGGTCATTCCCGGGTGAAGTTTAAGGATTGAAACCCTGGTATCCAGGGATTTGCGGAATATAGGGCGGCTTTCCCACGAGTCTGGCCTCCTGATCATCGCCGAATTGTATCTGATGCTTATTCCTGCCTCCGCCAGCGGGACCAGATTTGGGGAGCGGAATGCCCTGAAATTGTCTGAATTGATCTTGCTTGTGCGGTTGCCTCTCATCAGTACGTTGTCGAAGCATATGCAGACTTCGGGCACGAGGGCATGGCCTTCGCTGTCTTTTGCGGCCGCAATTTCTACTGAAGATATCAGATTTTCCTTTCCGTCGGTCCTCGGGGAGCCTATCGGGAGCTGGCTTCCTGTGAATATGACGGGCTTGGTGAGGCCTTCCATCATGAAACTCAATGCTGAGGCTGAATATGCCATGGTGTCTGTGCCGTGAAGTATGACGAACCCGTCGTAATCGTCATATTTTTCTTCGATCAGGCTGGTCAATGACTGCCATAATGACGGCTCTACGTCAGAAGAGTCGATCAATGGCGCGAAAGTGTAGGTGTCTATCCTGTATGCGAACTTCGCAAGTTCAGGGACTTCTTCCAGTATCTGGCTGAAGTCAAATGGTTTGAGGGCCTGGATTACAGGGTCTTCCTTCATGCCTATGGTACCTCCTGTGTAGATCAGGAGAATGGATGATTTTCCTGAAGCCGGTGTCTGCATGTTCATATTCCGAATAGGTTTTGAGCATTTGTTGTGGTTGTCTCAGCGATTTCCTCGATGTCCTTTCCAGTGATTTCCGCAAGCTTTGCTGCAATGTGAGGTATGTATCCGCTTTCGTTTCGTCTGCCTCTGAATGGAACAGGTGTGAGGTAAGGGGAGTCCGTTTCGAGGAGGATCCTGCCGAGCGGGATATCTTTGACTGTTTCTGCAATCGAAGCCTTCTTATAGGTCAGTACACCTCCGATGCCTACATACCAATCACCAAGTCTCTGCAGTTCACTGAATGTTTCTGCGCTTCCGCTGAAGGCATGGAAGACTCCTCTGATATTCAGGTGTCTGCACTCCTGCAGTACTTTGATTATCAGTGATGTGGATTCTCTTGAATGGATTATTACGGGCAGGGACATCTTGTCAGCAAGTTCCAATTGTATCTTTAATGCAGTCTTCTGCTGCTCTACAAAATCCTTGGACCAGTAGCAGTCCATGCCGATTTCTCCGATAGCCCAGATCCTGCGGTTCATTGACTCGTGAAGCTTTTCCATCTCCACTTCCCATCCTGCATCAATGGATGTGGGGTGCAGGCCCAGGCATGGGAAGACCACTCCCTGGTGTCTGTCTGCGATTTCGAACATGGTCTGCCTGGTGGAAGAGTCGATGTCCGGGAATATGATTTTCCCTACTCCGGCCTGACGGGATCTTTCGATGGCTGCATCCTCTTCTCCCGTAAAGGCTTCGTCGTACAGATGTGAATGTGTGTCAATGAATTCCATTGCTATGGCTATGATATAACTCACAAATGTAATGATTTTTCTTATTCCTGCTGCAGTTTTGCTTTATTAATGCAACATCTCTGAAGCAGGTCGATGCAGATGTAGCCATCCGCTTCAAGCATTCCTGTCAGATGTGCCGCCATCCTGTATTCGATACCGGTGCATATGGCAATGTCTTCTATGCTTATCCCGCGGTTCGCCTCTATGGCTGCTGCTGCCTTTCTCATGGCTTCGAGGTGATGCGTGCGTCCGCTGTAGACGTGTGTCACAATGTCCTGCAGTCTTTTGTCCTGCCTTCTTCCTGTAGCAGTAAGTCCGAGACTTTCAGTGAGTTCCTTGCATGAGAAGAACGGCTCGGCTATCCTGTTTCTGATCAACAGGTTGCATCCTTGAGACCTTAGGTCGTCAGGTCTGCCCGGCAGGGCCAGGACATCTCTGCTGTAGGAAAAGGCCAGGTTGCACGTCATCATTCCTCCTCCCTTGATCTTTGACTCGATCAGCACTGTGGCGTCGCTTAGCCCTGCTATTATCCTGTTGCGTCTGAGGAAATGTATTGCAAGCGGAGGTGTGCCTGGAGGGTAGTCGGTCACAAGGGCGCATCCGGGAGTGTATGCGATCCGTTCTGCAAAAGCCTTATGCCTGTGAGGATAGATCATGTCGGCTCCGGTTGCCATCACTGCAATGGTCGGCAGGCCATGTTCGACTGCCGTCATGTGCGCCAGGATGTCGGTTCCCAATGCCAGGCCGCTTACGATTACGGGCTTTTCCCTGCTGGTCGCCATTGCTGTCACCGCCTTGCTGCACCATTCTTTTCCGTAAGGAGATATGTCTCGTGTGCCCACGACTGCAATGCTCTTCCGGGTTCCCCATAATGAGTCCAAGGCGCTGGAAGTTCTTATATATAGACCGATGGGAGCGTCCTCGCATTCCTTGAGCAAAGGAGGGTATTCCGGGGCTGTCCACCCTGTGAATCTGATGCCTTTCCTTTCAAGCGAGGCGAGTTCGTCTTGAGCTGCAGATACCATGTCTCTGTCAAGATTCATCTGATGTCTGCTGAACGGGCCGAGCACAGCAGAGGCTGCTTTCGGTCCTGCCATGAACACGTCGTGCGCACTTCCGAAGTGTCTTATCAATGCTATGGCTGCCTTCGGGTCGAATCCGAATATCCTGTTGAGCGCGCAGAGGCATGCCAGTTCTTTTTGTCTGTCCATGCCTGCAAAGCAAAAGAAAAAATCAGCACCACAGTTGCCTGTAATGCTGATTTTTCTCTTTTTTGAATTAATATTTTCTCTTTTTTAAATTCATGTCACTTTTTTTGAATTCATTCATCAGATGATGAGGAGTGCATCTCCGTAAGGACCGAAGCTGTAGTCCATTTCAAGCGCGGTCTTGTATGCCTTCATCACCTTTTCATATCCTCCGAATGCAGCTACGGACATGAGCATTGTCGATCCCGGACGATGGAAGTTTGATACGATCGCGTCAGGGATGGCGAACCTGTATGGCGGGAAGATGAACTTGTTTGTCCATCCGTCGTATGCGTTGACCTCGTCGTTGGTGGTTGTATATGTCTCGAGACCACGGATCACGGTGATACCTACTGCGAGCACCTTGTGTCCGCTTTTCTTTGTCTTGTTGATGAGTTCGGCAGCCTCTTCTGTGATGATCATCCTCTCAGAGTCCATCTTGTGCTTTGAAAGGTCCTCTACGTCCACCTCTCTGAAGTGTCCGATACCCATGTGGAGGGTGATGAACGCCTTGTTGATGTCCTTGAGGATCATTCTGTTGAAGAGCTCGCGGCTGAAATGGAGACCGGCTGCAGGGGCCGAAACCGCACCCTCGTGCTTTGCGAAGATGGTCTGGAAGTTCTCTGCGTCCTCCTCAGTAACCTCCTTCTTTACCCAGTCTGGAATAGGTGTCTGTCCGAGACCGAAAAGGGTTTCCTTGAAGTCCTCATAGCTGCCGTCGTAAAGGAAACGGAGCGTTCTTCCACGTGATGTGGTGTTGTCGATCACCTCGGCTACAAGGCTTTCGTCCTCACCGAAGTAAAGCTTGTTGCCGATACGGATCTTTCTCGCAGGATCTACGATCACATCCCAGAGTCTCTGCTCGCGGTTGAGCTCCCTGAGGAGGAATACCTCGATGTCCGCTCCGGTCTTCTCCTTGTTTCCGTAAAGTCTTGCAGGGAATACCTTTGTGTCGTTAAGCACGAATGTATCACCTTTTCCGAAGTAGTCTATGATGTTCTTGAAAAGCTTGTGCTCGATCTCTCCTGTCTTCTTGTTGAGGACCATGAGTTTGCACTCGTCGCGCCATCTTGGCGGTTCCTGCGCTATCTTGTCAGCCGGAAGATTGAACTGAAATTGTGAAAGTTTCATATCTTGTTGAAAATTACTGCAAAAATACACTACATTATACGAATTTCTGAATATTTTGTTTCACGTATATGCAAAATATTTGCAGAAATCAGATTTTTGCCTCTCTAAATACCTCTACGATGGACGGATATGTGTTCAGGAGGTACGGCGGGAGGCTTGATTTTGCCACCCATGCGGCCTTGGCAATGTCCTCCTCTCTTTGCGGAGTCAGGTCTGTCGGATCTGTGTAGAGCATGTCGTACCACCATGTGTGCTTGAGGTGCCAGATTCCGTTCCTGCGATAGCAGTGGTCGGTTACGCAGATGAGCCCGCGCAGTACGATCTCGTTGATGCCGGTTTCCTCCTGCACCTCCCTCAGAGCGGTCACTTCAATATCCTCGCCCGGGTCCTGATGGCCCTTCGGCAGGTCCCAGAGGCCGTTTCTGCTGATGAGCAGGTAGTCTCCTCGGCGGTTTGACACCAGCCCTCCTCCTGCATTCACCTCGAGAAACTCCGCACAGATCCTCCTGTATGTATCCTCTGTGTCCATGGTAGGGATGCAGACTCTCTGGAGGGTGTCCGATGCTTCGACCATTTCAACCAGGGCGTGTATGTCAAGGTTCTCACCCAGACTGAATTGGATGATGTTCGGGTCTGAGAGCAGGCAATCGTCTGGCCGGCATATCATTATGCATCGTTTTTCGAAGTAAATCCTATGCATTTTGCTTAAATTTGGTTATATTTGCACGATATGTGCTTATAGGCGGTATTCGCTGCAAATATAGGCAGAAGAACTGAAAAACTATCAAATCTAATAAAATGGAATCAGTAGAGAAAGCAGTTGCCAAGTCTCTTATGGACATCAAGGCAGTAATGTTGAGACCAGACCAGCCGTTTGTATGGGCTTCAGGCTGGCATTCGCCGATTTATTGTGACAATAGAAGAATCCTTTCCTTCCCGGAGATCCGTGAGAAGGTATGTACTTGGATGGCGGACATCATCAAGGCAAAGTATCCTGATGTAGAAGTCATCGCTGGAGTCGCTACAGGAGCAATCGCACACGGATATCTCGTGGCTCACATCCTCGGAAAGCCGTTCTGCTATGTGAGACCGAAACCGAAGGATCATGGAACAGGCTCTCAGATCGAGGGTATCCTTGAGCCGGGCTCAAAGGTCGTGATCGTCGAGGACCTCATTTCTACAGGAATGAGCAGCCTTGCGGCGAAGAACGCTCTCGTGAATGCGGGTGCTGACGTAATGGGTATGGTTGCAATCTTCTCATATAATTTCAACCAGGCAAGAAAGGCGTTTGAGGATGCCAATGTGGAGCTCACAACCCTTTCAAACTATGATGCCCTCGTTGATGTTGCATGCGAGACAGGTTACATCAGCCCTGAGTATATCGACGTACTCAAGGAGTGGAGATTCTCTCCATCTACCTGGGGCAAGTAGGAACAGCCATGGCAGTTGAGATAAAGAGCAAGAGGGCGGTTGTCTCGAAGGCGCCGTATGAACTTTACATGGCCTTCGTGGATATGCGCAATTTCCTTAACTTCATCCCTGAAGAAAAAAGGGAGGGGGTTACAGCCGATTATGACAGCATAAAGGCCACGGTCCAGGGATTCGAGATCGGAGTCAAGGTCGTGCAGAGGACTCCATATTCGAAGATCGAGTTCGCTGATGACGGTGCGCCGTTTGAGTTCCGTCTCGTTATGCATTTCGATGCAGCCCACGATCCGTACAAGACTGATTTTCAGATCTGCCTTGATGCAGAACTTAACTTCATGATGAAGACTCTGCTCGGCGGCAAGCTGAAGGATGCGCTTGACAAGGTGGTGGACGGTCTGGTTGCCGTATCGGAAGGAAGGATGCCGGAAGGATTCGATCCGTCAATGATGAAATGAGTATAAAGGAATCATTCAGAAAATATCTGGAAGAGGCGATAGGGGGTGAAAAGGCCCTTGTCGCTTTTTCTGCATTTGAAGAGCCGGCAAAGGTGTCGGTGCGTCTCAATCCGTTCAAGAAGGGAAGGGACTTTGAGGGAGCGGCCGTGCCGTGGAACCGCTATGGAAGACTTCTTCATGAACGTCCGAAGTTTACTCTTGATCCGGCGCTTCACGGAGGTGCATACTATGTCCAGGATTCATCTTCGATGTTTGTGGGGCATGTATTCCGCAATATCCTGGCTCAGACCGACATGTCTGACAGACCTATGGTAAGGGTGCTTGACCTGTGTGCCGCTCCCGGCGGCAAGACAACAGACCTTGCTGCGTCTTTGAGGGAGGCATTTGGAGACAGGTTCATCCTCGTGTCCAACGAGGTCATGAAGCAGAGGGCGGGAATCCTTGCTGAAAATGTGGCGTTGTGGGGCGACCCTAAGGTTGTGGTGACTTCGGATGATCCGAAGGCCTTTGCTTCCCTTCAGGGCTTCTTTGACATTGTCGTCACTGACGTGCCTTGCTCGGGTGAGGGAATGTTCAGAAAGGATGAGGAGGCCCAGAGGCAGTGGTCGGAAGACAATGTGGCATTGTGTGCGGCACGTCAGAAGAGGATCGTTGCAGACATGTGGCCATGTATGAAGAACGGTGGTGTGCTCATATATTCCACATGTACCTTCAATCGCTATGAGAACGATGACAATGTCGGCTGGATTGCCGGGGAATTGGGTGCAGAGGTGCTCTCTCCTGTGGCTGACGACATGCCTGGAGTCATCAGGACGGAATATGGATACAGCCTTGTGCCTGGTCATGTGGAAGGTGAAGGCCAGTATTGTGCGGCACTCAGAAAGACTTCGGAAGACTTCGCCGGAGGATATGCTCCGGCACGTCAGAAGCGTGAAAAGCCTATGAAGAAAGGAACTCAGGCAATCCCGGACAGCCTGAAGTCTCTGTTTACCGTGGACATGACCCTTCGCCAGAGAGGAGAAACCGTCATTGCAGTGCCTTCGGATATGGTTCCTGAAGTTGCAGTGCTTGAGTCTTCGCTTCATGTGCTGTCTGCCGGATGTGCAGTCGGCGTGATGAAGGGAAATACCTTGGTTCCGGATGCTGACCTTGCACTCTCGATCGCATATGACCAGTCTTCATATACGGTTGCGGATGTGGACCTCCAGACTGCACTCGGATTCCTGCACAAGGATGCGGTCCTGCTTCCGGAGTGCGAAAAGGGATATGTGCTCATAAGATATGAGGATGTCCCTCTCGGATTTGTTAAGAATTTAGGAAACAGATGCAACAACCTGCATCCGCAGGGCAGACGCATCAGAATGGATATTTGATATATTGTATGAGGAAGTTTTTTCTTTCTGTAGTCGTGCTTGCCGCCGCCCTGGCTGCAAATGCGCAGAATTCATCGAGGTATGAGCAGAGATACGACCTGCTGGTGTCGCAGTTCGGTCCTGCGGGAGTTGGTGTCGAGACTGTGCTTGACAATTGGGCAAAGGTGGATTCTACCAATGCCAAGATGCTGACAGGACGTTTTACATATTATTTTACAAAGTCCCAGACCGAGAGCATCGAGGCTCGTCCTGGAAAGAAGTATCTTGGAATGGACCCTGTGCTTACCCTCAAGGACAGCCTTGGAAACGATGTGAACTACTTCCAGATAAGTGTCTTTGATGATGAGATGTACAGCAAGGCGGTAATGGCTGCCGACAAGGCTGTGGCATTATGGCCGGACGTGCTGGATTTCCGTTTCATGAAGGCGAATGCGTACATTGCCTATGAGCAGGAGAGTCCTGATATGGCATTGGCATATCTTCTTTCCCTTGCGGACGAGAACCAAAGGAGAACGTCATCGTGGGAGTATGAGGGTGAGAAGGCGGACCAGCAGTTCTTCCAGGATGCCATGCAGGAGTATTGCTACAGTTTCTATTCAATCGGTACTCCTGCGGCTTATGAGGCGTTTCGTACGCTTTCGGAGAAGCTTTCAGTGCTCTTCCCTGACAATCCAGGCTATGTCAACAACATAGGTTCGTACTATCTGATCGCCAAGGAAGACTACAAGTCTGCATACAAGTATTATAATAAGGTGCTGAAGAAGCATCCTGACGATTATACGGCGATAAGGAACTGTGTCCTTGCAGCACGCAAGCAGCAGAATGTGAAACTTGAGAAGAAGTACCTTGAGATGATGCTCAAGTACGGCTCTGAGAGTGAAAAACTTCAGGCAGAGGCTCGTCTTGCCATGCTCAAGAAATAGATATAAAGGTGGACGCGTCTTTCTTCATAGCATCCAGACTCAGGTTCAAGGGTAAGATTGCAATGATATGCATTGCGGTCAGTTTCCTTGTGATGATCATTGCGGTGGCCATCTCGTCCGGATTCCGTCATGAACTGCGCGACAGTCTTTCAGATATGTCCGGAGATATCCTCCTGTCTGCTCCGGACCTTAATGTAATGAGCGAGGATCAACCTCTTGATGCAGGATCGCAGGTCATCGGGTTTGTCTCTGGACTGGAGTCGGTGTCTGAGGTCATTCCGGTCGTATGGAGGGCAGGCATCGTGAAGCATGGTGAAGAAATGCATGGAGTCGTACTGAAGGGCGTGCCATCCTTTCCTTCCATGTCGGATTCCGTTGCCCTTGGGGTATCCATTCCACGCAGATTGGCTCAGGTTTCCGGACTGAAGCCAGGAGACAGGATGCTGACATATTTCGTAGGAGAGGATCTTAAGCTCAGACAGTTCAATGTGACAGGCATTTACGATTCTGTCGCTGAAACCGACGACAATCATATTGTATATGCCTCATTGTCCGACATGCAGAGACTCAACGGATGGTCTTCCGATCAGGCATCCGCAATCGAGGTACATCTTGTGAAGGGTCTTGACTCCGAGCAGGAGATAGAGGATGCTGCCCAGGAGGTCGGCTCGATAGTGAACCTCTACGGTTCAGAGGATGAGAGGATGATAGCCACATCTTCCGTATCCAGATATCCTCAGCTGTTCAACTGGCTTGCGCTCATTGATTTCAATGTAGGTATCATTCTGATACTCATGATAATAGTCGCTGGTTTCAATATGATATCCGGCCTGCTTATCATGCTTTTCGAGCATATTTCTACCATCGGTCTGCTGAAATCCCTCGGAATGACAGACCGTTCTATAGCTAAGGTGTTCCTTTCAAGTTCGGCAGTGGTCGTGCTGAAAGGAATGGTCATCGGTAATGTGCTTGCCTTGCTCTTCTGCATAGTACAGGGTACGACACATCTTCTCAAGCTTGACCCTGAGAATTATTATGTGTCGTATGTCCCTGTGAATGTTGATCTGAGTTCGGTGTTGATTGCAGATGTCGTGTCGTTTGCTGCAATCATGCTTCTGCTTCTGATACCTTGTCTTTTCATTTCCAAGGTCGATCCGTCGCAGACTGTCCGTGTTAAATAGATGGGCAGATAGTACAGAAGGCGTCATAGAGATCCATGATTCCCTCGATGTATGCTATGGTCTCATAGCCCTGGAACTTTCCGAGCTTTACGCTTTCTTCTTCAAGGATTGAGTCTTCCCTCATCTGCGGGATGAGGTTTACGATGTCCTCCCATCTGTCGGCGTTCACGCCTTTTGCCTTTGCATAGTTTCTGCAGTCAGCGATTCGTCCCTCACCTGCATTGTATGCCGCAAGCGTGAATTTTACAAGTTCGATGCTGTCCATTCCTGACTTCTCGAACTGACGCTGGAGTCTCTTCAGATGCTTTGTTCCAGCCATGAGGTTCTTCTCCGGGTCAAGAAGGTTGTCGATTCCATAATATTCTGCAGTTGATGGCTTTACCTGCATGAGGCCGTGTGCGCCGCGATGTGACCGTGAGTTGATCGAGAACTTTGATTCCTGATAGACTACAGCCGCAAGCATCCTCCAGTCCCAGCCGAGTTCGGCTGCATATTTTCTGAAGAGATCATCGTATGGGCTGATCATGCTGCTTCTTACGCCCTTTTCTGCTTTTCTGATAGGATTTCCGTATGTGCGGAATCTGTTTGCAAGGACCTCGTATTCTTCTGTGCCTGTAATGTGGCTGATCCAGAGGTTGATCTGCATCAGCTCTGCTTCTGCATCCTTGGATACCGCCCAGACAGAACATCTGTTGAGAGGCCTTGACACTTCTATGCTGTCCTTGATGTCCTCGATCTCATGCGAGTGGGTGATGACAATGTCAACGATACCGTTTCTGAGCGAGTCGATATAGTCGGTGCCCTTGGCAGGGGTAATGATGCGGACATTGCATCTGTTGTCATCTGCAAATCTGTTCAGAAGCTCATAGTTCATGCCTGTCTCGAGGCCATGTCCTGCATACATGTCGTCACCGAGATCGATGACGCATGTGATTTCTTCTCCCGCAAAGGCGTTTGCGGAATGTGCACCGCTCAGCATTCGTCCTTTCTCGCAAAGTGGAGTAAGGCAAATGATAATCAATGCAATAAGCGCGATTCTTAATTTTCTTTCTGTTCTAACACTAATAACTTTCATCTTACACTGTTTTCAGGCCCTTCTAGAAGGAGGTGGACTTAAGTCTACCTGCTCCTCCGGAACTGTTTCCCATGCCGCCTCTTGCGCTTCCCGCGTTCGAGCCGTCCAGGCCTGTGGTTGATACTTTTCCCGGTCGAACCCAGAATGGCCATGTGATTCCGAACTTGAACGCTCTCTGAGGAGCGATGTATCCTGCGGCTGTGAAGTAGTCCGCCGACTTGCTCGGCCATCCCATGTTTACGTTGACTGCCTTGATGAATACGCTTGCCTTCTTCCACTGGATGTTGATGAAGGCGTCGATGATCGGACAGTTTCCGTACATTCCATTGTTCTGATTGTGGAACACACCAAGTACCGGGTTGTATGCCGGCGCATACCATTTCGTCGTGTATGTTCCATGTGCTCCGATCTGCATCTGCATGACATGCTTTACGACATCAAACTGGATGTAGTATCGGAGGTTCAGGGCCAGCAGAGGCAACGGAAGCACCTCTTCGTTTGAAGAGAGCTGCACCATGGCCTGATGGTCCAGGTGGAACTTCCAAAGGAGGAAGTTCTGGTTCAAGGTTGCTGTCATGACGCTCATAGGTGCAGTGTTCTGCTGAACCATGCCCTGATTGTCATAATATATGTTGTTGCTCAGCAGTCCATAACCGAATGAAGCGTAAGTCTGCCATCTTGGTATGGACAGGAAGGCTTCAAGCTTCGTTGTCGATATCTTGCTGAAATCGTTGTCCCATCTGAAGTGGTTCGTGTACAGGTGCTGCTGGTAGTAGTCAGGCTCCTTGAGGCTTGTCTCGAAATGAACTCCAACCGAAAGCGCGCTGTCCTTGTGTCTTCTGAACGGATAGACATTGAACATCATGTCGGCATCGATCGAGAAGTCGTTTATCTCGTATCCCAGGAAGTTGTATTTTCCTGAAGCGTCCCAGGTCATGTACTTCCTGTACTTTCCGTTAGCTCCTGCATAGAGGTACACGGAATTCTGAACCACGTTGTTGCTGCCCTGGATATAATCCACTGGGCTGAAGCTGAAGTAGTTGACCAGCTTGTCACCGATACCGACATCAAGTTTCGAGACGATGGCGTCGTCCTTCCATGGCTGAAGCCTTATGAATACCTTGTTGTCGAATCTCATTACCCTCAGCGAGTCCATGCTGGTGGTCGGGTTGATGTAGAAGCGGTCTCCGTAGAATTCCTTGCCCTTGGCGTCGGTGATCTTGTCGGTGTATGTCTTGCGGAATACAGAGTATTCGCTGCTGTGGCCGATGAATGCTGTCGTGATGTCTGTATCCACTTCTGCTACATCTGCGGTTGCCATATCTGCTGTCTCTGCAGGGACAGTTTCTGTCACTGCCAGCGAGTCACCCTCCTGTCTGCGGTTCTTTATCTTCTGAAGGAATGTGAACGGAATGCGGTAGGTCTGGTTGAGGAAGATGGTCTGCTTCTTGATCGAATTGCTCGCGTCTCTGAGATAGACGTCGATCTCTCGGGCATCCACAGTCGTGTCTCGGATCCATGACTCGTCCACGATACCACCGTTCTCGCTGCGGGTTATGCTGTTGTTGATGAATCCTGCATGCATCATGTATCTCTTTCCGAGGTAGTTGGTTGACGCCACGAATGTCTTGTTGGCTGTATCCTCTCTCTTGAGTATGCCGTTGCTTCCGAATCTCTTGAACTCAAGGGTCAGATTGAGGGCAGGGGTTATGTTCTGGGTGGTGAGTACATGGATGTTGGCCTCTTCCTTTTCCTGATTCGAGAACAGGGTTCCGTAGTACGCAAGTTCGGTGAACGGTGTCTTGGTGTTGTACTGTGGAAGGCTTTCAACGTCGTACGACCATGAAGAATAAGGAGTGTAGAATATTGCATTCTCCTCTTCTCCTCTCATGAACCAATCATAATACTGGACAGGTGAGCCACTTACTCCGAGCCATGAACCGTTGATGTCGTTCCTGAGGAACGGGGCATCGTTGAAATGACGGTTGTATGATGTATCGGCCGCTGCGTCGCGTACGTCGTTGAGGTCATGGAAGTCCCTTTCATGGGTCCATGCCACGATTCTTCTGAAGTGGAGTGAGTCAGGAAGTGCGAATGTCTCGAGGACTCTCGGGATGGATTCCCTTACGCTGTCCTTGTATGCCTTGATGCTGTCCTTGATCTCCATCTTGCGGTTCGCGGCTGCGATGAGTCCCGGAAGTGCCTTCTCGATGTCGTGCTTCTTGCGCTGCTTTCTTGTAAGCGAAGCATACCATGCGGCATATTCGGCCTCTGCAATGTCTGTAGAGTCCTTGAGATAGAGTGAGTCGAGTCTTGCGATTTCAAGGGAGTCACCGATGTTCATGAGGGAGTCCCTTACAATTCTCCTTGTTGAGGAATCCTTGATCGCGATGTAGTACTTGTACTTGAACGGGTCGGTGTATTGCAGCGAATCCGGAACGACGATGGTGTCGCGGGCTGTAAGTACCGGAACTGCATTGCTGTCGCTTACGGCGACGGTGTCAGCGATGGTATCGGTGACGAATGTGCTGTCAAAGATAGAAGTTGTGTCATGTAACTGGCTGAATGACAAAGAGTCTGCGAGCCTTCTCAGACTTGCAGTCCTACCTGCGTCTATTCCGAACGACTGCACTGCAGCCATCGCCACCAATAGGGCAGGTACCCATATTTTTGCCAGTAAATTCTTCATAACAAGACGGCAAAGGTACGAATAATTATTTGATTATTCAATACTTATGCCTTCCTGTGCCATTTCCTCCAATGCCTTGACGTGGCCTGCATGGTCAACATATGCGATGCAGTCCTTGAGCAGGTGGACGTTGAAGCCCGCCTTGAGCAGGTCTTCGCAGGTGTTCCTTACGCAGAATTCCGTAGCTATTCCGCATACATAGACGTCAGTGGTATCCATGAGTTCAAGGATTTCGCCCATTGACTGCTCTGCGCTGTTCAGTCCTTCAAATCCAGAGTACTGTTCGGCATCCCTGTCGCATCCCTTGTCGAAGGTAAGTTCCTCCGAAGCATACGGGAGAAGGTCCTTGTGGATATCTCCTCCACGGGTTCCTGCAACGCAGTGGACTGGCCAGGTTCCTCCGAAGCCGACGAATGAGGAGTGGTCGGCAGGATGGTGGTCGCGGACGAAGAGGATAGGGAATGTATCGAGGATCTCATGCTCCTCGCCTCCCTGTCCATGTGTCTGCTTGTCAATGAATTTCAGAGTCTGTGCGACAGCCTCTTCTGCGTTCTGGCATGCCAGGCTTCCATCGATGAAGTCGTAGAGCATGTCCACTACGACTAATGCGTTGTTTCTCATATTATAACTTGAAGTTACGGATTTCGGTTACAAGTTTGTTGATGATGCTCATCTTAAGGTTGTAGAGGTCGTCCGAGATGTCCACCTTGTAATAATGCGGATTGATGAGACGGCGCTCGCTAGGGCTGAAGTGCATGAGCGTGTCATGGCAGTATGCCTTCTTTTCCGCCAGGGTGTGGAACGGAACACATCTCTTGCCGTTTTCAATGACCTTGTGCTGCATCGTAATGGCTGTGTATTCTCCTGCCTCGAATGTCTTTGTCTTGTATCTGTCGTACTCGTCGCATACGGTGAATGTCTCTCCTGCCTCGATCTTCCTGCTGAGTTCATCGCCTCTGAGGCATGTCACGTCCACCTTGAATATCTCTCCCTTAGACGGGTCATTTATCATGATCCTGTATGTGATCTGGAAGCCTGGATTGATGAGCTTGATCTTATCCTCGGAACGCTTCAGGACGGCTTCTCCGTCGATCTCGACAAGCTTGTACACGTTTCCGAAGCATGGGGCTGCCTTGGAAGTCGCGATTGCGTCGCCGACTCCATATGAGTCGATGCATGCGCCCTGACGCTCAAGGTCGGTGATGAGGTACTCGTCGAGGGAGTTGGTCGCGAATATCTTGCACTGGGTGAGTCCATGCTCGTCGAGGATCCTGCGGCATTCGATCGACAGGTAAGCAAGGTCGCCGCTGTCGAGTCTTACGCCGTAGCCAGGTGCATATGAATCGTCGATTCCGTTTTCCTTGTATGCCTTGATGGCATTGAGCACGCCGCATTTGAGTGTGTCGTATGTGTCGATGAGAAGGATGATGCCTTCTCCCTTATGTGTCTTGATATATGTGTCGAAGGCCTTGAATTCGCCTGCCACGCTGCTGCCGAATGCAGTCACGAAACTGTGGGCCATCGTACCGGTCGAACCATAGTCGAACATTACGCCTGCGAGGATGTTCGATGTGCTGGCACAGCCTGCGATCACCGCTGCCTTCGCTCCATAGGTCGCCGCCCATGGGCCATGTGCCCTTCTCGAGCCGAATTCGCTGACCGGACGGTTGGTGGCCCTGCAGACTCTTGATGCCTTGGTCGCTACCGCCATCTGGTGGTTCATGATGCAGAGCATTGGTGTTTCGAGGACCTGAGCTTCGATGAGCGGACCTTCCACGATGATGATCGGCTGGTTCGGGAATACGATTTCTCCTTCACGCATGGCATAGACGGTTCCTGTGAACTTCATCGAGGAAAGATAGCCTCTGAATTCGGCATATTCCTCTCCCGGAAGGAACTTCTCAAAGAATTCAGGATTCATGTTTCCGAGGTTTTCCACCATCTCGATTACCTCGTCAGTTCCGCTGACGACAGCCCAGTTGTTGTTTTCAGGAGCCTTGCGGTAGAAAAGATTGAAGACTGAATGCTGGTCTTTCATTCCGCTGTCGTAAAAAGACTTTCCCATTGTGTACTGGTACTTGTCCGAGCAATATGCGTGGTTGAGCATCTTGGTTGTAGTTTAGAAATCATACAAATTTAACTTTTTTTGCTGAACAAAATTCGTAAATTCGCAAAAAAATGACATTGGACATCATTGCAATGCAGGAATTATCACAATTATATAGAGACAGATTCGGATGTGAGCCGGAAAGAGTGGAGCCGATAACAGGCTCTGCCAGCAACCGCAGTTATTTCAGGATGTCGTCCCCGGCAGGAACATGCATAGGTGTGAAGGGGCTTGACAGGCAGGAGAACGATGCCTTCCTGACCATCGCATCCCATTTCCGTTCCAAGGGAATTCCAGTCCCTGAGGTCTATGGGACAAGCGAGGACGGAATGTGCTACATCCAGGAAGACCTTGGTGATGTAGTCCTTTTCGATGTCGTTTCGAAGAACCCTTCGGAGGCTTCGGATGCTATGCTCTGCCGTACCATGTCTATGTTGCCAAAGATTCAGTTTGAGGGCGGTGACGGACTGGACTTCTCGATATGCTATCCTCAGCCGGCCTTCGACAAGGGTATGGTGATGTTTGATCTGAACTATTTCAAGTATTGTTTCCTCAAGGCTACAGGTCTGGAGTTCAATGAGTTGAAGCTGCAGGAAGATTTTGAGAGATTTGCAGCGGGACTGCTTGAAGCCAGCAGTGATGCACCGACCTTCATGTACCGTGACCTTCAGTCCAGGAATGTCATGCTGAAGGATGGCGAGCCATATTTCATCGACTTCCAGGGAGGACGTCGTGGACCGGTTCATTATGATGTTGCGTCGTTTGTATGGCATGCCCGTTCTGCATTTTCAGAGGGGCAGCGACAGATGATGCTGGATGCATATCTCGAGGCCCTGGCGGCATACACCAGCGTTGATCGTGCGGAGTTCATGGACAGGTTGAGACTTTTCGTGCTGTTCCGTCTTCTTCAGGTTCTCGGTGCATACGGATTCAGAGGATGGACAGAGCATAAGGCGAATTTCGTTGTGGCCATTCCTCAGGCAGTCAAGGCTTTGCGTGAACTGATGGCAGGGGGGTCGTGTGGAGATTTCTCTTCGGTCCGTGCTCTTTGCCCATATCTCTGCGAGGTTCTTGAAAAGATGGCAGTGCTTCCGAAACTGGCGTATGATGTTGCCGATGATGACCGTCTGAATGTGACTGTTACAAGTTTCTCATTCAAGAAGGGCGTGCCTTATGACCCTTCGGGAAACGGGGGCGGATATGTTTTCGACTGCCGCTCGATCCATAATCCGGGACGTTACAAGGAATACAAGGCTCTTACCGGAATGGACGAGCCGGTAATAAGGTTCCTTGAGGATGACGGCGAGATAACAGGATACCTTGAACATGTATATGGCGTAGTCGATCCACATGTCGAAGCCTATGCTACAAGAGGCTTCACAAGCCTGATGGTGAGTTTCGGATGTACAGGAGGACAGCACCGTTCGGTCTATTGCGCCGAGCATCTTGCCTGCCATCTTGCAGCAAAGTACCCGGACATCCGCGTCCGCCTTGTCCATCGTGAACAGAAAGTAGACATAATCCTTTGACAGAATGAAAGCCATGATATTCGCAGCCGGGCTTGGAACCAGGCTGAAACCCATAACGGATACTCTTCCCAAGGCCCTTGTGCCTGTCTGCGGCATGCCGCTGATCGAGCATGTTGCCCGCAAGCTCAAGTCCTCGGGTATCGATGAGGCTGTGGTCAATGTCCATCATTTCGCAGACAAGGTCGAGGCCTGGGTCGTCGGGCAGGACATCATGACCATGAATGTAAGCGATGAGAGGCAGATGCTTCTCGAAACCGGTGGCGCGGTACTGAATGCGCGAAGATATCTTGAGGGCTGCGGACATTTCCTCATCCATAATGTGGACATCCTTTCTGACGTAGATTTAGGTTGGTTCATGTCGCAGGTCCGCCCTGACGCCTTGGCCACCCTGCTGGTAAGCGACAGGAAATCATCGCGTTACCTGCTTTTTGATCCTGAGACGATGAGGCTTGTCGGATGGAAGAATGAAAATACAGGAGAAATAAGGCCGTCTGGTATCCTGATTGATGAGGACAGATGTGTCAAACTGGCGTTTTCGGGGATACATATCATGTCGGACAAGGTGTTCGAGGCCATGGAAGGATATCCTGAACGCTTCCCGGTGATAGATTTCTATCTTGACAAGTGTCTTTCATATGAGATATATGGAGTGCGTGCCGAGAACCTGAACCTTATTGACGTGGGTAAGCTCGACACGCTTGAACAGGCAGAAAAATTCTTAAAACCATAAAGACCATGAAATTTTTAGGTAACATCTTATGGATGGTCCTCGGAGGACTTCTGATAGCTCTTTATTACTGGGTTGTCGGTCTTCTTCTGTGCATCACCATCATCGGTATCCCTTTCGGCGTCCAGCTGATCAAGATCGGAACATTCGCTTTGTGGCCGTTCGGCCATGAGGTAAAGCCTGGTCCAAACGACTCAGGATGCCTGGCAATAATCATGAACGTGATATGGATCCTGGTAGGAGGAATCGAGATTGCCCTCCTTCACCTTAGCATCGGAGCCTGCTGCTGCATCACCATCATCGGTATCCCGTTCGGACTTCAGCATTTCAAGATGGCCCTCCTCGCCCTGGTGCCATTCGGAAAGCAGATATCATAAAAAAAAGACCCGTTCGCGGGTCTTTTTTTATTGGTTCTATATCGACATCGGTGGAATCTCGTCGCAGTTGCTTCGGGCCCCTTCCTTGGCGAAAGGAATGTTGTGCAGGACTACACATGCTGCGGCAATGAATGCTATGCATGCGATGAATACACAGACATATGCCCATATGCTCATCACCTCTGCAAATCCTTCTGCATTTTCAAGTGACGGTATCTTGCTGAGTACCACTGCCATAGTATTGTTCACACAGTGCATGAGCATGGTGAGCTTGAGGGATCCGGTCTTGTAATATACGTATCCGAAAAGGATTCCGAGTACGAAAGCGCTGAGAGCCTGCCATGGGTTCATGTGCAGTACTGCAAAGAATGCCGCTGATACGAGGATAGCTGAAACCGGGCTTGTCTTCTGGAGCAAGCCTCTGAGTACCAATCCTCTGCAGAGCCATTCCTCAAAGAGGGGAGCGAATACCGATACGGAGATCAGGGTGATGAATACAGGGGCATCCAGGATCTTTTCCATAGCGTTTTCGAACCATTCCGGTGTCGGAGGGAGAATCTTGCTCGTGCCGTCGCATACAAACGCCGTGGCCATGGTTGCGATGGTGACGATGACCGCCATCCAGAATCCTCCCAGTTTGCCGAAGTTGCTGCTGTCGAGAGAATATCCGGTGTCGAAGAATTCATTCCTGCGGCTGTTTGTCGAAGCGTAGAGCAGCGGTGGAATGAACATCACCGGGTAAGAGATCACTGTTCCGTAAATTGATGCGAATTCCATTGAAACTATTCCGAGGCATGCCACCAGGAGGCTTCCGAGAAGCGCTCCGATGATGAACATGAAGAACAGCATCATCATTCCGCCGTATCCGGGAACATAGTATCTGTAGTTGGAGAAGAGATCGTAAGATGCTCTTCCCGAATGTTTTCTGAAGAATGCCATATGCTTATTTGTATAAAGGTGTAGGATATACTCCCTGATCTGCAAGTTCCTGGAACTTTGCAACCACTCCCGGTCTGTCTTCCTTGAAGGTCACTCCGAACCATCTTGACGGTGTCGAAAGAAGCTCTGTCTTTCCGCTTTCGTCCTTGATCATGCAGTCGATTGCGTAAGGGATATAGAATTCGGCCTTGAGTTCGCCTGCGTTCTTTTCGAGGAACTTCTCGAAGATGGCAGCGCTCTTGTCGAAATAATCAGGGGTGAAGCCCCACATGTTCATCGAGCAGAGTGACTTTGCCTCGAGCTCGACTGTCTCTCCGGTCTCGCTGTTGTCTCCGTAGATCTTTCCGTCTTCAGCTCTTGCGATCTTGTGGTGCTCGACGACGCTGGTGAGATATCCGCTTTCATCTGCCTTTCCGACTCCTCTTGAAACGGCTCCTGACTCTGAAAGGGTGTTCTCGAGTTCGAATCCGACGAGGCAGTATTCTCCTGTCTTGCCTTCGTGGGCCCTGAGCCAGTCTCCAAGGATCTTGAACGATTCCTTGCCGTAGTAGTCATCACCGTTGATCACAGCGAAAGGCTCGTTGACTACGCCTGCTCCCATGAGTACTGCGTGGGCTGTGCCCCAAGGCTTTTCACGCTCCGGATTGAGGGTGAACCTTGAAGGGATCTTATGGAGCTCCTGGGTTACGAATTGGAACTCAAGAGGCTGTCCGTCAACGCATTTTACATTGCTGTACTTTTCCTTGACAACCTGCTCCATCTGCTCCCTGAAGTATTCGCGCACGATATATACGACCTTGCCGAATCCGGCCTCTACGGCATCAAAGATCGAATAGTCAATGATGGTTTCTCCGTTTGGACCGACTCCGTCCATCTGTTTGAGTCCGCCGTAGCGGCTGCCCATGCCTGCGGCAAGTACGAGTAGTGTAGGTTTCATATCTTTACCTTGATTTTTAATTTTCAGTTCAGTGAATAAAAGTTTTTCAAAAATAATTATTTTTGTAGTCTTATGCTAAAGATTATGGGAAAAATCAAAGACATATTCAGAGGACCGCATCGCTATTTCGCGTGGTTCGTGACAGTTACGACTGGACTCTTTCTTATCTTATGGCTTGTAGGTTCGGGCAATACGTTCATCAACTGGGCGAAGGCTGGAATCGAGATCCGTCATCAGGAAAAGATGATCAAGGAGTATGAACTCCAGAACGCCGAGATGGACCGAAGGATCAACATGCTTAAGAATGACAAGGATACATTAGAAAAATTCGCCAGAGAGCATTTCAATTTTGCTGTCCCTGGCGAAGATGTATACGTTATCGAGTAGATTAGAATCCTGTGTAGGTCCAAGGGGTGATGACCCTGAGTTCCTCCTTTACTGATTCGCTTACTTCAAGAGTCTCGATGAAGTCTGCGATCACTTCGTGGTTGATGCCCGCACCTGTACGAGTCAGTGCCTTGAGCGTCTCGTAAGGGTTCGGGTAATTTTCTCTTCTGAGGATTGTCTGGATGGCCTCTGCAACCACAGCCCAGTTCTTTTCAAGGTCGGCGCGGAGAGCGTCCTCGTTGAGGATGAGCTTTCCGAGTCCCTTCTTCAATGAGTTGAGGGAGATCATCGAGTGTGCGAGAGGCATGCCGACATTACGGAGTACAGTAGAGTCGGTGAGGTCTCTCTGAAGTCTTGAGATAGGAAGCTTCATTGAAAGGTGTGTATAGAGAGCGTTTGCCACTCCGAAGTTTCCTTCTGCATTCTCGAAGTCGATAGGGTTCACCTTGTGAGGCATAGCAGATGAGCCTACCTCTCCTGCCTTGACCTTCTGGCGGAAGTATTCCATCGAGATGTATGTCCAGATGTCGCGTGCGAAGTCGATGAGGATGGTGTTCATGCGACGGAGGCAGTCGAAGAGCGATGCGAGGTTGTCATAGTGCTCGATCTGGGTGGTAGGGAACGATCTCTTGAGGCCGAGCGAAGCCACGAAGTCATTTCCGAATCCGATCCAGTCGATGCCAGGGTATGCAACCTTATGTGCATTCATGTTGCCTGTAGCGCCACCGAACTTTGCAGGATATGTAAGCTGCTCGAATTGTCTGATCTGCTCCTCGAGACGTACTGCGAATACGTTGAACTCCTTGCCTACTCGTGTAGGTGAAGCCGGCTGACCGTGTGTCTTTGCGAGCATAGGGATGTCCTTCCAGTCTTCTGCCATGCCCTTGATGAGGCCGAGTACCTCCTTGAGGAGCGGCATGAAGCTTTCATCGATGGCTTCCTTGAGCGAAAGAGGAACCGATGTGTTGTTGATGTCCTGCGAAGTAAGACCGAAGTGTACGAACTCGCCCCACTTCAGGATGTCCATCTCCTTGAAACGGTCCTTGATGAAGTACTCTACAGCCTTCACGTCATGGTTGGTAACCTTCTCGATGTCCTTTACCTTGGCAGCAGCCTCCGGAGTCATGGTCCTGGAGATGTCTCTGAGGGCTTCGGACTTCGACTGATCGAAGTCGGCAAGCTGAGGGAGCGGAATCTGGCAGAGCGCGATGAAGTACTCGATCTCTACGCGGACACGGTACTTGATGAGGGCGTATTCGCTGAAATATTCTCTAAGTGGTTCAGTCTGACGCGAATAGCGTCCGTCGATAGGCGATACCGCCATAAGTGGGTGATTGTTCATTTTCTTGGTCTTGTTTATTTGCGTGCAAATATAATAAAATAAGGTATAAAGGACAATTTTACAGAATCTTTAGGTGGATTTAATTGAAAACTAATTATATTTGCACGATTTACAGGAGTAAACCAAAGTAAAAAACAATTATAAAATCCATGAAGAAAAACTTTATCAGACTGTCGCTGATCGGCCTCGTGGCTGTGATCTGCGGCATTTTTTCGGGCTGTAACCCTGACTCGAAGAACAGTTTCTCGGTTACAGTCAGTGAAGTAGGCCCTGAGTATGTGAATATTAAGGTGACTGCTCCGAGCGTTGTCGAATTTGCCTATATCCTTGACACAAAGGAGAAAAGGGTCGACAACCCACGCATGATCGTCAAGGAGGCGAAGCAGAGCGGAGCATATTACGAGGCAGTAAGGCCTGATGACGTCATCAGAGTCAGCAGAGGTCTCCAGGAGAATACACAGTATTATCTTTATGCTGTTGCCGGACTTGACGACGACACATATACTGAGATCGTGACTCTCCCTTTCAAGACAGGTCAGTACAATCTTTCTGAACTCATCACCGTAGTTGACCAGGCATATGACGGATACAAGGTCCGCATCACAGTACCTGAGGAGACAAAGAAGCGTGGCAATGCCATCCGATTCGGCCAGTGCGACATCATGATGTACAACTACATGGGCAAGAAGGACAATGACTATGTCAACCTTCTTTACAATGGTGATGCATACAACAATGTTGTGACAGAAAGCACCAGCCTTACCTACTCTGAGGATCTCAACTGGTACGAGGTTGAAGATTCAGACGGAGACGGCGAGCCTGAACTTGACTACAGATACAATCCGATCTCTCCGGGCGAGCCTGTAATCTACATTGCAGGTGAGTTTGCGTGGATGGACGGAGAAGAGGATGAGACGACTTATTTCGGCTTCCCTTCAGGATGGGATCCAGGATACTACTTGCCTCTCCTCAGCGATACATATTTCACAGAGGGCCCTGGTGCACCAGACAAGGAGCAGAGCAGCCTCGGAATCATTACCGACTATGAGGTTACATCTCCTATGGACCCATATTGGACAGGTGCTTTCCAGCGTAAGCATTTCCGCGTTCTCGAGCCGCAGCCGTTCGACGGCAAGGTTGATGTGCAGCTCGTGGAGGCAAGCCCTATCGACCTCGTTCTCGAGTTCTATCCAGACAAGAACGTTGCTCAGTACGCCATCGGTATCTTCAACGATGCAATGCTTGAGGAGGTCGTTACACTCTGCAACGGAAGAGAGGATTACATGCAGTGGGCAATCACTTCATTCTTCGGTGCATATACATTCGGTACCAAGGTGGCTTCAGGTGCTGTCCGTCTTCAGCTGACTGACTTCTACTATCAGGATGCGATCGGTGAGGATACTGACTTCCATGTATTCGTTACCGCCATGGGCAACAATATGGCTACAATCCAGAACTTTCAGCAGTACACATTCAAGACAACCAAGAAGGTACTTGATGCTCCTGTCATCGAGGTTGTGGCAGTTGATGAGAAGGTAACTCCTTACAAGGCGGTATACAACATCAAGTGTACTACCGCAGCGGAGGGCATCCCTGTAACCCAGTGCTACTATGGTGCAAACTACCTCAGAGACTGGCTCCTCGCAGTAAATGGCGGTTCTACATACTTCAGCCTTGTTGCAGGCAACAAGCAGTACAGCTACTTCACTGAGGAGGAGATCGAGAAGATCAACTCTCCGGAGGGTCTTGAGATCGAGATCGGATCGATTGACGGTGAGACAACAAGACTTGTTGTCCTCGGATACAACGAGGAGTACACTCCTAACGACCTTACAAGCTTCGAGTTTATCGAGGACTGTCCTGCAGTTGCAGACTGTACTACTCCTTGGCTTGAGCCTAAGGATTATGTGGAGGAGAGTTTTTATATCGACCTCGTTGGCGAATGGACTGCAACAGCAACCCTTCAGCCGGCAACGGCTGGAAGCAAGAGCTTCATCCACAAGTCCAAGATCACAATCGCAGACAATCTCTATGATTATCCGTCTGAGCTTCCTGAGTCAGTATATGAGCTCTACGAGGAGAACACTGACTATGACAGGGCAAAGGTGGACGCTCTCTGGGAAGAGTTCAAGGCAATGGCTAAGGACGTAACCAACCATCGTCTCAAGTATCAGAACAGACTCGTGGCAATGGGATGGCTTGACAAGGATTCATACGGCCGTCTTGATACCAAGAGCCCTTACCAGCTCTTCATCGATGAGGAGTACAGCTCAATCGACGTTTCTTCAATCTACAATGACTATGGTCCTAAGTGGTACATCGAGGCAGTAGAGGACGAGAACGGCAATGTTTCACTCATTGCTCCATTCGATTCATCACTCCTTCCACCGTCTTGCAACTGGAGCGTTCCATTCTATTTCGCAGGTATGGAGCTTGCCAACTATTACACAATCACAAGAGGTGACGGTTGGACAACTTCATTCCCTGTAGAGGTTTCGGCTGACAGGAACACAATCACCATCAAGCCACTTCTCTACACAGACGATTCAGGAAAGACAACTGCATTCTATCCTCAGATGCTCGGTATGGATTCACGTACATACCAGTCAATCCTTGAGAATCCTGTAGTTTCAGAGGTCGTGCTCACAAGAGGATGGACAGAGCCTGAGGATGACGAGGATGACGAAGAGGACAAGACAAAGGCTTCACGTGCGTCTGCTTCGAGCGTTTCTGCTACAGGAGACATTCCTGTAGTGACATACAAGAAGAGAACAGGTATCATCGACGTTCAGCCTATGAAGGTGATCGAGGGCAAGATGGTGACTGTTGAGGAGTTCGAGGCCAAGGCTGACGAGCTCATCCAGAAGAAATTCCCTAACAGAATCAGATAATGAAGAGTTTATTCAAATACGCATCACTGCTCGCAGCGGCAGTGATGCTTTCCGCTTGCGGAAACGATAATGGAGAAGGTGGCAACGAAGGTGTAGATGACAAGGTCTTCTACATGACTACAGACAAGGATGTCATCCAGTCTGACGGAACAGATGCCGCTACCATCAAGGTCTTCCTTGGAGATGAGGATGTGACAGAACTTGCAACAATCTATGACAAGGATGACAACGAGATCGATCTTGACGGCGGTATCTTCGTCGCTTCGAAGGATGGCGAGTACAAGTTCTGGGCAGCATACGGAACACATATGACATATGATACAAAGAAGGATGACAATGGTCTCATGACCATAAGGGCCATCTCAGTAGCCGTTCCTGCAGTGGCTGAGGATCCGGCACCGGCAAATACTTCATTTGTGCGCCGTACATTCCTTACTCAGTACACAGGCAACGAGTGCGGTTGGTGTCCTAACATGATCAGTGTCATCAGGGAACTCTTTGCAGACAACACAATTCCTGACAAGGCTGTGCTTGCTGCAGTCCATTCATACAGCAATGCAGACCCTGCATACATTGCATCTCCGAAGGTGAATTCATATCCTTTCATGCATATCGACTTTACTTCAGGCTTCTCTCCTGAGTCAGGTTCTGCACCGCTTTATGCTGTGGTCAACTCAAATGCGGCACAGGCTGCAGATGCAGGTATCTCAGTCAATCCTGTCCTTTATCAGGACGAGAAACTTCTCGTTGTAAGGGTTTCTGTCAAGGCTGCAGAAGAAGGTAACTACAGAGTAGGTGCATGGCTTCTCGAGGATAATATCTATGCAAGACAGGCTGACAATACAGGTCTTGCTGACGATTCTTACAACACCCATGAGCACTGTGTGCGCCTTGTCGATTCAAAGCATGACGGTGAGTGGACAGGAAAGCCTCTCGGCACCATCAAGGCAGGCAAGACAATGGAGAAGACCTTCGTGATGGATCTCAAGAAGTCTTGGAAGGTTGAGGAACTCCACCTCGCAGTAATCGTGTCGAAGGAGACAAAGGGCGGCTATGCAGTATGCAATGCAGTGGATGTCCCTATCGATGCTTCGACTCCGTTCGATTACAAGAAATAAGTCAGAGCAGCAGCATCACTGCGAATACGTATAAAAGGAAGCCTTGGAAACCGAGGCTTCCTTTTGTGTCATGATAGGTGATGATTTCCGTTTCGTCATCTGAATTGAGCTCCAGAAGTCCGTTGAAGTCAGGGGCGCTTCTTCTGGCCCATTTGCGGACAAGATATCCGTCGCTGAAATATGTGACACCTCCGTTGGAACGGTTCATCGCAAGAAGGGTCTTGCGGTCTGCCATGTAGAGATTGTCGAAGTTCATGCCTTCCGGAGCAGTACCTGAAACCAGGATGAGTGTCTTGAATCCTGCGGCTTCAGCATCGTTTGTGAAGTTCATGATTTCGTCCCATTTCTTTCCGCCGATCTTTGTGTCGTATACCGATATTACGATGACCTTGCCTTCCGCTGCCATCTCGTCGTGGTAGTTGCCCATTGAGTCGTAGAATGAGAGGTCAATGAGTCCTTCATTCTCTGGTCCGGCGGCAGCAACTGTCTCTGTGCGTACGAATGTCCATGTGGAATCAGGAAGATGACCAAGGTCGAATGCCTCCTCGACTCCGTCCTTTTCATATACGAAAAGTGCATCAAACATTTCTTCGCCGGCTCCTGGATTTGACTGTCCGGCCTTGAGTGCGGCGGCTGCCTTGTAATCTGTGAAGTCCATCAGTGGGATGTACATCCATGAATATACTGTGAACAGACATACGGATAGGGTCACGATGCCGAACGAAACGTATTTCCTCTTCAATGGATGTCCCAGCATCCTGGTAGGGAAGAAATATGCACAGATGAGGATGCAGAGTACGATGTTCTTAAGGAATGTCTGCATATGGGTGAGGTGGATGGCTTCTCCGAAGCATCCGCAGTCCATCTCGGGATTGAAGATGACCAGCGCCAGGGTCAGAAGCGTGAAGAAGGCCTGGAACGCCATGGCTGCAATGCCTGTCGTCTTTCTCCATACACCAGTGATGAGGGCGGTTCCCAGTATGGTTTCGGCAAGGGCAAAGCCGGTTCCGAGAACCTTGGCCGAGAAACCGAGAAATCCCATGTGCAGGAAGTCAAGGTATTCTCCCATGACCAGACCTGCGCCTACCGGGTCCATGAGTTTGAGTATTCCACCGACGAAGAATACAAAGCCTGTGATGAAGCCGCAGAAGCGCTTCAGTCTGAGAAGAAGATACCTCATTTCTATTTTATTGCAGAGTCAACAACTGTCTTTATCTTGTCAAAGATTGCGTTAGGAGGGAGCATCTGTCCGTTTTCGTCCGAGCAGTCGATGCGTATGAAGCGAGGGTCAAGTTCGCACTGCCTTCTGTAGATGTCGCGGACCTTGATCTGGAACTGGATGTCGGCCTCGTGGATGTCCTGGCCACCTTCAAGATAGTCCCTGTCGGAACCACCTCTCTGGCTCTTGAGCTTCGATTCAACGAAGCAGATAGGAACGTCAAGGAATATGTTGAGGTCAGGCTTCGGGAGATCGAAGTCGCCGTATTCGGTATTGAATATCCACTCCCTGAGGTCGGCAGCCTCTTCGCTGTCCTTCAGCTTGGCACACTGGTATGCTATGTTTGAATAGACATATCTGTCAAGAAGGACGGTGCCTCCGCTTGAAAGGACCTTCTTCATGCCGGGAGCCGCCCCATGCCTGTCTTCAGCAAAGAGGAGGGCTACCAGCTGAGGGTGTACGGCCTCGTTCGAGCCGAAGTCTCCGCGAAGAAAACGGCTGATGAGGTCTCCGTATACAGGAGCGTCGTATCTTGGGAAATGGATGTATTCGAGACTTCCGAAAATGCTTTCGAGATATGCTCTGAGCTTCTTTACCTGGGTGGATTTGCCTGCACCGTCGAGGCCTTCTAGTACTACCAGCATGTGCTTCTGATTTAAGTTATCACACAAAGTTAATGAAAATTTGTTAATTTCGCCGTTACTTATGGATACGAAACGACAGATAGACATAATGGGCATCGTCAACCTTACCGATGACTCCTATTTCGCAGAAAGCAGGTGCGCAGATGTGGATGCTGCTCTTGGGCGTGTGGAGAAGATGGTGGCTGAAGGTGCCGACATCATTGACTTCGGCGCGTGCTCGACCCGACCTGGTTCCCTTCCGGTGGGGGAGGATGAAGAGTGGCGTCGTCTTTCGTCAGTCCTGCCTGAGATCAGGGCCGCCTTTCCTGACGTACGCCTTTCCGTGGACACATATTGGTCTTCCGTAGTGGAAAGGACATACGACTGCATAGGAGATTTCATCGTAAATGACATTTCTGCAGGTGAGGATGATCCCCTTATGCTTCCTGTTGTGGGACGTCTGGGTCTTGAATACATTGCCATGCATAAGAAGGGTACCCCGCTTTCAATGCAGTCATTGGCTGAGTATGAGGATGTTACGACAGAGGTTGCTGCCTATTTCATCGACTTTGCCGACAGGGCCTGCAAAGCTGGCGTAATGAACTGGATCCTCGATCCCGGATTCGGCTTTGCCAAGACACTTGAGCAGAACTACAGCCTTCTTTCCGACCTGTCTTCCCTCAAGCGCAGTTACGCCGGTTTCAGCCCCCGCATCCTTGTGGGAATTTCCAGGAAAAGCATGGTTTACAAAGCCCTTGGAATATCGCCTGAAGAAGCCCTTCCGGCTACCCAGTCCCTGCATATGGCTGCACTCATACAAGGTGCTGATGTTCTTAGAGTTCACGATGTCAAGGAGGCCAAGGAGACCGTCACTCTGTACCGCCTGTTTGATTTTGCAAAAAAATTTTCATAAAAACAGAATTATCGTTACTTTTGCCTATTCGCACGTCCTTGAATAAGGATGCGTTTATCGTAAATAACCGGATTTTTATGAGAACTTTTCTTTTAACACTTGCTGCTGCGTTCATTTCTGCAGTGGCGGCGGCTCAGGTTCCGTCAGTAATGGTAGAGAATGCCAAGGGTGAATCATTCGACACATCTGTCCTCCTCGAAGAGGGTACTCCTATGATCATTTCATTCTGGTCGACTTCATGCAAGCCATGCATCCGCGAACTTGAGGCTATCTATGAGGCTCTTCCGGATTGGCTCGAGGAAGTGGATTTCCGCGTTGTAGCGGTTTCTACAGATGACAGCCGTCAGCTTGCCAAGGCGAAGTCTTTCGCTGAGGGCAGAGGATGGGGAACAGACTTCACTCTTCTTTTCGACAAGAACCAGGACTTCATGCGCGCAATGAACGTTACTGTTGTCCCTCATGTCTTTGTCGTTGACGCAAAGGGCAAGGTCGTATTCTCTCACACTGCATATGTACAGGGTGGCGAGATCGAACTCTTCGAGGCTGTGAAGAAGTCTGTACGCAAATAGTACACATCCATGAGAAAAACTGTTCTTGCAATTCTGACCCTTGCCGTTTCCATGTCCCTCTTCGCACAGGAGAAGGATTGGGGCTATGTGACAGGAAGTCTTGAGTCAAACAACAACGTATATGTAGAGGATGAGGCGAACAACTTCTTCCCTTCTTATCAGCCGCAGCTCAAGAATGACAATATCTTTGCTTCGAATGACTATCTCAAGGTGGACTATTACAAGGGACGCCTTTCTGCCGGTCTTCAGATGGAGGGATATTTTCCTACATTGGTCGGATATCCGATTTCTGAGAACAACATGACTCTCAGCAATCTTTATGTTACATGGAAGGATAAGTCGTATTCTGTCACTGCAGGTACGTTCTATGACCAGTTCGGCAGCGGACTTCTTTTCAGAAGCTGGGAAGACAGGATGCTCGGACTGAACAATGCGCTTCTCGGCGCCAGGGCTACCTACGGCTGGGAGGACAAGATCGCGGTAAAGGCCTTCTGGGGCGTTCCGCGTCTTGGAAAGATCAGCGATAGCGCTGCCCTGATGGGACGTGACGGCAAGTTCTTCGGACTTGGACTTACAGACGTGCATGTGGCGGGAGCGGACCTCAGCGTCTCGCTTTCAAGTCTCCTCGGAATGGACAATGTTTCTCTTGCCGTTGAAGGCTCTGTGCTGAACAAGCATGAGGCTGCACCTGAGGAACTTATCGCCCTCGGATACAAGTCGGACATCTTCGGATGGTCTGGACGAGTGAATGTGGATTATGACGGATTTTTCTTCAAGGGAGAGTACGTCGATGCAGGCAAGCAGATCCTTACAAGGGAACTTGCCCTTAACAGGGGACGCAAGCCGGACAATGCAAACGCCCAGCTCGTCGAGTTCGGATACAACGGAAACGGTCTCGGCCTTACCTTTACCGGAAGACGCATGGAGCGTATGAACCAGAAGATATATGGCTATGCAGTCACTGAGCCGGGTTTCGGTTCGGCTGTGAACATGCTTTCATATCGTCCGGCGATGTCAACCCAGTACACATACATGCTCATGACCCTCAATCCGTACAGCCCGGAGATAGGTGACAAGTTCGCTCATGCGGGCGAGATCGGAGGTCAGGTCGATGCATTCTACAATTTCCGTCGCGGTACGAAGATCGGTGGAAAGAGAGGAATGAAGGTGCATGCGAACTTCTCTACCTGGTACGCCCTCAATGAGAACGGAGGCACAAAGGGTGCGGAGTTCCTTCTGCGTGACTTCAGCTTCGATGTGGAGAAGCAGTGGACAAAGAAGTTCAAGAGCGTCCTCATGTATTCGATGCAGGACTACAACCATATCAGCGTGACCACAGGCAGGAACATCGGACTTGCCCATATCGTCGTGGCTGACCTGCTCTATAAGTGGACCTCGAAGCTTTCAAGCCGTCTTGAGCTCCAGTACCTTTCGTCAAAGGATGACCAGAAGGACTGGATGGCAGGACTTCTTGAAGTCAATTTCGCTCCTCACTGGAGTGTCTATGCAAGCGACATGTGGAACCATGGGGAATCCAGGATGCATTATTACAACGGAGGTGTAAGCTTCTCGATGTCGCATATCCGTGTTGCAGCGGGATACGGCCGCTACAGGGCCGGTTACATCTGTTCAGGCGGTGTGTGCCGTACGATTCCGGCATACACAGGTGCAAACCTCAGTCTGACCGCATCATTCTAGAAAGTAATACTATTACTACTATAACTATTAACTATTAATCAAATTTAAAATTATGAGAAAGACATTTTTAACATTCTGTGTAGCAGCGCTTTCGCTTCTCGCTGTGTCTTCTTGTGGCAAGATCTGGGACGAGTTTGACTCAGTTAATGCTGAGATCGATGCTCTCAAGGCAAAGGTTACAGCTCTTGAGAATAAGCTCAACGAAGAGGTTGCACGTATCAATGCTGCACTTGACGTAGAGCTCGTTTTCTCTGTTGATCCTGAGACTTTTGAGGTTTCTGTATCTTACGACGGTGGCCAGACATTTGTGGCTACTGGAATCATCGCTAACGACAACCTCGTTGAGGTTCAGTGGGAAGAGGGTTCAGACGAGATCATTCTCGTGATCGGTGGTACTCCTTACAGCATTCCTGTTTACAAGGAGGATGCTTCTTCAATCGTACCAGGCCGTGCTGACTTCTTCCTCCACTACGAGGGTGTGAAGTCTGTAGCACTTACTGCAACTGACATCACTGAGTTCTACGTAATGTCTAAGCCAGATGGCTGGAAGGCAGTTATCGAGGAGAACGTTCTCGTTGTAACTGCTCCTACAAAGGCAGCAGTGAAGATCGGTGCTGCAGAGACAGAGGGTGAGATCCTCATCCACGCTACTACAGAGGCTGGCAAGTGCAAGGTTGCCAAGGTTGAGGTTACAACAGGTCCTGGTCTTACTCTCGCTGTTGACGCTAAGGGTAACATCACTATCGAGAACTCTTACGCATCTGAGCAGACAAATATGTGGGGTGAGACTTCATTCGGATTCTCAGACTTCGTGTTCGGTCTTGCAACTCCTGAGGACTTCCTCGCAGATCCTGTAGCGTACGTTGAGACTTACAACAAGACTTGGTATGCCCCTAACTACATGGACATTATCCTTCCTTCAATGTACAACATGGTTATGAAGGGTGAGTATGTAGAGGGAGAGTATGAGACTGACGTCATTGAGACTACTGTTTCTGAGATTTTCTTCAACTTCAACTATGAGGAGCTTCCTGCAGGTGCTCACTTCGTTGTATGGATTGCTCCAGCAGATGCTGCTGCAGAGGGTGCTGCCATCGTAGATGATATGATCTATGCTGAGTATGTAAACCTTGTTCACGAAGTAGAGGTAAAGGAGGTATCTCACAGCGACATCACTATTACTGCAAATGTAGCTGGTGCATCTTCTTACATTATCGGATGTGTTGCTGAGAGCTATTACAACTCAGAGTGGAACCCTATGACATTTGAGGAGTACATGATGCAGCCTATGGGTGGTCCATGGAACAATTTCAAGAGCTATGGTGCTGCTGAGGCTCTTGGTATGGTAGTTCCTGTTGACATGGTTCCTGCAGAGTTCAATCTCAGCGATATCATGGGCGAAAAGCTCGCATTCGGTGAGAACTACAAGGTTTGGGTGATGCCACTCGTTGACCACAAGGCAGTTCTTGATGAGGCTAACTCATATCCTGAGTACGACTACTATGTTTACGACTATTCTGCATTTGATTTCGAGGAGGACTTCCTTCCTTATGTAATTGATACGAAGACCAATGATATCACTGCAGGTGGCGAGTATGCTGCAACTCTTACTTTGAACCGCAACGATTTCACTTCAATTTATGTTGACGTGACCCTTTCTGAGGGAACAGACATGGTTTACTATGCATGGTACAGTCCAGAGGACTATGACATGTTCGAGAACGATGCAGACGTAATGGCTGCTCTCTTCGAGGATTGCTATTCACCACTTACAGAGGACGGTATAGTAAGCAAGACATATGTAGACCCATCTGAGGAGTACTATCTTGCAACACTTTCTATCGGTAAGGATGGCAAGTATGGCAGCATCGTAGCTAAGAAGTACTCTACTAAGGAGATTCCTTTCGATGAGTCATTGACAGTCGAGATCGTTTCTTGCGAGCTTTCTGCTGATGGCAAGAACTATACAGTTGCTGTAAACGTTACAGGCGGTGCCAAGGTAATGGGTTACAACATCATGGACAGCGAGTCTAACCGTGCAACATTCTTTAAGAATGTATGTGTGAACGGTCACAAGACTTCATACTATGGATACCAGATGGCAGACGTAGTGGATGGTCAGGCAGTTCTTACATTCCCATACAGCTCTTACAAGAATGATTACTATGTTGCAACTTACAACGTTGAGGGCGGCGTAGTTTCAGCAATCAGCGCTGACATCGCAGTAGAGCATCTTTTCGACTAATCTCAAGTCAACCACATAATTTCGGAGGCAGCCGCACGGCTGCCTCTTTTTTTGTCGTTTCGCGAGTCGTAATCCGGTAAAAAACAGTATCTTTGCAAGATATAAAAAATCGTAAATCAATTTCTTATGAAAAACTGGATGAAAATCGTTTTGAGATCTTTTCTCTGTCTTTCATTGGCGGTTACTACCTTGACTTCATGTCTTGACGAGGTGTGGGACAAGCTTGATGAAATCGAGCAGAGACTTGATGAACTTGAAGTTGAACTGACCAATCAGACAGAGGCTTTGAATGCTCTCCTTTCCAACGGAGCAACCCTTACTGCATGCGTGAAGAATGCAGACGGGTCGTATACCGTCACTCTTTCTGACGGCACTAAGTTCAAGGTCCTTCCTGCCGGAACGGATTTCTCTTCACTTGTAACGTACACGACAGTGAACGGAAAGAAGTGCTGGGCAACCTTTGCTCCTGATGGAAGCATCATGGTGCTGAAGGATGATTCCGGCAACCCTATTCCTGTTGGCACTGATATCAGCGTGAAGATCGAGAACGGAGTATATTATCTTGTGATCAATGGCAAGAAGTATGAGACAGGCTATGATGACAAGGATGTAGTACAGGTGTTCTCTTCATGCACTCCTGTCACAGATGCTTCAGGAAACGTATATGCGGTGAAGTTCACTTTCGGAAACGGAATGGAGGTTACAGTGACCCTCGACGGATACAATGGAGTGATCTTCAAGCTGTCAAGTGTAAGCAATACTGTGGTGTCCGAGTACTTCATCGACTATGGCAAGACTCAGTCCTTCCTTCTTGAGATGCCTGGAGTGGTTGATTATGTGACTCAGGTGCCTGACGGCTGGAGAGCGAATGAATATACTGAGGAACTTACCGGTGAGACATATCTCAAGGTGACTGCGCCTACAAAGGAGCTTGTTGCAATGGGTGCAGCCGAGTCTGAAGGATGGCTCAAGGTTGTTTCCGTAGTGATTGGCGGCAAGGCTGCTGTTTCGAAGATGTATCTTTCTACTGAGGCATTCAAGACATACAATGTGTCTCCTCTCAAGGCGGTCGTAGAGCCTTACTTCGGTATTCAGAAGTATGCATACGGAATGATGTTCGCCGAGGATTTCGATAAGGATGCCGTATATGAGACAGTATGTGACCTTCTCACCACTACAATGGACACTCCTGCTGGATACTATCTTGAGACTGCTCCGATCAACAAGTTCGTGACAGAAATCTTCCCTGGCGAGATGCCTGTGGACCGTTCGTATGTGTTCTGGGCGATTCCGGCTCTTTACAACGAGACAGAGGATGGAGCGGGATTCTATGCTGTCAAGGATATGATGAGAATCCAGACTATTGCTCCGGTTTCAACTTCTATCAGTGTCACAAACCCTACAGTCCTCGATGCTGACGTGAAGGTCGCTATCAGCGGTACTCCTGCTGTTTATGCGGGCGTGACTGAGATGAGCGAGACACTTGCTGACGAGATCGTATATCAGATCAACAACAAGATCATCGATCCTTATACAGAGGCTCTCAATTTTGAAGGCAAGGCTTCAGAGTTCCCTGTCAAGAACGCAGGAACTCAGCTTGAGCCTGGTACAGAGTACGCTTTGTGGGTGGTGCCTGTAATCGAAGGCAAGGAAACTTATTCAGAGGCTGACATCATCTCCGAGACCTTCTCTACAAAGAGCATCGTTGCTGGAGGTACGATTGAGACAACCATAAGCGACTTTACTGCTACTGCGTCTTCGTTGACCGCTCAGATCACATCTGAGGATGCTGCCCTCATCTATTACACATTCATGTCTGAGGAAGATGGAAAGTGGTATTCAACTGCCTCAAATGAGATAAGAATGAGCAAGATCCTTGCTTCTGAGTCTTGCGTGACAGTAAGAGGCAATTCTGCAGAGGCTGCCATCACCGGCATCAGACCAGAGGCTACAAGATGGCTTTATGCAGTAGCTGTGGGTCAGGATGGACTTTACGGTGAGGTGGTATGCAAGTCTGGAACAACAGGAAAGGTGTCATTCAATTCACTTACGCTTGAAATTGAGAGCCTTGGCGTCGGTTCTGATGAAGCGTCGTTCCAGGTAACAGTTACAAATGGTACTGCGACAGATTACATCTACTGGGTAGGTCTTGCAAATGACCAGTTCTGGAAGAGCGATGATTATTGTGGAAACAACAGGACATCCGCTCAGGAATACCTTGCTGCAAACCCTGATGCACCTGAGGTTCAGAGGGTAATGAACAAGAACGGAAAGATAGGCGAGGACGGTATCATCAAGGTGGAAGGACTCTCGATGAGCGCTGAACATGTGATCATCGTACTTGCAAAGGATGAGTCAGGTCTCTATTCAAGAGCAGCCTACAAGAAGTTCACAACCCTTGCTGCTGACCTCGGAGTAATCGTACGTGCGGGAACAGACGAATGGAATGCTGCGAAGGAACAGATCGAGATTTCATGGATCGAGGGATCTTTCAGGGCTCCTGAAAATTTAAATATGTCTGCAAACTATTCGTTCATGTTCGCTTGTCCGACTGACCTTACTGCGTTTATCCTCTGCGGTTCGGATACTTACTTTGAGGGAATGAACCTCAAGAGTCCGGAGGAGCAGATGGTATATATGGAGAACTACACAAGCCGTAGCTATGACAACGGATACGTTCCTTACAAGGACGGCGAGATGATGACCGAGCCTGACTATTACAAGAACGGTGTACTCCATGAGGGACAGCTTATGAACGTTTACGATTACTATGTACACGGTCTTCCTAACCTCGGATTTGCGACATATTTCGCAGCCGGCAACCACGACGGTCAGTGCATCTACTGGGAGGATGGCGTATGTGAGGCTTATGAGAGAGCGGTTGAGAGGATCGCTGAGCATCTTACTCTTGCCCCTTACAAGAGCAGGGCACAGATGTTCGGTCTGACAGGTGCAGAGGCTGATGCGTGGGCCGAGGATCTCCTCGAGGCATATCGTCCATTCTACGAGAATGCAGAGCCGATCATCTACTACAACGATGGCTCTCAGCTCAGAGTGAACAATCCTTATGCAATCGGTTTGAATGAGGATGGTAAAGTTTCGGATAGAGTCATCGTGGTATTGCGTGACCTCGAAGGAAACTACTACGAGCCGATGTCTTTCGAAGTTCCTAACTATTTCAAGTAAATCTTGAATTTCAGATATTCAAGCTGGGTCAGTATGCGCTGACCCAGCTTTTTATCCAAAGATAACTGATGAAAAACATTTTGACATATTTTCTCCTGCTCGTTTCAGCTGCTGCATTCAATGCGTATGCGGAAGAGCCTGAAACCGACATGAACGACGGCTATGTGGCCGGAAGTTTCGAGACGAACACCAATTACTACCTGAAGGACCTTCGCACTGTGGCAACTGTTCCGGACGGTAATTTCGGTTCGAACAATTACCTAAAACTTGACTATTACAACGACCGCTTTACAGCTGGAGTCCAGGTGGAGGGCTATGCTCCTGCACTTGTGGGATATTCTTCCGATCTCAAGGGAATGAATCTTACAAACTACTATGTAAGCTGGAAGGATGAAAACTTCTCCATCACTGCTGGTACCGTATATGACCAGTTCGGAAGCGGACTGCTTTTCAGGACATGGGAAGACAGGGCAATCGGTCTGAACAATGCAGTCACAGGTGCCCGAATCACATATTCATACAAGGACATCCTCAACGTCAAGGCTCTCTGGGGCATGCCGAGGTTCGGAATGAAGTTCTCGCAGACCCAGGTAAAGGGTGCGGACCTCAGTTTCGTACTCTCCAACCTCATCGGCATCGACAAGGCGTACATTGCGCTCGAGGGTTCGGTGCTCGACAGGTACGAAGCTCTTGACGCTGACCGTACTGCAGACGGATGCAAGCCTAATTCAACAGGATGGTCGGCAAGACTCAATGCTGAGTCGCATGGATTCTTCCTCAAGGCCGAATATGTGGACGCCGGTCAGAAATACTACTACAACACTTCGTATGCAGGACAGGGACAGATGTACCACCGCAAGAGAGGAAACGCCCAGCTGGTCGAGACCGGCTACAACGGCGGCGGACTCGGAGTGAACCTTTCGCTCCGCCGTCTTGAGTGGATGGACTCGAAGGTGGTGACCGATGCCGCTTCCAACGTGAACATGCTCAATTATGTCCCTGCACTCTGTACCCAGTACACATACATGCTTACCACCCTCCATCCGTATGGCGCCAGGACAGGTGAGATTTCGTCGATCTTCACCAACAGCGGCGAAATGGGCGGTCAGCTCGATGTGTTCTACAATGTGAAGAGAGGCACATGGCTTGGTGGAAAGAGGGGAATGAAACTCCACGCAAACTTCTCCACTTACCATACCATCAAGGAGGAAGGCACATTCAAGCCTGGCAACCTGCTTTTCCGTGACATAAGCGTGGACATCGAGAAGCAGTGGACAAGGAAGTTCAAGTCAACCCTCCTCTGGTCATACCAGGAATATACTCCTTCATATGGAGCAAGCCGTACGACATACCTTTCAAACATCATCGTGGCTGACCTCCTCTACAAGTTTACTAGCTCGCTTGCAGCTCGAATGGAACTCCAGTACCTGTTCACATACGAGGATCAGAAGGACTGGATGGCAGCTCTCCTTGAGGTAAGCTTCGCACCTCATTGGAGCGTGTATGCCGCTGACATGTACAACCACGGCATGACAAAGGTCCACTATTACAACGGAGGATTCAGCTACTCGAAGTCAAGGACCAAGGTGGCTCTCGGATACGGCCGCTACAAGGCAGGCTACATCTGCTCCGGCGGAGTCTGCAGGCAGATTCCGGCTTATACCGGTGCAAACCTCTCTGTTACAATGATGTTCTAGGCTGTTTCATATGAGCAGGATAATAAAGATAATAATCATTCTTTCGTCCCTTCTCCTGTCTTCGTGTCATGGTTTCCAGGACCCTGAGGACTTGACGAAGTTCTATCTGTACGTCGACAAGACAGTAATAGAGTCGGACGGAAAGGATGTGGCTACCCTTACCATCAAGGACATCAACGGCAGGATCCTTACGGAAGGGGAGGGACTGAGAAAGACGTCCTTCTACATCGAGGAACTGGATGAATGGCGTTCAGGCCTTGGAACATCTGCGGCACCGAACCTTTTCACGAGCATCGTTGACGGACGATATACCATCAGCGCCATGTATGACGGTGTGTGGTGCAAGAACAAGGTTACCGTCACATCCGAGAACAGGTCCGGTTATGAGGTCTTCCATAAGAATGTCCTCATCTACAAGATCACGGGTACATGGTGCCAGTACTGTCCGTACATGACGGAGGCTCTGCACAATGTCGATGACTACACGAAGGACCACAGCATCGTGATGGCTTTCCATAGCGGTGACGAGTTTGCACTTCAATACAATGCCGGCCAGGATATGGGTACCATGCTGCTCAGAAGGTTCGGCACTTCCAACGACGGCTATCCGTTTGCAATCTATTCGATTGCGGAGGCATCTGGAAAGAGGACTGTCGGTGACATTCAGGGCTTTGTGAGGAATCAGCTGACCCAGAATCCTGCAAAGACAGGAATCAAGGCGGAGTCCGTGGTGGAGAACGGCAAGGTGACTGTCAAGGCTTCTGTCAAGGCATCCGAGAAAGGTGTCTATGACCTTGGAATCGCCCTTGTCAGGGACAATCGTCAGGCAGTCAACTATATCGGCCAGATGGAGACATACAACGATATCGTTACGTTGATTTCCGGAAACTTCTACGCAATGTCGGCTGATGCCTTCGAACTTTCTCCTGACGGCGAGTATAAGGTGGAGAAGGTATGCGAGCATCCGGAACTCACATCTTCAGACGATTGGAGAGTGGTACTGTTCACTCTTACCGAGACAGGCGGCAAGGCTATAATCGACAATTCGGTGACCTTCACGCCAGGAGAATCCGTGGATTACAGATATGCTGACGGCTATGTTGACCAGGGCGGCGGAATAGATGCCGAGCGCAGGATGGTAGCCATGCAGTTCACATCTACAGGATGTACATATTGCCCGATCCTTTCGACTGCATTGAAGGATGTGCAGAAGAACCTGCCCGGCAAGATAATCCCTGTTTCGTTCCATCTGGACTACAACGGCCTGTCTGACCCGATGGCACTTCCGGTAAATGCGAAGCTCTATGATAAGGTCAATACAGGCTCGGGCGCTGGACTTCCTCTCTTTGCATTGAACTTCAGAAAGAGTTCACAGCATATCGTGAACGAGTATTCCAAGATCGTTTCCGAGATCGAGTATCAGGAATCGGCCTGGCCTTCGGTATCAGGAGTCGGTGTCAACAGCGAGTATGATGCCTCATCCGGAACGGTCAGCGTCACTGCAAGATTCGTATCGGAAGTGTCCGATGAATACAGATACCATATATTCCTGCTCGAGGACGGTATCGTTACCAGTCAGGCAGGAGCGGACGGCGACTATGTCCATGACAATGTGTTCAGGGCCATGGCCGGAGACAACATCCTTGGATCATGGCTGAATTCAGGTAAGGCCCTCGAGGCTGGAAAGGAATATTCAGTGGTCAAGACAATGGATGTCAAGGCCGGCTGGAATCCGGAGAATATGAGGGTGGTGGCTATCCTCATGCGTTCGTCCGACGGAGGAAGCACATGGTACAGCGACAATGCGGCCGAGTGCGCACTTGATACTCCTGCGATATCGGGAACGGAGTTCCAGCGTCATGTATGCGTGATGGAATTTACCGGAACCTGGTGCGCACAGTGCCCGGACGGTGCTACAGTGCTCAACTATCTTGTGGACCGACAGTATAAGGGAAAGGCATTTGCCCTTGCTTTCCACAACGCTGACGAATATTCGATCCCGCAGGAGCAGGAACTCCAGAAGATGTTCAAATGGAGCGGATATCCTGCCTATGTGACCGACATGCGTGACATGGGTCTTCTGAACGATGGCGGATGCGACAAGACCATCGAGAAGTCACTCTACGACACACAGACCCATTGCGGCGTGGCGGTAGAGTCTTCATACGATCCTGCAACCGGCACCGTTACGGTCAAGGCACGCCTCGCATCAGGAAAGACTATGAACTACAGGCTTGCGGCCTATGTGGTCGAGGACAAGGTCAAGGGACGTCAGACCCTGGGTACCGGCCAGATCATGGAGGACTACACCCATCGTCATGTGGTAAGGAAGATGCTCTCTTCCACTGTCCTCGGAGACGGTCTGGGAGAAGTAAGGGACGGCAATGAGACCCTCAGGACCTATACCTTTGTGGTGGACGGATCGTGGAATGTTGAAAATCTTTCAGTAGCCGTGCTTGCTATAGACAGCAATGGCCATGTGAACAATATGGCTGAGTGTGCGGCTGACGGCGGAAAGATGGACTATGAATATGTAAACAACTGATATAATTATGAAAAAGATCTTCAATTTATTCTTCATGGCAGCAATGGTTGCGCTTGCGGCGGCATGCCATGGACAACAGGAGGAAGGAGGCGATGACACGCCGGTAGGCGGTGGCTCATCGGATTGCTGCGTCTTTCCTCTGAACTGCCAGGAGGGTGGTTACAAAGCCGGCGAGAACGGAGTGTCAATCAATGTCTCCACTCTCAGACCGGACAACATCGTATTCAATCTCGTACCTGGTTCGGCGGTAAAGTCATACCGTCTTGAGGTATATCCTAAGGCAATGATCTACAACCTTCTCCTCAACGAGGGATGTCTTGAGGCCGAGACAGCAGTATGTGAGGATAAGATCATCCAGCTCATCAGCAACTCGTCGGCGACCGGCCAGTATGTGTTCACTGCTTCTGACGATGACTTCGCAGACAAGGAGTTCGATTGGGCGAATTCAGAGTATTCAGGCGCTCAGGTGCTTTCTGACTGCGACTACTTCATCATGGTCCTTGCATGCTATGATGCTGCAGGAAGGAACCCGGCATCTCTCAGCCTTGCTCATGTGACCACTCCGGCTCTCGAGATCGAGGGTGATCCGCAGATCACAGTAAAGTGCGAGACAGGATACCGTGGCTTCGAGGTTACATATGAACCGAACGAGGACTGCAGATATTTTTATCATTGGATCTGGACAACAGCCGAGATTTCAGAGTTCATCGATCTCTTCGGTGATAGGATGATGAGGGATTTCTGCCGTTCGGCAGTGTCTCAGGCAAACGATGCAACCAACCCTGAAAATCTTTTCGTGAGAAGGACATTCGACGTGGCTGACGAGATCATCCGTGAGAATACTGTCATCGTAGTTCCTGTGGATGTGAACGGAACTCCTGTTGCCGGAATAACAAGACATGACTTCGTGATTCCTAAGCTCCCTCAGGGAAGTTTCACTCCGGTAGCAAGAATCAAGGCTGGAAGCAGAATCGCAGCTACGCTTGCATATATCGACGTCGAGATGGAAAATACTTGCGTGTCAAGTTTCTACCGTCTCTATACTTCGGAAAATGCTGAGATCCTCAGGGGACTTTCTGAAGAGGACAGGAATGCAGAGGCTGTGAGCATCGCACGAGAGGGTTGGGGAGTAGCAAACAAGAGGTTTGCATATGACCAGGAGACAAATACCCTTACCGGAAGCTCGTACAAGACTACAGAGTCAAGCGTGGACCTTAAGCCGGATACAGAATATGTGATCGTATATGTTGCAAAGAACCCGTTCGGAGAGCTTTCTGAACTCTGCTTCTCTGAGCCGTTCCGTACAAAGACCCTTGTGCGTGACAATCCTGATGCATGCATCTCGGATGTGGAACTCACATTCACTGACGTGACACGCTGGGGATTCAAGTACAACTTCAAGTATGACTATTCGAAGACTGCATGCTACCGTTTCCAGCTCGTATATCCATACGAAGAGGACAATCCGAACACATCAGAGGATGATGATATCATCCGTCCGCCGCATTACATCAATGACGCTGATGACCGTGAGAAGTGGATGGAGTTCTTCTATGACACATTCCAGGACGGACCTGCAGGACCTGTTCCTGTCATAAATATGTGGGAGGCTGAGCCGTCAAACTATGACGGATATTCAATGTCAGGATATGATTCCGGAATCACATATGTCATCGCATACTGCGCAGAGGATGTCAACGGAGTAGTAGGACCTGTGAAGTTTGCCCAGGTGACTACAACTGCTACGGTTGCCGGTCCTAATCCGATCGTCACTATCGAGAACCTTCAGTACGATGCCCAGACCGGTGAAGTAAGCGGACGTTTCGTGGCTAACGACAACACCAAGATGATCAAGTACTTTACCGTATCATCGTCAGATGTGCTTTACGGCAATTGCGCTCTTCATGACCTTGTTAATACAAGCAGAAGAGACTACAATACATACCTCACCCTTTGGGAGAGCCAGCTGATCCAGATGGGTCTCAGCTCAAATACCGATTCGGTGCCGTTCAGCTCACGTGTATCTGCTTCGTCAGATACTCCAGTCCTGTTTGCTGCAGTCGGTATCGGAGAGGATGACGGAGTGGATGTCTACAGCCCTGTGGCTGCGAAGATATGGTACAAGGGAGAGTTCAAGGATCTTTCTGATTTCAGAACCCCTGGTGAATAACAGTTAAAACAATATGAATATGAAAAGGAATATATTGATTCTGGCACTTGCTGCCGTGGTATCGCTTTTCGCATCATGCAGCACAACCTTCGATGATTCCGAGATCTGGGATGCAATCGAGGAACTCAAGGCGCAGATTACCTCTTTCGTTACTGTGATCCAGGGCGAGGATGGCGTGTACTACTGGGCTGTATGCAAGGACGGCAAGCCGGTTGCATTGGAAGTGGACGGAAAGAAGGTTCCCGTGACCGTGACTCCGTCATTCCAGATTTCAAAGGACAATACATGGATGGTATCTCTTGACGGAGGTGCATCATGGACAGATACCGGTATCCCATATTCCGGAACATCCGGCTCTTCTGCAGTATTCTTCCAGAATGTGGAGCATGATGGAGGCTATCTCATCATCACGCTTTCTGACGGAACCGTGGTGAAGATCAAGATCCACAAGGAGTCGACCTTCAAGGCTGCTTCCGACACTCTCTGGTTCTCAAGAGCAGGAATGGAAAAGTATGTTTCTGTTGAAATGGGTGACATCCAGGAATTTACGATTACGGAAAAGCCTGAGGGCTGGAAGGTTACATTGGAAGAGGGCTACCTTTATGCTGTGTCTCCAAAGGATTTCAGTGCATATCCTGACGGAGGTACAGTCAAGGTTCTCGGAATCTATGAAGGCGGTACTCCTGACATCCTTTCGGTTGAACTCGTATATGAGCCTATGTTCGCAATGTCATTCGTCAACGGCGAGGTTGTCGTAACCATGTCGGAGCATACTGGCGAGGACTTCAACGGCTATGCCCTCAAGGGCTGGAGAAAGGATGAATTCAACCTTGAGACAGCGGTGGCCTCATTCAATGCAGACCCTTCTGCCCTTGAAATCCGTGAGGGATCGGCTGCATACGCACTTTCAGACATCATCCCTGACTATCAGGAGTCTGACGACTACATTGTTGTGGGCGTTCCATATCTTCCTGTTTCACAGGTTGGCCAGGGAACAATGCAGTATACTGCACAGGATGTCCAGACAGTGACATGCAAGGGAAATGCTTCTGCATGGAAGATCTACAATGTCAGATATGATTCGGCAACGCTCCAGGCAGTCATCGAGGACGAGGAGTTCTACGGTGGTTTCTTCGAGCTCGCAGACTGGAACAACTACGGAAGGGACAACTTCCTCGAGACATTGAGACTTGGTGATCCTCAGTCATATACCATTGATTCATATGAAGGCCCTGCAAATGCCTTCCCTTCAGGTGAGGTGGATGAGCATATCAATCCTGCTACCGATTATGTGGTATGGTACCTTCCTGTAAAGTCTCCTGCAGAGTATGCTGCCGATGATTTCGTTACATATTCGTTCAAGACTCCGGATGTGACTTACGATTCATCAATCGCGGCTCCGACTGCAGAAATCCTGGCCGTGACAGTTTCAGGTTTCACTGCCAATGTCACTCCTGCCGCAGGTGCCTACAAGACATATTCTGCCATCCTCAAGGCAGCAGCCCTTCCTGGTTCGGATGCAGAAACCGTGAAGTATCTCATTGATGTGAACAACCATACAAGAGGCCAGTATGTCAATACTGTAACCACATCTTCATTCGAGTCGTCGGATGAGGTATACCTTCTTGCCGTAACCCTTACAGAGGACGGCAGATATGGTGCAATCCTGAAGGAACAGGTGGAAATCGCTGAGCTTGAATTCACAGATGACCTTGGAGTGGAAGTTACCGAGTGCAAGCAGGGTGTGGGCTCAGTTACCCTCAGTCTCAGCTTCAAGGGAGATGCCCAGACCATCACATACATGGCCGAATCTTATACATTCTTTGATGATGAAACTCTCCAGAAGCTCATGGCTCTGGGACAGATCGGAGATGCAGTCACCCGTGATGTGGCAGCTGTAGGCAATTCCATCACCCTCAATGGCCTTTCACTTGGCACTGAATACACATTCTATGCAGTCGTGAGGGACAATGGAAACAAGGCTTCCAAGCTTTATACTTATACATTTACCCCTTCAAGCGACATCGACTATGTGTTGAGCGGATCGGAAGGATATGACTATGGAATGCCTCAGCTCAGCGGAACATGTACCGGCTCTTTGAATTCATATACTCTCACACTTTCTGTGGACATGCCGTCTTCATGCGTGAAGTACTGGCTCTTCAAGGGTAACTATGAGTATTTCACCGGTGATCCATGGACAGACTCCGACAAGCTTGTAAACATGCAGTATGACGGTGTTACAGTCCATGAGGATTCCATCTCGGGCAAGAAGTATACATACATGAACTCGACCTCGAAAATCTACATGGTATGGCTTGACGACAAGGGTGACTACCATGCAATCTATGAGTTCAATCCAAGACAGTAGACTTACCTGCCGATGGATTTAAGATAGACAATGCTGTCGGGACCTCCGTTGAAAAGGAGGTCCATGATGGAAAGATCGCTTTGAAAGCCGTGTTTTTGGGCAAAGACCTGAAAATACGGCTTTTCAAGTTTAAGGTCCTGAAGGATGGTGTTGGGACGCTTTGGATGGATGACCTCCCTGAGGTCGTCCATGCCGGTCTCGCTGCTGTACTCCGAAGTCGTACGAAGGTCGATTGCAAGTCCTGTCTTCTCGATGAAGAAATGTGTGAGTGCCATGTTGAGGTCGAAGAGCTTCTCCGGCTTGCTCTCAAGGATGGCGAACAGTTCATCCTGATAGTATTCGAAGTATGCTGATGTCCTGTATGCCGATATTATGGCCCTTTCGTGCTGCTGGAGCCATGGTGTGGACCAGTCGATCCTTATCTCGGATATCGGCTGCTTGTGGGTGCCTCCCTCATGTACGACAGGGAAGGAGAGTGCCTGCACTCCGTCAGCCGCATAGAAGCGGCATCTGTTGCGGTATGACTGCTTCTGGTAGTTCTCGCAGGCCTCGATATAAACGACAGACGGGGACAGTTCCAGGTCTGGTCTGCCTCCGTCATGTCTATTGATCAGTCCGTCCATCTCCTGTGCCATTGCGGCGAAATAGGAAACGGGTGGAAAATAAGCTGTTGAAAGTATCTTCGGCACTTTAGTCGATGTTGCCTTTAGAGTCTGAACCCATGCCCCTGATGATACCTCTCTTCGATCCGCGGATGAACTCGAGGATGGTATCCCTCTCCTCAGACTGAGGGAATCCGAGTTCGATCTTCGCAAGTGCATCCGATACGTTTGTACCGTTGCTGTAGATGATGTCATACATGTCCTTGATGCTGCGGATCTGGTCTGAAGTGAAGCCTCTTCTGCGGAGACCTACGATGTTCACGCCTGCATATGTGAGTGGATCACGTCCGCAGAGGATGTATGGCGGAACGTCCTTGTTGATTTTGCAGCCGCCTCCGATGAATGCGTGCTTTCCGATCTTGGAGAACTGGTGTGCAACTGAACTTCCTCCGATTGTAGCCCAGTCATCCACGTCAGTCTCGCCTGCGATTCCTACGTAGCTTACGAGGATACAGTTGTTTCCTACTGTACAGTCATGAGCTACATGTGTGTATGACATGAGGAGGACATTGTTTCCGATCTTGGTCACGCCTCTGCCGCTGGCCTTTGTACCGCGGTTGATTGTAGCGCACTCTCTGATGTTTACGTTGTCACCGATCTCGACGTATGTGACCTCTCCGTCGAACTTGAGGTCCTGCGGTACAGCTCCGATCACTGCTCCCGGGAATACTGTGCAGTTCTTTCCCATCTTGACATAGTTGAAGATGGTAGCGTGAGGGAGGACCTTGCAGCCCTCGCCGAGCTCAACATGTTCCTCGATGTATGCGTATGGTCCTACCTCTACATTCTCTCCGAGCTTGGCGTTCGGGTGTACTGTTGCGAGTGGATGGATGTTTGCCATGGTGTATTTTTTTAAATGGTTATGCGATGTGACTCTTAAGCGAGGGACAACATCTGTCGTACGGCCTTTGCCGCTGTAGTGTTTATTCCGTGTCCTGCCTTCTCTGCTGTTACCTTAGCCTTGAGGAAACCGCCGCAAAGCCTGAGGTCGCCGATGAGGTCGAGGAGTTTATGTCTTGAACATTCGTTCGGGAAACGGAGCCTGAGGTTGCTCAGGTAACCGTCCTCGCGGACTTTCAGGGCTGGTACATTGAAGAGCTTGGACATCCTGTCCACCTGCTCGTCAGTAACCGGGTGTTCCACGATGACGATTGCGTTCTCTACGTCACCGCCTTTTACGAGTCCGTTGTTGAAAAGGAATTCAAGTTCGTGGAAGAAAACGAAGGTCCTGCAGGTTCCGATCTCTTCCGCATAGACTGTTTCTGCATTCCATGATGCGTTCTGGATTCCGATGACTCTTGAGTTGAAGTCGATCAGGATGTCGTATGAGAACTCATCCGCAGGCTCGATCCTTACGACCGATCCTTTCTCGTCGTTGCGGATCTCCACGGTCTCCTTGATTTCGATGTATCTTCTCGGAGCATCCTGGCTTTCGAATCCGTCAGCCCAGATCGCGTCGATATATGGCTTTGCGCTGCCGTCGAGGATAGGGACTTCAACGTTGTCGATGTCGATCAGTGCGTTGTCTACTCCCATTCCTGTAAGTGCAGACAGAACGTGCTCAATTGTGGTAACCGATGCGTCGCCGCATGAAATGGTCGTGCTTCTGGCAGTGTTTGAAACGTTTTCAGCCAATGCCGGCACATAAGAATCCTCGCCTATGTCTGTTCTTCTGAACCTGATTCCGGTGTCCACCGGTGCAGGGTTGATTGTCATCTTGGCTATTCTTCCTGTGTGAAGGCCCTTTCCTTCAAATGAATAGCTTCTTTTCAGCGTCTGTTGCAGTTGCATTATCTTAATTTCCTACTCTTTTCAAAATTAGCCTGCAAAGATAGTTAAAAATTTATATATCAACTACTTTTTACCGGCTTTCTTGAAGGCGGCATAACTTCTCATGTAGTCCATGTACGGGATGGCCGGAGTGCCGAAGAAAGACTGTCCCGGCTGCTTTACATTCGATATCAGGCCGCTCTGTGCGCCGAATGAACTGTTGTCCGCCACGGTAAGGTGACCGGCTATTCCGACCTGTCCGCCGATGATGCAATGTTCGCCTACCTTCGAAGATCCTGCAATTCCGGACATTGCGGCCATCACCGTGTTCGGGCCGACTTCCACATTGTGCGCTATCTGGCAGAGGTTATCAATCTTTGTGCCCTTCTTTACGATTGTCGAACCCATCTGCGACTTGTCCACGCATGAGTTGGCTCCGATCTCGACGTCATCTTCTATGATCACGTTTCCTGTGTGCTCGATCTTCTTCCATGTTCCGTCCTCGAGAGGTGCGAAGCCGAATCCGTCCGCACCGATGACCGTGTTTGCATGGATGATGACCCTGTCGCCGATGACCATTCCCGGGTAGATGCGTACTCCCGGATAGATGGTGCAGAATGAACCGATCTTCACGTCGTCGCCGACATAGACGTTCTCATATATCTTGGTGCAGTCTCCTACGGTCACGTTCCTGCCGATGTATGCGAAGTCGCCCACATAGACCTTCTTTCCGAGTTTTGCGCTCCAGCGGATCTTGCTGCGGCAGCCTCTGTAGCGTCTGTATGACCTTTTCTTGGCTGTCACATAGTCCAGCAGGGCTGCAACCGCCGCATATGAGTCCTCGACCCTGATCATTGTCGCCGATACAGGTTCCTTGGGCTCGAATGTGCTGTTTACGATGATGATGTCGGCCTTGCACTTGTAGACGTAGTGCTCGTATTTCGGGTTTGCGAAGAAGCAGATGGCACCCGGCTTGCCGCTTTCGATGCGTGCGAATGTGGTCACGACGGCCTCCGGATTGCCGTCCACTGTTCCATTCAGGATTTCCGCGATCTCCTTAGCTTTGAATTCCATTATACTTTGCAGGTTCAGGTTCAATAATTTGCGTTATTCTGATTTTATTTGTACATTTGCACCGTGAGAATGATTCAGGGGGCAAGGTAGCCCCCTTATTTTATGCATTGTCACCAAGTGAAAATGAACGTATCAGGTATTATAGATGCAATTAACGATGAAATCGTTGCACGTGGTTGCTTCATTGTGGAAGTTTCCGTCAGCAAAGATAATGATATTATCCTTACGATAGAGTCTGAGAAGGGCAATATCGAACTTGATGACTGCGTTTCCCTCAGCCGTTACTTTGAGACTAAGTTCGACAGGGAAGCCGAGGATTACTCTCTTACTGTAAGTTCTGCGGGACTTGACCAGCCTTTCAAGGTCTACAAGCAGTATGAGAAGGCTGTCGGCACCAAGGTTGAAGTGGCTCTCAAGGGCGGAAAGAAGATGGTTGCCCTGCTTGAGGCTGCAGACGAGGAAAGCATCACTCTGAAATACTCTGCGAAGGAAGCAGTGGAGGGAAAGAAGAAGAAGGAGATCGTGGAACACGTGGACCGTTTCACCATGGACCAGGTCAATTCAGTGAGACCTTATATCGAATTTAATTAAAACATAAACATACAATGGAAAAGATTGAGCTTAAAGACGCTTTTGCAGAGTTCAAGAACCAGAAGAACATCGACAGACCTACAATGATGGGTGTGCTCGAGGACGTGTTCAGGACTCAGATCACAAAGACTTACGGATCGGCAGACAATTTTGACATCATCATCAACATCGACAAGGGTGACTGCGAGATCTACTGGAACAGGGAAGTGGTTGAGGAAGTAGAAGATCCTAACACTGAGATCTCACTTGAGGAAGTGAATGCTGACGGTGATGATTACGAGATCGGTGAGACTTTCGCCAAGAAGGTGGAACTCAAGGATTTCGGACGCCGTGGTATCCTCAATATCCGTCAGAATCTCCAGGGCCGTATCATGGACATCGAGAAGGCTAACCTTTACAACAAGTATGTCGGAAAGATCGGCGAGATCTTCACAGGTGAGGTATATCAGACATGGGCTAAGGAAGTCCTCATCCTTGACGAGGACGGAAACGAGCTCAGACTTCCTAAGTCGGAGCAGATTCCTGGCGAGCACTTCAAGAAGAACGACACTGTAAGGGCTATCATCAAGAGTGTCGAGATGAAGAACAACACAACTCCATATATCGTCCTTTCAAGAACATCACCTGAATTCCTCGAGAAACTCTTTGAGCAGGAGGTTCCTGAGATCTACGACGGCCTCATCACAATCAAGAAGGTTGTGCGTGTACCGGGCGAGCGTGCAAAGGTAGCAGTGGAGTCATACGACGAGAGAATCGACCCTATCGGAGCATGTATCGGTGTTAAGGGTGCCCGTATCATCGGCATCGTACGTGAGCTCCGCAACGAGAACATCGACGTTCTCCAGTGGACAAACAACACTCAGCTCCTTATCCAGAGGGCACTCAACCCGGCAAAGATCTCTTCAATCGTTCTCGGCAACCCTGAGGATGAGAAGATCAAGGTTTACATGCTTCCTGACGAGGTCAAGAAGGGTATCGGTAAGGGTGGATGCAACATCAGACTCGCCGGTATGCTCGTAGGCAAGGAGATTGAGGTTTGGAGAGAGCTTCCTACTGACGAGATCGACGAGGAGGAAGAGGATGTACTCCTCATCGAGTTCAACGATGTGATCGAGGAGTGGATCATCGAGAAACTCCAGAACATCGGTTGCGACACAGCGAAGAGTGTTCTTGCTCTCTCGGCTGCCGACATTGCAAAGAGGGCAGACCTTGAGGATGAGACTGTAGAGGAGATCCTTGATATCCTCCGCGCTGAATTTGAAGACGAAGAATAATGACAAAGGGGTAATATGGCAGAAATCAGATTAAGTAAACTTACAAAGCAATTCAGTATCGGACTTGCCCGTCTCGTTGATTTCCTCAATGAGAAGGGTGCCAATGTAGAGATGAATCCGAATGCAAAGATTTCGGATGAGTATCTGCCGGCAATCGAGGCAAAGTTCGGTGAAGACCAGAAACTTAAGAAAGACTCAGAGAAGGTGACAATCAAACTCAAGGAGATCATCGAGCTTGGCGCTAAGAAGAAGCCGAACCAGGAGGATGAGGATATTCCGGAGAAGGAAGTTGTCATCAAGAGTAATGTGCTTAACGAGGAGCGTCCTGTAGAGGCTGCTCCGGTAGTGAAGCCTGCACCAGCTCCTGCTCCTGCGCCTGCACCGGCTGAGCCGGCAAAGGTAACAGCAGGTCCTAAGGTGGTAGGAAGCGTGGACCTCTCTCAGTTTGAGAAGAAGTCTCCTGCAAAGGCAGAAGAGAAGGCGGCTCCAGCTCCTGCACCGACCCCAGAGCCAGCTCCAGCACCAGCACCGGCTCCAGCACCGGTAGCTGAGCCTAAGTCGGAACCGGCACCGCAGCCTGCTCCCGCCCCAACCCCAGCGGGTGAGACTGTAAAGCCAGCGGCTGAGGTTCGCGAGGTGAAGGTTGAGGTGGAGAAGCTTGCCGGTCCTAAGGTAGTGGACAAGATCGACCTCTCTCAGTTCGACAAGAAGAAGAAAAAGAAGAAGAGGGAGAGAATCGGCAAGGAAGGTGGCAGCCAGAAGGTTGACGTGACCAAGGTTGAGGCATCAAACAATGCTTCAAAGAAGGACAACAATAACAACAAGAAGAACAACAACCATCCTGCAAATGCACAGCAGGGTGCAGCAAAGAAGGATAAGAAGAACCGTCGCGACCGTGGTGGCGACAAGTTCAAGCCTATGACGGAGGCGGAGCAGGAAGAGATGCAGAAGGAAATCCAGAAGCAGATCAAGGAGACCTACGCCCGCATGAACGAAGGCAAGAAGGGTAACTTCGGAGCAAAGCACAGAAAGGAGAAGAGAGAGGCAGCTTCGCAGAGAATGCAGGAGGAGATGGAGATGCAGCAGCTCGAGCAGAAGGTTCTCAAGGTGACAGAGTTCGTTACTGTAAACGACCTTGCTACCCTTATGAACAACACTCCTGTGACCAAGGTCATCGGTGCCTGCATGAGCCTCGGTATGATGGTATCAATCAACCAGCGTCTTGATGCCGAGACCCTCGTCCTTGTAGCCGAGGAGTTTGGATATGAAGTTGAATTCGTGACAGCAAACCTTACAGATGCTATCGCACAGGGAGAGGCGGAGGATACCGATGAGGATCTCCTCCCACGTCCACCGGTGATCACCGTGATGGGTCACGTTGACCACGGTAAGACATCACTTCTCGACCACATCCGTAACGCGAATGTGATTGCAGGTGAGGCCGGCGGTATCACTCAGCACATCGGTGCTTACCACGTGGTTCTTCCTGAAGGACAGAGGATTACATTCCTTGATACTCCAGGTCACGAGGCGTTTACAGCGATGCGTGCCCGTGGTGCCAAGATGACTGACGTTGCGATCATCATCGTTGCTGCCGACGACTGCATCATGCCACAGACTGTCGAGGCTATCAACCACGCACAGGCTGCAGGTGTACCTATGGTATTTGCAATCAATAAGATCGATAAGCCGGGTGCAAACCCTGAGAAGATCCGTGAGCAGCTTTCGCAGATGAACATCCTCGTTGAGGACTGGGGTGGAAAGTACCAGTGCCAGGAGATCTCTGCAAAGAAGGGTATCGATGTAGACCTTCTTCTTGAGAAGGTGCTTCTCGAGTCTGAAATGCTCGACCTCAAGGCTAACCCTAACAAGAGGGCTGCCGGTGCGGTCATCGAGTCATCACTCGACAAGGGTCGTGGATATCTCGCTACCATCCTCGTTCAGAACGGAACGCTCAGAGTGGGTGACGTGATGCTTTCAGGATGCTACACAGGTAAGGTAAAGGCAATGTTCAACGAGCGTGGACAGAAGGTTGACGAGGCAGGTCCTTCGACACCTGTATCAGTCCTCGGTCTCAACGGTGCTCCTACAGCGGGTGAGACATTCGTTGTGATGGCTGACGAGAAGGAGGCAAAGGACATCGCCAACAAGCGTGAGCAGCTTATCCGTATCCAGGGTATCAAGACCCAGAAGCATATGACTCTCGAGGAGATCGGTCGCCGTATCGCAATCGGAAACTTCAAGGAACTCAATGTCATCGTCAAGGGAGACGTGGACGGTTCAGTGGAGGCTCTCTCAGATTCTATCATCAAGCTTTCTACAGAGGAGGTTCGCGTGAACGTGATCCACAAGGCTGTGGGTGCTATTTCAGAGTCAGATATCCTGCTCGCTGCAGCTTCGGATGCAATCATCATCGGTTTCCAGGTACGTCCTATGCCTTCGGCAAGAAAGCTTGCTGAGAAGGAGGAGATCGAAATCCGCCTCTACTCAGTCATCTACGACTGTATCAACGAGCTCAAGAGCGGTATCGAGGGTATGCTCGAGCCTGAGCAGAAAGAGGTTGTTACAGCAACAGCTGAGGTTCAGGAGACATTCAAGATATCCAAGGTGGGTACAATCGCAGGATGTATCGTCCGCGAAGGTAAGCTCCAGAGGACTGCGAAGGTGCGCGTGATCCGCGACGGTATCGTAATCTACACCGGCGAGCTTGGCTCTCTCAAGAGGTTCAAGGATGATGTCAAGGAAGTTCATATGGGTATGGACTGCGGTCTCAACATCCAGGGATACAACGACATCAAGGTCGGCGACGTTGTCGAGGCTTACACAATCGAAGAGATCAAGAGAACGCTCTAAGACACAATAAAAGTAACGCGGCTGTTTTGAAGATCCTCCCCACTACGTGGGTCCCCTCCCTTTTCGGGAGCCAATGTCTTCAAAACAGACGGGTT
>JAZRLI010000069.1:0-23797 GCA_045646785.1 Candidatus Cryptobacteroides sp. | reverse complement strand
TGTATTCAAGAAGAAGCGTCGTAAGGGTTACCAGAAGTGTAACGGTCACCGTCAGTATCTTACAAAACTTCAGATCAATGCGATCGCTTAATTAATTGAGGAGGAACAGAATATGGCACATAAAAAAGGCGTCGGTAGTTCTAAGAACGGTCGTGAGTCACATAGCAAACGACTCGGTATCAAGAAATTCGGTGATCAGGTAGTAAAGGCAGGTAACATCCTCGTTCGTCAGAGAGGTACAGTTCACAACCCAGGTCTGAATGTAGGTATGGGTAAGGACCACACTCTTTACGCACTGATCGACGGTAAGGTAAGCTTCCGCAAGAAAGCTGATAATAAATCTTACGTTTCAGTAGTCCCTTTTGAGAACTAAGACTCGGGATTTATGACAAAGATAGAGGACTGTAAACCTGAGTGGTTTCGGTCCTCTTTTCTAATAAAAGAAGAAATATATGCTTACACTCAAATTGCTTCGTGAGAACCCTGAATTCGTGGTTGAGAAGCTTGCAGTAAAGAATTTTGATGCAAAGGAGATCGTTGAGAAGATCAACGCCCTTGATCAGAACAGAAGAGCTCTCCAGTTGGAGCTCGACACATGCCTTTCTGAGCAGAAGAAGAAAGCTGCCCAGATCGGTGGCCTCATGAAGGAGGGCAAGAGAGAAGAGGCTGATGCCGTAAAGGCTGAGGTTGCCGCTCTCAAGACCCGTTCGGCTGAGATTGAAAGAAAGTCCGAGGAGAACAACTCAGAGCTCAACTCTCTTCTTGTTCTTCTTCCAAATATTCCATGCGACATGGTTCCTCAGGGAAAATGCGCAGAGGATAACGTAGTGGTCAAGACCGGAAACGAGATTCCTGACCTTGGTGAGAACAAGCTCCCGCACTGGGAACTTGCAAAGAAGTACGACATCATCGATTTCGACCTTGGTGTGAAGCTTACAGGTGCAGGATTCCCTGTTTACAAGGGAAAGGGTGCAAGGCTTCAGCGTGCCCTCATCAACTTCTTCCTTGACTACAACACAAATGCAGGTTACCAGGAGGTTGAGCCGCCTATCATGGTGAACGAGGCTTCTGGTTTCGGTACAGGCCAGCTTCCTGACAAGGAGGGACAGATGTATCATGCGACAGCTGACAACTTCTATCTCGTGCCTACAGCTGAGGTTCCTGTAACAAACATCTTCAGGGATGTGATTCTCGGCAACAACGAGTTCCCTGTGAAGATGACTGCATATACTCCATGCTTCCGTCGTGAGGCAGGATCATATGGAAAGGATGTACGTGGACTTAACCGTCTCCACCAGTTCGACAAGGTTGAGATCGTTCGCGTAGAGAAGCCGGAGGAGTCGTACGCCGCTCTCGATGAGATGACCGCTCATGTTGAGAGCATCGTGAAGGCACTCGGTCTTCCATACAGAATCCTCCGTCTCTGCGGTGGTGACATGAGCTTCACTTCAGCGATTACATACGACTTCGAGGTTTACTCGGCAGCTCAGGAGAGATGGCTCGAGATCTCGTCAGTATCCAACTTTGAGTCATATCAGGCTAACCGTCTGAAGCTCAGATACAAGGATGCGGACGGAAAGACTCAGCTCGCTCACACCCTGAACGGAAGTTCGCTCGCTCTCCCAAGAGTGGTTGCGGCTCTCCTCGAGAACAACCAGAAGGGTGACCGTATCGAGATTCCTGAGGCACTTCGTCCTTACACAGGATTCGATTATATTGACTAAGGAAAAAACCATACTTGGAATCGATCCCGGAACCAATATTCTTGGTTTCGGGATTGTCCGTGTGGATGCCAAAGGCCCTCACTATGTGAACATGGGTGTCTTCGATCTTCGCAAGATCAAGGATCCGTTCGAAAAACTGGCAAACATCTTCGCAGGTGTGAATGATCTTATCGAAGAGTATAAGCCCGATGAACTTGCGGTCGAGTCTCCTTTCTACGGAAAGAACGCTCAGGTGGTGCTGAAGCTCGGACGTGCCCAGGGAGCAGCCATCACGGCTGCCATAATGCACGGAATTTCCGTAGCGGAATATGCACCAAGGAAGGCCAAGATTGCCATTTGTGGCAACGGCGCCGCCTCGAAGGAACAGGTGGCGGTAATGATTCAGAAGACCCTCAAGGTTGACCTGGATCCCAAGTATCTGGATGCTACGGATGCCCTTGCGATAGCTCTCTGTCACCACTATCAGACGAGCAGTCCGCTTGCGGCAATCGGTGGCAAGTCAGATTGGAAGAAATTCCTTGAAGACAATCCGGAAAGGATTAAAAAGTAGTGTAAACGTCTATCTTATGACTGGAAAAACTTCATTTCTGGCCCGTGTGGCCATCATTATCTGTGTATTGCTCTTCCCTTTGGCAGCTTTTGCGCAGAACAGTTTCAGCATACGCCTGAAACTGGTCGATGCCAAGACTTCCGAGCCGGTTGGATATGCCACCACTTCATTGACCGTGAAGGGTGCGACCAAGGCGTCTTCATTCGTGATGACCGATGACAAGGGAGAAGCGACCCTGAACAAGATTTCAAAAGGAACATACATCGTCAAGGCGGAACTCATGGGTTACACCACCTATGAGCAGGAAGTCGTTGTGGAGAAGAACATCGACCTCGGTGAAATCAAGATGACGGAAGACGTGACTGTCCTTGATGCTGCAAGCGTCTCGGCTGTGGGAAATCCGATCGTCGTGAAGAAAGATACCATCGAATATACAGCATCATCGTTCAAGACTTCCGACAACGATATGCTCGAGGAACTCCTCAAGAAGCTTCCGGGCGTCGAGGTGGGAACTGACGGCTCCATCACAGCCAATGGAGAAACCATCACAAAGATCATGATCGACGGCAAGGAATTCTTCCTGGATGACCCTCAGCTGGCTTCAAAGAACATCCCTGCAAAGATCATCGAGAAGGTGAAGGTCGTTGAGAAGAAGTCGGATCAAGCTCTTTTCACCGGTATAGATGACGGCGAGGAGGAGACCATCATCGACCTTTCGATCAAGTCAGGCATGATGGATGGCCTGTTCGGAAACGTCATGGCAGGAGGCGGTTATGACCTTCCAAGCAAGGGTTCTGACATGAACGACCCTCGTTTCCAGGCCGCAGCAATGACCGGACGTTTTTCTGACAAGAGCCAGATCAGCATAATCCTGAACGGAAACAATACCAACAACAGAGGATTCAACGACGTTGCCGGCGGTATGATGCAGGATATGCGTGGCGGCGGCATGGGCCGTGGCGGAAGCGGTATCTCGACTTCATGGATGGGCGGTCTCAACGGTGCGTGGGATCTTTTCGACGGGGACATGGAACTCTCCGGCAACTATCTCTACAACCGTTCGGAGAGACTTGTCGAGGAGGAGAGTTCAAGGCTTACATACATGAATGACGGCAGCCGACTCCTGAACTATAATGAAGGTTCGAATGTGTCGTTCTCGCAGGGCCACCGCTTCGGAATCAGGCTCGACCATGAGTTCTCGGACAACACTTCGCTCCTTTTCGAGCCACAGTTCAACTTCGGAAGCGGACGATATTCCGAGCATTCGGAGTTCTATACCGACCGTATCTTCGAAGGTGACACAACCCATACCAACAAAGGTTTTACCGACAATACCGGCAACAACCGCAACTGGACAGCCAACGGTACGGCTCTCCTCCGTCAGAAGCTTGGAAAGCAGGGAAGAACCATTTCCATCAACCTGCGCTACAACTTCAGGAACAATGAGATGCAGGGTTTCAACCAGTCCCTTACCCATTCGGACAAGGACAACGACGGAATCTGGGATGCCGACCCTGAAGTCGTGAATCAGCTGATAGACCGTACGTCGAAGAACGCGTCTCTCAACGGTAGGGTAGTGTATACGGAGCCTTTGGGCAAAGGAATGTATCTCGAAGCTAACTATCAGTACGGATGGAACTGGAGCCAGTCAAACAAGCTGGCATACAACAGCGGCAATCTGAATGATCCGTTAGGCGCGGATGTTACGTCTCTTGTGTATCAGGAGGAGGGATCCAAACTCGATACGACATATTCGAACGACATTGTAAACCGTACAATTACCCAGAGGGGAGGACTCAGCTTCAATTACCAGCAGAAGAAGCTACGCGCTCAGCTTGGACTCTCCGTGAATCCTACGGATACCTACAACAATACCGATGGAGATGAGTACAGGAGCTATGTGATCAACTGGTCTCCTCAGGCGACAGTCAACTATGAGTTCAACGACTATGCCTTCATGAGAGTCCGCTACAACGGACGCTCGAACCAGCCGTCGACCTCGCAGCTGATGCCTGTACCTGACAATTCGGACCCTTTGAACGTTTCTTTGGGTAACCCTTACCTCGAGCCGTATTTCAACCACAACATCAACGCCAACTTCAGATATACCAACAAGGAGACCTTCTTCTCCATGAACGGACAGGTCGGCGGTGGCATGGTGGACAATGCGATAACAAATGCAAAGTGGTATGACCAGGTGGGCGCACAGTATTCGATCCCTGTAAACGGCCCTGGAACCTATTCTGCAAACGGACGACTGATGCTGAATTCACCTATAGGCAAGTCGGACTTCTCGATCTATTCAAATACCAACGCAAACTACAACGAGTCCACTTCGTTCATCGGAAAGGACGGATTGGACAGCGACAGGTATTACAATGCCGAGACTGCGGAGTTTGACTACAAGGCCTTCCATGAGGATTATCCGAACCTGAACAAGGCTGATGATGCGTTTACTGCAAACAAGACCCAGACGATGAGCATCACCCAGCGTCTCCGCCTGACCTACAGGACAGACCTGGTGGAGATCGTTGCAGGAGGACGTACACGAATGTCCAAGTCGTGGTACACGATCGCCAACGCCAATGTGAACCCGACATGGAGCAATCAGGTCGAGTTCTCGATGAACTGGACCATCCCTTGCGGTCTGAACATCATCGCAGATGCTGACTATAACTGGTACAACGGATATACAACACCTCAGCCGGATGAGATCATCATCAACGCTGAGATAACCCAGCTTCTTTTCAAGGACAAGTTCACCCTTGCCCTCAAGGCATACGACATTCTCGGCCAGTCAAAGAACCTTTCCGTGTCGGATTCGTCAAACTATCACCTTGAAACCAGGAACAACACCCTCGGCAGATATGTCATCCTGTCCCTGACCTACAGGTTCGGTGACTTCAATGCGGCAGCAGGTGGCGGAAGGGGTCGCGGCGGCCGTGGTGGCCATGGTGGTCGCGGTGGCTATGGAAGAAGATGATTTTTATGAAATTTCAATTAAACTTTGATAAACTAAAATTGTCTATGTATTCGGAGAGACTTGAGAATTGTCTCTCTGCTTGTTTTAATTAATGTGAAGAAAGAGAAAATGATGAAAATTTCCGGTATTTTTTCAAAGATCATGATGGTTGGCCTTCTGATGCTGGCCACTTTTTCTGCGTATGCGCAGAATTCCTTCAATGTCGATGTCAAGCTCGTCGATGCTAAGACAGAAGAGCCTGTAGGTTATGCTACAGTATCCCTTACTCTCGCGGGTGAGACTGAAGCGGCTAAGTATGTGCTTACAGACGCAGAAGGTGCTGCTGGTGTCAAGGTAAAGAAGGGAACTTATGTTCTCAAGGCCGAAATCATGGGATATGTGACACATGAGCAGGAAGTCGTTGTCGATAAGAATGTCGACCTTGGCGTAATCAAGATGAACGAGGATGTGGAGCAGCTCGATGCAGCAAGCGTTTCTGCAGTGGGTAACCCTATCGTCGTGAAGAAGGATACAGTCGAGTACAATGCGTCTTCATTCAAGACTTCAGACAACGATATGCTCGAGGATCTCCTCAAGAAGCTCCCGGGCCTTGAGGTAAGTTCAGACGGATCGATCACCGCAAACGGTGAGACCATCACCAGAATCATGGTCGATGGAAAGGAGTTCTTCATGGATGACCCTCAGCTTGCTTCAAAGAACCTCCCTGCAAACATGATCGAGAAGGTCAAGGTTGTGGAGAGAAAGTCTGACCAGGCGATGTTTACCGGAATCGACGACGGTCAGGAAGAATTCATCATTGACCTCTCTATATACAAGGGTATGATGGACGGTTGGTTTGGTAACGCCATGGCAGGTGGCGGACACGACGCACCGGAAAAAGGATACTACAACGAAGATCATAAGTTCGTAGACGAAGGATGGCGCTACCAGGCAGGTGGTATCGTTGGTAACTTCAAGGACCACAGCCAGTTGACATTCATCGTAAACGCAAACAACACCAACAACCGTGGATTTAACGACCTCGCAGGCGGCATGATGGGCGGCATGATGGGCGGCGGCGGCATGGGCGGCGGCATGATGATGGGCGGCGGCATGATGGGCGGCGGCATGGGCGGCGGCATGATGGGCGGCGGCGGCATGGGCGGCATGATGGGCGGAAGCGGCATCACAAGCTCATGGATGGGCGGTGCCAACGGTGCCTGGGATTTCTTCGACGGCAACATGGAGCTCTCCGGAAACTACCTCTATAATGGTTCTAACGTTTACTCTGAGGAGGAAAGTTCAAAGATCACTTACATGCAGAACGGCGACTGGCAGTACTATGACGAAGTCGGTTCAAGCACAAGAAATACAGGTGGTCACAGAATCGGTATCCGTCTCGACCATACATTCTCGCCAAGCTCATCTATCCTCTTCGAGCCTCAGTTCAACTTTGGTGGCGGTAACTTCAACGAGTCGTCGACATTCAATACCAACACATTGGCTGCAGGCGCTACAGATCAGACCTTTACCAATAACGGTTTCACAAAGAGCTTCGGAGACAACCAGAACTGGACTGCAAGCGGTCGTATGCTCTATAGACAGCGTCTTGGAAAGGCTGGCAGAACAATCTCGTTGAATGCAAACTACAACTTCAGCAACAACGACATGACCAGCTACAACCAGTCTCTTACAGAGGCTGCTGAAAGCGCGGGAAGCAACTATGTATATGATCCTGAAACAGGACATTATATTCAGAAAATCAACCAGAAGTACATTCAGAATACAAAGAGCTCATCACTCACCGGACGCCTTGTCTATACTGAGCCTCTCCTTGAGAAGCTCTACCTCGAGGCAAGCTACCAGTACTCTTGGAGCAGAAGCCTCAGCACAAAGGACGCATTCAACAGTGGTGACTTTGATCTCAATGACTTCATTTACAATCCTGAGGGTGAGGAGAAGGATGATACATACTCAAACTCTATCCTCAACCAGACAATCAACCAGAGAGCAGGTGTGACATTCAGCTATCAGACTGATAAGCTCACAGCTCAGATAGGTGCATCTGCAAACCCTACAAACACTCATAATGTAACCAACGGTGAAGTTTATGATAACCTTGTAGTGAACTGGTCGCCTGAAGCAAGAGTAAGATTCTACTTCACTGACTATACAAACATGCAGGTCAACTATAACGGTAGATCAGCTCAGCCTTCTACTTCACAGTTGATGCCGGTTCCTGACAACAGCAACCCAATGAGCGTATCATTCGGTAACCCTTACTTGAAGCCATACTTCAACCACAATGCAAGCATGAACTTCGGTTACACAAACATGAGCTCATTCACATCGATCAATGCAAACATTTCCGGAGGTATGGTTCAGGATGCGATTACAAACGCTCAGTGGTATGATGCTGCTGGTGCACAGTACTCAATGCCTGTAAACGGTCCTGGTACAGCAAACGCAAATGCAATGCTCATGGTCAACTCTCCTCTCGGAAGATCGAACTTCTCGATCATGTCGATGACAAATGCACGTTACAACCAGTCGACTTCATACATCGGAACAACTGAGTTCCAGACTGCACACGCTGGTACATATTACGATCCAGCTACTGCAAACTTCAACTATGAGCAGTTCCACAAGGACTTCCCTGATCTCGGCAAGACTGACCTCTTCACTAAGAACAATACAGTTTCAGCCGGTTTCATGCAGATGCTCCGACTCACTTACCGCAACGACGTGATCGAGCTCATCGCAGGAGGTAGAACAAACATGTCGAAGTCTTGGTACACAGTTACAACTGTAAACCAGAAGGCTACCTGGACTAACAACGCATCATTTGAGATGAACTGGACACTCCCATTCGGAATGAACCTCATCACAGATATCAACTACAACTGGTACAACGGTTACACTTCAGCTCAGGAGCCAGAGTTCGTATGGAACGCAGAGATTACACAGCTCCTCTTCAACAACAAGTGTACTATCGCCCTCAGAGGATATGACCTCCTCAACCAGGCTAAGAACCTTATGGTTACCGACAACTCTAACTACCACTTGGAGTCTCGCAACAACACCCTCGGACGTTATGTGATCCTTTCATTCACATACAGATTCGGAACATTCGGTAACAACCGTAGAGGTCCAGGCATGGGCGGCCCAATGGGCGGCATGGGCGGCGGTCGCGGAATGGGCGGCGGACGCGGAATGGGTGGCGGAAGACCACCGATGGGTGGCCCAGGAATGGGTGGCGGAAGACCGTTCTAAGCAATTCCCCCTGTCGCGCAAGCGGCAGCATATATAAGACAAGCTCCGGAAGACGTCACTTCCGGAGCTTGTCTTTTGTTTGTATGTGTTATAAACTTATCTTGAAGCGCGTGTAAAGAAACGGACTGCTAGAGCAAGGAAAAGAAGCAGGAATATGAATGTGCATACACGTCCTGTGATGTCTCCGTGGCTAACAAAGAATGTGATGTCGTCACGAAGAGGAAGTGTACCGGTGATTACTGCCTGCTCCCACCAAGGAGTCGGGTTAAGGACCTTTCCCGATGGGCTGATGATGGCTGATATTCCGGTGTTTGCGCATCTTGCAATGGCACGTCTTGTCTCGATCGCGCGGAGGGAAGCATAGCTGAGATGCTGTCTGTAGCCCGGCGTGTTGCCCCACCATGCGTCGTTGGTGATGATGGTCATGGCGCGTGCTCCCTTGCGGATATAGTCTGTGTAATATTCTCCATAGACGGATTCATAACATACTGCACATCCTACAGGAATCACAGAATCGCCACCTGCGACATTGAGCAGGCTGATCTCGTCCTGGCCTACGCAACGGCCCATGACGCCGCCCAGCTTGTTGTCAATAGGGCAGAATATCCTTGGGTAAGGAGTATGCTCAACTCCAACTACAAGCTTGCTCTTGTGGAAGACCTCGGTCCTTTCTGTGCCATCTGTGATCATGGCTGAGTTGTGGGATTCAAGCCAGAGTCCTTCCCTTATGTTCCTTGCTGTGTATGAAGGAGCCTCCCTGGTGTAGATGTAGTCGTATGTCGAGGCTCCGAAAAGAAGATTAACTCCCGGATAATCCTTCAGGAATGACGTGAAGCCTCTCCATGTGTTGCTTCTTGACCAGTCTCCGAGTATGATGTCGCTGGTGAGAGTTTCAGGGGCAAGGAGAAGCAGGGGAGCCGCTGTCGGATCATCCTTGCGATACTCGAGGGCCTTTTCGGCCAGCGAGAGGAAGATGCCGTTCTGCTGGGCCTGGGTCATTGCTTCGAACTTGTTGTATGGGTCGATGTTCGGCTGCACGATGACAACGTCGAGGTTCTCTTCCGATGAGTATATCGAGTATTCGTACTGTCTTCCGATGAATCCTGAGATGATGAGAGGTGCGGCGAAAAGAATCGCGAGGCCTGAAACAGATGCCGCCTTCGCCTTTGCATTCCATCTGAAGATACTTCCGTCCGATGCGCTCACCAGCATTCCGAATATGCTGAGGTTGCACATCCATACCCACAGCGAACCTCCGAGCGAACCGGTGAATTCATACCACTGCACCGCCCATGTTGTCCTTGCGAATGCATTTCCGAGCACAAGCCATGGCCATGATATCTCTGCGTCGAAATAGAACCTTTCCCACGCTATCCATGTCACCATGAGGAAGATGTACGGAAGCGTGCCGGTGAACTTCTTCTTGCTCAGTCTGAACAGTCCGAATACCAATGACATCTGGAGGGAATTGGCCAGGATGGCGAAGATTCCGCCTCCTACCGTTGCGTTGCATACCCAGAAGGTTGTGAATGTGTTCCAGAGGACGAAGGCTGAATAATGGTATATCCAGACCCTTTTCCTGCCTGTCAGGGTCGCTATCCTGTCCATGCACAGAAGCGGAATGATTCCGAAGAGTGCAAGCAGGCCGGTATGCGGTACGAGGAACGGGATGGACATCATTACTGCGAACAGCAGCACCATTATCCAAAGTATCATATTTTCTTTTTTCATTGTTCTGTAAGGCTAAACATCAGACAAAGATATGAATTTTTTACTACCTTTGTGAGATATGTGGATAGATATACTCAAAGGTTTCGCGGTAGGTATGTGTGCGTCGGCTCCGATAGGACCGATAGCTATTCTTGTCGTACAGAAATCTCTGAGCAAGGGACATAAGGCCGGTTTCGTATCTGGACTTGGTGCAAGTGTGGTCGATACGTTCTATGCTTTCATCGCAATCTTCGCCCTCGCATTCGCCCAGAGTTTCATCGAGGAGCATAAGAACATGATCCTGATCGTGGGTGGTGCGGTGCTCATTGCAGTGGGATTTTCGATGGCCTTTTCCAACCCGTTCAGAAAGCTCAAGGCAGACGGCGAGTCATCGGTGTCTCCTAAGGACTTCGGTCAGGCGGTGGCCCTTGGCATATCGAATCCTATGGCAATCTTCGTGATGTTCACGCTCTTTGCCTTCTTCGGACTGGCGAATGACGCTCCCCATACATGGAGCGTGACTCCTATAATCCTCGCAGTAAGTGCGGGATCTGTGACCTACTGGTTCCTCATGTCGTGGCTTCTAAGCCGTTTCCGCGGCAATTTCAGGATGAGGACGATATTGTGGATAAGCAGGATCACAGGAGCCTTGATAGTAATCATCGGTATAGCCTTGCTGGGACAGGGACTTGTAAATGTCTTCTTCCAGGCCGTGCCTGTAATCTGATAGAACTATGGAAAAGTCAAAAGTTTACTTCACCAACCTGAGGACAGTACCAGGTAATGACCTTCTTACAAAACTCGAAAGACTCATAAGGAGGGCTGGTATTGCAGATGTCGATTTCGACGGCAAGTTTACAGCGATAAAGATTCATTTCGGTGAGCCGGGAAACCTTGCGTACATTCGTCCGAACTATGCGGCACGTGTGGTTGATGTGGTCCGTTCGCTCGGTGCAAAGGTCTTCCTGACCGACAGCAATACCCTCTATACCGGAGGCCGTTCGAATGCGGTCGACCACCTCAGCGCAGCTATGGAAAACGGATTCAACAGGATCGGTGCGCATGCTGACGTGATCATTGCCGATGGTCTTAAAGGTACTGACTATAAGGAAGTTCCGTCGGGTGGACATTATTGTCCGTCTCCGAAGATCGGTGCAGCGATCGCAGATGCTGACATCGTCATCTCGATGAACCATTTCAAGGGTCACGAGCAGAGCGGATTCGGCGGTGCGCTCAAGAACCTCGGCATGGGTTCGGCCAGCGTCGGCGGCAAGCTTGAGCTTCATTCAGCGTCTCAGCCATGCATCAAGGCAGAGAACTGCATCGGTTGCAAGGTATGTGAGAAGTATTGCCGTCACGATGCCGTGAAGGTAGTTGACGGAAAGGCAGTGATCGACTATACGAAGTGTGTCGGATGCGGCCAGTGCGTGGCGGTATGCCAGAAGGATGCTGCTGTCGTGAAGGATTACTGTACATCCGAGATGCTCAACAGGAAGATCGCGGAATATGCGTATGCGGTGGTGAACGGCAAGCCGTCGTTCCATATAAGCTTCATCATGAACGTGTCTCCGGACTGCGACTGCTGGAACCACAATGATGCGGCCCTCGTTCCAGACATCGGAATTGCTGCTTCATTCGACCCGGTTGCCCTCGATCAGGCATGTGCGGACATGGTCATAGCGGCTCCGAGCCTCAGAGGCAATGCAATCGCCGACAGGGAAGCGGAACATGGACATGAATGCGGATGCGGACATCACCATCATAAGGGAGAGGATAAGTTCCGTATCGTCCATCCGGATACAAATTGGCAGTCAGGCCTTGAATATGGCGAAAAGATAGGGCTTGGCAGCCGTGAATATGAATTGATAAAAGTTTGATATGAAGAATTGGATCGTACGCAATCTGACGATTGCATTCATTCTTGTCGTGGTACTCATCGTGGGCGCCATGATATTTCTGAATGTTGTGACTCAGCACAACAGGGAAATAAATGTTCCGGACTTCTCCAACATGAGCGTGGCAGAGGCTGAATATACAGCTGCGCAGGCTGGAATGAGGGTCGATGTGACAGACTCGGTTTTCGTGAAGAGAATGCAGAGGGGAGCGGTATACAGACAGAACCCGGCTCCGGGCTCGAAGGTGAAGAAGGGCAGAAGAGTCGTTCTGACCATCAATGCCGTGAACGCAAAGAAAGTTACCATGCCGAATCTCGTGGGACTTTCCCTCAGGCAGGCAAAGGCAGAACTTCTTTCAAGAGGACTCGTGCTCAACAGGCTTGTATATGTCCAGGATATGGCTACTAACAACGTCCTCCGTCAGCTCAAGGGCAACAGACAGATCGAGCCTGGAACCCAGATCGACAGCGAGACTGCAATCGACCTCGTGCTTGGACTCAACGACATGGATAACAAGACTTATGTTCCTGATGTGACAGGACTTAAGAACATGAGCGCGGTAGATGCGGTGTTCGATCATTCGCTGAACATCAAGGACCTCAGGTTCGACGATACTGTGAAGGACTACGACGACAGCCTCAATGCTGTAGTATATCGTCAGGATCCTTCCGCTTCGGATTCGATCAGCGTTGCCATGGGAGATGCAGTTATGCTTTACCTTACTACTGATGTGGCAAAGGTGCCGGCAAGAGTAAACTAAGATTCAGATGAACCAGTACTTTGATTTTGAAGACGATCCTATCAGGGATCAGGATATAGCTGTCGCAGGTGATGAGGCCGCGTATGAGGATGAGCAGCAGGAAATGTTCGAGCATTACCGCTTTGACATTTCTGCAGGTCAGGTTCCGATGCGCGTGGATAAGTATCTTGCGACTCATATGGAATATACTTCACGCCACCGTATCCAGCTGGCCATCAAGGCCGAATACATCCGCGTGAATGAAAAGATAGTGAAGGCGAACTATGTGATACGTCCGGGCGACGTCATCAAGTTCGTGATGCCTTATCAGCGCCGCGGTCTGGAGATCCTTCCGGAGGCGATTCCGTTGAACATCGTTCATGAGGATGATGACGTGCTTGTACTTAACAAGGAGGCGGGCATGGTTGTACATCCTGGCCATGGCCATTTCAGCGGCACCCTCGTGAATGCCCTCGCTCACCATCTCGGCATATCCCAGGATGCCGATGCGGAGGACGAGAGAATGGGAGTGCTTGTACACCGTATCGATAAGGATACCTCAGGACTTCTCGTGGTGGCGAAGAACGACGAGGCTCAGCTGGATCTCGCAAAGCAGTTCTTCGTACATTCCATCGAGCGTCGTTATGTGGCGATAGTATGGGGAAACATCAAGGATGACGAAGGTACAATCATCGGAAACATCGGACGTGACCCTAACGACAGGATGAGGTTCAAGGTGTTCCCTGACGGAGATTACGGCAAGCATGCGGTTACCCATTACAGGGTCCTTGAACGCTTCGGATATGTGACAGTGGTGGAGTGTCGTCTCGAGACAGGCCGTACCCATCAGATCCGTGTCCATTTCAACTGGATCGGCCATCCGCTCTTCAATGACGAGCGTTACGACGGTGCCGAGATCCGCAAGGGAACCATCTATGCGAAATACCGTCAGTTCATCGAGAACTGCTTCAAGCTCCTGCCACGCCAGGCCCTCCATGCCAAGACCCTCGGCTTCGTCCACCCGAAGACCAAGCAGATGGTCCGTTTCGATTCGAAGCTTCCTGACGACATGCAGGCCCTGATCGACAAATGGCGCAAATACTCCGAGAACATGTCCCAGTTCCTGGAGGAGGAATAATAAAAAGGAGAGAAGCTTAATCAAGCTTCTCTCCTTTTTCGTTGTAAAATTCATTCTGCAGGACCGTGAAGTCGGTTGTTTCCACGACCTCGATCTTACATCTGTACTTCTTCTTCCATTTTCCAATGATAGAGGAGAACAGACCTCTTGTCAGATAGGATCCGAGAATCGGGTTTACCTTCAATGTCAGATTTGTAATCTGCTTCTCATTGACGTAGAAGGCAAGCTTTCTCTCGATCGCTTCATCTATCACGACACTTGATGCTATCTTTCCGGTGCCGTTGCATACCGGACAAACCTCCTGGGTGTTGATCTCGGTTGCGGGACGGACCCTCTGTCTTGTGATCTGCATGAGACCGAATTTTGTAAGCGGGAGGACATTGTGCTTTGCTCTGTCCGTCTCCATCAGCTCGACCATCTTCTTGTAGAGGGCATTCTTGTGCTCGTTGATCTCCATGTCGATGAAGTCCACGATGACGATGCCGCCCATGTCGCGCAGTCTGAGCTGTCTTGCGATTTCTTCGGCCGCATAGCAGTTGATGTCGAATGTGTTCTGCTCCTGCTCCTTGTTCTTGGAACGGATGCCGCTGTTGACATCGATCACATGCAATGCTTCTGTGTGCTCAATCACAAGATATGCACCCTGCTTGATGGGAACCACCTTTCCGAATGAACTCTTGATCTGTCTCGTTACTTCGAAGTGGTCAAAGATCGGTGCCTTGTCCTTGTAGAGCTTCACGATCTTCTCCTGCTCCGGTGAGATCAGGGAGATGTACTTTCGTGTTTCCTCGTAGATTGTCTCATCGTTTACATAGACATTTGTGAACGAATCGTTGAGAAGGTCTCTGAGGATGGTAGTGGTCTTGCTGTACTCTGTGAAGAGCAGCTGTACACCCTTGGATTTAGCCAGTTTCTTCCAGGAGTTTTCCCATTTCTCGATCAGCGATATGACCTCTGCATCAAGGATTGCCGCGTTCTTTCCTTCTGCGGCCGTGCGGATGATCGCTCCGTAATTCTTTGGGAGAATGCTCCTTACAAGTGTCTCCAGTCTTCTTTTTTCCTCTTTGGAAGAGATTTTCTGGGATACGCTCACCTTTTCAGCAAAGGGGAGCAGTACAATGTTTCGTCCTGCCAATGAAATTTCTGCAGTCAGTCGTGACCCTTTTGTCGAGATCGGTTCCTTTACGATCTGGACGATGATCATCTGTCCCGGAGTGAGCACATTCTCGATGCGGCCGTCCTTTTCGAGGATCTTGCCAGGCTTGATGTGCTTGTAGATTCCTTTCGCATCGGTGTTCGGGTTGATTCTCTTGACAAACTCGTCAAAAGCCTCAAAGTAAAGTCCGAGGTCAAGGTAGTGGACAAATGCCTCCTTCTCGTCTCCGATGTCGACGAAGGCAGCGTTCAGGGCCGGAAGAATCTTCTTGACCTTTCCGAGATATACATCTCCTACGGAAAAGTTGTGACCCTGGCTGGACTCCTTGTTCAGCTCGATCAGCTTGTGGTTTTCCATCAGCGCGATCGAGACTTCTGTTGAATTTACGTCAACAATCAGATCTTTTACAGACTCCATCAGGAATTTCAGTGATAAGATTATTTCAAAATAAAGAGGCCGACCAACCTGGTCAGCCTCTTTAGCAGACTGCTAAAATGGCAGACACTGCGAGAAATTACTTTCTCTTCTTGTGTCTGTTCTTACGCAGGCGCTTCTTGCGCTTGTGCGTAGCCATCTTGTGCCTTTTATGCTTCTTTCCGTTTGGCATAATAGATAAGGTTTAAAATATTATTGTTTTGTTGTAATTACTTTACCTCATTAACGAACACCTTAGCAGGCTTGAATGCTGGGATGTTGTGAGCAGGGATAGTCATTGTAGTGTTCTTAGTGATGTTTCTTGCTGCCTTCTCTGCTCTATGCTTGATGATGAAGCTACCGAATCCACGGAGGTATACTGGGTTGCCCTTGCTGAGTGAGCCCTTTACGCTCTCCATGAATGACTCAACGACAATCTGAACTGTTGCCTTCTCAATGCCGGTTGCCTTAGCAACTTCATTTACGATCTCTGCCTTTGTCATAACTTATTTACTTTTAAAATTTTAAATCAAAAACTTTTTGTCGATATATCTCGCAAAGATAGACTGAATTTTTTAATTAGGCAAATCAAGTGGCTAAAAATCATTAAATTTGTCATGTTTTTAGACGTTTGCTACTTGGCACAGAGATTGACCATATATAGGTGAACTCAACATTCAGGGATAAATCTGCCATTTTGGCAGATGGAGATGAATAATATTGAAATATATTGACAGAAAGATATGAAGGACTTAATGATGAATGACATTTTATCCGCTGCAGGTGCAGAAGTGAGCATCATTCCGGTGGTGCAGGGTGAGGGGGTGATGAAGATCGACGAGTCGCAGCTGCCGGATTCTTTGCCGATTCTTGCTTTGAGGAATGCCGTGCTCTTCCCCGGAACGGTATATCCGATAACCATCGGACGTGAGAAGTCCATCCGCCTTATCGAGGACGCGGAGAACAGCAATACCTTCATCGGTGCTGTGCCTCAGAACGACCTTTCGGTGGAGGATCCGAGAAAGGAAGACCTATACAACTATGGAACTGTAGCGAAGATCGTGAAGACCCTTGAGATGCCAGACGGTACCATTACCGCCATACTCCAGGGCTACAAGCGTTTCGAGGTGGAAAGCATATATGACTATGAGCCGTATATGATAGGACGCGTCCGTTATATGAACGACGTCGTTCCTGAGCCTGACGTACATACCCGTATGGTTGCCGAGTCGCTAAAGGAAAAGGCGATGCAGGTAATCCGTACTTCTGCGATGGTTCCGCGCGAGGCTGCAAATGCATTGAAGGGAATCGAGAACTTCGAGTTCCTCGTGAACTTCATCGCTACTACCATCGAAGTGGAGAACTTCATGGACAAGGTGGAACTCCTTCAGTACGGCGACCTCAATACAAGGGCGATGAAGCTTCTTTCGGTGCTCGACACCCAGGTGGAACTTCAGAAGATCAAGCAGGAGATCAACCAGAAGGTAAAGACCGAGATCGACCAGCAGCAGAGGGAGTACTTTCTCAACAACCAGCTCAAGACCATCCAAGAGGAGCTCGGTATGGACGAGATGGAGGAATTCACCCAGCTCAGGGCACGTGCGGAGCAGAAGGAATGGTCTCCGGCAATCCAGGAGATCTTCGAGAAGGAGATGGCCAAGCTCGAGAGATACAATCCAAGTTCACCGGACTACAGCATACAGTACAACTACATCAACTTCATGCTTGACCTTCCATGGGGCAAGAAGTCTGTCGACAATCTCGACATGCCTAACGCCCAGAAGGTTCTGGACGAGGATCATTTCGGACTCGAGAAGGTGAAGGAGAGAATCATGGAATACCTTGCGGTACTTATGCTGAAGGGCGACCTCAAGTCTCCTATCCTCTGCCTTTACGGCCCTCCGGGTGTGGGAAAGACCAGCCTTGGAAAGTCGATTGCAAGGGCTCTCGACCGTAAGTACGTGCGTATCGCCCTTGGTGGTGTACACGACGAGTCGGAGATCCGTGGACATAGAAAGACATACGTGGGTGCTCTCCCTGGCCGTATCCTTAACGGAATCAACCGTGCGGGTACATCCAATCCTGTGATCGTCCTTGACGAGATCGACAAGATCAGCAGCGACTTCAAGGGTGACCCGTCGTCAGCTCTCCTCGAGGCCCTTGATCCGGAGCAGAACTCGACATTCCACGACAACTACCTGGACATCGACTACGATCTTTCGAATGTGATGTTCATCGCTACGGCGAATAATATCGACACTATCCAGCCGGCCCTCAAGGACCGTATGGAGATGATCAACGTGAGCGGATACCTTGCTGAGGAGAAGATGGAGATCGCAAAGAACTATCTGATACCTAAGCAGTTGAGGGAGCATGGTCTTGAGGAAGGCGCGCTTCGCTTCGAGAAGGAGACAGTCAAGAAGATCATCGAGGAATATACACGTGAGTCCGGAGTGCGAGGCCTGGAGAAGCAGATTGCTAAGATCTGCCGCGTAAGCGTCAGGAAGATGGCCCTTGGCGAGAAGTACTACAAGACCATCAAGCCGACCCATCTGCGCGAGTACCTCGGTCTTCCGACAAACGCCCATGACATCCAGAAGGGCAATGAGGCTCCGGGAGTAGTTACCGGTCTTGCATGGACATCGATGGGAGGCGAGATCCTCTTCATCGAGAGTTCGGTCAGCAAGGGAAAGGGCAACCTTTCGATGACAGGCAACCTCGGCGACGTGATGAAGGAGTCGGCTCAGATCGCATATCAGTACATCAAGGCTCATCCGGAACTTACCGGCATGCCATACGAGGAATTCATCGAGAAGGACATCCATGTCCATGTTCCTGAGGGAGCGGTTCCTAAGGACGGCCCTTCTGCGGGTATCACGATGGTAAGTTCGATGGTGTCTGCATACCGTGGCCAGACCGTGAAGAGCGGCATCGCAATGACCGGAGAGATGACCCTCCGCGGCAGAGTGCTTCCGGTAGGCGGAATCAAGGAGAAGATCCTCGCTGCCAAGAGGTCCGGAATCCATACGATCGTGATTTCCGAGGAGAACAGAAAAGATGTCGAGGATATCAAGGAAATTTACATAAAAGGTCTTACCTTTGTTTATGTCAACAGCATAGATGAAGTGATCAAGTATATTTTCTGATGGAAGTACGCATAGAACAGAGTTGGAAAAACGCATTGGCGGGAGAATTCGGGAAACCGTATTTTGAGTCGCTGGTGCGTTTCCTGCGTTCTGAAAAGGCCGCAGGACAGACCATCTATCCTCCGGGAAGCCAGATATTCAGGGCATTCGACCTGACTCCGGTCGAGAACCTCAAAGTGGTCATCCTCGGTCAGGATCCATACCATGGTCCCGGTCAGGCCCATGGACTTTCGTTCTCCGTTTCGGCTGGGGTTCCTGCTCCACCGTCGCTCAAGAACATCTTCAAGGAGATCGAGTCCGACCTCGGTGTGAAGATGAGCGGATATCCCGACCTTGAGAAGTGGGCACGTCAGGGTGTGCTGCTTCTGAATGCTGTGCTGACTGTCCGTGCAGGCGTGGCAGCATCCCACAGCAAGATAGGATGGGAAGAGTTTACTGATGCGGTAATACGATATATATCAGATAATTGCGAGGGTGTGGTCTTCCTTCTTTGGGGTAATTTTGCAAGGAGCAAGTCAGCCCTGATTGACCATTCGAGACACCATGTCCTTGAAGCGGCCCACCCGTCTCCTTTGGCGCGCGGTGCATTCTTCGGATGCCGTCATTTCTCGCAGACAAACGCTCTGCTTGCCTCGAGAGGCCTGCAACCTATCGATTGGCAGCTTTAAAAGAACAAAATACCCTGTTTTTGTGCTTTTGAACGATAATTTACAGGGTAAAAGAACAAAAAAGCCTGTTTTTGTGCTTTTGAATAAACAGATATGAAAAGAGTAGCAATGTTTCCGGGATCGTTCGATCCTTTCACAGCCGGCCATCTCAATATCCTGAAGAGGGCTCTGACGATGTTTGACGAAGTGGTCGTGGCTGTAGGCGTCAATATAGACAAGAGGGGATTCTTCCCTAACGAGAAGAGGATCGAGATCATCAGGCAGGCGACTGCAGGTCTTGAGGGTGTGAGTGTCATTCAGTATGACAACCTGACCATCGACAAGTGCCGTGAACTTGGCATCAGGCACATTGTGCGTGGCGTCAGGAACATGATCGATTTCGAGACAGAGAGGTCGATTGCGGATGCCAACCGTAAGCTTGCTCCGGATATCGAGACCATCATCATTCCTACTGCCCAGGAGTTTGCGCATATTTCCTCTACGGCAGTGCGTGACTTGCTTAAGCATGGGGGAGATACTTCGTTGTTTGTTCCTGATGGTGTAGAGCTGTAGTTGGTTTATTGGTTTTTTGTTCCGGTGACCCCCACCTGCCGTTCGGCAGGCACCCCCTAGCCGGGGGTGGCATGTCACCTCCACAAATAAACCAACAAACCAACCGAGCATCAACAAAGTATTGGAGATAATGAAAGGCAAGGTATTCATAGTGGTTTTGGCGATTTTGCTGGTCGGGGTGGCTCGTCCGGTGGTTTCTTATTGTCAGTCGGGGAATGATGGCCTGGACCCGGTGGTGAGGGAGGCATTGGATGAGAAGCTGGAAGCGTATTTTGCTGCGATCGAGAGGGCCGGGACCGATGTGCAGAAGGAAGAATGCGACTTTCTGATAGAGACATGCACAGATTCGCTGATGCGTCAGCATGTTGCCCTGGCTGTCTATGACCACTATGTATCTTCCAAGGTGATGGGCGCAGAGGCTGTTGCTGTCCATGTCTTTGACAAATGGTTCGATTCGGGGAAGGTGGCGATGAGGAACTCTTCCGAGATGTTCGCCGCAAGGATGTTCGCCGAATTCAACCGAATGTCCCTGATCGGAAACAAGGCTCCGTCGCTCGATATGCTTGACATGGAGCACAATCCCGTCACTCTGTTTGACAAGCCTTCCGGCCGATATACGATACTTTATTTCTATGACAGTTCATGTTCTACCTGCAAGGTGCAGACCGTCCTGTTGAGGAATCTGCTGCAGCAGGAGGACTATCCGGTGGATTTCGTTGCAGTATATGCTGCCGACAACAAGGCAGACTGGCAGAAGTATGTGCGAGAGCAGTTCGCCATTGAGGTCAGCCGTACACGCATTGTCCATCTTTGGGATCCGGAACTCGATTCGGATTTCCAGCGCAAGTATGGGGTACTCCAGACTCCAAGACTTTTCCTCATCTCTCCTGACGGTACGATCGTGGGACGAGGACTGGATGTTCCGGCTCTTGTCATGCTCCTGAATTCAGCCTTTGCAGAGGTGGAACTCGAGTATGGAAGCAACGAGTCCATGATGCTGTACGAGAGCCTGTTCGGTGATTCGTCGCCGGAACGTGAAGATGTGGTCGGAATTTCGGATTACATAAAGGCGAGCACCTTGGAAAAAGGAGATACTGTCATGTTCAGGCAGATGACCGGTGACATGCTCTATTATCTTACCCTCCAGAAAGGGGAGGGCTTCAAGGAAGGTCTGGATGAACTCATCGACAACAAGATACTTTCAAGACCTGATGTGTGGAAGTCGGAGGACGATTCGCTCAAGGTTATAGGCATGGCCCAGATGTTCGACGACCTGCTTTCAATGTCGACTCCGGGCAAGTCCATTCCTGATATGAAGTTGCCGGGAGTGATGCTTTCAAAGGGAAAGGAAAAGGCAGGAACCTTCAGAACGGGACGTCTGCGCGGTCAGGTCAACTACATCATGTTCGTGACCGAAGGATGTCATGTGTGTGCTGACGAAAAGGCTGCTGCACGTGAGACCGTACTCGCTGACAGGAAGGTCAAAGTGTTGATAATCAATGTGGATAAGGTGCTTGAGTCAAATCCTTCACTTGCGGAGAAGATGTTCGGTTCATTCGATCTTTCGGCGCTTCCTTTCATCCTCCAGACAGACCGCAAGGGCCGTATCCAGAGACGCTACATTTCCCTTGTAAAATAAATTTCTGCTGAAATATCAGTTTGGCTTGCCATTTGATTTCGGGGTCGGAAACGTTAATATTAATTCCTGAATCTCCGTATCATGAGCAATTTCATTGAGGACTATCTTGACAGTCCTACCGCAGCAATCCTTTCAGCGCGTGAACGCTCAAATGATCTTTCATGGGCGTCCGACATCGACGAAGACATGATTTACGATTCTCTTGCCTCCGGCCATTTCAAGCTTTTGCAATCCATCATACTTTGAGTATCTTTGTACCTATGACAGGTACAATGATCTATATTCTTGCAGGAGCGGTCCTTCTGACTGCCGTTATTGTTTATCTTGTGGTTTCCCTGGCTTCTGCCAGAAGGGACAAGGTTGAGACTGCTGTGCTTCTGGAGGCCCTCAAGGCCCAGATGACAGCTGAAAGCGAACGTGTGCTGAAGGCGCGCGAGGAGGAACTTGACCGCAGGGCCAAGGTCATGTTCGAGAACCTTTCTGCCGGTCTCGACAAGGATATAAAGGGCATGAAGGAGGCTTTCGAGCAGAACAGGAAGACCCATGTGGAGACGTCGCAGAGCCTGAAGGATAATCTTGCGTCCGCAGTAAGGAACCTGCGTGAGCAGACCATGTCCATCGGAGACAAGGCCGACAATCTTGCTGAGGCTCTAAGGGGTCGCAACAAGGCTCAGGGCAACTGGGGCGAGGTCATCCTGGACAATCTCTTTACCTCTGAAGGCCTTCGCGAAGGACGTGACTACGACAAGGAGGAAACCTTGAGGGATGAGCACGGAAATGTGATCAGGAACGAGGATTCCGACCGACGCATGCGTCCTGACTTCATTCTCCATTATCCGGACGGAAACGACATCGTCGTGGATTCAAAGGTAGTTCTGACGGCGATGTATGACTATCATTCTACTGATGACGAGGGTCTCAAGGCAGATGCGATGATCCGCAATCTCGCGGCCATGAAGGAGCAGGTGCGCAAGCTTGCGAAGAAGGATTACAGCCGTTACCTCAAGCCCGGCCATAGGATGCTGGACTATGTGATAATGTTCGTGCCTGTATATTCCGCCCTCCGTCTTGCATACGAGGCCGACAGAAATCTTTGGCAGGAAGCCTATGAGCAGGGAGTCTTGATCACGACAGAAGAGACCATGATGCCGTTTCTGCGCATGATCAGCATAGCATGGAAGAGTCACGAACAGGTGGCGAACCAGCAGCAGATCATAGCTGCCGCCGAGATGATGCTCGCCCGCGTGTCGGATTTCTGTACCGCCCACGCAAAGATGGGAGAGAAACTCGAAGACGCCCTGAAATACTACGACGTATGCGACCGCAAACTCCGCGAAAGAGGCCAGAGCATCGTCGGCGCCGCCAATAAGCTCATCAGTTACGGTGTCCCTAAAAATCCCAAAAAGCCCCTCCCGCCTGAGGTCGGCATGGAGGAGATTGCTGAATGATCTAAAAACATAGCAGTAGCCTTAATGGGGAAGCGCACATTGTCTAATATCAAACATCTGTCCTTAAAACATTTTACCATAATCAGGTCTAAGATTTAAATGGTATTTACCAAAGTAACGTTCCGATAGTAAGGTTAGGCTATCTGGAGAGTTGTATTTGTACAATTTCAATGCTGAGGCCCAAAATGGTTCATATATGATTTCGTCCTGAGTGTGTGAATCAATAGAATTAGCCATACGACTATCTAAAATTGAAACATCAACCATATCAGATATGTCAATGTCATTTATAACTCTCACCATCTACGAGAAGAACAATGACGTCTTCTTTCCGGAGGACTACATAGTGGACATTGAGGATGACGATACCTACTACCTGATGGAGAGTGAGGCATTGCAGACCCTGTCGGACTTCTTCGGAATTGACTTTAAGGACATGGATGAAGCGATGATTTTGGTCCGGGAAAACAACGACAAGGATGACGGCCGGATATGGGTCAACAAGTATGAGTTTGTAGAGTGACCTATGTAAGATGCGAAAGGCGTTTTGTAAGATGGATTATAACAAAACGCCTTTCTGCATGCTTCTGAAGGGTGGTTGTGTAAGATTGATTTGGGCTGTTGTAAGATTTCTCAGATAATGATGTAATTTTGTAGAGATAAAATCACCGGATATGAAGGAAGAATGCTTGATATGTAAGGCTCCTCTGGAGTACCTTCAGGAAGATGTCCTGATGGAATGCAGCATATGTCACAAGAGTGAGTTCAGCAAGACCAGATGTG
>JAZRLI010000068.1:0-9772 GCA_045646785.1 Candidatus Cryptobacteroides sp. | reverse complement strand
GCCACAGTATGGACATCTTTCACGACGACTTTTTGCCATAAAAAATAACTTTGATGAAATCTGTTTCATCAAAGTTATTGTATCTAACTGTATTTTAGATTGTTACAGAGGTTTTACCAACTACTTTTGGCAATTATACCTGTTATGACCTTCTAGATCTTTACTGAGTAGTAGTGACTGCCGAAGCGCTCGAACGCTGCACGGTCGAGGGATTCGCGATGATCAGGATGGGCGATGCCGATAAGGAGTTTCGCACGTTCCTGGAGCGACTTTCCGTAGAGGTCCACTGCGCCGTATTCGGTGACTACATAATGTACATGAGGTCTTGTGGTCACGACTCCGCCGCCTTCGATGATCACAGGGGCAATCTTGCTGCCACCCTTGTTTGTGGTTGAAGGCATGGCGATGATGGCCTTGCCCTGAGGAGCCATGGATGCTCCGTATATGAAGTCTACCTGTCCGCCGACACCTGAATGGAACTTCAGTCCGATCGAGTCTGCACATACCTGACCGGTGAGGTCGATCTGGACTGCAGAATTGATGGCTGTCATCTTAGGGTTTCTTGCAATCACATATGGGTCGTTTGTATAACCTACATCCATCATTGCGACCATAGGGTTGTCGTCGATGAAGTCGTAGCATCTCTGCGATCCCATGAGGAAGGTCGATACCATCTTGCCCCTGTCGGTAACCTTGTTCGAGCCGTTGATGATGCCCTTTTCCACGAGGTCAAGGACTCCGTCAGCGAACATTTCCGTATGTACTCCGAGGTTCCTGTGGTTTCCAAGCTGTGCGAGTACTGCGTTAGGAATGGCTCCGATACCCATCTGAAGACAGGCTCCGTCATCGATGAGGGCTGCACAATGCTTTCCGATTGCGGTCTCGACCTCGTTCGGTTCGCTGAAATGAGCCGGCATGAGAGGCTCGTCGCACTCTACGAAGATATCGATCATGTCGAGAGGAATCATTGCATCTCCCCATGCTCGCGGTACGTTCTTGTTTACGACTGCAATGACTGTCTTTGCGCATTCGATTGCGGCAAGAGTCGCGTCTACCGATGTTCCAAGGGAAACATATCCGTGCTTGTCCGGAGGACATACCTGGATCATCGCAACGTCGCATCTGAGCGCTCCGCATCTATAGAGTTTCTGGGTTTCGCTGAGGAATACAGGAATGTAGTCTGAATATCCTGCCTGGACGCTCTTGCGTACGTTTGATCCGACGAAGAATGCCTGGTGGAAGAATACTCCGTCAAACTTCGGATCGGCGTAAGGCGCCTCGCCTTCAGTGTGGAGGTGGTGGATGCGTACATCCTGAAGTTCACCGGCTTCTCCTCTTCTGCAGAGAGCTTCGATAAGGATTCTTGGAGCGCTTGCAACGCTGCTGAGATGGATATGGTCGCCTGACTTTACTGCCTTTACGGCCTCGTCGGCTGATACGAAATGAATCTCCTTGTGCATGATTATGTGATTATCTTTTCAAAGATAGTTATTTTTTGCAGAATTGCTAACTTTGCATACCTAACAAAAAGAACATGCATACAAGAGAAGAAAAGCTTCAAGCATTCGGCAGGATCCTGGATGTGCTTGATGAATTGAGAGAGAAATGTCCGTGGGACAGGAAGCAGACAAACGAGTCTCTTCGTCCGCAGACATTGGAAGAGGTATATGAACTAAGTGACGCCATAATGAAGGGTGAGGAACGTGAACTTTCCAAGGAATTGGGAGATGTGCTGCTCCATGTGCTCTTCTATGCCAAGATAGGTGAGGAAAAACAGAGCTTTGATGTGGTGGATGTGATCAACTTCCTGTGTGATAAGCTGATATATCGTCATCCTCATGTATTCTCGACAGCCGAGGTAGGTGGTGCCGAGGATGTCATCAAGCAGTGGGAAATGCTCAAGACAAAGGAGAAGGACGGCAACAAGACCGTGCTTTCAGGCGTTCCTGACGGACTTCCGCCTCTTTTGAAGGCTTACCGTATGCAGGACAAGGCACGTGGAGTGGGCTTCGACTGGGAGAAGAAGGAAGATGTGTGGGAGAAGGTGAAGGAAGAAATGGGTGAGTATCAGGCCGAACTCGATGCCATGGCGGCAGCTCAGACAGAGGAAGAGAAGGCTGCAGCATATGACCGCGCTGAGGACGAACTAGGTGACTTCCTTTTCGCTACGGTCAATGCGGCTCGTCTCTACGGACTCAATCCGGACACTGCCCTTGAACGTACATGTGCAAAATTCAGAAGACGTTTCACATATCTCGAAGAGCATACCATCCGACAGGGACGCAATCTCACAGACATGACCCTTGCGGAAATGGATGCCATCTGGGATGAAGGTAAGGCCAAAGGACTATGATCTACGACTGGCAGGAAAGGACAGCGATGCTGACAGGGGAGGAGATGATCGATCATTTCCGAAACTCGACAGTTGCAGTCATCGGCGTGGGAGGTGTTGGCGGCTATGCTGCGGAGATGATTGTCCGTGCAGGAATAGGCCACCTTATCATCCTTGACAGCGATGATGTGTCCGTGACAAACAAGAACAGACAGCTGCTGGCCCTTGATTCGACGGTCGGACGTCCGAAATGTGATGTGCTGGCAGAGCGTCTGAAGGATATCAATCCTGAACTCGACCTGATCGTCATCAAGGAATATCTTGAGGCGGAAAAGGCAGGTGATGTTCTGGGTGCATACAAGATCGATTTTCTTGTGGATGCCATCGATACGCTCTCTCCGAAGCTCCACCTTATCAAATACTGCATGGACAATGGCATCGCCCTTGTTTCGTCGATGGGGGCTGGAGCCAAGTATGACGCTACCAAGGTACGGTTGACGGATGTGTCCAAATCGTTCAACTGTCCATTGGCCTATATTGTGCGTAAGCGCTTGAGGTACATGGGAATAAAGAAGGGTTTCCAGGTTGTTTTCTCTGAGGAACTGCCTGACAGGGAATCGATAGTTCCATGCGAGGACCGCAACAAGAAGTCTCAGGTCGGAACCATATCTTATATCCCCGCTGTGTTCGGCTGCGTATGTGCCCAGGCGGCGGTTCAGCATCTGATATCCATGGGACGTTCAGATGTTTGAAAATAAAGATATTCCACCACGTTCAACATGACGTATTTATTGTTATCTTTGCAGGATGTTGTATAGCGTAAGAGAAGTGACAGGCAGAAAGGATCTGAAGAAGTTCATCAGATTCCCAGAATCTCTCTACAAGGGATGCGGTCAGTATGTTCCGCCTTTGCATAAGGGACAGGAGCATGACCTCATGCATTCTGCGTCGCTGAACTATTGCCAGAGGAAGATGTGGCTTGCGGAAGATGCATCTGGAAAGGTGGTCGGACGCATATGCGCCATGGTCAACCCAAGATACAACGAAAAATACGGTACACGGAGAGTCCGTTTCGGATGGTTTGACCTGATCGATGATGTGGAAGTGGCAAAGGCATTGTTCGCGGCTGCTGAAGCATGGGCAAAAGAGCAGGGCATGGATGAGATTCATGGCCCGTTGTACTACAATACGCTCGGACGCCAGGGAATGCTTGTGGATGGATTCGACAAGATCGCTCCGTTTTCCTGCCTGTATAACTATCCATATTATGTGGATATCATGCAGGAACTCGGGTTTGAGAAGGAGTGTGACTGGATTCAGTACATGATGCCTGCGGATCAGGGGGAGAATGACAAGCTGGCTGCAATATCGGCAAGGCTCATGGAGAGATACAAGCTCAGTGTTGCTGACTTTGACAAGCTGAAGAAGGACAGGGACATGGTCCGTAAGTTCTTCAAGACATACAATGAATGCTACGACGGACGTGTGTACAACTTCGTGCCGTTTACAGAGGAGGAGATCGAGGAGGAAATCGACCAGATCATCGGTCAGCTGGACAAGAGACTATGCTGCGTGCTGATGGATCAGGATAATGAAGTGGCTGCATTCGGAGTTGCCATCCCGTCGCTTTCCAAGGCGATGCAGAAGGCCAAGGGAAGGCTTTTCCCATTCGGATGGATACATGTGCTCAGGGCAATGAAGGACTTTACACACCTTGACCTCATGCTCGAAGGTGCCGCTCCGAAGTGGCAGAATACAGGTATCTCGGCAGTGTTCCATGGAATGATGGCACATCAGTTCGGGGATTGCGGAGCCAAATGGGCTTTGGCAAATCCGCAGATAGAGACAAATACAGCGGTGAATGTGTGGGCACGCTATCAGCATGAGTTGTGGCTCCGTCGCCGTTGCTGGATCAGGAAGATAAAATAAAGAATATATATGGCAGACAATTCACTTTTGGAGAAGGTTTTGGGCCTTCAGGAGAAATATGCGGCGCTTCAGGAACAGCTTTCTGATCCTGAGGTGATTTCGGATATGAAGAAGTTCGTTCAGCTGAACAAGGAGTACAAGGAACTTACTCCGATCATTGAGGCTGGAAACGAGTTCAAGAAGATTCTTGAGAATTACGAGATGGCGAAGGATATCCTCGCGACAGAGAAGGACGAGGACCTCAGGGAAATGGCAAAGGAAGAGATCGCTGAGATCGAGCCTACACTTCCTGAGTGGGAAGAGAAGATCAAGCTTCTCCTCATCCCGGCCGACCCTCAGGACAGCAAGAACGCAATCCTTGAGATCCGCGGCGGTTCAGGCGGTGACGAGGCTGCCATCTTCGCAGGAGACCTTTTCCGTATGTACTCGAAGTTCATCGAGACTAAGGGCTGGAGAATGGAGATAACAAGCCAGGCAGAAGGTGCGGCAGGCGGTTTCAAGGAAATCGTGTGCAAGGTTTCAGGAGACGGCGTCTACGGTGTCCTCAAGTATGAGTCAGGCGTACACCGTGTGCAGCGAGTTCCTCAGACTGAGACACAGGGCCGTGTACATACATCTGCAGCATCTGTGGCAGTGCTTCCAGAGGCAGACGAGTTTGACGTAGAGCTCAATATGAACGATGTCCGCAAGGACACATTCTGTTCATCAGGTCCTGGCGGACAGTCGGTGAATACGACTTATTCTGCGATCCGTCTTACCCACATCCCTACAGGTCTCGTAGTACAGTGTCAGGATGAGAAGTCGCAGCTCAAGAACTTCGACAAGGCTCTCCAGGAACTCCGTACACGTCTCTATAACATGGAGTACGAGAAGTACCTCGCAGAGATCTCTGCAAAGAGAAAGACCATGGTTGCAGGTGGTGACCGTTCGGCAAAGATCCGTACATACAACTATCCTCAGTCACGTGTGACCGACCACCGTATCAACTACACCATGTACAACCTTCCGGTTTTCATGGATGGTGCGATCCAGGAAGTAATCGACCAGCTTCAGATTGCCGAGAACGCTGAGCGTCTCAAGGCGGCTGAATAATCAGATAAGTGCTCCGGTAACGGAGCACTTTTTTTATCGGGCCATATAATATATGCCCTGGGTGGTGTTCATTGTCAGGTTCGGCTGCAGGTACACTGTTTCTGCCTTGAACAGGTCCCCTGGAGGACAGCCGTTGTCTTCAAGTCCCTTGTCAAAGTCGGAATAGGATGACGGGACCATTGTCACTGTAGAGAATACGCCTGTCGCCCATGTTACCGGCTTTGATGTCTTGTAGTCATATACCGAAGATCCGGAGAAACTTACTGCTATGGGTGTGCCGTCAGAGGATGATATCTCTATTGACATGTCAAGCGCATACGGCTTGAGGTATTCCCTGATGGTTCCCTTATTGTTGTTGTTTACCCTGAAATTCACCTCGTCCCATGAATCTACTGCCGAATAATACTCTATGTTGCGCATTGTAACAAAAGCCTCAGCCAATGCTCCGGCGTCAACGGCTCTTGGCCTGCTGCTCAAGCTGAACGTCTGGCTGTTGCTGAATGGGACGGATTCCGTGTAATAGCGTCCCCATAACGTAAAGAAGGGATCACGCATTGTGACGCATCTGATATGACCGTGAAGGTTTCCGGAAACTGATATGTTCAGGTCCACCTGTCGGGAGGATGTTGCAGTGACTTCATTGTTCGCATTTATGTAGAAGTTCACTTCAATGATGTCGTTGAACTTGCTTATGTATTCCTTGTCAAGCAGGTCGCCGTATTCCCTGAAATCTGTCTTCAGACCGTTGTTGCCGTCATACAGGAAATGACTGTCTTCTCCGGAATGGAATGCCATTCCGGAATTCGTGTAGCCTTCAGCACCATATGTCTGCCTGTGCGCGTCTGTATCATACAGGTCGATGCTGCCCTTGATTTCCGGACTCCAATGTTCATGCTGATATGTAAGGTCGGCTTCAAATGTGTGGAACATCGCAAGTTGTCTTGGAACCTGTGACTGCTCGAGGTTGTTGTCGTCCGCTGCATAGCAAACCTTGTCTCCTATGATTTCATGCCTTGCGGAATCGGTTTCCAAAGAACAGTATGTATAGGGCATCTTACTTATCAGCAGGGGAATCTGACTTGTGAATCCAGGTATTTCGTCGCAGACGATCGCCCTGACATCGGTGTCCAAAGGAAGGCCGTTCATGCTGTTCAGTTTCAGACCGCGTATGCTTATCGGCAGATTGGAAGAGTTGTCGACTGCATACATGAATTCCGACTGAAGGTGATCCCTTGACTGATCAGGTACACACATCAGCGTTATGTTTATATCTTCGCAATACAGTCCCATGGATGTTCTGCATGATGTTTCCGTGAATCTGTCATCGAATCTTATGTCAATCATTCCGGGACCCAGACTTTCCGTCAGATTTCGGTTCCATTCCTCATCCATTCCGTCATTTTCCATGCTGATGGTGCATTTTGCGGCGTATCCGTCATTGCCTGTCTCTCCAACCTCAATCCTGGTCAAGGCTCCGGACTTCATGTCATAGCCTGATTCAACCGACGTTAGAGCCACCTCCCAGTCCGGTAATGTGAGGTCGCATCCATAGTAGCTGCTCTGATTGATGTTGTACCCGTTCCTGTCCACCAGATACAGGCATACCTCAGCCTCTCCACGGTTGATGTAAAGTCTCTCTTCACTGTCACATTCCTGTACGGGAGTGTCGGAATAGCGCCCTGGTGGGCCTACGACGACCTCGGGAACCCTGACATCACCATATTCCATGTAATACTTGATTTCTCCGGTCTCGCCATCCATAAGGACTATGTCGTAATATCCTGAGTCTACACATGTTCCCATGACAATGAATCGTCCGTCTCCGATATTGACAGGTTCTCCGAATCGGATGACAGTCTTGTCGTTTGCTCCTATGCCGGCAATGATGAACGAATTGTTCCTGTTCTGCCAGTATACCATTCCATCGTTGTCAAAGCTGAAATCGACCCTGATGTTCTCAGTTACATAGAAGTCTTCCCTGTCATGGTAGTTGTTTGCCAATGTCGATGACATGTTCCAGTTCAGGGGATTCATCTGCGAGGTGTCGATCTTCCAGTTCAATTTACCGAAACTTCCTTTTTCAAGGTATAAGGTGATGCAGTTCATGCTGTTTCTTCTGACATTGAAGTCAGAGACCGTGTCCTCGCCGAGGAAGAATCTGTATTTTACTGTTCCCTGATAGGAAGACGTTCCCTTCCATTCTCCGATAACCTCTATATATGTACATAGTTCGGCAGCATTCCCGATATTGTCAGGAATCTTGTTCCATGGATCAGTGTTGTCCGGCAGAAGTACTCCCTGGCAGTTTTCTGCAGCATATAGCCAGATGGTTTCTCCTGCCATCAGTCTGCTGATGTCTTCCGTACTTGCATGATCTCCGTCCATTGCATCGGACGGATCCGCGATCCTGCTTCCGCCTTCCATGAATGGCCATATCTTTCCGGCACTCTGACATAGCCTTACCGACTTTATGTCCAGCCCCCTTATGGTTCCCATGTCTATCTTGAGTCCTGTCTTGGATACGAGTCTGGAAAGGTCAGCCCTGATTGTAGTGTTTTCTCCCGGCTTGAGTTCGGCTTCGCCTTTCCAGCACATCGGCAACGCTTCTCCCATCTGTGTGAAGGATTCTATCGCATAGCATTCAGAAGACAGGTCGCTTTCATTGTCAGGGGCCTGAAATCCATCCATGTTGGCGGTTATGTAGATGTTGTATCTTCCACATGCCAGTTCCATTTCGATCTCTTCCGGTGATGTGCTGTCCTGAACAGCGGCAAGCATTCCGTCAGCCTTCCTGTATGCCATTACGCATATTGAGCTGATCTGGCATTCATCCGGACTGATGGAACTTTTCACGCCGGCGTTCCCTGTGACAAGAAGCTTGAGCCTTGAAGTTCCGGACGATGTCATGCCGTCCGGGTCTGTCTGCTCTGTAAGGGCCTCAGTGCAGGCTGTGATGGATAAGGAAAGGGTGGTTATGGCCGTCAGTGCCGCCAGTATTCTCTTTTTCATGGTAAACGATATTTCCCTCAAAAGTATCCTGTCGGGGCGGAACCATTGCACGATCATAAAAAAGATTTCTCAGGTTTTTCCTTTTCTTGGTCTCTTGGACGATGATAAAATTTATCTTATGGTGCAAAGATTTATTTTATTGTCATAAATTTGTCTGTACTGAACTGAATTTAAAATCTGAAGACACATGAAGAAGATACGCAATCCATATCTCGGACTTGAAGAAAAGGGCTATAACTGTTTTGCATGCTGCCCCCAGAATCCTTACGGACTCAAGATGGAGTTCCATGAAGACGGAGACGACCTGGTCTGCATCTGGGACTCGGGAGACAATTATCAGGGTTGGCTGAAGACCCTGCATGGAGGTATCCAGGCCACATTGATGGATGAACTTGGAGGATGGCTTGTGAACAGGAAACTTCAGTTAGCCGGTATGACGACACAGCTGACCATGAAATACCGCCATCCGGTACCGACAGGGGATGGCGTGAAGATTGAAATCCGTGGCCATATCAAGGAGATGAAGCGAAATTTCGCCTTCATTGAGGCGACTCTCAGCCATGAAGGCAAGGTCTGTTCGATGTGTGACCTGACATTCTATTGCTTCACGAAGGAGCAGTCGGAGCAGAACTTCTTCTTTACCGGCTGCGAACTTGAACAGGACGAATAAAAAAAGGACGATTCATTGAGAATCGTCCTTTTCTGTATGGTCTTGTCAGTATATTACTGCTCGTCAACTCCTGCGTCGTCAGCACCCTGAGGACCAGCCTGTCCGTTGAACGGACCCTGTGCACCTGGCTGAGGGCCAGCCTGAGCTGCCTTTGCCATGTCCTCTGAAGCTGCATGCCATGCTGCTTCGAGCTCTGAGTTGTACTTCTCGATGTCAGCAATGTTCTGAGCCTTGACAGCCTCCTTGAGTGAGTTCATTGCGTTCTCGATTGCAGACTTCTTCTCTGCAGGGATCTTGTCGCCGTACTCCTTGAGGTTCTTCTCAGTCTGGAAGCACATTGCGTCAGCGTTGTTGACCTTGTCGATGCGCTCCTTCTCTGCCTGGTCAGCAGCCTCGTTAGCCTTGGCCTCGTCTCTCATTCTCTGGATCTCTGCGTCAGAAAGTCCTGATGAAGCCTCGATGCGGATGTTCTGCTCCTTGCCTGTAGCCTTGTCCTTGGCAGATACGTTGAGGATACCGTTTGCGTCGATATCGAATGTTACCTCGATCTGAGGTACACCTCTTGGAGCCGGTGCGATACCGTCGAGGATGAAGTTTCCGATGAGCTTGTTGTCCTTTGCCATCGGACGCTCTCCCTGAAGTACGTGTACGTCAACTGCAGGCTGGTTGTCAGCTGCTGTAGAGAATACCTGTGACTTCTTTGTAGGGATTGTAGTGTTTGCCTCGATGAGCTTTGTCAT
>JAZRLI010000067.1:0-9749 GCA_045646785.1 Candidatus Cryptobacteroides sp. | reverse complement strand
CGCCTTGTCGCCCCATACGATGACAGGTCCGTATGTACGGAAAAGGCAGAAGTAATAGAATGCACGCATGAAGCGGGCCTCAGCCTTCATGTATTCACGCACCTGCTCGTTATCCTCCTTGTTGAGGTGGATGTTGTCGATCACGAGAGTACAGTGTGCGATCGCCTTATAGTAGTTCTCCCAAAGGTTGTAACCAGTGATGGACGCAGGGCTATAGTCGCCTACGCGGAGGTCGAACACGTTGTTGGCATATGCCGAAGCATTTACCTGACGTGCATCCGTACGGCCTGAGAAACCTCCCTCAGTGGTAGCGTCCACAGGATTCTCCTCCTTAGGAAGGTAGGCATACATGTGTGCTGCAAGCTGACGGGCTGTTCCTCTCTTGCTGAACATCTCCTCGATGGTAGCCTGGTCCTGGAGCTCCACATCGAAGTAGGAGTCGCAAGACACGGCACCGAGCGCAAGCACAACGAATGTTGATAATGTATATATTAATTTTTTCATCTTTTTATATATTTTCGTTCCTACCCGGGACGGCTTCGAAAACTTTAAGTTTTCTCGCTGGTTAGAAGTTGATGTTCAATCCGAGACTTACGTTACGTGTGATAGGGTATCTTGCACCTGTAGCTGTCTCGAGCTCAGGATCCCAAAGCTTGAACTCCGAGAAGGTGAGGAGGTTGGTTCCTGCCACATAGAGGCGGAGAGCCTGGATTCCTGCCTGCTTTGTCCATTTCTTAGGGAATGTATATCCTATCTCGGCATTCTTAAGACGGAGGAAGCTCATGTCACGTGTCCAGTAGTCAGAAGTCTGGACGTTGTTGTTGGAGCGTGTTGTTCCAAGTCTTGGATATGGAGCATTCGGATTCGGATTGCTTACTGTCCAATGGTTTCTTGCCACATCCTGGAACACCTGTCCTGTGAGCTGAGGTGATGATGAAGCACCGTAGAGGTTAGAACCACCGATCTGACGGGTCACGTTGCCGACTCCGCTGAAGAACACCGACACATCGACGCCCTTGTAACCGAGGCTTACACCAAAACCGTAGTTGATCTCAGGGATAGCTGTGTAACCGATAGCAACCATATCATACTGGTCAACCTGGCCGTCACCGTTGATATCCTTATACTTGATGTCTCCCGGCTGAACGTCACCGAATGTCTGGGTAGGCCAGTTGTCGATATCCTCCTGGCTCTCGAAGAGACCGCATGAAATCAGACCCTTTCTCTGGTTGTAGGCGAATCCTACGTTGCTGAGGTATTCCTCGACAGGCGTAGGCTGGTCATCGTAGATGAGGCGGTTACGGTTGAATGTAAAGTTTCCTCTTGCTGAAACGTTGAATCCGTTGGCAAAAGTGTGGTCATATTCTACCGACATATCGAAACCTCGGTTGAGCATCTCTCCGATATTCACGTACTGGTCCTTCTGAAGACCGATCGCCGAAGGAGTCGACTGACGCATGAGGAAGATGCCGTCACGGTAGTCGCGGAAGAGGTCAGCCTGGATGGTGAGGTCATTGAAGAGACCGAGCTCGATACCGACGTTGCTCTTTGTAGCCTGCTCCCACTCTACCTCCGAGTTACCCATTTCAGCAGTTGTGATACCGCCTACTGTAGTGTAACCTGTTGCAGATGAGTTTGGAATTGTACCCCAAGCTGCACCTGTTGCAGAAGTGTTGATGGTTGTGTTGTATGCGAAACGACGGCTACCACCGATCTGGTCGTTACCTACAGAACCATAAGAAGCCTTGATCTTGAGGAGGTTGATCACGTCAGATACGCCTTCCCACCATGGCTCGTTGCTGATCATGTAACCGACAGCGACAGCCGGGAAGAAACCGAAGCGGTGACCTGGAGCGAAGTTCTCCGATCCGTTGTAACCCATGTTGAACTCGAAGAAGTAGCGGTCCTTATATGAGTATGTAGCACGTGCTGCTACACCCATCGACTTATAAGGGAAAGCCGCGATGTACGAACCTGGGTGTGTGTGAGAGAGAGAACGCATGCTGTAGAGGACCATTGCGCTAACGCGATGTGCATAAGCGAACTGACGCTCATAGTTTACCGAACCCTCGAAGTTGATGTAGCGTGTACCGCTGTGTGATGTTCCGAGAGTGATGTAACCTGCATAGTCATCGATAACCTCATACTGGAGATTGCCGGCATCATCTCTTCCGATCGCTCTGAAAGTCTTAGGAAGGATGCTGCGGTTAAGGGTATTGCTGTTGGTTGCGTCGAAAGAGAATGCAACACGTGCAGTAAGACCTTCAGTCACGAATTCAGAGAAGTCCTGAGTGAGGGATACTGTAGACTGCGCCACGTTGCTGCTCGCATTCGAATAACCCTGCTCGTTGAGGAGGTTATATGGGTTAGGGGTTCCCTTGATCGAAGCGAGGGTTCCGTCAGAGTACTTGAGCGGAATCGCCGTAGGGGTCATAGTCATTGTCTGGGTAAGAAGGGCGTCAAGACCTGCAGCCGGAGAGTTCTTCACTGTGAACTGGGTAGACACGTTCATACCGAGCACTGTAGACTTGGTGAGGTTAATGTCCACGTTTGTACGGAAGTTGAACCTCTGGTAGCTCATCTGCGCGTCATAACGGTCGTTTGCCGCTGTATTGAGGATACCGTCCTCAAGATAGTATGAACCGCCGACATAATAGCGTACGTTCTTTGTACCTCCTGACACACCGATGTTTGCCTTGGTGGTCATAGCCTGGTTCTTGAATGTCTCATTCACCCAGTCTACCGAAGGATAGAGGTCAGGGTCGGCACCTGGAAGTCCCATTGCCGTAGCAAGATACTGCTCCTTTGCGAAATCATTGAAGATTGCATCCTGGCCGCTGTTGATGTACATGTTGTTGAGGAAGTCGATGAACTCGCCTGTGCTTGCCATCTCAGGAAGTCTTACAGGAGAAGTCATACCGGTCTCCACCTTAACGGAAAGCTGAGGCTTAGACTCGGAACCGCGACGTGTTGTGATCAGCACGATACCGTTCGCACCACGCACACCGTAAAGCGCTGTAGCTGATGCATCCTTGAGGATTGAGAGCGAAGCGATATCCTCTGTGTCCACCATATCCATGCTACGCTCCACGCCGTCCACGAGGATGAGAGGAGTCGAGTTGGCACCGAAGGTACTCACACCACGGATCCAGAAATCAGCGGAAGCACCAGGCTCACCGGTCTTCTGGATAGCTACCACACCGGCAAGCTTACCTGCAAGGCTGGTAGAGAGGTTACCCTGCGACTGTGCGAGCACGCCCATGTCAACGGTACTGATGGATCCGATTACGGATGCCTTTCTCTGTGTACCGTATGCCACCTTCACGACTCCTTCGAGTTCGTTCTCAGCCGGTACAAGCTTGATTGTGATCTTTGTCTGGTCGCCGACCTTCACCTCCTCATCCAGATATCCGAGGAAGGATGCGACGAGCACATCTGAAGGAGAAACGCTGATGTTGAAGCGGCCCTGATCATCGGTCATGGCACCTCTTGTCTCTCCCTTTACTACAACGTAAGCACCGGCGATTCCCGAATCAGTCTCGTCCAGGATGACACCGGATACGTTTCTGTCCTGCGCAAAGGCCGAAACCACCGCGCAAGCGGACACCAGGCAGAGTGCAAGCACCCTTCTGAGTCCGTTCATACGTTCTGTTAGCATCATAATAAGGTTAGTTTGTTTATATTTTTTACTTGAATTTTCTACAGTGAAGCAATTCCTACGAGCACTGTGCCCTGAATATCATCCACTACCGACACATGGACATCTTCTCCCAGCCCCTGCCTTATCTCATCTTCCATCAAGTCGAAGGATCTTGCGATCTGACCTGCGAAAAGAAGGTTATTGACACCGAGTTCATCGATCAGGTCCTTCGCTCCGGCAACATAATGTCCGCCTGCGCAGCGGAAGGCCTCAAGCGCCTTCTCATCTCCCTGGCGCGCCCTGTCTGCCATTTCCTTGACATCCTCTCTCTCAGAAAGGATTCCTCCAAGTTCCTTATAGAAACGCAGGATTGCACGTCTGGACACATAGTCCTCCAGTATTCCTGTCCCATAAGGCTTGTTCCAGAGGTTCCTTGCTGGAGAACCGGCCTCTGACTGCATTACAATGCCGTCCACTGCATATGAAAAGCCCAGTCCGGTTCCTAGCGTAGACATCGCTGTCACTCCTTTCCTCAGCTCCGGACAGAGAGTCAAGGCTCCAGTCAATGCACCATTTACATCGTGGGCAAACGCCAGACGTATGCCAGCGCCTATGACATCACCCAAGATGTCGCGGAAAGAACGTCCATATACAGAAGCAAATTTATGCTTCATCAGGAAGATACCCTCCTTGTAGTTGAAAGGTCCCGGCATGACGACACACACTGCTTCAATATCAAAGCCTGCCTGTGCAGCCCTCATCATCTGACCGGATACAGCCTCGCGGAAAGAATTCTCAATCTGCTCTGCCGTGCCTTCAGATGAAATGGGCGTGCTGTCGAAAGTCCCCTCGACAGCGCCCTGAGAGGCAATGCCAAGGGATGACTTGACGAACGTTCCTCCAACATCAAGAAGAATTATGCGACTATTTTTCGTCATTCTCGAATCCTTCGCGGAGAGTTGTCTTGTGGATGCTGATAGGCTCCTTGCCGAGGTTCTCGACAACATACTTGCCCATATCTGCAGGAACGCACACGATGTCCATGAAGTCCATATCGTAATAGCGCTCAGGGTGCTCTACGCTGCGTACGCGAGCCCTGTCACCGTCAACAAGAGTGAGGACGTGGAACTTCTCGTTCCTTGTATCCTGCTCGCACATCTTCTCGAACTCGAGGCGGCGAAGCGAGATGTACATCTGTGGGTTCTCACCGAGGATATACTCCTTCCAACCCTCTCCCTCTGCATCGAGACGAGGCTTCTGCACGATGTAGTCCTTGTTTTCAGGGTCGTGGATAGCTGAATATCTTCTCTCCTGGTTCACAACCTCCTCGCCAAGCTTGGTGTGGATAGGACGCTGCTTGCCGTCGAAGTCCAGACGAAGATAGTCATACATCTTATATGTATATGAACCGATGGTGAGCGAACCGATCTCGAGGATCACCTGGTTTCTTCCGCTTGAGTGGATGGTACCCGCTGGGAGCATCACCTGAAGACCCGGAACAGAAGGCTCGTAGCTCACGTACTTCTCATAGTCGCAAGGGATTTTCTTTGTGTCGGCATCCTCGATCTCCTTGAAGAACTGAGGGATGTCAGCGTCATCGCGGAATCCGATGTATGTCTTCGCATCCTGACCTGTCACGACCACATAGTAGCTCTCGTCCTGACGACCGAACTCGTTGTAGTTCTCTACATTGTACTTTCCGCCTGAGTGGCACTGGATGGACATGTTACCGGTAGAGTGGTAAGAGTCATCCCAGTTGAAACGGATAGGGAAATATCCCTGGTATTTGGCAACTGCCTTCTCACCCATGAGGTTCACTCCCTCCTTGTGTACGAATGAGCAGTAGTTGATGTCGAGCATCTCCTTTCCTGCCTCGACAAGGACGCTGACCTCCATAGGGATGAAGTCGAACACCCAAGCGGCATTCTTCATCTCCTCAGGGAGATTGCGGTATTTCTTCATATATGAACCGCCCCATACTCCCTCAAGGTAGCAAGGCTTTGCACGGAACGGATACTTCACGAGCTCCGAGCAGATGTCAGCGAATGACTCGAAAGGCATCATCTGGAGCTTCTTAGGATCATTGTCAAGGAAATAGAAGTCCAGGACATTGTTCTTCCAGAGGTCCTTTCTGAGCTGTACCGCGCACTCGAAGTCGCAGTAGTAGCAACGGCGGATGATGCGGTTGATGATACCTGGGCGCTCCTTGCCGAGGTTTGCGTACTCTCCACCTCTGATACGGAGCATGGTCTTCATCGGAGTGATATCGAACCAGCACTTCACGTCATACATGTCGCGGAACTCAGGAATCATACAGCCGTAACCTGCCACGACTGTAAGTTTGCCCGGAGCCTTCATCGCAGGCACCGCAGCCTTGAAGTCAGCTACCTTAGCATCGTCAAAGAGACCGATGTAACCACCATGATAAAGCTTGCCGAAGAGGAGTGTCGGGTCGATCTTGGTGTCCCAGATAAGGAGCGGATCGATCATGTCATCGATCTCCTTGCCAGGCTTGAGGACCGCCTTTACTGAATCCACTGCCTCGAACTCGAAACCGTTGATGACGCACTCGCGTGCAAGGAGGTTAAGGAAGAGATTCCAGTTTGCGGTTGTGTATCCGTCGATTCCGACGATCACACCCTCTGCCTTGATTCTATCTGCGAGGTTTGCAACAAATTTCTTTGCGACATTAGGAGTTCCTCCTGTCACGATCGAACCGATTGTCTTTTCTGAAAGTTTCGGTCTGTTGATCGGCTTCGGATCATCAAACGGAAACGGATTGTACATAAAACTCATGATACACTACTATTATTTGATGTTATAAAATTCAAATCCCATGATTTCTGCGAAATCTTCAAGCTCCTTGCGCCAGTCACCGTCTACGATCGCATAGTGCTGTGTCGCTCCGATGCGCAGAACCTGCTCCCAAAGTTCCTTCACAGGCACTACAGGCTTGAAGATGGTGTGGCTGTATGTTGCAAGAAGATGCTTCTTGTCACTCTGCGGAGTGTCCTTCTCAGAAAGGCTCTCTGCAAGGAAGGTGATCAGCTTATATTTGCCATCCTCCTCATAAAGACCGGCAACGGTCTTCATTCCCGGACTGAAGCGGTACCATGCGAACGGTGCTCCTGCATATTTCCAGTGGGTCTTTGCGAAGCGCACGTCACGTGAGATGATCACGTTATCCTGCCACTGAGGATCGTTATGGTCGTTCGGACCTGCGTGACCGCCGGCAAATGTTCCGAACTCGTCCTCGATGTGGAAAGGCTCCACGAAGTTCACGTTCTTACCTGTCATGAGCTTGAGGACATATGTGATGATACCAGCTCCGATGTCAGCCTCCGGCACGAGCACGCTCACGTTCTCGTTGAACCACTGAGGATAGAAACCTGCACGGCAACCGGCTGTGCGGAATGTCGCCTGATCGATATCGTTATAAACATAACAGTCGATGTCGTTCTTCTGAGCGAGCTTCTTGATACCGAGGGTAGCCTTCACGCAGCCGATGAACTTGTCATACTCGACATCATCCATCATCCTGTACCTGCCTGTAAGCTCGTCAGCATACTCCTTAACCTCCTCCTCGGTAAGGTTGTCGATCTCCGTACCGTAGTCACTGTACGGAAGATAGTGGATCTCCGGACCGATCTTGGTAAAGAGGTCATAGTTGTCGATGTATGTGCTCCACATGGCCTCGTTCATGTTGGCCATCAGACCTACATTCGAGTGACGGAGGATAGCGCGGGTCCTTGCGGCATTTGCATAGACCTTGAGCTGCTCTGTAACCTGCTCGCGTGTGCCCATAATGGTCTTGACATTCTTGCGAGGGACTCTCTTCACGCTACCTGATGCCTCAAGCGAGCCGACGAGGGTTCCTGCGCAGAGGTAGTCGACGAAATCATCCTCATCAAGAGTGGTCTCGAAGGTCATCTTCGGCTTTGCAACATTACAGAAGATGATCGGAATCTCAGGACAGTCGCGAAGGAAACGGATCCATGCGAAATCCTCGCTCCATGAAAGGTATTCAGCGTAGATGAAGTCGACCTTCTCGGCATAGAAAAGGTCCATAGCCTTCTGCGCATCTTCCCTTTCATAGGTGATTCCCGGATACACAACGTCAAGGAAGTCCATCGTTGCGAGGATTTCCTTGACTGCCTTTTCCTTTCTCTCTCCGTAAGTGCCTCTCTGAGGACCGGAAAGATTCTTGAATCTTGGTGAAGCTATCAGCAATATACCTGCCTTAGGCTTCCTTGCTTTCAATTCAGCTTTCATTATAGTGTTTTATTAATTTTATCGTAATCCTTCTGGTAGTGGGTCCTGCTGATGATGAGCATGAGAACTCCACAGACGATCCACACCGCTCCAAGGACAGGGAATGTCGCCGAAAGGCTACCCATGCTGTCCTTCATGGCTCCCAGAATCACCGGTGCGAGGGCTCCCACAGCAAAACCTGTAGTGATCAATGCACTCGAGCATGAGGCATGGAGTCTTGAAGGTGTCACATCATATAATACTGTGTAGATGTTTGCATCGAAGAATGCCCTGAAGAATCCCCATCCGGCAAAGCAGAGGTAGATGCCCCAAAGGGCCATGTCCGCTCCTACGAAGAAGAGGAATGCGGCACCGAGAATCAGACCGATTCCCTGGATAACCATACGCACCTTGCGGTCGCGAATTGCAATCTTGTCCGAAAGCGTTCCAGCCAGAAGAACACCGGCGAATGCAGCCAGATATGTCCAGAACATGGAGTTGAAGCCTGCAGCGGCCTGGGTCTGACCGAACTCCTCCTGAAGGAATGCAGGAACCCATGTCATGTATCCTGTGATGACGAAGATGAATCCGCTGAATCCGATTGTAAGCGCAAGAGCTGTCGGAGTTGTGAACACTGTCTTGAAGCCGTCGAAGATTCCGGGCTTGGATTTCTCGACTTCGCTCGAAATGACAATACTGCCAGGCTTCTCTACGTCATTGCGAGGAGCGTCAGCGACGTGGCAATCTGTTTCCTTCTTATCCTTAAGACGTACGGCCATCACGATACCCCACACGATACCCGCAGCACCGAAGATGATGAACGAATACTGCCAGCCCAGCTTGTCAGCGATGTATCCGGCAAGCCATCCGGCGAGGATCACTCCCACATAATATGAAGTCTGATGTATAGACATCGCGCGAGCTCTTGTATCGGTGTGATACTGTCCCAGAAGCGAATAGTTAGCTGGTCCGAAGAAAGCCTCACCGCCGCCTGTGGCAACGCTTCGCATGAGGATGAGCATCAGCACTCCGGTCGCGAGTCCTGTAAACATTGTAGCCACACTCCAGAAGAGGATGGCGATAGTCACTACCCACTTGCGGCTGAGACGGTCTCCTGCGAGACCTCCGAGAGGAACCATGAACGCATAGCAAAGATTGAAGATGGTCGCAATCAGACCCACAGACGTGTCTGTAAGGTTGAGCGTATCACGGATTGCAGGAAGAACCGTATTGAACACCTGACGGTCCGCCTGATTGAGCAGGTATGCCATCCAGAGGAGGGCAAGGACTTCCCATTTATAGTGCTTATGAGTACCTTTCATAGTGGTTTTGATTATGTGTGGTGTAGTGTGGTGCAAAGATATGCAAATTATTTGAAATCGATAAAGTTTTTGCATTAATTCTACAAAACTCACATCGATTCTGTGCAACTGTTGACAAAATAGACGATCGATCGGTAAGGTATGCCGGAGTTAGTCTGGAGGCCTATATCACATGTACGGCTGTTTGAATAACCGACTTCTATGCATCTTGACTCTATCTGGGAGCGGAGCTTACGGAGTGCATAGGCATTGAGCTCGGGATGGGTCATGCCTTTGTCTCCTGCAAAGCCGCAGCAGCCGACTCCCTCGGGAACCAGCACCATTGACGAGCACAGGCACGCCAGATCGTGAACGATACGGTCAATCTTCATTATCTTGGTCGAGCAGGTCAGATGTAGAGCTACAGGAGTGTCCGTTCTGTTGAACCTGAGCCTGTCCTTGAGGAATTTCCATATGAACTCAGCCGACTCGTAAAGGTCGACACGAGTCATCTTCTGCTTCATCCTGTGCAGACATGGACTCTGATCGCATACAAC
>JAZRLI010000066.1:0-3432 GCA_045646785.1 Candidatus Cryptobacteroides sp. | reverse complement strand
TCCATCATTCTGTCAAGCTGCTGGCGGATACCCTGGCCATCAGCTGGCTCGATACCCTCTGCCTTCTCCATCACAACGTCAGAGTACATCATGATGAGACGACGATATGCGTCATATACGAAACGTGGGTTGTTTGTCTTTGCGATCATACCTGGGATTGTCTCAGAGCAGAGACCGATGTTGAGGATTGTATCCATCATACCAGGCATAGAGCTGCGGGCACCTGAACGGCAAGATACGAGGAGTGGATTCTCCTTGTCACCGAAAGTCATACCCATGATAGCCTCAGTCTTCTTGAGAGCCTCTGCTACTTCAGCCTTGAGAGCGTCGTTGTAACCGCCACCGAGCTCATAGTACTCTGTACAGCACTCAGTAGTGATTGTGAAACCTGCAGGCACAGGGATGTTGAGCGTACACATCTCAGCAAGGTTTGCACCCTTACCTCCGAGGAGCTCACGCATAGTGCCATTACCCTCAGCTGTCTTGCCGCCGAAGCAATAGACTCTTTTCTTGTTAACTTCCATAATTCTTGTAAATATTTGATTGATAATTAATAAAATCAATTTTGGCTGGCATTATTCCCCTTTAGGGGAAAAATCCGGCGCGAATTTAGTGATTTTTCCTGAAATTTCCTAATCTTCGCCCTCGCTTGTGTGCCCTAAAAGTGAGGCGAGGATGTCGGCTACTCCGTTTCGCCCTTTCTCGCAGAACCTGATGCCTTTTCCCGGCTCGGAAGGATGGCCGAGGGGGTAGTATGCGATGTCCTGCAGAAGCATCTGCGAATCGAAGTAATCGTAGTCGTTGTCGCGTATCTGGATCAGCACGCCAGGTATCTCTCCAAAAAGCATGCGCGTCGAGTCGTTTTCCTGGTATGAAGCCATGACTCCGCTGATGTCGAGCTTTGCTCCCTTGCCTTCGCAGAATCTCACTGCTGCTGTGGCGAGGCCTCCGTTGCCGATGCTGACTCCGGCTGAGATGATGCCGTCCTCGACAAGTTCCCTGACGACTTCATAACAGTCGATGAAATAGTCGGCGTCCAGGATCTGCGGAGCCGGTCCGCCGTTATGACCGTTCACCTGTGCCAGAAGCGATCCTCCCAGCTTGAATGCGCATGTGTCGAACGGGATGTACACGAGCCAGCTTTCAGGATCATCCGTCATGACTGAAGGACATTTCCTTTCATCTCCGATCCATGGATGCCTGCTCTCGTACGGTGATGACTTGAAGAGGATCGACTCGTGGATTTCCTCCTCGTCATCGATGCTGTTTTCCGGCAGCCATGCGAAGAATCTTGCGTTGCTCTGGCCGTCACCTTCAATGAAGAGGTAGTCCGACATCCTGACGCCGAGCGAATAGATGTAATCACTTGCAGCAGAAACGCTTGCGTAGAATGCTGCCATGTTGCCCACGGGCCTTGTGTTCCAGTCCCATTGTGCCCAAAGCCGCAGGTTTCCAAGTCGGAAATGGCCCTTGCTCCATAGTCTTGAGGTCAGTGCCTCTGCTATGTGCAGCCTTGTGAAATGTTCCGGGTAGAGCATTGTAAACGGCCTTTCCTTTCCGCTTTCTGCCGCCGTCATCCCAGCATATTCCAGGTTCTTCCCCGTATCATATGTGAAGGATGTTACCGGTAGGTCGGAGGATTCGTCGATGATGTCGCTGAATGTGCCGAAAGGTTCGGAATACTGCATGTCTTCGTCCTCATATTCCATGCACTCATCCAGCAGGTCGGCAGGTGTCATGTCCTGTCTGATACCGTCGATGATGTAATGGGAATACAATGCTGATTCGTTTTCCTTCATAAAATGCTTTCTCTTTTAGGGATAAGTTTGTAAAATTACTTATTTTTGTCTTCATAACAAGCGATTTCACTTTAATATGAATAACTTTTTTTCGGAAGATGCATATGCTCAGATGCTCAATGAGCTGTTCTGCAGATTCCCTTCATTTCAAAAGGTAGGCGCGGGCGCGTATAAGCCCGGAACAGCAAATATGGAGTTTGCCGATCAGTTGATGGGACATCCCCACAGGAAGTACAGGATAATCCATGTTGCGGGAACTAATGGAAAGGGTTCCGTTTCGAATATGCTGACATCTGTACTGGCTTCGACCGGAGCCAAGGTCGGACTCTATACTTCTCCCCATATCCTGGATTTCCGTGAACGCATGAGGGTTGTCACCTCGGATGGATTCTCCCTGATTTCAAAGGAAAGTGTATGGGAATTTGTGCAGAAGTGGAAGGATACTTTCGACCACCTCGACATGTCCTTCTTTGAGATCACGACACTGATGGCGCTTGACTGGTTTGCATGTCAGGAAGTGGATTATGTGGTGCTTGAGACCGGCTTGGGAGGCCGACTTGACAGCACGAACATAGTGACCCCGATCCTCAGCGTGATAACCAATATCGGTCTTGACCATTGTGACATGCTGGGAGAAACTCTTCCTGAAATAGCTTTCGAAAAGGCGGGTATCATAAAGCCGAAAGTGCCGGTCGTAATAGGAGAGAGCCATCCGGAGATCGATTCTGTATTTGAGCGTAAGGTGCTGTATACCAATCTTCCTGAAACTGTCTTCATGGGCAATCGCACAGCCATCATGTCGCTTCTGACTTTTGCCGACAAGGTGAACCCAACCTTATGGGATAGGCATGATGAGATACTGTCGCGCATGGACCTCAAGGGCGAATATCAGCGCAAGAATCTTCGCACTGTGCTTGCTGCACTTGATGTGCTTTCGGTAGCTCTTGATGAGGATGCCATTGCCGATACGGCTTGTCGCACCGGTTTCGGCGGAAGATGGCAGACGGTTTCGGATGAACCGTGGATGATTTGTGATATCGGACATAACGAGCATGGACTCAAATACAATTTCGCACAGCTGGAACGCATGAAGGCGGAAGGGGAGTGTACCGACCTCATAATAGTGTATGGCTCGGTAGCGGACAAGGATGTGGATTCCGTGATCCATCTGATGCCTGAGGATGCAACTTACGTCTTCACTCAGGCCCAGAGCAAGCGTGCCCTTGCCGCTGAGTCGATCCGAGAGCGTTTCATGAGGTTCTGTGATGAAGCCGGAAAAGTTCCTGCGGGTGTGCAATGTGTGGAAAATGTGGCAGAAGCCGTGTCGCTTGCCCGCTCGTTGGCTTTGGCTGTTGTGGAAGCCGATAAGTCAGCCCGTCCTTTGATATATGTGGGCGGAAGTACATATGTGGTTTCCGAAGCTGTCGCCCTGTTCTGAAATGCAGTGGCCTTGGAATAGAAAAAAGCCTCTTCAGTGAACTGAAAAGGCTTTTTCTTTAGTGGGAGCAGAGGGAGTCGAACCCCCGACCCTCTGCTTGTAAGGCAGATGCTCTAAACCAACTGAGCTATGCTCCCTTTTGCGGTGCGGACGGGACTCGAACCCGCGACCCCCGGCGTGACAGGCCGGTATTCT
>JAZRLI010000065.1:0-4316 GCA_045646785.1 Candidatus Cryptobacteroides sp. | reverse complement strand
CTCCGTGATGCAAGAAAGGATGCGAAGGTGTCGCAGGCTGAGCTGGCACGGCGTACCCAGACTACCAAGTCATATATATCGCGTATCGAAAACGGAGTGATAATACCCAGCGTTGCTGTTTTCTATCGGATGATTGCCGCTCTGGGAATGACGGTGGAAATAGTCAAACCTGGAGTCTGCGGATATGGATACGCTCCTCAGACAAAATATCTCAGCGAGCGGGCTCAGACTCCGTATGGCAAGAATAAATAAAAGATAGAGCCCTCTCGATATCACATCGAAAGAGACTCCGCAATTCTAACCTAAAACTTAACCTATGAAAAAACTATTCGGTTTAAGTTTATAGCCAATTTCGTGCCATTACAGCAAGTATGGTAAAATTTCTTTAATATTCTGAACTTCGATTATTCGGTCGGACTGTGGCATGTCCATCATCTCGTGGACCCATACGACTTCATGAGGAGTATGGAATGCTGTTCCGCCGATGTTTATGACCGGAGCGATGTCCGACTTCACGGAATTGCCGACCATCAGTATCTTTTCCGGAGCGATGTCGTTCTTGGCCGCAAGTTCGAGATAGTTCTTCTCGTCCTTGTTCTCCATGACCTCGCAATGATGGAAATATCCTGCCAGGCCTGACACGCGATACTTTCCCATCTGCTCCGTAAGGTCGCCCTTTGTCGCCACGATGAGCCTGTAATGGCCCTGGAGGGCTTCCAGAGTCTCCTTCACACCCTCGATGATCTCGAATTCATGGAAGGCAAGGTCAGTGATTATCTTCTTTACGCCGTAATAGATATGCTCGGGAAGATTGCCTCCACAGAGGTCTACAGCTGCATCGGTCATACCTATCATATATGTCTTCGAGCCGTAGCCAAAGAGAGGAATGTTGTCCTCCTGCTTCTGCCAGAGCATCTGCTGGACGCCTTCTGGAGAAGTATAGTCTGACAAGAGCGCAGCGAACTGAGCCTCCGCATTGCGGAAAAACTGCTCGTTCTCCCACAATGTATCGTCAGCATCGAAGAAAATGGTATCGAATCTTCCTTTCAGACTCTCCATACCTTACTCAACGATTGTACTGTCAGCCGGTTCAACTGCTGCTGGAGCCTCCTCCGCTACAGGAATGATGGTCTGGATGAACACATCCTCGTATGGACGGTCGTACATGTCGGTAGGTACGGTTGCAATCACGTCGATGATCTCGAGTCCGTCGATCACCTCACCGAAGATCGAATACTGTCCGTCGAGGTGGAGACATGCGTTCTCGTCGTGCACGATGTAGAACTGTGAGCCAGATGAAGCCTTTGTCGGATTGGCCATGTCACCCTTGCGGGCTGCTGCAAGAGCGCCCTTCTTGTGCCAGTACTCGTTCACGAACTCTGCAGGAACGGTATAGTCAGGACCGCCCTGTCCCCACTTGTTGATAAGCGATGTGTCCCTTGAGAACGGGTCACCTGTCTGGATCATGAATCCCTCGATCACTCTGTGGAAACGTACTCCGTCGTAATACTTCTCCTTAACGAGCTTCACGAAGTTGTCTCTGTGCTTAGGGGTCTTGTTGTAAAGCTTGACCCTCATGGTACCGTGAGTTGTGACAATGTCAAACTCAGGCTCTTCCATCATCTTGTTTTCCATTTCTGTTGCTGTTTCTGTGCTGTCCGCCGCCTTCCTTGCGCCGCGCTGGCCACATGAAGCCAGAACGATGAGGCCGGCTGCCAGGATTATTGTTCCTAATACTATTCTTTTCATGACGTATGTGTTTTAACCCGACAAAAATAACTAATTTTGTGGTCATTATGGCAAATCCGTTGAAACAATTGGCAGGACAGACCATGATATACGGTCTGAGCACCATCCTTGCCCGCATCATAAACTTCCTTTTTGTTCCGATCTATACAAGGCTCCTTAACCCTGAAAGTTATGGAGTGGTTACGGAATTCATGGCGTACATCGCTGTCCTTCAGGTCGTTCTCATCATGGGCCTGGAGACGGGATGCTTCAGGTTCGCCAACAAGGAGGGAGTAGATCCGAAGAAGGTCTATGCCAATGCCTTCGTAACGGTTTTCGGAATCAGTGCGGCCTTCCTTGCATTGATGATTGCCTTCGCCAACCCTATCGCAGCGGCGCTGGGCTACGACGGATACAGTTCATGCATAATGTATGTGGGAGGCATCCTGGCCCTTGACTCGACTACAGCCATCCTCTTCACAAAACTCAGACAGGAGAACAAGGCATTCAAGTTCGCCATCTTCAAGACCCTGAAGATCATCACTGAAACTGCCGCGAACCTCGTGCTTTTCCTCTGGTTCCCGAAACATGTGGATTCGGCAAGATGGCTTCTGAACTTCATTCCGGCCACTCCGGACTTCAGCTATGTGATATTCGCCATCCTCGTCAGCTGCGTCGTTTGCGGAGTACTGTTCATTCCTGAGCTGCTCAGATTCAGCTTCAGGCTTGACAGGAAACTTCTCCGACAGATGCTGGTATATTCACTCCCGTTGATGATCGCTGCACTTCCGGGCATCATGAACGACTTCCTCGACAGGATCCTTTTCAGGTACTTCGACACCAACGCCGAGGCCTGGAGGTCGTCGCTGGGTCTCTACCAGGCGGCCGTAAAGCTGGCTGTAATCATGAATCTCTTCATCCAGATGTTCAGGTACGCCGCTGAGCCGTTCTTCTTCCGCAGGGCCAAGGAAAAGGATTCAAGGGCACTCTACGCATCAGTACAGGAATATTTCACAGGATTCTGCGGACTTGTATTCCTCGGAGTCATCCTCTATATCGACATCATCGCGCTCATCCTGGGACCGCAGTTCCGTTCTGCAGTGGGAGTCGTGCCGATCATGCTCCTTTCATACATGATCCTGGGAATGCTCTTCAACGTATCCATGTGGTACAAGCTCTCAGGCAAGACAGGAGTGGCAGGATGGATCACCCTGTCAGGACTTGCAGTCACAGCCCTCGTGATCGTCATCTTCATGCCTAAGTATTCATATTGGGCAGCTGCATGGGGTCATCTCGCAAGTTACGTTGTGATGTTCGCAATCAGTTCCATCCTCGGAGCAAAGCACTACCCTATCCCTTACAGATGGGGCCGCCTCGGATGCATCCTCATCCTGATGGGAGCCATCTACGGCATCTCCCTCATCCTCCCTGCCATGCCGCTGTCCCTCAAACTCACAGTACACACCGTACTCATCCTGGCCTATGCTGCAGGCACCTGGACCCTTATCCGTAAGAAATAACCTGAAAGTCAGATACACAAAAAAGGCTATCGGAAAACCGATAACCTTTTTATATGTGGATATTTTAAGATCCGAAATTAGTCAGCGAGTGAGATTCTCTTGAAAGTAACGATCTTAGCCTCAGCGTCAGCTGCCTTAACGACATCCTTAACTGGAGTCTTACCGTCACCCATCTGATAGCCCTGCTCCTCGAGAGTCTGCTCCTTGAAGAACTTCTGGAGACGACCCTTAGCGATGTTAGCTACCATCTGCTCTGGAAGGTTTGCTGCCTTCTCTGCTGAAACAGTCTTGATGATCTCACGTGCCTGAGCAGCCTGCTCTGCAGTGATCCATCCCTTAGCCTGGTTAGACTCGATGTGATCCTCGCTGTCAACGTGTGCAGGGTTGATGCCTGCCTTAGTGAGGGCAGCGTCAACTGCCTTCTGAACGAGTTCTTCCTTAGTCTTCTCAGTTGCTGTCTTAAGCTCAGAGTCGATTACGTTCTGTGGAACTGAATCTGCTGATACTGCTACAGGGTTCATAGATGCTACCTGCATTGCAACACCCTTTGCAACCTGCTCGTCGAATGCCTTGTTGAAACCAACTACGGCAGCGAGCTTGCCAGTGATCTTGTGCATGTAAGCTGAAATGAACTCAGCCTCAACAGTCTCGTAACCTACGATAACGTGCTTCTCACCTGTCTTACCGGTCTGCTCAGTAACTGCAGCCTCAACTGTTCTTCCGTCAGCGAGTACGCATGCCATGAGGGCATCCTTGTCTGCTGGGAAGTTTGCGATAGCTGCCTCTGCGATAGCCTCAGCGAGTGCCTGGAACTCAGCGTTCTTAGCAACGAAGTCAGTCTCGCAACCGAGTCCTACTACGATAGCCTTTCCGCCGTTTACCTTAGCGATAACCGCACCCTCTGAAGTCTCGCGGTCAGCACGCTTTGCTGCTACGAGCTTACCTTTCTCGCGGATGATTTCCTTAGCTCTCTCATAGTCGCCGTTAGCCTCTACGAGCGCCTTCTTGCAGTCCATCATACCTGCGCCTGTCATTTGACGAAGCTTTGCTACGTCAGCTGCTTTGATC
>JAZRLI010000064.1:0-4216 GCA_045646785.1 Candidatus Cryptobacteroides sp. | reverse complement strand
AAGGACTTCAAGGTGAACATCGAGGTTAACCACGCAACTCTCGCAGGTCACACATTCGAGCACGAGCTTGCAGTTGCAGTTGACAACGACATGCTCGGTTCAATCGACGCTAACCGTGGTGACTACCAGAACGGTTGGGATACTGACCAGTTCCCAATTGACAACTACGAGCTCACTCAGGCTATGATGCAGATCATCCGTGGTGGCGGTCTCGGAAACGGTGGTACTAACTTCGACGCTAAGACTCGTCGTAACTCAACTGACCTTGAGGACATCTTCATCGCACACATCGCTGGTATGGACGCTATGGCACGTGCTCTTGAGAGCGCTGCTGCACTCCTCGAGGAGAGCCCATACAAGAAGATGCTTGCTGAGCGTTATGCTTCATTCGATTCAGGTAAGGGTAAGGAGTTCGAGGAAGGCAAGCTTACTCTCGAGGACGTTTACGCTTACGGAAAGCAGGTTGACGAGCCTAAGCTCACTTCTGGAAAGCAGGAGCTTTACGAGGCTATCCTCAACATGTATTGCTAATTAAGATTGCCGGTCATGCCGGCAGTGACATATACTGTCATCCCCGGCTAGACCGGGGATCTTTTTTATAAGGACCATAAAATAAAGACAACTATGACTAACACAAATGATAAAGGCAGCAAGAGTTACCTTCTTTCGATTGTGCTTGTAGCGGTTATCGGTGGACTCCTCTTCGGATACGATACAGCCGTTATTTCAGGTGCAGAGAAGGGTCTCCAGGCCTTCTTCCTTGGTGCCAAGGACTTCGTATATTCTGATTTCTTCCACGGTGTGACTTCGTCAAGCGCACTCCTTGGATGTATCATCGGTGCAGCTCTCTCAGGATACCTTGCTTCAAAGTACGGACGTAAGAAATCCCTCATCATGGCGGGAGTCATGTTCTTCCTTTCAGCACTCGGTTCATTCGCTCCTGAGTTCCTGTTCTTCCCTAAGGGTGAGCCTACATTCTCACTCCTCATCGCGTTCAACTTCTACCGTGTACTCGGTGGTGTCGGCGTAGGTCTCGCATCTGCAATCTGCCCTATGTACATCGCTGAGGTGGCACCAAGCAACCTTCGTGGTACCCTCGTTTCATGGAACCAGTTCGCTATCATCTTCGGTCAGCTCGTGGTTTACTTCGTGAACTTCCTCATCCTTGGCGACCATATCGCTCCTGTAATCGAGAAGATGGCAGGTGGTATCTACCAGATCATGAACCCAGGTGAGGCTGAGTGGATGATTGCAACAGGTTGGAGATACATGTTCGTAAGTGAGGCTGTTCCTGCAGGACTCTTCACACTCCTCCTCTTCCTCGTTCCTGAGACTCCACGTTACCTCGCTATGACAGGTAAGGACGAGCAGGCTCTTACTATCCTTGCTAAGATCAACGGCAAGTCAAGAGCATCTGAGATCCTCGCTGACATCAAGGCAACAACAACTGAGAAGACTGAGAAGCTCTTCACTTACGGATGGCTTGTAATCTTCGTAGGTATCATGCTCAGCGTGTTCCAGCAGGCTGTAGGTATCAATGCGGTTCTCTATTTCGCACCTCGTATCTTCGAATCGCTCGGTATGGGTAACCCAATGATGCAGACTGTGCTCATGGGAGTTGTGAACATCTCATTCACTCTCGTAGCTATCTTCACTGTCGAGAAGCTCGGCCGTAAGCCTCTTCTCATCATCGGGTCACTCGGTATGGCTCTCGGAGCTGCCGGTGTTGCCGTGACAAGTGTATCTGCTGCCCTTCCACCAGTTGTTGCTGTAATCAGCATCATGGTATACAGTGCATCATTCATGTTCAGCTGGGGTCCTATCTGCTGGGTACTTATCTCAGAGATTTTCCCTAATACCATTCGTGGTGCAGCTGTCGCTATCGCTGTAGCATTCCAGTGGATCTTCAACTTCATCGTATCATCTACATTCCTCCCTATGTACAACATGAGCCTCGGCTCAATGGGCCAGAACTTCGGCCACGCGTTTACATATGGTCTCTACGGAGTGATCTGTATCCTTGCAGCTCTCTTCGTTTGGAAGCTTGTTCCTGAGACTAAGGGCAAGACTCTCGAGGATATGTCAAAGCTCTGGAAGAAGGAGAAGTAAGATCCCTCTTCGGTACGATAAATGAAAATATGATTCCGGCTGTGGACAAGACCTCAGCCGGAATTTTTTATGTGTACACGTATCATATTCTCAATAGTCTCTGTTCTTGTCTGTGTCGTGACTTCAGCACAGACTTCTTCTCAGCACGGCCAGACTCCGGTGCAGGAAGTCATCTTCAAGTATGCAGGCACTCAGGGAGCCCGCAATTACATCGCTGATGGCCTCAAACTGACTCTGGCAAGGAAACTTATGCGATCCACTCCAATCGCTCCATTAGCCCCGGATGTGGATGAACTGGCCATACTGAAGATGGAAGACACGCCAGGAAACGTAAGGTCCAGATTCGTGCATGATCTGGATGACGCCTTGAAGAAATACGATAGTTACGGAACCCATCCTTCCAAGAACGGTGACGTCGACATCTACATCCTCCGCACCGGTTCCGCCAGCGTTGTGGAACTGGTCATATACAATCCCGAAAGCTATTCCCTCAACAGCGTCCACGGCACTTTCACCTTGTCACAGCTTCTGCAGCTGGACAAGTGATACCCTCTGGAATGATTTTCTTTGTACGTCATCAGATATCTATTCCCATGATGTAGTCGTTCATGTAGAAGCCGTTGCTGAATACCTCTCGTCACTCTAAGCGTCATCCCCACCATACCGTCATCCCCAGGCCCTACCAGACTGCCATAGGTCTGGGAAACACTTCCTATCAAAAAGTAATCCCCAAGACCTGGATTATCTCCAGAGCAGAGCCGACAAACAAGCCATCGTTGACACACGTCGAAGGCATTGTTACCAAGGTCGAAATCGAAAACGCCGTCACTTAGTCATAGACATAAGTGACGGCGCTCATTTAACATTGCTCACATGTATTAAGCAATTGTAAGATGTCTACGGCGCAGTGCAGTAAGTATGCTTTCTGAAGCTATCGGATTGAGTCCCTTGAATGTAGTACGACTTTTTAACTCGGAAAGCGACATTACCAATAGAAGCTTGGCAATGCACTCATCTGCAAAAGAATTGCTCACAACGTCAACTCCAGTAAAATCAAGCACGACGCAGTCGTTCTGCTCAATCATCGGGAGCAACTGCTCGCGTACACGTTTTCCTAATGGACGTGTGCCCAAGTTCTCTCCAAATTCTTTAAAATTAAATGTTACCATAACTCCTCCAATTCATTATCGTTTAAGAATGTCTCATTATACTGTGTGGCCACATCCGTGCGGTTTGCAACAACTTCCGCTGGATTAATTTCCTTGTTCGTATGAATCTGCAGGTATACTACTGTTCCTTGCCAGAATTCACTTTCTGTTATTGATTCATCGCCATCTTGAACCAATAATGTATGATTTCCAGATCGTACTTCAAATTTCAATCCGGCATCTCTGGCAAGTAATGAGGTTGAATATAGACCGAATCCCATACCTTTGCCATCCGTAATCGCATCCTTAATACACATTCTCAAAGCATCGGACTCTGATACATCTGAGTATATCGCATTCTCTGCTAACGACTCTCGGACTCCGATACCATCATCCGCTACTAAGAAACTAAGAATATGATTATCGGAATCATAATGTGTGATGACTGTGCCCAACTCCTTATGAGAGTGCGTAAGCACATTGTCCAAAATCTCATAGAAGCAATAACTCATGGCCTGCAGCACAGTAGTCTCAATATCAATATGCTGGGTTAATACGCCTACAACACGTTGATATACAGCATAGATATTCTTCTCATCAAAAACGTCAATAGTTATATCTTCGCTTTTAGATGGGAAATACTGTTTTATGAGAGTTGAAAGGTTCATACAATTCTAGTATCAGTCATCAATATCGCAAAAATACATATTTTATTCCGAATGCAAGACATAACCATACTAACATATATAAAAAAGCGACTAGTTTCAGGGGAATTTCCTAAGGAATCGCACCAAGGTTGAAAGAGAGGACAAGACCAAGTGTAAGCATCCGACGAAGTACATATTGACCAATTAGCCGCCATTACTGAGGTAGTACCCGGTAGTGGCGGCTAGTAGCTGGTAGTGGCTGGTTATTACCTGCCATCAGCGGGTAGTACCTGCCAGTTGCAAGGTAGTAGC
>JAZRLI010000063.1:0-12906 GCA_045646785.1 Candidatus Cryptobacteroides sp. | reverse complement strand
CAGAAGCATGAATATGACGGTCATCTGACGCAGCAGTGACAGTTCACTCCAATTCATGAACCCTACGACAATGAAAGCCGCAAGTATGGCGGTCATTATTTCTAAGTTGTACTTGATCAGTTTATTCATATTCATTGCTTTTGTCCGTTTATCTTGCCAGATAATATCCTGCGGCTACCAGGGCGATTCCAACCAGCACGCTTATGCCTACATAAGCCAGCAGTCCCATATAGTCTCCTGCCTGAAGCATCATCAGTGCCTCTTTGGAGAAGGTCGAGAAGGTGGTGAATCCACCGCAGATGCCGACCGTCATAAAGAGAGCTGCGACCGTTCTGAATGTTCTAACAGTGTGGTGATTTCAATGTCTATTTGTTTCTCTCTGCAATGAACCTCTTGAGGAGGAATGCAAGGAAGTATGGGAAGGTGTAGAACTTGCCGTTGAAGCCGATGTTCTTGTAGCCGAACTTGATTCCATACTTGATGTCTGGGTACTTGTCTTCCTTCAGCAGGTTGTTCAGGGAAGCTGTGGCTCCGTCAGTTGCCTTTACTTCTACAGGAATGAGTGAATCTGCATCCCTCACGAAGAAGTCCATTTCAAGTGCAGGCTTGTCACTGTGGTAGTAATAAAGGTTGTATCCTTGTTTTACCATCATGTCACCTACGATATTCTCATAGATTGCACCTTTATAAGTTCCGAGATTCTTGTTGGCTCTAAGATCTTCCTGAGCTTCTTCGTCAAGTGATGCGATAAGAAGTCCTGTGTCCTTGAAATAGATCTTGTATAGTTTAGGATCATAATTGCCTTTGAGCGGAAGTTCCGGCTGATTAAGGCAGTGGCAGAGATTTATTACACCAGCATCTGCAAGCCATTCCACGCATCCTACATAGTCCCTGTTGCGTGCGTTCTTTCCAATCTTGGTGATCTGGAATCTCTTGTTTTCTTTTGCAAGGAATGTAGAGATATGATTGTACACCGCTTTGACTTTAGCTTTGTCAAGGCCTTCTACATATTTAGTAATGTCCTCTTCGTAGTCTTTGAGAAGTTGCTTCTGAATAGCGAGTGTGCCGCTGAAATTCTTATTGTTTACGAATGTCTTGACAACTTCAGGCATACCGCCGATTGTCACATAGTCACGGAAGAGTTCGAAAAGTTTATCCGTCTGCAGGGTGGAAAGCGGTTTGACTTCCTTCATGTGTAGGTAAAGGGCTTCTATGAAATCCTCCTTATATCCGTTTGCCCAAAGGAATTCTTCAAAGTCCATCGAATACATCTCATAGTCTTCTTTATATCCAACACTATTGGACTCAATCTCTTTGTAATTGATTCCCATCAGTGAGCCGGAGCAGATGACGTCAAATCTGCCGTCAAGCTTGAAGAATTTCAGTGAGGTCGCACAGTTAGGACATGCCTGCAGCTCATCAAAAAAGAAGAGTGTCTCGCCTGGAACGAACTCAAATCCCGGGTTGAGCAGTGAGATGTTTCTGAGGATAGTGTCAACCTCAAATCCGTCATTAAAGATCCCGCGATACTTCTTCTGCTCTACGAAATTGATCTGAATGACGTGCTTGTAGTTCTGATTGGCAAAGTGTTCTATTGAGCGAGTCTTTCCAATCTGACGTGCTCCTTTGATTATAAGTGGCTTTCTATCAGGGTTGTTCTTCCAATCCTTGAGGTATGTGTCTACCTTTCTTCTAAGCAGATTTTCCATGTCGTAAATCTTATATTGTTTACTGCAAAGATAGCAGTTTTCACATAATCCGTGCTATTTTAAGATGAATTTTCACATAATCCGGTCAATTTTTAGTCGAATTTTCACATTTTCCGGATTTTTGATGGTGTGTGAAATTGTACAAGTAAGGTGCAAATCTCAGCGAATATCCATTAAAATGCATTAAAATTAAACAATAAGTCCATTACCGTAGGAGCAGGTAACGGACTCATTATGCGATAGATAGTGTTATATATCGTTATTTATTGATTATCAATTACTTACCGATGCAGAATCTGCTAATTAGCAGATAATCAATGGATTGTGATGCGGATTCCAACAAAACCTGTTAAAAGTCGATACAAATATCGTATTATATCAAAATCTTGTAGACGACACGATTTTACAAATATAGATAGATATCGTATTATATCAAGTGTTATTTTGACCAAATTTACGAAAATCGTATCTATTGATATTTGTATTGACTTTTAATTAAATGCACAATAAATTTTACTCAACATTTCAGCGTTTTCCACTTTGATTATTTCCCTGAATACTGTCTTCCAGTTTATCTACCTTGGATGTGTTCCGGACTTTCTGAACGCGAAAATACGTGAATGTATTCGCTAATTTCTGCAAGCATAAATACGCATGCTTTCCAGTCTCTATTCTTTACCTATTTATATAATCTAATATTTGTTTTTTATAATACGATTTCATACCTTTGTTAAAAGAAACTGAATTGAAAGTAAAAAGGAACTGCAAAAACAAAGGGTATGAATAGTAATACTTATATCTTCTCTTCAGATGAACACCTGGTGATGACAACCTTTAAAGAGAGGGAAAGGTTGATACTCTGTGGACTTAAGAGATACTTGACAAATGTAGCTGGAGAGTACTTTACAGAAGAGGAGATCAATCGTTTTCTAAAGATGCTCCAGAACTTCAGGCATAGACCGGAAAACCTCTCCTTCTCCAAGAATCTGTGTCTGTGTGTTTCTTCATCCGATGTGTTGAAGAACAGGTTCATCCCCAGAAAGAGAATGCGTAAAGATGAGCTTGCCGCACTTATCTACAGCGTGGCTCCATATGCTCTTCTGACACGTAGGCAGGCCGCAGCTATGGCTAAATGTGCGTTCCCTAATTTTCTCGCTTCTGTGGGGACCATCAATTCAACCTTTACAAGATCCACAGACTCCGGTCAGCTTCTCACGGTAAGACCAATGTCAATGGTGGCATCCAGCCTTCCAAACATGACAACTGATGAACTGGAGAAAATGTTATACAATTATGGAAAACAGATTGAACAAATATGAGTGCTATGAATAATGATACAATTACTTTTGACCAGATCCCTGGCACAATTAAACAGCTTGTGGATGAGGTGAAGTCATTAAGGGAGAAGATCGATAAGATATCTGAAAATACAGATCAGCGAAAGGGGCAGGATACACATAGGGTCCTCTATGTTGAAGAGGTCTGTAAGATGATAAAGAAGTCCAGGAATACGCTTTATGCTATGACATCCAAGGGTATTATCCCAAGCTATAAGCAAGGCAAGTATCTGTATTTCTTCGAAGATGAAATCCTTGAATGGATCAAGACTTCAAGGAAGAATGTCAATGTGAGGATTAACTAATTGCATGTGATATGCATCCATCCGTGTTTGTGAGTATTAGGAAATAATTAGAGTTTATATGCAAGAGAATATTTTAATGCAGGCAGATACTCTATCGGCTTTTCAAGAGAAGGAGGAATGTTTGTTCCGCGGCGTTATGGCCTACTTGAGAGATGCGACAGGGGAGTATCTTTCTGATGAACAGATAACTATGCTGGCGGAATCTTTGAGACGGTTGAGAAATCGTCCTGCTGATGTGAATTATTCCGATGACCTTTGTGATGTCGTTTCAGAGGAGTCGGATATAAGGCATAAGTATATACCCCGAAAACTCTTGCGTAAGGATGAAGCATCGATCCTTTTCTATAATCTTGCTCCTTACGCATTGATCGGACGAAAGTATGCTGCCAGCTTTGCCAAGCGTGCTTTCCCTAACTTCTTCGCTTCTGTGGCTACAATCAATTCGACTTTCACGAAATTCACCAGGATGCCAGGTTCAGACATTGAGAGTAATGCGGATTTGTCAATAAAGCCGTTCCATGAACATTCCATTTATGCGGTTGAATCCTTTCTGTATAATTTAGGCATTGTAAATCAGGTAAAATAGAGGTTATGAAATCATTCGCTAAAAAGGGAACAGTTCATCTTGAAGACATGCCCGGCATGATGGTCGAGCTTCTTGAACAAATAAAAGTTTTGGGTGACAAGATTGACTCCATGCAAAACGCCAACCCATCCATACACTCGCAGAAAACCGAAAGGGAACTCCTGACTACATTGGAAGTGGCAAAAATGCTGAAAGTGGCGCGCATCACAGTCTACAGGATGGCCAGCAGAGGTGATATACCATGCTATCGAAACGGCAAGAATCTGATGTTCTACAGGGAAGAAATCCTCCAGTGGGTTGATTCGACCAAGACCAATAGATATTTACGATAAAAGGCGGGACTCATAGTGAGTTACCCGCCTTGTTTATATCCTTTGTGTCAATGGTCATCTCCAGATTCCTCTGTCCGCCTTCCTCATAGATGTAGACCTTGATTACCTGATTCTCGGACAAGGTCTGCTTCTCAAGCGAATACACGATTATCTGCTTCTGACCGGCTCCGGTAGAGAGCGAACCGTGTCTGTTCTTAGGGAAGAGAGTCTTTTCGAATACCACGGATCTCTTGCTCTTCTTCTTGCTTTCCACTACGAACGTAGCGTCAGTGACGTTATAGCTCACCGATGACCTGTTATCCAATGAAAGTACGATATAGGTCATGTCGCTATACGATATGATATTCTCACAGAGTACCATGATGTCGTACTTCCTGGCTCCGATATGGTACAGGGCCTGCTTACCGGCAGCCACCTCTTCAAGTGTCGGAGCGTCAGACTTCCTCATCAGTGACACATTCCCGTCAGTCGACATTGATTCCTCACGCAGGTCGATGACCAGATTCTTCGGATACTGGTCATAGGCTACGATGAAGGTGTGCATCCTTCCGTTGGACTCAAGGGCAGAGATGCTGGTCATGTCCTCGAATACGCACCTGGCCTTTACGGCAAGGATGTTCTTGTTCTGCTCGATGATCTTGGCTGCCACCGCTTCCTTGTTGGAAAGGTCCGCATAGGTGAGCTCCGTAGGGAAGATCACATGCGTGGTGAATGCGGTCGACACTTTGAGCGAATCACTCTGTGAGTAACTATAGTAACTGAAGTAGAGTAGTGCAATAAATGCTGTTATTATCCTTTTCATCTCTTGCTCTTTACGATGTAGAATGTATATCCGGCCGGAACGCTAACCGTTATCTCACCTCCTGCGTTCTGTGCGATGGAGACTCCGGTGGAGACGACCTCTCCTGCTATCCTTCCCAGCCTTCCGGTAAGTGCGGAACTTATGATGTTGGATCCTCTGGAGCGGACCTGCTTGCCGGTGGCGGACACGTCCGGGCAGTAGATGCCGCGGCTTCCGTCAACGTCATAGGCCTCGTATCCCAGGTGCAGAATCCTTCCGCCGATCTCTATGTTCTCGAACTCCAGTTCAAGACGGTCTGAGAGCTGGCATCTTGCCATCAGGTGAGAGTTCTTCGGCACTGGAATCCCGCCGACCATGATGTCCTCCAGTAGGATGACCGACACCCTCTGCCCGTTCTTGATCCTGCTCTCCTTGGCGAACATGCACTTGAACGGCTGAGACTCGCTGCTTATGGTCAGTGAACCCTCGTCATCCAGCGAGCTCATCCCGCTTGACGAGAAGTCATCGTCCAATGTTGATATCGATGATGACTGACGTGTCACTACGGGCCTCGGTGGCTCCTCGCTCTTCTCCTCTTCGGACAGGTCCCTTTCCTCCTGCGTCACCTCCCCGGTCTCCTCGGATGTCATCCTCTCGGCCAGCTCAATGGCCTCCTCCTGTCTTCGTCTGTGACGTGCCTCACGTTCCTCGGGAGTCTCTCTGTAGGGATTGCTTGCAGGAGGGGAGGAGTATGCCGGAGCTGAAGGCGGCGTTCCGCTGCCGAACATCTCCTGTGAACTCTGCCTCAGCTCCTCCTGTGTCATCTGACTCTCGTCCTTGGAGCTCCAGTAGATGTCTGCCGCACTGTTGCGGTTGCCGGAAGTGCCCCTCTCATAGCCTTGCAGCTTCGAAGTCGTGACCTCCTGTGTGTCCCCGTCCGGGACATTGGCGGTCTCGTTCTTCTGCCTCTGGCCAGGCTCCTGGCCGGTCTTCTTCTCCGGAATGAACATGCAGACGGCTATGACCAGAAAGGCAGCCGCCGCACCATATATCATAAGTTTGCTCTTGTCCATATCAAGCTCCTATAAGTTTCCTGATCTGTACGACCAGCATGAAAAGACATAATCCTACCGCGATGCAGATGAAGGTCATGTCAAGTGCCTTGGGATGCTTCTCCTTGAACCGGTCAACAGCCCAGGTCAGTCTTCTGAAAAGGTCAAACATGCTAGTTCCTCCTTCGTGATCCTATGTTCTCGTTTCGGGTGACGTGGAACTTCTCCAGCATCAGCCCGTGCGGGTTGGAAGGGGAGCGTTCCACTTCCACCAGCTGCCCTTCGCTCTCGAACTCGTACAGGTTGATGTTGCTCTCCCTCATCAGGTATAGCTTGCCGTATGTCCTGACCTTGTAGGGATACGACTCCATGTTGACCTTCACCGAGTCCGCGACGAACTCCTGAGTGATGTTCGCCGATATCATCCTCTGGTAGAATCCTTTCTCGGAGAGGTCCATGTAGTAGTCGTACGCGCTCTTGTCGGAGAGGATGAGGGCACGGTCCAGGTTCCTCTTGATGGACTCCGCGTTGGGAGTGACATTGAGCATCAGCTCGTGGAACCTGAGCACGTGGTCGTCGGCCTCGATGTCCCTGTAGCCGTCCTCGGGTGTGCGACTGGCCATCACCGCGGACCCTCTGTCCACCACGTAGATGGTGTCGGTGAGCGACTGCGTCCTGTTGGTGTACAGAAGCATGGCTCCCAGGATTACCACGGCCGCTGTACCCAGAGCCAGTGTTGTGATGTACTTCATCACCTTGAATGACTGTTCTATGTCATTGAAATGCTTGATCAGTTTGTCCATGATATTTTACGCTTTAATGAATCTTCTTGCCATCATCCTCATCGGATTGGTCACCGAGCCGTGTGCATCGTTGGCTCCGGTGGACTCGATCCACCATCCGGCGATCTTCGGAACGGAAGCCACCGCTGCAAGGGTGACGCATTGCAGCACTATCATCGTCCATTCCACTCCCAGTCCCATCACTCCCTGCTGCGCCAGGGTGCAGAACCCTTCGACGAACAGGAGGCTCAGTCCGAGGATGATGTATCCTATGGGAACCCACAGCGCCACCTGCAGGTATCGGGCTATCCATCCCTTCATTCCGCCCTCATACCCAGGGATGATGCTTATGGCCATCACGAACGGGCCGAAGATGCCGTTTAGGGTCATGTACAGGCAGCACATGATCTGCTGGGCGAAGAGCAACACCTTGACCAGGGTGAACAGGATGCCGGCAATGAGTCCGGCCAGTGTCATCGTCTTGACGCTGAAGAAGTTCAGCAGGAACTTCTTCACTCCGTACCACAGCTTCGCGAAGAACTTGCCTACCACGGAGTCGTTCTCCGCAATCTCCTCCAGCTCCTTCTGGTAGTTCTCCTCGTTCTGGATGAAGTTCAGTACCGTCATCTGGTTCATGCTGTCCGCCCACCGGGTAATGTAGTCTCCGGTATCCACATCCATGATCTTGATGGTCTCCCTGGAGATGATGTTCACTATGGCATCCACAGGCTTCAGCACGAAGGTGTTGAAGTTGCAGACCATCATCATCAGGATCAGCGGCTTGCCGATCTCCCAGGCATTGAGGTTATGGCCCTCGAAGTAGTGCAGCACGACCTTCAGCACCGCAATGGCCGCGGCGATGCAGGCGATGATACCCGCGATGTCTATGACCGCGGATACCTTCTGGGTCAGGATGATCTCCCTGACGCTCTCCAGTGTACTCCATGTTGACAGTATCATAACCCTATAAGTTGAATCCCATTACATAGCTTATCATCTCCAGCATCACCAGGCCCATGAAGAATCCCGCGGCGATCCTGAACATCACGTTGTCCGCCACCGGGTCACCCGCGATGCTTCCTCTCGAGTAGATGAGGTATCCCCAGGCTGCGGAGATGATGGTCAGCAGTCCCAGTATAAGCGACACTACTCCCAGGCTGCCCTCGCCGGCATCGGTGAGCGATCCGTAGACCTCCATCGTCTGGACGTAGTCCCTGCCGCTCATCGAGTCGTCCAGGTACTCCACGAAGTCGGTCAAGCTCGTGGCTATGGCCGTGGCCTCCGCCTCTATCTCCACCATGACGTTCATCTTGTCAAGGTTCCCCTCCATCTCCTCGATGAGCTTGTCGACCTCATCCTTCTTCTCCTTCCTTGAGAATCCCATCGTACCGAGGATGTGCTTGGCCGTCTCGATGGCCAGCTCCGCCTGCGTCTTCATCTGGCGGATGTAGGTGAGCATCATGTTGGCGTCCGACAGCTTGTACTGTCCCATCTGCTCCATGGTCTTGGCCAGCTGCTCCGTGCTCTTGATGGTGTTCAGGTAGGACTGCGTGAGCCTGTCCAGCGTGCCCAGGTCCTGGAGGATGCTGATGGTCTTGCCGCCAACCCCGTCATCGCCGAACACCTCGTCGATGTAGCCCCTCATCGTGCTGAGCTGATCGCCCAGGTGCGCAAGCTCCCCGAGCTGGTCAAGCATGTAGTCCACCTGCTCCGCGGCATTGGTGGCCGATGCGGCGATCTGGCTCGGGTCGATGACTATCTGCTGCGCAGCCGCCGTCAGTGCGACGGCCAGCGCAGCTATCAGTGCAGCCAGCCTTCTCATCGCCTGCCCTCCGTGATGGTCTCTATAGCCTCAATGGCGGTCATCGTCTGCGTCAGCTCGAGGAACCGCTTCTTCTTGCCCTTGTTGGACTCGTAGGCTATTAGCTCCTGCGGCGACACCTCATTGGTGAACACTCCCGAGTATTTGTCGGACAGGGCGATGAATACGTCCCTGATGTTGCTCTCCGTGAGGTTCATGGACATGACCATAGCCTTCTGATGCTCTGTCAGGCCGAGCAGGTCGCACGTCTGGGTCAGCAGTCCCTGGTTGCCGGTGGGCTTGAGCAGGATCTTCGTGTCGGAGTTCTCCAGGATGGTGTCCTTGAGGAACTCCGAGCCGATGATGTCCGACATCTGCTGGGTGACCACTATGGCCGACGTGTTGAACTTGCGGGAGGTCTTCCAGAGTGACTTCATGAACGGAGCCATCGTCTCGTTCATGATGGCCTTCCAGGCTTCCTCGATGATCATCACCTTGAACCTTTCGGGCTCACGTCTCATCTTGGCGTTGAACGCGTTCATGATGCACAGCAGCACGAGCGAGAGGAACTGGTCCTTGGACTCGGAGATCTGCTGCATCTCGAAGACGGTGAAGCGGCTGCTGATCACGTCCATAGGGTTCCTGTCATTGAGAAGGAACGCGTACGGACCCTTGCCCGTGTATGACTCCATCGCCGTGAGCATGTCCTTGAGGTTGAACTCCCTGAGGGTGATGCTGCTGTCTCCGCAAGGGTAGCCCTCAGGACTGCTCATCCTCTTCAGGATGGATTCCCTGAAGAACATGTGCAGGTCGTCCAGGACCGGCTTCAGACTGTTCCTCCTGCAGAATGTCGTGAAGTCTGCCAGCATGGAGTCGAGGATGTTGACGCTCGAGCTGTCCCATCCGCCCTTCGGCCTCCAGAGGGTCTGTATGAACGAGGTGACGAAACCGAGGCCTTCGCTCTGCTTGTCGAGCACGCCGTTCTCGTCCACCCACGAGTCGATGTCCCAGAAGGCGTCGAAGGAGAGCTTCTTGACGGCGTCCCACTTGTAGTAGTGTCCTTCCTTGCCGCCGCTCTGGCAGTTGATCACCGAGCAGAGACCCTCGTAGGAGTCACCGATGTCGATGATGAATACCGTCTCGCCGGCATCGTAGAGGTTACGCACGAGCGTGTTCGTGAAGAAGGACTTTCCGCTTCCGGAGGGACCCATGATGAATGCGTTGTAGTTGGTCACGCATCCGGCCTTCTCCGCAGCGTCCTGCATGTCGATGGCGATCGGGATGCCTCGCAGACGGTCCCTGAGCCTTATCCTTCCATCCGGGATGCCCTTCTGGAAGGTCTCGCTGATGCCCATGCACAGACTGCTGCGCAGCTCCATGGTCATGAGGTTGTCCCTGGAGATCTCGCAGGCCGCGCCCGGGAACCCCGCGTACCATATGACAGGGGTGTCGAAGGTGTTGCGGACGCTGCTCACGTTCATCCTCGCCAGTGCAGCCGTCACCTGTCCGCTGACCGCGTCCATGTCCTTCGGCTGGCTCCAGACGATGATGTTGAAGTGATACCTGACCGTTGTCAGGGAGTCCTTGTGGACTGCCGTGAGGTACTTCTCCAGCTCCTCCGCGTTGAGCCTGTTCTCGGCATCCCTGCCGGACATGCTGACCATCTTCCTGCGGCGGGAGTCCATCTCCGCGAGTGTCTCCTCCCTCGGGGTGGTCAGTATGTACGAGTTGACTATGTGCTCGCACTGGAGCAGGGGACCGACGGCTGCCCCGGCCGAGGTGTGCAGCTGCGCATGCTGCGAGCTGTACTTCTCCGCCTTGATGCTCCGGCTGAGGTATCCCGGCAGGTCACGGGCCTCGCTGTAGGCGTATGACCAGATGACCTTGCCGTCCTGGATCACCCTGTCCGGATGCAGCTCGGTGTCCGTATCCATGAAGGTGTCCCTTCCCAGATGGCGGTACATGCCGATGTTCTGCATCAGGTCGTCGTCGGTGAGCCTGCGCGCCGAGACCATGCCCGAGGATGTGAAGGTGCTGATGAAGTCGTTGCCTACGGACAGCAGACGGACGGCGTTCTCCCTGGCCACCTTCCCCGAGAGAAAGTGCATAAGGAAGAGACCGCTGGAGCTGTGCGCACGCAGGGCGGACTGCTTTGACGTGAGTGTGAGATAGATGTACTGTCGGTGCACCAGATAGCCCCTGCCCTGGAAATGCCTCTGGTATTTGCCTCCCAGGTACGTGTCGCTCTTCATGCCCTTGTAGCCTCTCCTGTAATAGACGTCCTGCCTGTGGACCATCATCCACGGCGGGAGGAAGCTGATAGCCTTGCAGAGGGACTCCGGGATCTCCAGCAGGCTGCGGGCATCGCATGAGAATATGCCCGGCAGGGTGATCTCCCATCCGATGGTGATGTCGCCTGTCTTGGAGACTATGAACCCGTCGGACACATACTGTATCGGGACGCTCTTCCAGAAGTCCCTGGACCTTATCGTCATCTCCATGGTATGGCCCTCCTGAGTATGAAGTCAGGATCCAGAGGCCTGACCTTTAGGAAACGGGGGAACCTGCCCCTGTCGGTAAGGCGTCTGAACTGACGGGTGGAGTACCTGCCCTGTATGCTCTTGACGAGCATGTAGTCGACCACGAGTGCCGTGAATGCAAGAAGGAACCCCAGGAAGCGTCCTGCGGTCTGCATCACGAGTATCGAAAGAATGATTGCCGCCACTGCGAAGAGCAGAAAGAGCATCAGATAGCTGCCCTTGATTCCGAAGAATGACGAGTCCGCATCCAGCGCCCGCCAAACCGTAATCTGTTTATCCCTTTCCATAGCCGTTGCCGTTAAGTGAAGAACATCCTGCAGAACTCTATGATGACGAAGGCCATGAAGATGCCGGATCCGTTCTTGAGGAATGCGTCGGCACTCTGCTGGTCACCCCTGATATGCTTGATGGTGGTCGGGATGAGCATCACAATGGCTATGATTCCGACGATGATGCTGGCGATGTCCGAAGCGTGCACACCAAGATTCTTCAGTTGAGTCTTGAAGGTGATGGAAATGGAATTGATATCCTTGTACTGTGCGGAGGCCGTAGTGGCGAAGAAGACAGCCTGCGCAAGAAGTATTGTCGTTAAGACCGACAGTCGTTTAGTAATTTTCATATCCTGACTTAGTTGATGAATAAATGCTATTCACCCACCTTGTCAAGTGTTAGTCCTCGAAAGGATCGGCATTCTCCTCAGTATTCTTCCATGATCCCTGGTATCCCAGTTCTTCCAGATCCTTGATCATCCGTGTCCTCTTCTCCTGTGACATATTGTTGCCCAGGAAGTCGTCCACCGGATTCTCCTCCTTCTGCAGCCATTCGCTCTCGCTCGGGTCTATGTCGATGCCTTGCGACGGGTCGGTGAACTCTCCGTCCTGGTCGACGAACTCGCAACGTCTGACGTTGACCACAGGTGTGTCGTCCTTCGGCGGATCCTCCCTGACGGGTTCGCTGCCGATGCTCTTCTTGTTCTTTCCGTACCGGTAGTAGAGGAGTATGACCACGCATGCTCCGCCTACCAGAAAGATCGCCTTCTTGATTAAGGCTAAAATCTCTGCAAATTCCATAATGTTAGTGTTTTAAAAATCCTTACGAGTGCAAATATATAAAAATAAATTCAGAAAGAATTAACAAAACACTTAGAAATAATTAACGGAGAATAATTCAAAGACTATGTCTTTGCCCCTGCAGAGGATCTGATGTACGGCGCAAGTTAGGACGCTGGATTGCGGCTTCTGTCGGTGCCGTCCTATGAAAATGGGACACTCTGCGAGCATCAATTTTCCTTGCGGTCCCGCATAAGGCCGCATCATGTCCTGCCGATAGCACCGTAATCAGTAATCCTCTCAAGCAGAGGCGGCGACACCCGCAGCGGGAGACCGCAGCAGGAGCTGACAAGGTGAAAGTTCAACAATTAAACAGTAATAAGACATGGCACAGCAGTACTATTTCTTCAAGACAATGAAGGTCGGAGGACGACAGAGACTCAGACCCCTCCCGGGACAGACAGAACCATCAGGAAGACACATCGACGAGAGCCTTAACGTACAGGCGGACTCGAGGATGAGAGAGGACTACCCGCTGGGTACGGTCTTCTGCAGCGAGAGCCTGGAGCTCCGCTCCCTTCACTCGACAACATTCTATTCGGCAGGAGCGATCTACCCGATAGGACTTAACC
>JAZRLI010000062.1:0-39549 GCA_045646785.1 Candidatus Cryptobacteroides sp. | reverse complement strand
GTCGAACTGGTGTGCGTACTCAACTACCTTCTTTGTAAGAGCAACGTTCTCCTCGTATGGAAGATGTGAACCGTCGATCATAACTGACGAGAAGCCCATGTCGATACAGCTCTTGCAAGTCTCGAAAGAGTCACCGTGGTCAAGGTGAAGAACGATCTGAGGGTTCTCCCAACCAAGTTCCTTAGCATACTCTACAGCACCCTCTGCCATGTAACGGAGAAGGGTCTGGTTTGCATACTGACGAGCACCCTTTGAAACCTGAAGGATAACTGGAGACTTAGTCTCAGCAGCAGCTGAAATGATAGCCTGGAGCTGCTCCATGTTGTTGAAGTTGAAAGCTGGGATGGCGTAGCCACCATTGATAGCCTTAGCGAACATCTCTCTTGTGTTCACAAGACCAAGTTCTTTGTAAGATACCATAATCTATTATTTGTTTTAAAAATCGTTTCGATAACGCAATATCTTTGCAAAAATAACTATTTTTGTGAAATATAGAAAAAGAATTATGAACAATAAGGTAATTATATTTTCAGCCCCTTCCGGCGCAGGTAAAAGCACTGTGGTAAACCACCTTCTCGGTCTCCATCCGGAACTTGAGTTCTCGATTTCAGCGACTTCCAGAGCCCCTCGCGGTCAGGAAAAGCATGGCGTGGAATATTATTTCTTCACTGCCGAGGAATTCCGCAGCATGATCGCCGAGGACAAGTTCGTAGAGTATGAGGAGGTCTATACAGGCTCATTCTACGGTACTCTCCGTTCGGAGGTGGAAAGGATCTGGGCGAAGGGACACGTCATCATCTTCGACATCGACGTGCAGGGTGGAGTGAACCTCAAGAGGATCTTCGGAGATCAGGCCTTCTCCATCTTCATCCAGGCACCATCTGTAGAGATTCTCCGCGAAAGACTCATCAACAGGAATACAGACACTCCTGAGGCAATCGAGAAGAGAGTCGCAAAGGCTGCATCAGAAATGGAATTCGCTGCCGGAAAGTTTGATTATACCCTTATCAACGACGACCTTCAGACAGCACTTGCAGAGGCCGAAAGCGTCGTAGGCAAATTCCTCGCTGAATAACAATGAACATTGCGGTTTACGGCGGATCATTCAATCCCCTTCACATAGGTCACCTCGCCATCATGAAATATCTTGTAGGCGAAGGTGGCTTTGACTGCGTCTATCTTGTAGTATCTCCTAAGAATCCTCTGAAGGTCGGCATCAGTGCAGACTCCGGCACTGACCGCTACAACGCAGCCATGGAGGCCGTACGACGTCATTTCCATGACTCCGGGAGCGTAAAGGTGGACGACATCGAACTGAACATGCCGGAACCACATTATACAATCCGCACCCTTGATGCACTCCGGGAAAGGGAGCCGGACAACACATTCACAACAGTCATGGGAGCAGACAACCTCGCCGACATCCGCAGATGGAAGAACTACGGCAGGATCCTTACCGAATTCGGAGCGGCCGTATATCCGCGTAAAGGATTTGACCTTGACGCAATCAAGACTGATCTCCTTGACGAGAATCCCGCATACAGGATAACCCTCCTTAATGCAGAAATGGTCGACATTTCGTCGACCACTATCCGTAATGCCATGAGTCAGGGACAGGATATGTCCGAATGGCTTATGTAACTTATTTCAAAAGGGTTCCGAGGACGCTGCGGGTGAGCTGACGCGTTGCGGTACGCGCTGCAGAGCCGACTGCCTTTCCTGCGATATCCTTCGCAGTCGTCTTCGACTTCTTGCCGGTCACCTTCTTGGACACTTCTGTTCCGATTGAGCTGGTCACGCTTGTCACCATTGCTCCTACTACTGCGCCCATAATGCCCTTGAGCAATCCACTACCCTTTCCTTCCGACTTCTTTGCCTTTGAGGATTTCTCCTCAACTTCTGCCTCTGCAGCCTCCTGTTCAGCCTGCAATGCAGCCTCAGCCTCAGCTACAAGGACCTCAAATGCGCTCTCCCTGTCAACGACCTTGTCATATTTGCCATAAAGGCGTGACTGCTTGATGATCTGATCTCTCTGTCCCTCTGTTACAGCACCGATCTGGCTGAGTGGGAAAAGTATCTTCGCACGCTCTACCATTGACGGAGCACCCTTTTCGTCAAGGAACGAAACAAGAGCCTCACCTGTACCGAGTTCCATGATTGCATCTGCAGTCTTGAACTCAGGATTTGCACGGAATGTGTCCGCCGCTGTCTTCACAGCCTTCTGATCCTTCGGAGTGAACGCACGGAGAGCGTGCTGCACACGGTTTCCGAGCTGTCCGAGAATCTCTTCAGGAATATCCGTAGGGCTCTGTGTCACGAAATACACTCCGACACCCTTGCTTCGGATAAGACGGACTACCTGCTCTATCTTGTCTACGAGGGCCTTGGAAGTCTCATCGAAGAGCATATGTGCCTCGTCAAAGAAGAATACGAGCTTAGGAAGTTCCATGTCACCCACCTCAGGAAGCTGAGCATAAAGTTCGGTAAGCAGCCAAAGGAGGAATGTAGAATAAAGCTTTGGCTGAAGCATGAGCTTGTCTGCCGCAAGTACATTCATCACTCCCTTGCCCTGCTCTGTCTGGAGGAGGTCATATATGTCAAAGGACGGCTCCGCAAAGAACTTGTCCGCGCCCTCGTTCTCAAGCGTAAGGAGAGCCCTCTGGATGGCTCCTACGCTCTGGGCGGTGATGTTTCCATAAGCGGCGGTAAACTGCTTTGCATTCTCAGCCACATAGTTCAACATCGAACGAAGGTCCTTCATATCAATGAGAAGAAGGCCTCTGTCGTCAGCAATCCTGAACACAATGTTGAGGATACCTTCCTGAGTCTCGTTCAGCTGAAGAAGACGGGAAAGAAGCTGCGGTCCCATGTTAGAGACAGTAGTCCTCATAGGATGGCCCTGCTCGCCGAATACATCGAAGAAGCGGACCGGACAAGGACCGAATTCAGGAGACTCGATGCCGAATTCGGCACATCTCTTCTCGATGAATCCGCTCATCGTTCCTGTCTGGCTGATACCTGAAAGGTCTCCCTTCATATCCGCCATAAAGCATGGTACGCCTGCCTGTGAGAAAGTCTCCGCAAGCACCTGCAATGTCACTGTCTTACCTGTACCGGTTGCACCGGCAATAAGTCCATGTCGGTTTGCCATCTTACCGCAAATCGAAATAGCTCCGTTCGGGCCATGGGCTACGTACAAGCCGTTATCCTTTGTATACATATATTATATATAATTTATTTCTTGACCAGTTCAGTTGCCTTTGCAAGGGCAGGAACGATGTGTGGGAAGATATTGTCTGCACCGATCTCCTTGTCCACACCGAACTTCTCAAGAGAACGCTGAACCTTCTCTGTAACTCCGGAAAGGATCACGGTAACTCCTCTCTTCCTTGTTCTCTCGCAAAGGTTCCTGAGGTTATTGATACCTGTAGAATCAATGAACGGAACCTTTCTCATTCTGATGATACGAACCTTTGCACCCTTCTGCTTCATCTTCTCAAGCTCCTCGAAACGGCTTGCGAGACCAAAGAAGAATGGTCCATCGATCTCATACACCTCGACTCCGTCAGGAATGTCAAGACGGTCAGTATCTTCCATAGCCGCCTTCTCAGGATCCTCTGTAGCTGCAAGAGTATGATCCTGGAGGACATTGATCTGCGAGGTCTCCATTACACGACGCACGAAGAGAACGATAGCAAGGAGGACGCCCACCTCGATCGCTACAGTAAGGTCAACGATCACTGTAAGGAAGAATGTGATAAGAAGAACAGCGACATCCGACTTGTCTCCGCGGAGGAGATATTTGAACGTCTTCCACTCACTCATGTTGTAGGCTACCTGAACAAGGATCGCAGCAAGACATGAGAGCGGGATATATACCGCATACGGCATGAGGAAGAGATAGATCAAGAGAAGCACGACAGCATGAACAAGTCCTGTAACAGGCGACTTACCGCCGTTGTTGATGCTGGCCATTGTTCTTGCAAGGGCACCTGTTGCAGGGATACCGCCGAACATAGGAGTAATGATGTTGGCAATACCCTGTCCGATGAGCTCGGTATTGGCATGGTGCTGCTTACCTGTTGCACCGTCAGCCACCATGGCGGCGAGAAGAGACTCGATAGCACAGAGGATGGCGATTGTGAATGCAGGTGACACGAGGCCCTTGACGGTTTCGAAATCAAACTGAGGAGCGACCGGCTTCGGCATTGGAAGTCCGTTTGCAAGTTCAGGGAACTTCGATCCGATGGTAGCAAGTTCAACACCTGCGAACTTGCTGAGAAGCACTGAAATGAGGGTACCGATGATGAGTGCAATGAGGGATCCCGGCACCTTCTTGGTAACCTTGCTCCAACTGAAGCAGATCACAAGGCAAAGCATGCTCATTGCGAACTCGATCCAGTTGATGCTTCCGATATTCTGGAAGTAGCAGCCCCACTGAGGGATAAATCCCGCAGGAACCTCGAGGTCAAGAGGAAGGCCGAAGAAGTCCTTCATCTGGGTCGAGAAGATCGTAAGGGCGATACCGCTGGTGAATCCCACTACGATAGGATAAGGAATGAACTTGAAGATGACACCCATCTTGCAGACACCCATCACAACGAGGAATACACCCGCCATGATTGTAGCAATGATAAGGCCCTGCATTCCATACTGGCCTACGATGCCTGCAACGATTACGATGAATGCTCCTGTAGGTCCACCGATAAGGAAGTTGGAACCACCGAAGAATGAAATAAGGAATCCGGCCACGATTGCAGTGATAAGTCCCTGCTGCGGAGTTACTCCGCTGGCGATTCCGAATGCGATTGCCAATGGAAGGGCAATGATACCGACAATAAGGCCGGCGATAAGATCAGAACTAAGTGTCTTGCCATCGTACGCACCTTTCTTGAAAAGGCCGAACAGTTTAGGCTGAAACACTTCTTTAAGGTTAAGTTTCATAATTTCTTTACACTTACTAACTACTGTTTCTCAAAGAATGAGAAATGGACATTTCCATATTTCTTCTCCTTTACAAAGAAAGGATGAGATTCAAAATTATACTCCTCAGGGTGCTCAAGGATGAGATATGCACCAGGATGAAGGATATCCTTGGCGAAGATCTTGTCAGGAATATCTGCCAGACCTTCTATGGCATATGGAGGGTCGGCAAAGATGATGTCGAACTTCTCCCTGCAGATCTCAAGGAACTCGAAGACGTTGTGGCGTACCACAGTAAGGTTGTCCATACCGAACTTGGCCGCCTGAGACTTGATGAAATTCGCATGCAGAGGCAGCATTTCCACACAATACACACGGGAAGCGCCTCTCGACGCAAACTCATATGAAATGGCTCCTGTTCCTCCGAAAAGGTCCAGAACCTGAAGGCCCTCCATCTCATATTCATTGTTAAGGATATTGAAAAGACCCTCCTTGGCAAAGTCTGTCGTAGGCCTTGCCTTGTAACCTTGAGGCGGCATGATGGTCTTTCCCCTGTATTTTCCTCCTATTATCCTCATAATCAGATCTGCTCAACATTCTTGAAATAACGATACAGGGACATCTCATCATCTTCTGCCAAAGGAGTCCTGAAACAGATGGTCGACACCTCAGGATTGAGCTGAAGCTTCTTCATTGCAAGGAAGATGAAATATTCCGCTGTCGTAAAGTCCGGAGCCTGGAATGCGTTGCAAAGGAGGAGGCTTCTGCCCTGAGCGATCACAAGATACAACGTGCCATCCATGTAGGATGCAAGAATCTTGTTGTAATCAGGAAGCTGAAGGACAGCACCCAGCATGTAATACATTTCAGGAAGTGGTACAGCCTTGTTTCCAGCCTTGTCAAGTACGGTCTGAGAAACGACCTTGGATAGAGTCTCACCAATTGTATTGGAGTATACAAGAACGGCAGCGAACTCCGGTACTGCGACAGATGTCACGACATCTCCTTCAGAAAGGTCGGCAACATTTTCGAGCATCGCCGAATCTGCTGCTGCATCCTGAAACTGTTCAGGTATGAGAGCAATCTTCGGAGTGAAGACGGATATCTCCACCTTATCATACCTCTTCTGGAATTCAGGAGTGGTAAAGATACGCTCCGCTGACATCCATCCGGAAGTCTTTACGGTGTCGGCTGTCTGTAATTGAAAAGAATATCCACTCAAGCCGACTTGAATGGATATTCTATCTATATTTTGCGACATAGCACAATTGCATTTAGATGCATGCGCATCAGGGAAGATTACTCCCAGTTACCTGCGTTGTTGTTAGGTGCGTCAATGCTACCTACCATGAGGCCCTTGTAGTGACCCTTGTCCTCCTGCTCAGCGTCAAGGTTTACGCGAAGCTGATTGTCAAGACCTCTGAGGAGGCTCTTGTAAGGCATCTTAGCCTCGAAGAGAGGAACGTTTACACCTGACACCTTCTTGATAGTTGACTGCATGATAACGCTGTCTCCACCACTGAAAGGAATGAATGCGAGTGAGTCAACCACGAAACCAGGACGGCTGTTGAAGATTGTATCCTTTACAGCAACCTCGCTTGTAACCTGGAATACGAGGTTCTGCTCGCCTGCAAGATAGAGCTCGTGGAGCTTCTCATTGAGCTTGTCACCCTTGAGGTTGCGATACTGCTTCTTGATAGCCTCAGTGTGTGCCATTGCCAAAGAGTCATCCTTTGAACCTACCTGGAGAGCGATCTTCATCTTTCCTTCGTTGTAGAAAAGAATGAGAGAGTCCATAGTCGAAGCGTAACGTGCGTTGACGTTCTTGTAAGCAACCTGGAGGTCACGGATGTCCTTCAGACGCTGAACAGCGATGTCAGTACGATAGTCCTTGTGCTTGTTGAACTCTACTGGCTCCATGATACTCTTTACGAGAGCATAAGTCAATCCTACGATGCATGCAGGGAGGATTAAATAGGTAAATACCTTTCTTACAATTGAACTCATTATTTTTTAGTGTTTTATTTTTCTTTTCTAAATTCCGGACAAAGTTATGAAATTGATTTATGAAATGCAATATAATTTGTAATTTTGCATCATCAAAAACGACAGAAACGATGAATGACATCAATTCAAGCAATATATGCACTTTTGAAAGGCTGACATCAGGAGCGGAGAGGATAGCGATCGTCACCCACATGAAGCCGGACGGAGATGCAATGGGAAGTTCCCTGGCCCTTTACCATTTCCTCGGAAGTTCAGGAAAATCAGCCAGGATCATACTGAACGACACCTACCCCCCATACCTCGGTTTCATAGCAGGAAAAAGCAGGAAAGGAGACATCGTCACATACGAAGATTCCCCATCGGAAGCAGAGGCGGCCATCATCGGAAGCGACCTCGTAATATGCTTGGATTTCAATGCATTCCACAGGACAGACAGGCTTGAAAAAGCCCTGATGGAATCGACAGGACGCAAGATCCTGATCGACCACCACCTGAACCCTTCCCGCGAACTTTTCGACCTTTCGTTTTCCGAGACAGAGGTATCTTCCGCATCAGAACTCCTATACCACATACTCATGAAGACAAGCATCATTTCAGAAGATGCAGGCAGGCTCGGAGAAGACTGCAGGGAGGCCCTGATGACAGGAATGACGACCGACACGAACAATTTCGCCAATTCGGTATTTCCTTCTACCCTGCACATGGCATCGGCGCTTCTTGCGGCCGGAACCGACAGGTACTTCATCCTCAACAGGATCTACAATCAGTATGGGGAGAACAGGCTGAGACTGCTGGGACACATGATGAAGGACCTGCTGACCATCACTGAGGACGGCGTGGCATACATAGTGCTTGACAGGAAGACTCAGGAAGAGTACCGCATCAACGAAGGCGACACTGAAGGATTCGTCAACATGCCGCTTACCATTGCTGATGTCAGGATGAGCATCCTTGCAAAGGAGGACAACGGAAAGACGAGGATATCCATAAGGTCAAAGCGCGGAACTTCCGCAAACATGTGCGCCCGCAGATATTTCAACGGCGGAGGACATGAAAATGCCGCCGGCGGACGACTGAACATGCCAGAGGACGTCAAGGGCGTGGAAGAAGTAGGCTCATACATAGAAACAGTGACTCACACATTTTTCAATGAAGATGAAAACAATTAGGATATTTGCGCTTGCCGCACTGATACTTTCCCTCACATCATGCGTGAAGAGCAAGCTGGAGGTGACATACAACAATCAGGAAAGCAAGATCGACAGTTACATAGCCTCAAAGGGCGAAGGATATCGCAGCCTTCGCAACGGAGGTGCCAACCGCCTCGTGCTCAAGGAGGGCGAAGGCGAGGAACTCAAAAAAGACGGTTTCGTATCATTCTACTACGCCGGCTACACATTCAACGGCAGCTTCAGCCAGTCCAACCTGTTCGTGACCAACCATCAGCAGACAGCCGAACAGGCTAACTGGAACCTGACTGACGCCGATTACCGGATTCATGAGATAAACCTCGCCGACGCAAAGCTCATACAGGGCCTGAAGGACGGCCTGGAAGGAGTCAAGGCGGGAGAGGAATGCGAGATTCTCTTTTCCGGAAAATACGGTTTCGGCAATGAGGACTTTGGCATAATTCCTGCTAATTCGGCACTCCTTTATAAGATTTGGGTTGTCGGAGTGGCAAATGATTAGCGACATACCATTATTTTTACTAACTTTGTGGGTTCAACAGAAAAAACGATTTAATGAAGAAAGTTATTTTATCATTCATAGCGGCGGCAGCCGTACTTATGACTACAGGATGTGCCAAGCATGCGGCAACAGGAGCCAACGAGGCCAACAAGATGTACTTTGACGCATGGATGTCCCTGAACTATCCTGAACTTTATGAGAAGGGACCTGTAGGCATCGGCATCTATGTCATCGAGGAAACAGAAGGAACCGGCATTGAAGTAAAGGAAGGCGGTTACGCCCTCATGGATTATGTCGTAAGTGACCTTGAAGGAAATGTCTCGGCATACACTACAGAGGATATGGCAAAGCAGCTCGGAACATACAAGGAGTCAAACTACTACGGTCCTAAGTTCCAGACAACTGCCAAAGGCGCACTTCCTGCAGGTCTTGCAGAGGCGCTCAAGGGCATGAAGGTGGGTGGCAGCAAGAAGGTCATCATCCCGACATGGCTCATGTCATATTCATCACACGACACTGAGGAGGAATACCTTGAGGAATCAAGCAGCACATTGAGTACAATCTATGAATTCACTGTAAGGGATTTCACAGAAAATGCAATAGATTGGCAGATCGGAAAGATCGGCGAATACTTCTCGGAGAACAAGGAAATCTACGGAGAAATGACTGTCGCAGACTCTCTTCCTGATCATAAAGGATTCTATTACAAGCAGCTTGTCGCTCCGACCGACACTACATCATTCAAGAAAGACACTACGATCTATATCAACTATACCGGCCGACTCATTGACGGTACAGTATTCGATACAACAAACGAAAGACTCGCCAAGGACAGCGGCGTATGGTCTGCATCAAGGACCTACGCACCGGTGTCCATCAAGTGGGGCGAGGAATATTCCGACATCACAATGGGTTCCGGCGGAGTGATCACAGGATTTGCCCTCACCCTCTGGCAGATGCGAGAGTTCGAGAAAGGTATCGGAGTCTTCACATCAGAGTACGGTTACGGATATTCAGGCAGCGGTGACAACATCCCAGGCTTTGCGCCACTGATATTCGAGATCGAAATCGTGGCGAAACCGGAGGCATAGGAATGTCAGCACAGACGAACTCGATCCCCACTGAGCTTGGTACTGAAAAGATCAGTACCTTGCTTAAGCAGTATGCCCTGCCGGCAATCATAGCACAGACAGCATCGTCATTATACAACATGGTGGACAGCATCTTCATCGGACAAGGTGTCGGTCCACTTGCCATTTCCGGCCTTGCTGTAACATTCCCACTGATGAACCTGTCCACTGCCTTCGGCACGCTCGTGGGCGCAGGAGCAGCGACAATGCTGTCGGTTCTCCTCGGACAGAAGAATTACAAGGCAGCCAACAAGGTGCTCGGCAATGTAGTCACACTGAACACGATCATCGGCCTTGTGTTCATGGCGGTAGCCTTGATCTTCATCGATCCTATCCTATATTTCTTCGGCGCAAGCGAGAACACCCTCCCGTATGCGAAGGAATACATCACCATCATCCTCATCGGAAACGTGATCACCCACCTGTACTTCGGTCTGAATGCAGCCATGCGCTCATCCGGCAACCCGAAGAAGGCAATGGGACTCACCATATTCACCGTCGTATTCAACACCATCCTTGACCCTATATTCATATTCGTATTCGATATGGGCATAGCTGGAGCGGCTTGGGCGACAGTAATCGCACAGACGGCGGCAATGCTTGTGGTGATGGCACACTTCAACAACAAGAGCAGGCCGTTCCACTTCGAAAGAGGCATCTTCAGACTTGACATGAGAGTCGCAAAGGATTCCCTTGCAATCGGCATGGGCCCGTTCCTCATGAATGCTGCGGCATGTCTTGTTACCTTGTTCATCAACCAGCAGCTCAGGGACTACAGCGGCGACCTCGGAATCGGTGCATACGGAATATGCAACAGATTCATCTTCATGTTCATCATGATATGCATGGGCCTCAACCAGGGCATGCAGCCTATTGCGGGCTACAACTATGGAGCACGTCAGTACTCCCGAGTAAGGGAAGTATTATGGAAGACCATAAAGCTCGGCATGCTCATGACTACCATCTGCTTCATATTCGGAATGTTCTTCCCAAAAGCAGCAGCCGGTATATTCACCCATGACGAACAGCTTCTTGAGCTTTCTGCAAGATCGCTCAGGATCACCACCATAGCCTTCCCTATCGTAGGATTCCAGATGATCGGAACGAACTTCTTCCAGAGTCTCGGAATGGTAAGGAAGTCCATCATCCTGTCTCTTTCAAGACAGATACTATTCCTGCTACCGCTTATCTATCTCCTTCCGAAATGGATGGGAGCGGACGGAGTATGGGCAAGCTTCCCTATCGCAGACTGCATCTCGACAGTCATGACTGCGGTCATGCTGGGCCAGCTGTTCAAGAAATTCAGTATGCTCAAGGACGGTGACGACCCGTCAATCCTCGGCAGTAACTTATAAAAAGGATGCAAGATGGAAAAGAAGATCATCATCAACATCGGACGACAGTTCGGTGGAGGAGGACTCGGAGTGGCAATGGAGCTTGGAAAGAAGCTCGGCATTCCCGTGTATGACAAGGAACTTATCACCAAGGCTGCACAGGACAGCGGATTCAGTGCTGAACTTTTCGTCCAGAGCGATGAAAAAAGAAGAATATTCTCTCTTTCATCCATCTTCACCAGCATCTACACCTCACCTACCGAGAACTACATGAGCGACAAGGGACTTTTCGAGATCCAGTGCGCTACGATCAAGAAGATTGCAGAACAGGGCTCGGCAGTCATCGTGGGCAGATGCTCAGACTATGTACTCAGGGAACTTGACTGCACATTGAACGTATTCCTTACTTCCCCTCTTCCTGAGAGGGTTGCAAGAATCTGCGAGCGTCACAACCTTGCTGAAGAGAAGGCAGAAAGCCTGATCATCCAGAAGGACAAGGCAAGGGAAGAATACTACAACTACTACACATTCGGAAACTGGGGCGTGGCATCGACCTATGACCTCTGTATTGATTCAAGCAAGCTTGGAATCGAAGGCACAGCCGATTTCATCATCGACTTCGCAAGGAAGTCGGGACTGCTCTAGACCAAAACAATGAAGAAGATATCCAAACTTATACTATGCATATTGGCAGTGGGGGCCATTGCCACTTCAACCATTCTGATCAAGTATCCCCTTTCCAAGCCAAAGGACCTTGCTCCGGAAAGGATAAGGCTTAACGAGATACTGACCAACGACTCATCACAGTTCGCTGAGCTTGAAGGCCTTGACAAGAGAGTCAAGGCATATATGAAAAGATGGGAACTCAAGGGAGCATCACTTGCGATCACACGCAACGATTCACTCCTCTATGCCAAGGGTTACGGATGGGCTGACGAGGGACTCGGCATTGAGATGCAGCCATCCCACATCATGCGCATAGCATCTGTATCCAAGCTCATCACAGCAGCGGGCATCATGGTCCTGCAGGACAGGGATTCATTGAGCATCAAGGATCCGGTCTTCGGTCCTGAAGGCATATTGAACGACTCGCTTTTCACCGACATCATCAAGGACAAGAACCATCACAAGATAACAGTGGAACACCTTCTGCGTCATCAAGGAGGATTCCATCGCGACCCGTTGTTCTCATCAAGGGATGTAAAGCACCAGCTGAGACTTGACCATCCTCCTGTAAAGGAAGACTTCTACAGACTCGTATTGAGCAGACGTCTCAGCTTCGCGCCCGGTTCATGGCAGAAATATTCGAACTTCGGCTACCTCCTGCTTTCGGAAATCATTGAGAAGGTAACGGGAATGCCATATGAAGACTTCATCAGGCAGGAAGTCCTTGCACCTGCAGGATGCTATGACATGCACATTGGCGGAAACTATTATGCAGACAAACGCGACAATGAGGTGAGATACTATACCCACAGGGGCGACGGACAGTACATCGAAGACTATTCCGACAACGGTGAAATGGTCGAAAGATGCTATGGCGGGAACAACATCCCGCTTCTTTCGGGTGCGGGTGCATGGTGTGCTTCCCCTGCCGAGATTGCACGTTTCGTAGCGGCGATCGATGGCCGTCCGGAGGTTCCGGACATCATCTCGCAGGAGGCTTTCGAGCAGATGGTCGAATACATCGACAAGGACACATTCTCGCTCGGATGGAACGACACAGCCCCGGAAAAGGGTTGGAACCGTACCGGAACGCTTTCCGGAACATGTGCCCTCGTACGACAGTTCCCTGACGGCGAGTGTTGGGTAATGATCACAAATACCAGCACATACAGAGGTCCAAGCCAGTCCAGATACACGGAAGCGCTCTTCAAGCAGTGCCGCGAAGAATACAGCGACAAACTTCCGAAACGAAATCTGTTCTGCAGATAAAATCAATAACCGACTGTTGTCGGTTATTGATTTTCGTTGATATTGACTTTCTAAAAATGGTCCGGATGGTAATATCGGATCTCGAACTCTCCTGCAAGAATGCCATAGCCGTTCTCAGCAAGTGATTCAAGTTCATTTTCACCAGGATAAACCACAACAGGAGCGATGAACTCCACTCTTTCCGCAATATCCTTGGTAATATACTCACTGTAAGCGATTCCACCTGTCAGAATGATCGCATCCACCTTACCATATACTACCGAAGCAAGTCCTGCGATATATTTGGCGAACGAAATGCTGAATCCCTTAAGGAAGGTTTCAACCTCCTTGTCCCCTGCCTGAGCACGGGAAACAAGTTCGCGGAAATCGTTGGTCTGGAAATAGGCGACAGCACCACCGCGTCCCACAAGGCGCTTCTTGATCTGAGCCTCTGTCCAATTACCGCTGAAGCACTTTTCGACAAGCGGGAATCCTGGCACGTTTCCAGCGCGTTCCGGGCTGATAGGGCCGTCTCCACCAAGTGCATCATTTGTATCGATTACGAGTCCATTACGATGGAGGGAAACTGAACTTCCGCCTCCCATGTGTGCAACGATAACGGTCACGTCCTTGTTGGTCTTGCCCACGCTTCTCGCATAACGGCGGACCATTGCTCGTGAATTGAGCGCATGGAAAAGAGTTCTGCGAGGAAACTCCGGAAGACCGCTGACCTTGACCTCCGGAATCATCTCATCTGCCATAGGAGGATCCGCAATGAATGCGCGGCACTTCTCTTCGACACCTGCGGCAGTCCTGGCCTCGTTTACCATCTGAGCGATGTCATCCGCAAGGAGGGCACTGAGATTGCACGCATGCACTCCTTCCTTTCCAGCCATGAGGGCATCACGCATTTCCTGATTTACCTCATATACACCAGTACGTATAGGAGTGATGAGACCACCTCTGGCCATGGCGATGTCAATGGATTCAAGGGCGATTCCCTTTTCGGAAAGGAAATCCGTGATGGCATCACGGCGCATAGGCGTCTGATCCATCACGGATTCGTATCTTGCTATTTCTTCGGCAGAGTGCGTGAGATTGGTCTCAAAGAGCTTCTCTCCCGAGTCATAGAATCCGATCTTGCTTGAGGTGGAACCTGTATTGATTACTAATATTCTACCTTTCATATTCAATTAGTCTTTAGCAGACCGACATGGCTGCAATGGCTATAGAGTTAAGTTTTGTATCTATGCTGTCCGCACGGCTTGAAAGCACGCATGGAACCTTTGCTCCCACAAGCATTCCTGCCTGCTTTACTCCTGAAACGAGTTTCGAGTTCGCCTTGTAGAAGACGTTACCAGACTCGATGTTAGGGAAGAGAAGACAGTCAGCATCGCCTGCCACAGGGCTTACAAGTCCCTTGATTTCAACAGATTCCTTGTCAATTGCAACATCAAGTGCAAGCGGTCCGTCCACAATGCATCCCTTGATCTGTCCGCGATCCGCCATCTTTGCAAGCATGGCAGCCTCGATGGTAGCCGGCTGACTGGTAAGCACCTGCTCAGTAGCAGCGATCACTGCCACCTTCGGCTTATCTACTCCGACCGCCTTGGCTGTATTGACGAGACACTGCATGATTACCTGCTTCTGCTTGAAGTCCGGAGCCGGAATCACTGCCACGTCACCTACAAAGAGAAGCTTGTGATATGCAGGAATCTCAAGAGTGGTGCAGTGCGTGAGGACACCCTTCGGAGGAAGGAGACCTGTCTCCTTGTTGAGGATTGCACGAAGGAACTTATCGGTAGAACAGAGACCCTTCATCAGGAAGTCTCCCCTGCCTTCACGGATCATCGATACAGCAACTGCAAGTGAACTCATCTCGCTTGCATTGTGCTCGATTGTGAACTTGTATGCACTTACACCTTCCGCTCTGCATGCCGCAGCAATCATCGATTCATCTCCGACGAGAGTAACATCCACGAGTCCGGCGTCGATCGCCTTGGATGCCGCAGCAATCGTATGTCCGTCCACACCCCAGGCAACCACCATTCTCTTTCTGGTACCCCTGTTGCGAAGCTCGGCAAAAATCTGGTCAAAACTTGTAAACATATTATTCAGCTTCGTTCTGTACGATATGCATTGTATCACGAGCAATCATGAGTTCCTCGTTCGTAGTGATGGCAGCAACCTTCACCTTCGACTCCGGAAGCGAGAGCATTACGTCCTTGCCTGCAGTCACGTTGGCATCATAGTCAAACTGCACTCCGAGATATGTGAGGTTCTCGCAGACCCTGCGACGGAGACGTGTATTGTTCTCTCCGATTCCACCTGTAAACACGATGAGGTCAACACCGTTCATGGCTGCAGCGTATGCACCGATGAACTTGGTAATGTCGTATGTAAGCTTCTTGAGTGCGAGCTTAGCCTTCTTGTCACCTGCATTTGCAGCAGCTCCGATGTCACGTCCGTCAGAGGACACGCATGAAAGACCGAGGAGACCACTCTTCTTGTTGAGAACCTTGCTCATGTCTGCAGCCGAAAGGCCCTCCTTCTCCTGTATGTATGTAACCACCTCAGGGTCGATGTTTCCACATCTTGTACCCATGATTAGACCCTCAAGCGGAGTGAAGCCCATTGTGGTGTCCACCGACTTTCCGTTCACCACTGCTGTGATCGAACTTCCGTTGCCGAGGTGGCATGTAATGATCTTCGAGTACTCGAGGTCGAGGCCTGCGAACTTTGCACCCTTTGCAGACACATACTTGTGGCTTGTTCCGTGGAAACCGTAACGACGGATTCCGTATTTCTCATAATACTCGTATGGAAGGCCGTACATATATGCATACGCAGGCATGGTCTGATGGAAGGCCGTGTCGAATACGCCCACCTGAGGCACTGAAGGAAGCACCTCGCTTACAGCCTTGATTCCAAGGATATTTGCCGGATTATGAAGCGGAGCGAATACAGAACATTTCTCCAACTGAGCGACAACTGCATCTGTAATGAGCTGGCTGCATACGAATTCCTCTGCTCCATGAACCACTCTGTGGCCCACTGCCTCGATATCCTCAAGGTTTGAGAGAACGCCGTATTCCTTGTCAAGGAGAGCGTCGATGACAGCCTTGATACCTACAGTATGGTCAGCGATCGGCATCTCACGGACGAACTTATCCTTTCCTGCAGCCTGATGTGTAACACATCCGGCTTCCATTCCGATTCGTTCAACGAGTCCTTTGGCAAGAAGATCATAAACCTCGTCATCCTTCATATCAAGGAGCTGATACTTAAGGGATGAACTTCCACAATTGAGTACTAGAATAATCATGATATATCAAATTTACAATTTTACCATCCTATCTTTGCAAAGTTATAAAATTTATCGCTATTTTAGCAAAAATTAGGTGCGAAATGAAAGTGGAGAGAGAGATTGCGGGGATTGCCGTACCGTTTGCTGCAGGTGTGGCTTTCATGTCATGGTACGGCAACTTCATACTACCATGCCAGGCTCTTGCTTCCGCACTGACATTCCTCATCATAGCAGCCCTTGTCATCACGCTGCTGCATCCCAACCACAAAAGCTTCACTTCCCTGAAAATCAGAATCATGGCAGGACTATGCATGGTCCTCTGCGGCATCCTGTGCGTCATCACATCCGACATCACGTCCGTAGGCAGGACGATACCCGGAAGCATCATGGAACACATCCGCTCATTAGGACTGGTAACGGGAGCGACTATAGACAGGATAGACTTCACTGATCCTGACACCAATGCAATCATAAAGGCGCTCATCATCGGAGATCGTTCCGATATCCCAAGGCACATAAGGGATGCCTTCAGCAGAAGCGGCGCATCCCATATCCTCGCCCTTTCCGGTCTTCACCTTGGAATGATCTACGGCATCCTGAACGTGAGTCTTACAGCCTTGGGAAACTCCCCTGCATCCAAAAGCCTTCGTTCGGCAATCATCGTATCGACATGCGGAATATATACTTTGGCGACAGGGGCGGGCGCATCGATAGTCCGCGCCTTCATATTCATTCTGCTCGGAGAGACCGCAAAGGTCACGGGAAGGTTCAGGAGCACAGGTACACTACTTATGGCAAGCATGCTCATCCACCTGACCGTCACGCCTGAAGCAATCAGGGAGGTCGGATTCCAGCTGTCATACGCTGCAATGGCTGGAATTGCCTTCATATTTCCCATGCTGCAAGGCTTCTGGCCGGAAGAGAACGGATCAATCAGGATGAAAGGACCGTTGAAATGGATATGGACCACTGCGGCACTCTCCATATCCTGTCAGATAACGACCGGTCCGCTTGCCTATCTGCATTTCGGTACATTCCCGATGTATTTCCTTCTGACTAACCTGATTGCCCTGCCGCTGACAGGTATCATAATTCCGGCCGCAGTTGCCGTTACCCTGCTGACTGCAGTCGGATGGTGTCCTGAAATACTGGCAAGGGCCACCGAAGCGCTGGTCACAGCCCTGTCGGAAGCCCTTGAAATAATATCATTGATGTAAGTCCTACCAACTGCCGCCGGCTCCTCCACCGCCGAAAGATCCGCCGCCAAAGCCACCGAATCCACCGCCGAATCCGCCACCGAAGCCGCCGCCGAACGAACCACCGCCATAATTATGTCCGGTAGTGATGATCGGTCCGACATAGACCCTTCTTCCTCCCGAACCGCCGTTTCCACCATTTCCGGAATCATTCTTTCCTAAAAGGATGATGACTGCACAGATGAGAATGAACAATGCAAGGACAGTCACGAAAACCGTTGAAAAGTCATCCTCTTCCATGCTACGCGGCTCTGAAATCTCACCGCTTGCAAGCTTCATCAGAACGTCACATGCAGCCTCGACGCCACCGTAATAGTCGTTGTTCCTGAAATGTGGAATAAGTTCGTTATTGATTATCCTCTTCGCATAGGCATCAGGTATCGCTCCTTCAAGTCCATAGCCCACTGCTATGAACACCTGTCCAGCCGAATCCACCGTCTTAGGCTTTACAAGAAGAACTATTCCATTGTCGAACTCGGCGGAACCCACCTGCCATTCAAGACCTATCCTGGTAGCATATTCCGCAGGCTGATAGCCTTCAAGATCGGCGACAGTGACAACTGTAATCTGGTTGGACGTGCTGTCATCGAAAGCCACAAGCATCCTTTCAAGGTTTTCCTCCTGCACTGCAGAGAACAGCCCGGCAAAGTCATTGACAAGCCTCTGCGGCTCCGGACGGGACGGGACAGCATGGGAAATCACTGCCGCAAAGAGGCAGAGCAGTGAGAGAACATATCTTGACACCCTTTTCATTACCTGTCACCTTTTCCGAACGATATCTCATCCGGCTGTTCATTCACATCATCATCCTGATATGGAAAGAAAGCCTTAAGTTTCTCTCCTACCAATTCAACTGCCTTCGTCAGGCCTTCCGTAAAAAGTCCCTGTCGGAACTCTGCTGCCATGACATCAGCCACATCATCCCAGAAGCCCTCCGGCACAATGTCGTTTATTCCCTTGTCTCCGATGATTGCAAAGACCCTTGTATTGCACGCCATGTACAGGAGGACGCCATTGCGAAGCTTGGTCTTCTGCATGCCAAGCTTCTCAAAGACCTCCTTTGCACGGACGATGGGATCTGTAGTGCAGTCACCGTCTATATGTACCCTGATCTCGCCAGAGGTACCCTTTTCTGCAAGTCTGACCGCGGCTACAACAGTATCCTGCTGTTCCGCGGTCAGAAATCTTTCCGGTTTCATAGAAAATCCTTTTAGAATTCTACCTTTGGCGCTGTCTCTGCTCCGGCCTGAGCCTCGAAATATCCCTTCTTCTCGAATCCGAAGATTGACGCGATGATGTTGTCCGGGAATCTTCTGATGCCTGTATTGAAGGACTGAACGGCTTCGTTGAACTTCATCCTCTCGGTTGATATGCGATTCTCTGTTCCTTCAAGCTGGGCCTGAAGATCGAGGAAGTTCTGATTTGCCTTCAGCTCAGGATAGCTTTCCTTTACAAGGAGGAGCCTGCCGAGTGCAGCAGAAAGCTCATTCTGAGCCTCATTGTACTGAGCAAGTACCTCTGGGGTAAGGTTCTCCGGATCCACAGTCACCTGAGTTGCCTTTGCGCGAGCCGCAACCACGCTTTCAAGAGTCTCCGACTCATGCTCGGCGTATCCCTTTACAGTCGCCACAAGGTTAGGAATCAGATCTGCTCTGCGCTGATACACATTCTCAACCTGTGCCCATGTCGACTGAACATATTCGTCGGACACAACAATCTGGTTATATACATTCTTCACCCATACGAAACCGCCGAGCAGCACTGCCGCAACGACGATGATTACAACAAATCCTTTCTTCATAAGCTGTACTATTCTGCTACCTCTACGTCACGTACGCATCTTACCTGCGCACCGAATGTGTTCACATCTCCCTTTCCTACAAGCATCTCAGGCTGGTCGGAGATGATGTACCTGTAGTACGCCATTCCCTCGTCGCCTTCCACCTTGTCGGAAGTCCATACCGCCACGTACTCAGACATGCCCTCGAACTTTGCTTCAGGATATTTGCCTGATGCGTCCTTCTGTCCAAGGTTCACGAAACCGAACGGCATGAATGCAAGCTTGCTCTCGTTTGTGACGTCACCGACCTGAGGCCAGTACTCGAGCATGGCGTTCGAGTTGAAATATGCATTTGCAAGAAGCTTGGCTGTAACGTCCTGGAATGACTCATACTTGGATGATGCAGGAGAATCAAGGGCCTCTGCAAGAGACATCCAGTCTTCCTCAGAAGGCAGGCGCCATCCTTCAGGACATGCATCCACTGCATCATTGTAGCTGTAGAAACGGCCGAATATATCGGATACGACTTCCTCGTTGAGATATGCAACTCCACTCTCTGCAGATGCAAGGTTGTTGCGGAACCATTCGAGGTTTCCGATCTGCCTGTAGTAGTAATCCACACCGCCAACAGTCACCTTGCTGTCTGTAGACTTTATTCCTGTCTCAGTGATGGAGCCGTCAAGACCACCCTTCACCACTTCCACCTTCCTGGTGCTTGTCGATCCAGAGTATCCTTCAGCGAATGCTGTGCAGGTTACGGTATATGTCTGGAGCGTATCAGAGAACCAATGCACATACACGTTTGTGGTATCATAGCCTGACATTGTAGGAGTGACTCTCCATTTATATCCGAGTTCACCGCCTTCAGGATGCTTTACCCCTTTCGGAGTCATCCTTACAGCCTGGCCTGGAGACACATAATGCGGACAATCAAAATAGAGACCTGACAAAGACGGCAGCGTCTCTTTCTCTTCATCCTTGCATGCTGCCGCAGCAAAAGCCACAACTGCAAACAGGACTATTGTTTTAAGTTTTCTAAGACTCATTTCTCTTTCCTAAAAAATTGAACTATATCTTGCAAATATGGGGATTTTAATTTGAAAAACCTCTACCTTTGTACAAATACTTTGCCTTACACATAGTTGCAATGAAGATATTCCGCATTTTAGTCAAGATATTGTTGGTTTCCTGCCTTGTCATGTCCTGTTCACCGAAAGACAGGTACATCACGATAACCGGGTACGCACAGGGAGGAACATACGCCGTAAAGCTCAATCTCAACGGCAAGGACGGCATCATCAGCACACGCCCCGAGGAAATCAAGGACTCGATTGACGCCATTCTCCTTGAGATCGACAACACCTTGTCCGGCTATAACAGGAACTCGCTCCTGAGCCGTCACAACGCAGGTGAAAGCATTGAATGGACTGACATGCTGAGCGACATCTTCGGTCATGCCGCACGCATCCAGACAGAGACAAAGGGAGCGGTTGATGTGGCTGCAGGTCCATTGTTCGACCTTTGGGGTTTCGGATTCGAAAGCGGAGACTTCCCGTCAGAAGACGAGGTAATGAAAGTAAGGGAAACCAGCAACCTGGAATACTACCTCACCAATGAAAAAGGAAAGCTGAACTTCAACGCCATTGCCCAGGGATACAGCTGCGACCTTGTTGCCAAGTACCTCTACTCGCTGGGAGTCAAGGACATGATGGTGGACATAGGTGAGATATTCTGTGACGGACGCAACCCTTCCGGAAAGCCATGGTCTCTCGGAATCGACAAGCCCGTCGACGGAAACAACGAACTCGGAGCGCAGATCCAGGGCATATTCAGGGCCCCTGAAGGTCCCCACGGCATAGTGACTTCGGGAAACTACAGGAAATTCTACATCAAGGACGGAAAGAAATATTCACATACGATAGATCCTCGTACCGGCTATCCGGTGACACACAACCTGCTCAGCGCAACAATAGTTGCCGCAGACGCACTCACGGCAGACGCTTATGCAACTTACTGCATGGTAATCGGTCTTGAAGAATCAAAGACATTCCTGGAAAGCAGGACAGATCTTGAAGGCTGCCTCATCTACGACGAAGACGGCCTGTTCAAGACATGGTGTTCGGAAGGGTTCGTTCTCGAGGAACTTTAACGAAGGTCGGTCACAACCCATTCATCATCGGTCACAGGCTGGAAATACGACTCCGGCTTCTGTTCCGAAAGGGTCTTGGAAAGGATATTTACGGACACATTGTTGCCTGCTGTGGCCGAAAGCAAGGTCTTATAGAAGGCTTCCAGATCGGCGTATGTCCATTTTGGCTCAACCATGGCCTCCTTTGACTCCAGAGCAAGAACCCATGTACCCTCTGCATTCGTGTAGATTTCCACACTCCTGCCCTTGAGGACCCATGATTCTCCCTGTGCCACGACTGAACCCTCATCCTGTATCTTCACCTCATCGATCACTGCAGACAGGGTATAAGTCACGGTGACACATGCCTCGCGGGCATCTGCCATTACCTCCTGTACAAGCTTGTCAGGGGTCTGGGCAAAAGCATATCCTGCCGCCAAGGACAGGAATGCCACTGCTGCTGTTATGATTCTTGAGATTCTCACTATTTCACAAAATGCGACAGGATTTCGTCCAGTTCATCAAACGTGGTAACAAGTACCTGACGAGGCTTTGAGCCTTCCTGAGGACCGACAATGCCAGCACCCTCCAACTGGTCCATCACACGTCCTGCCCTTGCATAACCCATGCCGAGACGGCGCTGAAGGTCAGATGTCGAGCCGCGCTGCGACGTCACGATCATCCTTGCGGCATCCTCGAAGAGAGGATCTATGTTCTGCATGTCGATTGTGCCGCCACTTGTCTCTCCGTCCTGCGATTCAGGCACAGGGAGATAGTATGGAGTGTTGCAACACTTCCTGAATCCGGTCTGGTCACCGATGAACTTGGTGATCTTGTTGATTTCCGCCATGCTTACATATGCACACTGCACTCGTTCCATCTCGACTCCGGCATAGTAGAGCATATCACCCTTTCCGATGAGGTTCTCTGCGCCGTATGAGTCAAGAATAGTCCTTGAATCCACTCCGGAAACCACTCTGAAGGCGATTCGTGTAGGGAAGTTGGTCTTGATGAGACCTGTGATGACATTTACCGAAGGACGCTGTGTAGCGATGATCACATGGAGACCGGCTGCCCTACCCTTCTGGGCAAGACGTACGATCGAGTCGCTTATGTTCTTTGCAGACTTCCTTGCATCCGCATTTGCACCACCTGTCATGGTAAGGTCTGCGTACTCATCGATAACGACTACAAGGTACGGAAGGTACTTGTGGCCATCTGTAGGAAGAAGTCGGCGGTCCTTGTACTTGTCGTTGTAAAGCTTGATGTCGTTAACGCCAGCCGCTGCAAGAAGCTTATATCTCTCATCCATCTCGATGCAGAGGGAATTGAGGACTGCTTCAGCCTGCTTAGGCTGCTTGATGATGGCATTCTCACACTCGTCCTCTTCGCTTGCCGCCATAGGAAGGACTGCAAGATAATGCTTGAGAAGAGAGTTGTATGCGGTGAACTCCACCATCTTAGGGTCGATGAAGACAAACTTAAGTTCGGTAGGATGCTTCGCGTAGAGCAGAGACGAAATGATTACGTTCAGGCCCACTGACTTACCCTGCTTTGTCGCACCGGCAACCAGAAGGTGAGGAGCATCCGTAAGGTCGAAGGTCTTCACTTCCTGGGTAATGGTATATCCGATTGCGATCGGGAGTTCCGCCGTACTGTTTCTGAACGAGTTGTCGTTGAGCATCGCCTTAAGAGGAACAATCGAAGGAGTGTTGTTAGGAACCTCGATTCCCACGCAGTCAGGAAGAGTGACCACACGCACTCCGCTGGCACCAAGGGCCATGGCTATTTCCCTGTGAAGGTTCTCGATGGCCGACACACGTACACCTGCAGATGGAACCACCTTGTAAAGGGTAACAGTAGGTCCTACAACTGCAGTCACGCGATCCACCTCGATCCTGTAGTTCTGGAGAGTTGCGCGGATGCGGTTGTTGTTTATGTCAAGTTCCTGCTGAGTAACCTTATGCTGACCTTCCGTATAGTCCTTGAGCAGGTCAAGAGGAGGAAACTGGAATGCCTGAAGTTCCTCGCGGTTGTCGATTCGAGGAAGTTCTTCAGTGATCTTTTCAGAGAAGTCGTCACCCATGATGACCTTCATCTCCGAAGTCTTCACTTCCGGCTCCACTGCCGGTACAGGATCGGTAACCACCGGTTCCGGCTCGAAGAACGGTTCGGGCTCTACAACAGGTTCAGGCTCAAAGAAAGGTTCAGGTTCAACGACAGGTTCCTCTTCAACCACCGGAACAGGTTCAACTTCCGCCTCCGGTTCCGCATCCTCCTGTTTTGACTGTCTTGTCTTTCTTTCAGGCGTTCCCTGACCCACAGAGGCAAACCAGCTTGAGAATCTTCCGTTTGCAAAGAGCAGCCATGCCACTGAAAGTGCGGCTACGATGAGGAATGTAACCAGCATGCCTGTAAGATTGTCAAGCCATGCGATCACGGCATGTCCGGCATCACCTCCAAGACCACCTCCGAACGCAGTATCGGAACCGAGGATCCTTGACACGAACGAAAGTATGAGCGAAGAAAGGAATGTACCGCTCACTGTAATGAAGGTTGTCTTCAGGAGTCCGATATGCCTTTTCCAGAAGAAGAGTCTGTAAGCCACAGCACCCATCAGGAAGATAAGCGCAAAGCTGCCGAGGCCGAAACATCTCGACACAAGGAAGCTGCTCCATCTGTAACCGAGCTTGCCGCCCCAGTTTTCCACATCCACACTTTTGTCCATCATATCGGGATGCGACATGAGGCTCTGGTCAGCCTGCCATGTGAACAGGTATGAAAGGGACGAGATTAATGTAAACAAAGTAAACACAAGCACTGCTATGCCTGTGTACTTCAATATATTGGACTTTTTCTCCGAATCGATCTTGAACGAAAGTTTCTTCATTATTTCTTCCTATGGTTCTTCTGGTTGTTTCTCTGCTTGTTCTGATTCTTGCCTGACTTTCCAGGGTTGATTCCAGGACGGGACGAATTGAATCCAGAATCAACTCTTCCCAGATGGAGTCCTTCCGGCACCTTGATCCTGTAGTCTGAAAGCTTCTCGATGTCCTGGAAAATGGTCTCGTCCGAGACTGTATCCTTGTTCCAGATAAGATACTGCTGCCTCATGTAGATGGCAAGCGAGCGTATCATTGCTGTCTTCACATCTCCGTCTTCCTTTTCGGCGATCAGGTCGATGATGCTCTCTATGTTGCGGCCATAATGATTGGCCTTTATCGGCCTGTTCGTGATCGGAACCGGTTCCGGACGGTCATTGAGGCTTTCCGGCGCCGGCATAGGATATGGGGCATCTACATCGAGGTCAAAACCTGAAATGATGAAAAGATGATCCCAAAGCTTATGCTCATAGTCATCCTGAAGGTGTACCGAAGGATTGAGGATCTCCATGACCTTGATGATGGCATTGGCCTGCTGGTTACGCTTCTCCCTGTCCTCGATGGTCTTGAGGTAATCCACCATCTTCTGGACATTTCTTCCGTACTCCGGTATGTAAAGCTTTACCCTTTCTGTATTGTAAAGCAGCTTGCAAGTATCTATCTCTTTATTTTCCATAACATGAACGTCTGACAAACTGCAAATATAATAAATTTTAGAGGATTGTCCTCACTTCTCCGGTATGGACATACCACAAAAACGCAGACACATCGTCATAGCCCATCCTGCGCCATATATCGGCATATTTCCTCACCTGACGCTCATATTTCATATTATGGTCTCCGAACTTGAAATCTATCACCGACACCTTGTTTCCGGATATCACCACCCTGTCCGGACGATAGACATTTCCGTCCGTATCCATAAGTTCCGACTCATTGAGAATCTCGGCCCCGTCCTCCGGGAACCAGCCATACTTCTCCTGTATGTCCCCTATCGCAGATTTCATATGTTCATACGCCTTTGCGGCTTCATCCGAAGTGATCTCGCCAGAGAGAACTGCTTCATGCACAGATCTTTCCAGGTCTGAAGGCACGATCACTCCTGCAAGTATGTCATGAAGGACTACACCTTTGATCCTTCGAGATGCAGAATATCCGGCTTCACCCTCTTCTGAGAAGAAATCAATAGAATCAGACGAAAACTTGAGTCTTCCCCTTTCACCTACTTCCTTTCCCTCATCAAGGCTTGCGTTCAATGGGATCGAAGGATATTCCTCACCTTCTGCCACCTCAAATGTCATTATACCTGAATCACCCTCCTTGCGGAAGTCCCCGAAGTCCACAAAGGCTCCTGTCTCAAACGTCTCTGTTCCATCACCGACCTTATGGGTCATGTCGCCGGAAAGGCAGAGCGAAGAGGCGTACCAGTAAAGTATCTGGGACAGGTCTGCAAACTGGCCAAGATCTCCGTCATCAAGAGCCTTCATGCACTTCGCAGGAAGGGTTGACGCGATGAGATGCATTCCCAAGGCAGGTCGTGTCATGGCCACATACAGGGTATTCATATTGTCCACATGCTGAAGGAAGCGTTCTGCCTTATAGTCCTCCGCAAACAGCGTCGAAGCTGACGAGGACGAGAGTGTGACATCATAGACACCTTCCGCAACTCCCTCGAGTTCAGTACCTTCGAGAGCCGGAGAACACCAGCTGTCGTCTCCCTTGAACAGCTTTATGTTCTCAACGAACGGAATGATCACGTATGGAAAGGCCAGTCCCTTTGACTTATGAATGGTCATGACCCTTACGCTCTCTCCTGTCGAAGGAGAACTGATGGAAGGATTCTCTCCTTCCCACCATTTCAGGAATCCGCGGAGGGCATTGCCGTTTGAAGACACATAGTCCTGGAGATTGTCCATGAAGGTCTGTACATGAAGAGCTTCCTTGCTCCAGTCCCCGGCATGTCCGCCGCTGACAAGACTTCTGAAGATGCTCTCCGCCATATCCGTAAGCGAGATATGTCCCTTCGGCACTTCGACATTGAGCGACTCCGCAAGGAAACTTCCCACCGTATCCTGAGGGTTTTCCACACATGACATCAACGACACGATTCGTCTTACAAGCATCGAGTTCTTGACCCTGAGCGAGTCGTCAGTAATCACGCTCACACCGTTTTCGATCAGGAATGAGGCTACTGACTCGCCTATGGCATTGCTCCTGACAAGAACCGCTATTTCTGAGAATCGGGCTCCACTTGCCCTCACCTGCACGATGCTCTCATATACCTTCTGAAGTTCCTCTGCCTTGTCACAGAAAGTCAGGGAAACGTTGCCGGAAGGCTTGTCCGCCTTTGCAACCTTCTGCTCGACATCCGCATAGATTGCTGCCATCTTTCCCTCATATCCCTCATCCGCCATCCTGTCAATGATCTCAGCAGCGGAAGCAAAGAATCCGTTGTTGAAGCCGACGATGGATGAAAGGCTTCTGTAGTTGGTATCCAGAACCTTCTCCTGATGGCGGGGGAACATCTCTGGAACAGTCTCGTCAAGGAGTTTCCAATCGGATCCTCGCCACCTGTAGATGCTCTGCTTGACATCTCCTACTATGAGGTTCTCGCCATCCTGACCTTCACTGTTGTCAAGCAAAGGATAGAAGTTCTGCCACTGCACATGGGCAGTATCCTGGAACTCATCCAGAAGGAAGTGTTCGAAACGCACTCCAAGCTTCTCATATACGAAAGGAGCATCAGAACCGTCGATTATATCCTTGAGGATAGTGTTCGAGTCATCTATGCAAAGGACATTCTTTTCCTTCATTATTTCCTTGAATGTACGGCTGAGTTCATCAGCTACACCAAGGGCATACAACTGCGAGTCCAGTATCAGCGCGGTGTTATATACCGTAAATTCCTTGCCGAACAATGCGACAAACTCATTGAGAGGAGACTCCAGGTCAGGATAGACCTTCGGGAGCATGGTCTTCGCCTTGGTCTTGGCGAACCACTTTTCAGAATCCGCAGCCTTTGACATGAACGACGGCGTCGGGGCCTCGATCTTCGTGTCAGGCTCCAGCTCCGCATAGTCATGTATCTTCCTGAGGAACTTGCCGTTCGTTTCCTCAGCATTTACTCCTGCACGATTGAGGACCGCAACCACAGCCTCTGCCTTTGTCACAACCTTCTCGCGGAAGGAACCCCTGAGCTCACGGCATCTTTCCCTCACCGCCAGCAGACGTTCCTTCGAGCACATGGTCTCCTCGTCCACACCGGCAGCATGCATGGCCTCCTGACGTTGCGGTGACATAAGACGCTTGGCCATGTCAAGCAAGTTCGCATCAAGGCTGTAGCGTCCACCGGCTTCGATCTGCTCAAGCACATTGGCAGTCAGCCATGAAAGAAGCGTTCCGTTCTCCTCGGTAAGGGAGTCCAGTATCCTGTCCACGCTTTCCGCCACAAGGGAATCCTTGTCCAGTTCGACCTGGTATGAAGCGAACTGACCGATTTCCCTCGAAAACGCCTTCAGCGTCTGCTGGAAGAACTTGTCTATCGTGCTGACCGCGAAGGCACTGTAGTCGTGGAGGATATCACGCAGAACAGCCTCGGCTTTCTCCCTCATCTGATCATCCGACGAAAAAAGGGACGGCACGAAACGGTCATGGTATCCGGACCTTTCCGGTTCAGTTGAAAGAGTGAAGAGTTCCTGCATGATTCGGGTCTTCATCTCATCTGTCGCCTTATTGGTGAAAGTCACCGCCAGGATATGTCTGTACGCATACCTGTCATCGCTTTTAAGCAGCAGTCCTATGTATTTTCCGGCGAGGTTGTAGGTCTTTCCCGAACCCGCCGAAGCTTTCATTATCTCAATCATTTACCGCAAATGTTCTTGAAGTCACAATATTCGCACACCTTCGCATCTGTCGTTCTCCTGAACGGCACAGACGTATCATACATTTCATCCAGCAGAACCTTGAGCCTGTCCATTACAGCGTTGCAGAATCCCTGATTCAGAGGCACTGTCACAGGAGGTTCCTTGAAAAGGGAAGAAGTAGAATAGACGCAGTTCCATATGTTTCGGCCTTCGACTTCCGGCCTTCCCTGGACGAGCATGTCATAGATGAAGAACTGAAGGGCGATCTTCGGCCTGTCCTTGACATCCGGCGTAAAGATGGTCTCGGCAATCGCCTCTGCATTTCCATCATGGATGTTCTGATCATCTTCGAGCACCTTTCCGGTCTTGTAATCGACGACTCTCGCCTGGTCATCCCTGAAACTGTCCAGACGGTCTATGAATCCCTTGAACCTCTGACCATGCAATTCCCCACTGACCCTGAGTTCGCGTCCAAGAATCTCGAAATGATCCCTTCCCGACTCCTTCAGGAGTTCCATATCCCTCTGCAGCGTCTTCATCACATACATCACGATGACGTCAGCCACGACCAGGTTTCTTCCTGTCACTTCCATGGCATTCAGTTCCTTGACGATCAAGGCCTTGACCTTCGTCTTTATATCATTTTCCCTATTCAGCCAACCTTCGATGTAAGACCTCGTCACCTTCTTCATAGGCTTCACCGGAAGTCCCGCATCCGGCAGGCGGTCATTGAAGAAGAAGTCCGGACTCATGGCACATTCATCCGAGTAAAGAGAACGCATGACTTCATGATAGATTGTTCCGAACATTCCGTAATCCAAGGCCTCGCTGACCTCCTCATCCGCCTTAAGTCCCTTGACCACAGCATAATAGAACTTTGCCGGACAAGCAAGATAATTCTGAAGAGCGGTAGCTGAAAGCACGGTTTCCTTTATCTTCGCAACATCTTCCACAGTCTTTTCCACTGGGGCTATTTCTCCAAGACCCATTGCTCCGAACTTAACGACATACCTGCGCACGGGAACCCTGAAATGGTATTCAAGCTGCTTGATGAAACGGCTCTCCTCTCCAGACTTAAGTCCTTCTGTCCTCGTGTCCACCAGCATCCATACAGACTTCGCACGGGATATCATCCTATAGAAATAATAGGCCCATATCGCATCCTGATATTCGTATGTCGGAAGCTGGAATCCCCTTCGCAGTTCCGGCGGTATGAATGAGGAGCTCACGCTCCTGCTAGGAAAGACGCCCTCATTTGCAGACATTATTATAAGGTCCTCGAAATCAAGCGCTCGGGTTTCAAGCGGTCCCATTATCTGAAGTCCCTTGAGCGGCTCTCCCTTGAAATGGACGGACACCGAATTCAGCAGCTGGTCGAGCAGTCTTACATATGTGACAGGAAGCACTTCCAGTCCCACTTCCTGAAGTATGCAGATGTTCTTATGATATTCCCTTGCATATTCAAGTTCGAGAGCGAGTCCCTCATCGCTGGCAAGAGAAGGCGCAAAGGCCCCGATGACCTCCCTCTGATAAGCAGCAAAGGCCGAAATCTGTTCCGCCGACTTGGATTTAGGGTCCGTCACGACAGGACGGAAGACAGCATCCATGAGCGGCGTTCCGTTCAGTTCTTCCAGAGGTATGTAATACTTCGCCTTTTCCTTCACGTCGGCCACAATCGCCATCGTGCTTTCATCAGCAGCTTTCTTGAACACGGCACTTGAGAATATGTCCCATACCTGCTTATGGTAGAAGAACCATTTTCCGCCCCTGCATACCGTATGGACCTGCATGGATGCAACATCAGACATCATCGCATAGACGAGGCTTCCGCCCATCGGAAGGCCCATGGTCACATTGATGTCCTTGACGTTTTCCGGAATGGAATTCAGCACAGGAACAAGAAGGTTCTCGTCCGGAAGCACCACGGCACAGTCGTCACCCACCTTCTTCAATATGTCAGGAAGACGCTTCGCCATTCCAGTGGATGATGAGACACTCACGACATTTACCTCAGGTACACCTACCTCTGGCTCTTCCCATCCCTCGACCTGAGGGAACTCCCTTATATTGTCCTTCATGAAGAAGGAGGATTTGTTCTGGTCATCACGTATCATTCTGCCTGTCCAGTCCCAGCAGAATTCCGCCATCGACGCATTGCGAAGGCTCCTCAACACGGACTTCTCACATTCGTTGAGAGCATTAAGCCCGACAAACACAAATGTAAGCTGCTTTCCAGCCTCACCTGCGAATACGTCAGATGCAGGCTCATCCTGGAGCCTTTCTGCAAGCGCCCTGTAGACCATGCCCTCGTAGGCCATGCCTTTGGCCTTAAGATTTTCCCTGAAACCGTTGTATAGATCGCCCAGGATGTTCCAAAGCTGCAGGAAACGTCCTTTGACATCTGATGCCGAAAGGTCAGCAACTGCACCTGACTTATCCCTGAAATGGTTCACCAAGGCCTCTACAGCCTTCCTCTGGGTCTCGCTGAGATATGACAGCGAATCCTGGATCTCCTTGAAGTCCCTGATGTTGGTGAATATCTGACGCGGGTCCACAAGATACTTGTCGACATCATCGAAGTCCGCAAGGATGACGTCACCCCAGAATATGAATTCATCCAGGGATTCATGGACAGGATTGACTGCACAGTAGCTTTCGTACAGCGCAAGCAGAAGCCTCACCTTGTCGGTAGGCCTGATGTCCAATGTCTGGTGGAAGAAGTCGTTGATCGTAAGCATCTTCGGCACGCATATCGGAGAAGAAAGCGGATCCGATGCGACCGCATCTCCGAGATGCTTGCGGAAAAACACCATCGCACGACGGTTCGGAAAGACGAAGCATCTGTCCGAAATCATGCCTGATCTATAATAATGGTCTGCGACCTGTTTCAAAAATGGTTTCATGGTTACAAAGATAACCTTATTCGTTGCCAAAACGTGGCACAAGAAACTTTTTTTACAGAAAAAACTTTTTTTGAAAAAATATTGCAAAAAGATTTGGACATATCGAAAATTTCCCTACCTTTGCATCAGAAACAATTTAGAATTGTTCTAAACTAAAATTCACAATCACTAAATACTGAATGCCTTATGACAAAGAAATATGTATGCCTTGTATGTGGATATGTTCACGAAGGCGAAACTGCCCCTGAAGAGTGTCCTCTCTGCTTCGTAGGACCTGAAGATTTCAAGGAAATCACTGATGAAGAATAACAGCAACAAATATAGAAACAACAATAAATCAATAGAAGTTATGACAAAGAAGTACAGATGTCTGGTATGTGGTTACATCCACGAAGGAAATGAGAAACCACAGGAGTGTCCGATCTGCCATGTAGGACCTGAGAAGTTTGAGGAAATCGTTCAGACAGGCGAGGCTCTCGCATGGGCTGACGAGCACAGACTCGGAGTAGCACAGGGTGTTGACCCTGAGATCCTCAAGGGTCTTCGCGACCACTTCAACGGCGAGTGCGGAGAAGTAGGTATGTACCTTGCAATGAGCCGCCAGGCTGACAGAGAGGGATATCCTGAGATTGCCGAGGCATTCAAGAGATATGCATGGGAAGAGGCTGAGCATGCTGCAAAGTTCGCTGAACTTCTTGGCGAGTGCGTTTGGGACACAAAGACCAACGTGGAGAAGAGAATGCTTGCAGAGCAGGGCGCATGCGAGGACAAGCTCAGAATCGCAAAGCTTGCAAAGCAGCAGAACCTCGACGCCATCCACGACACTGTTCATGAGATGTGCAAGGACGAATCACGCCACGGCGCAGGATTCCAGGGTCTCTACAACAGATACTTCAAGTAGGATTCCACATAAAGCAAAAAACCAGGTTGCTGACCGCAACCTGGTTTTTTTATTCCTCGCATGGCTTACAGGCCCATTGCAGCCCTAAGCTCTTCATATGTATATTCGACACCTTCGCAGGTAATCTTTCCGACAGATGCTCCCTCCTCAATGATCAGGAATTCGACATCCGTAGAAACCAGCTGAAGCGAACCGATCACGGCGCCGCTCTTGATGGTCATAGTTGTCGAATACTCCTTTCCTCCGTACGGACATCTCGGTTCGCAGCAAATAATCCTGTCGATTGTGGTACCTCCATGGATGGTCATCCACGAATGCTTTGTCGAGTCACATGTACCGCAGTACAAGGTCTTGATATCAGAACCGTAGATATCTACCACCGCATGGGTCCAGGCAAATACATTGTCATATACACCACCATTGAACACGGCATCAGACTCATTACGCACTCCGATGTCAACTGGTATGACCTCATGCTCGACACCATGCTTATCAGCGATAGGACCTCTTGTCGTTGTTGAGCCTGTCATCACACAGTCGTTAAGTTCTGTTTTTCCGTATGCGATCACTGCAGGCGAGAAATACCATTCATGACACTCGATGGCCGCTGTCGCATTAAGGTTCCTGAACTCTACATTGTTGAGTTCATTTACATACTTCACATAGCTGGATCCTCTGTACTCACCAAGTTCGATTGTCCAAATGTCACCTGTAATATATAGATTGTTCAATGTGACCTTCTGTCCGCTCTCGCTGGCAAAGTTGACACCGCCATGGTCAGACATTATGTACATCTGGTCAGAAAAGACAGTATCTTCCGAAACGTTGTAATAAACATTATCAGTAGCTATGTATTCACGGAGATTCAGTTCACCGGAATCAGTCAGGACCTGACCTACATAGTCGGTGCGGATATTGCGCTGAAGCTCGACATTCCTGAGGGATGAATTCTCATACATTACAGCCTTGTTGTCCTTATCCATGAAATACATCTCTACAGAATGAGTGGAAGGCTCGACATCAGCCAGTACATACGCCATCGAAAGATATACATATTCCTCATTCACGCCATCACCGTCGACATCCGCATACATCTTTTCAGCAGGCAATGCCGCAGGACTGAACACAGCGTCAATGCAACCGCTTACGCTTCCATCAAGAAGATTCAACGTGTTAGGCACGTCATTTACGCGTACCGCAGACTTTTTAACGTCAAAGTCAAGATGCTTTGTTGCATATTCCCAATCAAACGGATGGGTTCCGGCATTCAACTGCGCGAAAGGTCGCTTGAGAACGGCTGTCGCATTCGGATCGCTGGTGGTGAACGGAGTGGAAACTCCATAGAAGGCATCCCTGTCCTCATCGTTGCCAGGTCCGTCATAGTCAACGCTTACGACAAAATCATCAGTAAACGTATACGCCTCGCAATCCGATGACTGAGCCCAGAATACTGCCTTGTATGCGCAGCCATTTGTCAATGTCATGCATATTGTCATATCCAGAGAGGCTCCGAGCCTGTCTCCTACGTTCATTTCGCCCCTGGTAAGAATCTCGGAATCCTCAGTCAAAATGGCATACATAAGCCTATCGACACTCTTGCCGTCACTGATGGCACGAAGATCCACACAGTCCTCGACATCCAGGCTGAAGCTGACTTCAGTCTCGATGCCTTCAGGTATTGCATTCTTCTCCTGCATGCAAGCCACGCATGAAAGCGAGACAAGTGCAGAACATATAAATAACTTGACAAGCTTCTTCATTACTCAGCAACATTTACGATTTCAGCAATATAAGCACCTTCCTCAATGACAACATCATCAAGTGTACGGCCGTTCATATCAAGTCTGCCGACCTTTGCACCGGCCTTGATTACAAGCGAAGGTGACCAAGGATCAGCGGTCATGGTCTTCTTGCCGTCAACTGTGACAAACCTGGCGCTTCCGGAACTTGTCACGACGATCTCACCCACTTCAGCTCCCGCATCAAGGGTAAGGTGAGATGAAGTTGCCTTCTTGTGGGTTGAACAACGGATGTAGTCAACCTTGGTATCCTTCAATGTAATCTGAGAATGGCTCCATGCGTAGAGCTTCGAGATGGTGCAGCCTTCGAACGAAGCCTCACAGAAGTTAGGGACGCCGCAGTCATATGCAATCACCTCATGCATCTTTCCGTTGTAGTCCTTCTTCTGAGGTGCTACGGTAACGGTACCTGTCAACGTACTGTTCTTGATAGTGCTTTTTCCACGGAGATAGAAAAGGACAGACATATAGTCCACTGTCTCTACATTTGCGATGCTGTTCGAAATCGACATATCCTTGGCTGTCACATTATCGAATACGTTTGTATAAGGAACATCGCTGATCTTCTTTCCTCTGTATTCTCCGATTGCAATCTGGTTGATCTTTCCTGAGAAAGTCACGTTACGGAGAGTGAGGAGATTGTTGTTCTCTGTAGTGAATGTTGCCCATGCATTCTGAGCATTGAAAGCAAATACCTTGTTCTCGATGACGGTATCATCAATGAAATTGTAGTACAGTCCTCCGGAATTGACAGATTCGCCTTCGTATGCAGGATCGATCTTGATGTTGTAATCCATTGTACCGGTAAGGATCTGGCCGATCACGTTTGTACGCCAGTTGCGTCTTACCGGAACATTTCCAAGACCTGCATCAAATGTAAACGCATTGGCGCCATCTGCTTCCGCAAATGTAAACGACATCGGATGCACTGAACTTTCTGTTCCGGCAAGGATGTACGACATGGAAAGATATTCGTATTCCTCGCTGTCACCGTTCTCATCCACATCCACGCAAAGCTTCTCCTGCGGAATGCCGGACATATCATATCTTACATCTACCGAGCCGCTTACCGAACCATCGAAGAGATTGATCGAGTTTGCCACATTGCCGATTGCCGCAGCTGACACAGCCACGTTCATTCCGGCCTCAAGTGCATATTCAAGATCCCATGAGTACGCTCCCACATTCACCTGGGCAAAAGGACGCTTGAGGACGAGGGGAACCACAGAATATTCGTTTACGGTAAACGCACCTGATGTAGCGAAGAATGCGTCGCGGAGTTCGTCATTGTTGATGCCTTCATAATCAATGGTCACCACCATGTCATCAGATACCGAATACGCGTCACACTCGCTGTTCTGCGCCCAAAAGGCAGCCTTGTAAGTCTTTCCCTTGGCAAGAGAAACGGTGATCTCATGTCCTGTCATTGAAAGGAGGTCGCTGACCTCATCATTCACGGTCTTGGACAAGACAACGCTGCCATCCTCTGCAAACACGGCCCACATGACCTGGTCTGCACCGGTTCCGTCACTTATGGCACGAGTATCCACCGCACCCTCTACGATAAGATTAAATGTCACATCGGCCATTTCATCCGATGGTATCTGACCTTCAAATCCGTCAGAACAAGAAGAAAGGAGGGGTGCAATCAAAGCCACTCCCAGAGTCAAGATCCTATTCATATCAATTGTTTTATTGTTTATTATTTACTCTTCGTCAAAATCAAAGTCGGCAGCGATGATTTCCGCTATGTCATCGGGAACATCGAAACTGAGATTGTCCCAGAGATCCTCCATCTGTCGGCGGTCCTTCTTCGTAGGACGTCCAGCACCCCTGTCACGCTTGAGGAAGAAGGTCTCTACCGGTGCACGAAGCTTTGCAAGTTCTTCTGGCGGTGTAAGGTTTTCAGCATAGAGGGGAACCATCTTCGCACCCTGTCTCTTGTCTATCAGCTGAATTACCTTATATGTATATGCGACCGCACCCTTGCGGGCAACTATCGTATCACCGACCTTTACCGCCTTTGAAGGCTTGATGTCAGAGCCGTTGACACGCACCTTGCCACCCTTGCATGCGTCCGTCGCATCTGTCCTGGTCTTATACACCCTGATGGACCAGAGATATTTGTCTATCCTTACCTCTTCCATATCATCAGCTGAAGAAATTCAACGGACTTGCACCTGCAGGTACAGACGGTTCGTCATCATCAAATGCTCCGTCCTCAAGTCCCTCATAGTCCTCACCCTCGAGGAAAGCCTCCGTATCCGGATCGATATATGCATCGAAGTCCACCTCCGGGCAGCACACAGCCTCGAGAAGCACTGTGGACCTGTCACGTGGGACAAGGAAGAAATCAGGCATATCGGCAGGAACCAATATGGTCTCGCCTTTCTTGAAATCATAATTCTCCATGCATGTTTCTCCGTTCTCCTTCACTGACGGCACCTGTATCGAAGCCGCTCCTTCCACGCACACATAGAGGATGAAGCTTTCGAACTTCTCGGTATAGATATGCAGAGGGTCTGTAAGGTTGATCTTTGAAAGATTGAACGGATGTCCTTCAAGAAGATGCTCGACGACCTTTACGTCATCATGATGGTGATGATGGTGAGAGCCGCACTGGCACTCGTTTCCACAAGGCTCATGTGATTCCTCCGTACCCCACGCAGGTCCCTTCTTGAACTGATTCTGATCGAACGGACCATAATCTATGAAGTCGATGGCCTCTTCGAGATGGAGAGGACGGGCCGTCCTTGGATCGAACTCCCTTCCCCAGTCATACAGACGGAATGTCATGTCGGAAGACTCCTGGATCTCAGCCACAAGTATTTTACCCTCCGCCGCATGCACGGTACCTGGCTTGATGTAGATGACATCGCCCTTCCTTGGGTGGAGTTCATTCAATGTCTCCGCCACAGATCCGTCGTGGCATCTGTCATAAAGTTCCTGAGCTGTCATCTCCCTGTTGAAGCCAGCGTATACCTTGGCATTTTCATCCGCCTCAAGGACATACCATATCTCATCCTTTCCAAGAGCATCATATCTCTCAGCCGCAATCTCGTCATCCGGATGGACCTGTACCGAAAGCTTGCCGCTGATGTCAAGGAACTTTACAAGAAGCGGGAACTGTCTGCCATAATAGTTATAGACCTTCTCTCCGACAATACGCTCAAGATAGGTCTCCATGACCTCACTGATGGTATTTCCGGCAAGCCAGCCTTCCGCCACTACAGAATCCTCAAAGCCCATATCGGCCACCTCCCAGCTCTCACCGACCTTCTCGTCAGCTCCAATGACAGTCTCATTTCCTTCCTCATCGCACTCCACAAAGGTCTTTCCCAGCTTAGTCACAAGGGCATTTCCTCCCCAAGGTCTCCTGGAAGCAATCGGTATAAATCTTAAGGGATATAATCTCTTTTCCATCTACTTATATATATAATCTGCAAATATAACTCTTTTTATCTAGATACCTCACAAATGGTACAGATATTGACAAATATGGAGTCACCTTTAACAGGTTAGTATATAAACAATTTAACGGATAGGAGAACACAATATGTTACCAGCAAGAAGATTCAACGGTCAGTACGGCCTTACGGATTTCTTCAACGACTTCTTCGACAACAGAAGCATGGAGAAAATCGGAATCACATCACCAGCCATCAATGTCAAGGAAAACGACATGGGCTACAAGATCGAGGTCGCCGCACCAGGAATGTGCAAGGATGACTTCAAGATCCACCTCAACAAGGAAGGAAACCTCGTCATAGACATGGAGAAGACCGACTGTGGCTGCAAGCACAAGGAGAAAGACGGCGAGAAGAAGGAATGCAAGTACCTCAGAAAGGAATTTTCATACTCTAAATTCAGCCAGACTCTCCTTCTCCCGGAGAACGCAGACAAGGACGCAATCGAGGCACATGTCAACAACGGCATCCTCTACATCATGATTCCGAAAACAACCAAGGAAAAGGTTGAAGAAGAGAAACGCATCATTGAGGTCAAATAAGGGTTGGCAACGGGCAAAAACAGGCTCGTTGCCACTTTTTTTGCACTTTTTCATCAAAAAAGTCAAAAAATATTTGGAGGTTTCAAAAAAATGCGTACCTTTGCATCCGCGTTCGAGAAAAACGCATAAGTCTGAACAAATTGGTGCGGTAGTTCAGCTGGTTAGAATACCGGCCTGTCACGCCGGGGGTCGCGGGTTCGAGTCCCGTCCGCACCGCAAAAGGGAGCATAGCTCAGTTGGTTTAGAGCATCTGCCTTACAAGCAGAGGGTCGGGGGTTCGACTCCCTCTGCTCCCACCAAAGCCTCACAGTTTTTCACTGTGAGGCTTTTTTATTTTTAATCTCGCCCCAAATGGGATATGGTATAATTGCCAAAAACGGTTGGTAAGACCTTTGTAATCACCTAAATTACAATAAGATACAATAACTTTGATGAAATCGTTTTCATCAAAGTTATTTTTTATGGCAAATACTCGTCGCGAAAGATGCCCAAATTGTTGTTTTCTGGATGTTATAAAATGGCGATGTAGCCCAAAAGGGCTGGACGTAGAATATGGAAACTTCAGTCGCAGCGAAGTAGCCTATCTGCAAATAGGTAACCTATACGAATACGGTCTTTCTGCAATCACGACCAGGTGTGCGCAAACCTTCAGTATGAGTTTGCACACTCCTGATTGAGTGAACGGCGGACATATTTGCTGGCTACGGTGCTTCGCCAAACGACTATCCGGCAATACCGCTCGGGCGACTTTTGCCTCAAATACGACCAAGCAGTATTAAAAATCATCAAAATATACAGTTTTGGATGACCACTCGGTCGACTTTTGCCCATTTCAGGCCCGAGCTGTCGATAAAGGAGTGGTACGGCAAGATCTGGGCAATTGGGCCAAAGTGCTTCAGACGTTCACGAATAATTCTCCACGAAAAGTCCAATATCAAGGAAAAACGCAATACATCATCTGTTCTTCTCATTCGGCATCATCTTTTCATATCTGACGGTGGAAATGTAGTTCAACAGAAGATGGATGACTATGAGACCCTTTATATTTATAATACTGTTCGCCTTGACCTCGTGCGTAATAATAGAGGTTACAGACGTTGCGTCAGAGCAAGCTGACACAGTGGTGGCTCAAAGGACAAGGCCTGACGATTCCCCTCCAGACAGGGACACAACCGAAGTCCCGGATACGGCAAGAATTCCGATTGGGTGGAGTCCAAATGTAGAGGAGTGGGAGGGAACCTGACTCTCGGAATATTTTCCGATTCTGCCGGGCATTCCCCGAAAGCTACCAATCTTTTTCAAACGGTTTACGCTTCCACCTGTATATGATATCCTCTCTTCCACTATAATATTTAGCCAAGGCCGCAAATTTACGGTAAGGCATAGATGTAGGATTACTATATCCACGACCTGAACCCCTTGACTCTATAGTTATTGCCGGCGGAGTACGATGTCCCGATATGAGCATATTGAACCTTATATATTTGACATGCCTCCAGACAATATAAAATTCTTGTTTAGATTTATTCTTTCCCCATCGCTTTGCATGGACTATCATTACCCCGGTGTGACTGAATATCGCGTACTCAATATCCTGTAAAATCACATACAGGAACCATAGGCAAAAAACAAAAAGTATACATAAGATGAGCCAATCTCTTTGCCAATCAAACTCGAAACATCCATATGTCAAAACCCCGGCAAAAAACCATAACGGTATCGTT
>JAZRLI010000061.1:0-16233 GCA_045646785.1 Candidatus Cryptobacteroides sp. | reverse complement strand
ATAAATTGTATTTCTCGGTACTTGCTTCTTGTACAGTAAATCAGTCTTTTCAATGAACTTCCTAAATCCTCTTGAGAGGACCCGTTTTTCGAACGGGGTTGCAAAGGTAGGCATTATTTTCAAACTTCCAAACTTTTTTTGAAAAAATTTTGAAATTTTATTTTCAGCCTCAGTCTTTTCAAGAACTTTTCCCTCAAGACAACCGTCCGTTTCTCAAATGGGATTGCAAAGGTACAACTTATATTTTAACTTCCAAATTTTCTCCGGCCTCCAAACTGATAAATTATGCACCCAAAAGCCATAACTCACTGTGCATCAACCAGAAACCAACTTATTACAAATTTGTTAAATGGAAAATCAACTATTTTTCGTATATTTGCATAATATACACACCTATATTATATAGGCACAAAGACAATATATAATGAAGAAATTATTACTTGCCATATCTGCTGTCTTCGCGACAGCATTTGCACTTACAGCCCAGGACTCCCCTCTCTGGCTTAGAAGAAACGACATATCTCCTGACGGAAGCAAGATTGCCTTCACATATAAAGGTAATATATATGTAGTGTCTGCAGAGGGAGGAAGAGCATCTCAGATCACGACCCATCCGAACTTCGATTCGGATCCTATATGGACTCCTGACGGAAAGAGCATCGTCTTCAGTTCATACAGGGAAAAGAGCAAGGATATATATAAGGTATCTGCAGAAGGCGGAATCCCACAGAGGCTCACCACACACACTGCCAACGAGACTCCTCTCGAAACCATGAGCGACGGAAGCGTCCTCTACACAGCAAACATCCTCCAGGATGCACAGTACGGCGACTTCCCTGGCACAGCTCAGTTATATATGGTAGGACCGGATGGAGGAAAGCCAAGGCAGGTGACCTCACTCCCGGTCTCAAACATCAGCGTATCCAAGGATGCAGAAGGCACACACGTGATCTATGAGGACTACAAAGGATATGAGGATGCCCTCCGCAAGCATCACACATCTTCCGTAACAAGGGACATCTGGCAGTACACACCTGAAAAGTCCGACAAGGATTTCAAGATTACCGGATATGGTGAGTTCAGAAAACTCAGTACATTTGTCGGCGAAGACAGAAATCCAGTATTCGTACCAGGAACCCAGGACTATTTCTACATCAGCGAAGAGGACGGAACCCTCAATGTATATTCGGGCTCATTGAAGAACGACTCGAAGAAGCAGCTGACATTCTTCAAGGGAAATCCTGTAAGATACATCTCGGTTGCCGACAACGGTACTGTCTGCTTCTCATACAACGGCGAACTCTACACCATGAAAAAGGGCGGAGAGCCGAAGAAGGTCGAGATCAGCATCGTGACTGACCAGGTGGAGAATCCGGTCCAGGACCGCACACTCTCGTCAGGAGCAAGGAGCATGGCCGTATCTCCTAACGGAAAGGAAGTGGCGGTGATCCTCCGCGGAGATGTATATGTGACTACGACCGACCATTCTACGACAAAACGCATCACCAACACTCCTCAGCAGGAAAGAGACCTCTGGTTCTCAAAGGACGGAAAGACACTGTACTACTCGTCGGAGAGAAACGGTCATTGGGGAATATGGGCGACATCACTCACAGAAAAGGAGGACAAATACTTCACATACTCGCTCAAGACAGAGGAAAAGCTTGTAACCAAGCCTGGCGAGACATGTTTCCAGCCTCAGGTATCACCTGACGGAAAGTCAATCGCATATCTCAAGGACAGGACAGCAATCGCAGTCATGGACATCAAGAGCGGAGACGAGAAGATTGTCCTCGACAAGAGTGTGAATTATTCATACCAGGACGGAGACCAGAACTTCGCATGGAGTCCTGACAGCCAGTATATCCTCTGCAACTACCAGGCGAACGGTGGATGGAACAATGAAGACGTAGCACTCATCAATGTCGAAAGCAGAGAGATCACTGATCTTACTGAAAGCGGTTATACCGACGGAAACTTCAAGTGGGTGCTCGGAGGCAAGGCGATGACATGGATGTCAGACAAGGCAGGATACCGCAGCCACGGAAGCTGGGGCGCTGAAGACGACATCTACATCATGTTCTTTGACGGCCAGAGATATGCAGAATTCCAGAAGGACAAGGAAGACCGCACCATCGCTGAACTTCTGAAGACAGACAAGGAAGACAAGAAGGAAAAGAAGGACAGCGCAAAGGCAGAAAAGAAGACCGAGAAGCTTGTGCTGGACCTCGAGAACAGGAAGGACCGTATCATAAGGCTCACCAACTATTCGGGAAGGATCGGCGACTACCACCTCACAAAGGACGGCAAGAAGCTCTACTACTCGATCAGACTCGAAAGAAGTACGGACCTCTGCGTCCTCAACCTTGAGGACAAGAGCATCAAGGTAGTTGCAAAAGGAATCAGCGGTTCAATCTACCCTACCGAAGATGACAAGTACATGTACATGCTCTCAGGTGGCAGCGTATCACGCATTGCTACTGCAAATGGCTCGCGTGAGATAATCTCATTCTCCGGAAACTTCGAATACAAGCCGGCCGCAGAAAGGGAATACATGTTCGACCACATCTGGAAGCAGGTACAGGAGAAGTTCTACATGCCTGACCTCCACGGAACTGACTGGGAAGGACATTATGCAAACTACAAGAGATTCCTTCCGCACATCGACAATAACTTCGATTTCCAGGAAATGCTTTCCGAACTGCTCGGAGAGCTCAACGGTTCGCACACGGGCGCACGCTACCAGTACAAGTCAGGTCTGAACACGGCTAGCCTCGGCATATTCCACGACCAGGATTACGAGGGAGACGGCATCAGGATAAAGGAAGTGATCAAGGGCGGTACATTGTTCATCGCCGACCCTGAAATAAAGGAAGGCGACATCATCACATCCATCAACGGCAAGGAAATCAAGGCCGGAATGGACTGGTACACCCTTCTCAGGATGCAGGGCGGAAAGAAGATGGCGATAACAATAAGGAAGGATGGCAGGAAAGAGGTTGAGATGTACATCGAACCGGCTTACACAGATGCTGTCCAGCTCTACAAGAGATGGGTTCAGCAGAGAGCAGACATGGTCGAGAAGCTCTCCGGTGGAAAGGTCGGCTATGTACATGTCCAGGACATGGATTCAGAAAGCTTTAGGGAAGTATATTCAGATCTCCTCGGAAAATACCGCACATGCGAGGCTGTGATCGTGGACACAAGACACAACGGAGGCGGATGGCTGCATGATGACCTTGCAACATTGCTTTCAGGAAAGGGATACATCAGATTTGAGCCTCGAGGCCAATACATCGGAACCGAACCGTACAACAAATGGACAAAGCCGTCTTGCGTACTCATGGGAGAGGACAACTACTCCGACGCATGCGGATTCCCATACACTTACAGGACACTCGGCATAGGCAAATTGATCGGCGCTCCAGTACCTGGCACAATGACTGCAGTATGGTGGGAAAACCAGATAGACAACAACATCGTATTCGGTATTCCTCAGGTGGGTGCTCTCGGCGTAAAGGAAGGCAGATATCTCGAGAATATGCAGATCGAGCCTGACATCCTTGTATACAATGACCCTGCATCCGTTCTCAGAGGAGAGGACAAGCAGCTTGAGGCTGCAGTAGCAGAAATGATGAAGACAATTCAGAAATAAACATATGGATAAGAAGATCGTTATCATTCCGACTTACAACGAGAAGGAAAACATTGAAAAGATAATAAGGGCAGTATTCTCTCTTGAGGGAGACTACCATATACTTGTGATCGAGGACGGTTCGCCGGACGGAACTGCAGACATCGTCAAGAGACTTCAGCTGGAGTTCCCTGAAAGCCTCCATATGATCGAGCGTAAGGGAAAGCTTGGTCTTGGAACCGCATACATCACAGGCTTCAAATGGTCTGTAGAAAATGGATATGACTACATTTTCGAAATGGATGCGGACTTCTCCCACAATCCTAACGACGTGCCAAGACTCTACCAGGCATGCAAAGACGGCGCTGACCTCGCCATCGGTTCACGCTACTGCAACGGCATCAGCGTCATCAACTGGCCGATCGGACGTGTCATCATGTCGTATTATGCATCCGTATATGTACGTACAGTGCTTGGAATGAAGGTTTTCGACACAACAGCTGGATTCAAGTGCTATACACGCAAGGTACTTGAGACCATCGACCTCGACAAGGTAAAGATGAAGGGATATGGATTCCAGATTGAAATGAAGTACTCTACATACAAGCTTGGCTTCAAGATCCAGGAAGTCCCTATCATCTTCGTAGACCGTACAGAGGGAACATCCAAGATGAGCAGCGGAATCTTCGGAGAAGCATTCTGGGGAGTGATGGGTCTTAAACTCAGAAAAATCAAGCCGAGAAAATAATGAAGACATACCTTCTTCACAAAGCAACCATCGTCACTGCCGAAAAGGAGGCAGTGGGTAGCGTAGTAGTCAACGACAGCAAGATTGCAGACGTATTCTACATCGAAAGCGAAGACTTCGATTACAGGATATTCAAGACCAGAAGTACATACCCGGACATTGAGACAGTCGAACTCGAAGGCAGATATCTTATAGCTGGAGGAATCGACGGTCATGTCCATTTCCGCGATCCGGGACTCACCCACAAGGCGGACATGAGTACGGAATCACGTGCTGCCGCAGCAGGAGGCGTAACGACTGTACTCGACATGCCGAACACAGTCCCTGCCACGACTTCCGTAGAAGCCCTCATCGAAAAGACAGGGCTGGCCAAAGAACGTTCCTGCATCAACATGGGCTTCAACATCGGTGCGACAAACGGCAACGCGGAAGAGATCGTCGACATGATCGAAGGCAGGACAGCTGCTGACCCGGATGCAATCAAGGGTGTCAAGGTGTTCATGGGTTCGTCTACCGGCAACATGCTGGTTGATGAGGGCTCGGCACTCGACAGGCTTTTCAGCATAAAGAGCAGACCTGTCCTCGTTCATTGCGAGGATGAGCAGACTATCCGTGAAAACCTCCAGGCAGCCGTCGAGCGATATGGAGACGAGATTCCGTTCACGGAGCACGACAGCATCAGAAGCAGAAGGGCATGCATCAAATCCAGCATCAAGGCTTTGGAGAAGGCAATCGCCCACGAGACACGCCTGGTACTCTGCCATATTTCCACAAAGGAAGAGATCGAAATGGTAAGGGCAGCGAAATGCAACAACCCTTCAGTAACTGCAGAGACCTCATGCAACTACCTTTGGTTCAGCAATGAGGACTATGACAGACTTGGCAGCAGGCTCAAATGCAACCCGGCAGTGAAGTCACCGTCTGACAGGGCAGCCCTCAGGGAGGCATTGGCAAACGGCGGCATTGATGTCATCGGTTCAGACCATGCACCTCATCTCCTTTCAGAAAAGGAAGGACCTTATACAAAGGTCCCATCAGGTCTTCCTTCGATCCAGCAGAGTCTTCCTGTGCTTGTAACCATAGCCGAGGAGGAGGATATCCCTCTGACAAGGATTGCTGCGGTATTCTCCGAGAATGCCTCGGACATCTATGAACTGAACACCGGCAAGATCCGCAAGGGCTACAACGCAGACATCGTGGTATTCGACAGGAACAAGGAATTCACCGTAAGGAACGAGGACCAGTTCAGCAAATGCGGATGGTCACCATACGAAGGCATTACCCTCAAGGGCGAGATAGAGATGGTAATGGTAAACGGACAGATAATCTACAGGGACAGAAATTTCATCTAACCAAAGAAAAGCACACACTAACCTATGTCACCACAGGTACAACCCAGCAAGACATTGATATATATCGCATCAATGTTCGCCATCATTCTCTGGGGTATGTCATATATATGGACAGACAAGCTCATCGGGATGGGAATTCCCATCTTCTACTTTGTGTTTGTCAGGATATTGATGGCAGGTATCATCCTGTTCCTATTCAACACCGCATATGCACGAATCAAGAGGATACAAAGGCAGGACCTTGGAAAATTCATCCTGTTGTCCTTCTTCGAACCGTTCATATACTTCATATGTGAGACAGTCGGTCTGAAGCTGACTGGCTCTCCGACGCTCAGCGCAATGGTAATCGCAACCATTCCAATATTTTCCATCGGAGCGGGAATAATCTTCTTCAGAGAGAAGATAAACGGCATCAACATAGTCGGAATCCTGCTCTCGCTTGTAGGAATCGTGCTTGTAGCCATGGCCAAGGGAGATGTTGGAGAGCATTTCATCTGGGGAATCGTCCTTCTGCTGATTGCGGTCATATCCGAAGTAGGACACGCATCGCTGACCAAAAGCCTTGCAGGAAACTACCCGAGTCAGGTCATCGTGATGTACCAGTTCCTGATAGGCTCCATCTTCCTTTTCCCAATGTTCCTATGGAAAGGAATCCAGGGATTCAATATGGAAGTATATTTTTCTGCCGACGTACTCTATCCGATAACCTGTCTTGCAGTCCTTTGCTCAAGTCTGGCATTCTCATTATGGGTCAGCACCATCAAGAACCTCGGTGTCGCCAAATCAAGCATCTTCTCGGCCCTCATACCGGTGGCTGCTGCAATCATAGCATGGGTCATCGGCCATGAGGTCATGAACGACAGGCAATGGGCCGGAATAGCCATCTCCACTGTAGGAGTAATATTATCCCAGTATACAAGAAAGTCCAAAGGACATTAAAGCGATGCGATGATCTTCGTAAAGAGTGTAGTCATCTTGTCTGCAGCGGCATTCGCAGCCACCACAACATCGTCTCCGTCGTTTACGTAGTCGTCGGCATAGTCGTCATGAGCCTCGTTGGTAATGACTGAAATACCAAAGACCGGAATGGACGAATGTCTTGCTACGATCACCTCTGGAATTGTGGACATACCGACTGCGTCAGCACCGATTAGGCGATAGTACTTATACTCTGCAGGAGTCTCATAAGTAGGGCCGGTACTTGCGAAATACACACCGCTCTTGAGTTCATATCCAAGACCTGCTGCAAGTTCGAAAGCCCTCATCCTCAACTGCTTGTCATATGGGCGGGTCATATCCGGGAAACGAGGTCCGAACTCGTCCATGTTAGGTCCTATGAGCGGATTTGGAAGATGGCTGATATGGTCTGTGATGACCATGAGGTCGCCTACCTTGAAATCGTAGTTCACGCCACCTGCCGCATTCGACACGAAGAGATACTGAATGCCGAGCACCTTCATGACTCTGATAGGAAGGGTCACAAGTTCCATAGGATATCCCTCATAATAGTGGAACCTTCCCTGCATTGCAACCACAAACTTTCCGCCGAGTTCTCCTGCTATGAAATTGCCCTTGTGGCCTACTGCAGTAGAAACCGGGAAACCAGGAATTTCCTTATATGGAATGACGATCGGATTCTCTATCTGATCTGCCAGCTTTCCGAGTCCGCTGCCAAGAACGATACCGGCAAAAGGTTTCTTACCATCAAGTTTGGCCGCAATATATTCAGCGGCGGTCATGATCTTTTCTACTCTTGGATCCATTTCTGAATGTTTTAAAACAATACTTTCTTTGCTTCGGCAAGAATCTCCTTCTCACCTGGCACCACCCTGCCCTGCATGATGAACCTTCCGTTGCAGATCACGGAATCTATGCAGTCGGAATGGGCCGAATATACGAGATTGGCCTCGAATGAGCCTGGAGAAAGGAAATTGTAATTTTCCGTATCCACTATGAGGATATCTGCCAGGGCTCCGGCCTCGATCTTTCCAATATTCACGCCAAGTGCCTTGCCGGCATTGACCGTAGCCATATTAAGGATCTCGTCCAAAGGCATCGCAGAAGGGTCGTTGCGCCATGCCTTCTGAATCATTGCCGAGGTCTTCATGGTTTCAAGCATATCGAGATTGTTAGAAGATGCGCATCCGTCTGTACCAAGGCAGATGTTTGCACCGGCATCACGAAGTTCATTATAGAGGAATCTGTAACCAGAGGCGAGCTTGAGATTTGAATTCACATTGTGTACGCATGTCACTCCCCTTTCGCCGAGGATGCGGATGTCGTTTTCGGAAAGCCACAAAGTATGAGCCGCAATCACATCCGGACCGAGGATGCCAAGGCTGTCGAGATATTCGACCGGAGACATTCCGTTGTGCTGAGTCATGCAGTCGTCGATCTCCTTCTGTGTCTCTGAAACATGAATATGAATCTTGAGGCCGCGCTCGCGGGCAAACTCCGTAGCCCACACGATCATTTCCTCACGCACCGAATATATCGCATGGATCGCGATAGCGAAAAGCGACTGGTCATTCCATGACAACGCCTCTTCATACATCTCGAGACACTGCTTCTTCTGACGCTCCGACTCCTCAGGGTCGTTCCTGTCACAGATTACATAGGCCAGAACGGGACGGAGTCCCATCTCGATCGCTGCCTTGTGAGCCATCGGCATGTGCCAGTAATGATCGTTGAACGTGGTGGTTCCTGTCTTGATCATCTCGAGGCATGCAACTTTTGTCGCATGATAGACATAAGTTTCATCGATCTTCGACTCCAACTGCCAGATACGGTCAAGCCACTTATGGAAAGCGATGTCTTCGCCGATTCCGCGCATCATGGCCATACCTGCATGGGTATGCATGTTCACAAAGCCTGGAACTGCAGTCTTGCCCTTGCAGTCTACAATCACGCAAGCATCAGAAGACTCCGTCTCCTGATTGCAGCAACCTGCTGGACAAATACCGGCAATCATGTTGCCGTCAATGAGGATATCCGACTCAACTCCCTCTGTCACAATATTTTTAAGCAATATCTTCCCCATAAATACAATTCTTTAAAGTTTTCAAAGTTATATAAATTTTCCGATAAATTTCACGCCAGAAATGAGATTTGGAAAAATTCGCAACTTAATTTGACAATTCACCGAAAAAACCTTACTTTTACTTAATTTTTGAAAGAATTATAATTGTAACACACTAAAATCATATTGCAATGGCATTCAAAGGAGCAATCGAAGTCGATACACAGAAATGCAAAGGCTGCGGAGTATGTGTAGAGAACTGTCCGACCAAGAGCATTGAACTTGCGAAAATGGTCAACAGCAAAGGTTATCATTATGCCGAGATGGTTGGAGAAGCATGCATAGGATGTTCAAACTGTGCGGTTGTCTGCCCAGATTCGGTAATAACAGTTTATCGAGTTAAAATCTAAGAGATATGGCAGAGAAGATTTTGATGAAAGGAAACGAAGCGATTGCCATATCGGCGATTCGCAACGGTGCGGACGGATACTTCGGTTATCCTATCACCCCGCAGTCTGAAGTAATGGAGACCCTCATGAAGGAAAGGCCATGGCTTACAACAGGCATGGTTGTACTTCAGGCAGAAAGTGAGACATCATCCATCAACATGGTATATGGCGGTGCATGCTGCGGAAAGAAGGTGATGACATCATCAAGTTCACCGGGAATCAGCCTCATGTGCGAGGGACTCAGCTACCTCGCAGGTGCCGAACTTCCATGCGTGATCGTGAACTGCCAGCGTGGTGGCCCTGGTCTCGGAACCATCCAGCCAAGCCAGAGTGACTACAACCAGTGCGTAAAGGGCGGTGGACACGGTGACTACAACGCGATCGTACTCGCACCGGCATCGGCTCAGGACATGTACGACTTCGTGGACTGGGGATTCGACCTCGCCTTCAAGTACCGCACTCCGGTAATCATCCTTGCCGACGGTATCGTAGGCCAGATGATGGAGAAGGTGGAGCTCCGTCCGGAGAAGCCACGCATGACTAAGGAGGAACTCCTCAAGGTCGCTCCATGGGCAACTACAGGAAAGACAGCAGACAGGTCATACAACTTCATCACATCGCTCGCACTCGAGTCTGACGTACAGGAGAGATTCAACCAGAAACTCGCTGCAAAGTACGCAGTCATCAAGGAGAACGAGGTGAAGTACGAAGAATACATGACTGAGGATGCAGAGTATGTATTCGTTGCATTCGGATGCTCTGCACGTATCTGCGAGGCTGTAGTAGACCAGCTCCGTGAAGAAGGAATCAAGGCAGGACTCCTCAGACCTGTTACCCTCTTCCCATTCCCTACAAAGAAACTCCAGGAACTTTCCGGTCAGGTAAAGAGCATGATGAGCATCGAGCTCAACCTCGGTCAGATGGTAGACGATGTGAAGCTCGCTGTCAACGGCGCATGTCCGGTAGGATTCTACGGCCGACAGGGCGGAAACATCTACACTCCAGACGAAATCGTGGAGGCGTTCAAGAAGTTCAACAATCTGAAATAAGGAAAGACCATGAATATAGAAGACATCAAGAAACCCGAGAACATCGTCTATAAGAAGACTCCCCTTCTTACCGACAATGTGATGCATTACTGCCCCGGATGTTCTCACGGAACAGTCCATAAGCTCGTCGCTGAGGTAATCGAAGAGATGGACATCCAGGAAGAAACAATCGCAATCAGCCCTGTAGGCTGCTCGGTATTTGCATACAACTATCTCAACGTAGATTGGCAGCAGGCTGCTCACGGACGTGCTCCTGCGCTTGCAACTGCAACAAAGCGCCTCAACCCTGAGAAATATGTATTCACATATCAGGGAGACGGTGACCTTGCATCAATCGGTACAGCAGAGATCATCCACGCATGCAGCCGTGGCGAGAACATCGTAGTGATCTTTATCAACAACGGTATCTATGGTATGACAGGAGGTCAGATGGCCCCTACCACACTCCTTGGAATGAAGACTGCGACAACTCCATACGGTCGTGACGCAAAGCTCAATGGATTCCCTCTCGTACTCGCACCGATGATCGCCCAGCTCGATGGTACAGCCTTCATCACAAGACAGGCAGTCCACACAGCAGGTGCGGCACGCAAGGCAAAGGCTGCCATCCGCAAGGCATTCGAATACAGCCAGAAGGGCATCGGACTCTCATTCGTAGAAATCGTTGCAACATGTAACTCAGGCTGGAAGATGAGTCCGGTTGACGCAAACAAGTGGATGGTGGAGAACATGTTCCCTAAGTATCCTCTCGGAGATATCAAGGACGTTTTGAAACAGGAGTAATTAACTGATAATAAGAACAAAAGATATGAAAGAAGAAATCATCATAGCTGGCTTCGGAGGTCAGGGAGTACTCTCGATGGGAAAGATCCTGGCTTACTGCGCCATCATGCAGGACATGGAGGTGACATGGATGCCTTCATACGGACCGGAAATGCGAGGCGGTACAGCTAATGTCTGCGTCATCGTGAGCGACAAGAAGATCAGCTCGCCTATCGTGACCAAATACGACACAGCCATCATCCTCAACCAGCAGTCTCTTGACAAGTTCGAGAGCACTGTAAAACCGGGAGGTCTTCTCGTATACGATCCGAACGGCATCATCAACCCTCCTACAAGAACAGACATCAAGATCTGTAGGATCGATGCCATCAACGTAGCAGCACAGCTCGGAAACTCCAAGGTATACAACATGGCAGTAATGGGTGCTTACCTCAAGATGAAGCCTATCGTATCGTTCGAGAACATCGACAAGGGACTTGCAAAATGCATCCCTGCACGCTACGCAGACCTCATCGCGCTCAACAAGAAGGCCATTGAAGTCGGAATGGAGACCGTAGAAGAGCTCTAAGCCTATATTTTTTGAAATTAACTGCTTTGATTCCCTCATTTTATTTTGAGAAATCAAAGCAGTTTGTTATTTTTGCAAAGTAGGTTTAATTTGGAGTAAAATGCTTGAGACAGTAAAGCAGAACATAAAACAGCTTATAGCTGCATACGAAGCGGAGAAGGTGGAGCGCATGAGACTCCAGTCCGCACTCGAACAGGCAGAGGCTAAGAATGAAGCCTACAGGGAGCAGATAACAGAGTTGGACAGACAGATTGATAACCTGAAACTCGCAGAGGCATTCAAGGCTGGAGGCGCAGGAAGCCCCGAAGCCAAGAAGAAGATCAACAGCCTTTTGAAGGAGATCGACAGGTGCATATCACTATTGGAGGGATAAAATGGCACAGAGCATCAACATAAAGATAGCAGACCGCAATTATCCTCTGAAGGTGAATTCGCCGGAACATGAGGAAGTGATCAGAAAGGCTGCGGACGACATAAACAAGATGGTGGCAAAATACCAGGACAGATTCCCGGGTAAGGGAATGATAGAAATCCTTTCATTTGTCGCTCTCAATACATGTATGTCGAACATCACTCTCAACAAGCAGATAAAGGAGATGACGGACGGAGAGGCAATGCTTGCCAAAGAGCTTGAAGGTTACCTTGAAAATATTGATAGAAACAGCCGTTAGTTACATTTTTTGCTGAAATCAACGTTAATAATGTAACCGGGCGTACTCGGATGGGAATGATGGACCTATGTGACCCTTTGGGGGATTCCGCTATGCGGGACGGAGGATTTCAGAACCGATTTTCCGGAGCCTAAATCTTATTCCTTAAGATTTTCTGACAAACAGGCTAACGGCTTTTTATTGAATATCTGACCAGTCGCTTCCACGAAACGGCTGGTCATTTTATTGACAAAACTAAAACCACAATATATTTTATGAATATCGCAGTCAATATCCTATTCGCTGTTCTGGGTGCCGCTTTCGCCCTGACAGCCTACATAATTGTCCGTAGAATAATTCTGAAAGGACAAAAGGAAGACATCATCAAGAAAGCAGAACTTGAGGCAGAGAGCATCAAGAAGGAGAAGATCTTTCAGGCAAAGGAGAAGTTCCTTCAGCTTAAAAGCGAACATGAGCAGTACATCAACGAGAAGAACAAGCACATCTCTGACGTTGAGAACCGCCTGAAGCAGAAGGAAAACAGCCTTAACCAGCAGAACTCTGAACTTGGACGCAAGAACAAGGAGGCAGACGCAATCAGAGAGAACCTCAAGGCACAGGTTGAACTTGCCACAAAGAAGACAGAGGAGTACGAGAAGCTCCGTCAGGATGCCATCAAGCAGATCGAAGAGATTGCAGGGCTTACTGCAGCTGAGGCAAAGAACCAGCTCATGGAGAGCATGAAGGCGGAAGCAAGAACTCAGGCCCAGTCGTATATCAACGATGTGATGGATGAAGCACGTCTTACTGCAAGCAAGGAAGCCAAGCGCATCGTAATCAACACAATCCAGAGAACAGCATCAGAGACTGCAATCGAAAACGCAGTTACAGTATTCCATATCGAAAGCGACGAGATCAAGGGACGTATCATCGGTCGTGAAGGCCGTAACATCCGTGCCCTCGAAGCTGCGACAGGAGTTGAGATCGTTGTCGACGACACACCTGAGGCAATCCTCCTTTCAGCATTTGATCCGGTAAGAAGAGAGGTTGCACGACTCGCCCTTCACCAGCTCGTAATCGACGGACGTATCCACCCTGCACGTATCGAGGAGGTTGTTGCAAAGGTACAGAAGCAGCTTGAGGACGAGATCATGGAGACAGGTAAGAGAACCTGCATCGACCTCGGAATCCATGGAATGCATATCGAACTCGTGAAACTCATCGGTAGAATGAAGTACCGTTCATCATACGGACAGAACCTTCTCCAGCACGCACGTGAGGTTGCAAACATCTGTGCTACAATGGCTTCAGAGCTTGGCCTCAACCCGAAGACAGCAAAGCGTGCCGGACTCCTCCACGATATCGGAAAGGTTTCTGATGAAGATCCAGAGCTTCCACATGCAATCCTCGGTATGAAACTCGCCGAGAAGTACAAGGAGAAGCCGGAGATCTGCAACGCGATCGGATCACACCATGAGGAGGTAGAGATGACATCGATCATCGCTCCGCTCGTACTTGTCGGTGACGCTATCTCAGGAGCACGTCCTGGTGCACGCCGCGAGGTGATCGAGTCATATATCAAGAGACTCAAGGACATGGAGAACATCGCTCAGTCATACCCAGGCGTAACAAAGACATACGCCATCCAGGCTGGACGCGAACTCCGAGTAATCGTAGGAGCTGATCAGGTGACAGACCAGGATGCCGAGTCATTGTCAACAGAAATCGCACGTAAGATCCAGGAGGAAATGGTTTACCCTGGTCAGGTGAAGATCACAGTGATCCGCGAGACACGATCAGTAGCTTTTGCAAAATAACATAACTTAAAATAATGAAAAGAATTCTGACATTGCTTGCAGCTGTCCTTTGCAGCGTAGCAGCATTTGCCCAGATTACGCCATCTCAGCTTGTAACCTGGGGCCAGACTGTCGAGAACATTGAGGACGATCTTTATAAGGTCGTCTTCACTGGTAAAATCGCAGATGGTTATCACACCTACACATTGACTGATGAATTCTCAGCAACAGAGTTCATGGATGTCACTGTAGAAGGTGGAGAGCTCGTAGGTTCTCCATATGAATTGAGTACACCTGTCGAAGAAGTCGACGAGTGGGGTGATACCGTCGTACACTATTATGACGAAATCGTAATCGCACAGGAAGTAAGGGTTACCTCAGGAACAGCGATGTTCAAGGGAACCATCTTCACAAACGCATGTACAGGCGGTGCCTGCAAGGCAGAATACTACGACTTCGAGGTAGAGGTCGGTGGCGGCGCTGCCAATGCAGCCCCAGCAGAAAAGCCTAAGACAGCATTCCCTTGGGGTCTCATCCTTCAGGCAATCATCTGGGGCTTCGCAATGCTTCTTACTCCATGTGTATTCCCTATGGTTCCGATGACCGTATCATTCTTCCTTAAAGGCTCTGAGTCAGTTGCTCAGGGACGTTTCAAGGCTGGAATGTACGGACTCTTCATCGTACTGCTCTACACGCTCCCTATCGCCCTCCTGATCATCATCACACGTATCATCGGCGGTGAGTCCGTAACAGCAGACATCTTCAACTGGATCGCTACACACTGGCTCCCTAACATTCTGTTCTTCATCATCTTCATGGTGTTTGCAGCATCGTTCTTCGGAGCATTCGAGATCACTCTCCCTCAGTCTCTTGTAAACAAGAGCGACAAGGGTTCCGACAAGAAGGGTCTCGCAGGTGTGTTCTTCATGGCACTCACACTCGTGCTTGTATCATTCTCATGTACAGGTCCGATTGTAGGTAACGTACTTATCCAGGCTACATCAAGCAACGGAGCATGGTGGATTCCAATCGTGACAATGGTTGCATTCTCGCTTGCATTCGCTCTTCCATTCACACTCCTCGCCTTCTTCCCTTCAGTACTCAAGGACCTTAGGAAGAGCGGCGGCGGATGGCTCAACACAGTAAAGGTTGTCATGGGATTCATCGAGGTTGCACTCGGATTCAAGTTCCTCAGCATGGCTGACCAGACTTATCATTGGGGACTTCTCGATAGGGAAATCTACCTTGCAATCTGGATCGTAGTGTTCACACTCCTCGGATTCTATCTCCTTGGCAAGCTTAAGTTCGCTCACGATGACGATGTTCCGCACATCTCTGTAACAAGGCTTTCACTTGCAATCGTAGTATTCTCGTTCGTAGTATATATGGTACCGGGAATGTGGGGTGCACCGCTCAGCGGACTTTCAGGCTACCTCCCGCCAATCTCTACGCAGGACTATGTTTTGGCACCAGGAAGTACATCGCATGCTGTGATGACGGATTCTCCAGCTGCTGCAGTAGAAAAGAAATACGATTTCCTTCACCTCCCTCACAACCTCGAAGGTTACTTTGACCTTGAGCAGGCACTTGAGGCGGCAAAAGAGACTGGAAAGCCTGTATTCGTGGATGTAACAGGCCATGCATGCGTAAACTGCCGCGAGATGGAGCAGAGAGTATGGAGTGATCCTGCAGCCCTTGAACTCCTCAGAAACGAGTTCGTAGTATGCGCTCTCTATGTGGATGACAAGCACAAGCTTCCTGAAGAGGACTGGGTGACAGATGCGCAGACAGGCAAGGTATACAAGGACCTCGGACGTGTGAACTCATACATCGCACGCGAGAAGTTCAACGTAAACGCACAGCCTAACTATGTACTTCTCTCCCCTGACGGTGAGATTCTCGTTCCAACCCACAGCTACGACCTCTCAGTTGAGAACTTTGTAAACTTCCTCAAGAGCGGTATCGCAGCCAACGACGCGAAATAAGGTAATGTTGCCAAAAACAGTTGGTGACATTGGATAAAAAGAAAGGGAAATAGGTAGAACCGCCACACGTAGTTCGGACTATTTTCCTTTCTTTTTATTGTCCATGTTCCTAAAGTATAAATACCATTTGACATAGTTCTGGTAATGCTTGTATGACATACCACGATGTAATGTGATATTTTCTTTAAGATGTCCAAAGA
>JAZRLI010000060.1:0-19682 GCA_045646785.1 Candidatus Cryptobacteroides sp. | reverse complement strand
AGGCTGTCGCACTTTCCCTTGAAAGATGAGTAGGTGTATCCTCCTTCCTTGGTGTCGTACCACTGGGTGTACTGATTCTTCGCATACACGGTGGTCGCATATTCATAGAGTTTTCCGAGGGTGTCGACGTACTTCTCCCTCATCTTCTGCATTCTCTTGTATAACTGTATCATATATAAGGTTTAGTGAGTTATGTACATTTCTGGGTGCTTTCCTGTCAGGTGCATCTCTTCGTACATGGCCTGGATGCGTGCCATATCTGCCTTTGCATCATCAGTAAGTTCAACCTTCTGTCCTCTGCTGATGCGCTTTGTGCCCCAGTCGAAATATCCCATGTATACAGGACATCCTACTTCGCGGGCGATGGTGTGGAATCCTGTCTTCCAGCGCTTTACCGGCTTTCTTGTACCTTCCGGTGCTAGTGCGAGGTGTACCACTTTCTGCGCCTTCATTTCCTTGATTACGCTGAGGGCCACATTGCTTCCTCGCTTTCTGTCCACAGGGATTCCTCCCATCTTTCGAAGAAGCCATCCGAGGGGACCCCAGAAAAGTTCACCTTTTACCATGCAGTAAGGCTTTCCTCCTACAGATACATAGTATAGATACGAGATTACAAAGTCCCAGATGGAAGTGTGAGGCACTCCAAGGATGATGCACTTGTCTTCAGGGGCTACAGGGTCGACAGCGGTCCAACCCAATGTGCGGAGCAGCCATCCGCAAAATTTTCTCCACATAGCTTAAATGTTTACGTCTTCCAATTCCTGTGCGCTTCTGAGGTTCCTGCTGATGAAGATCTGTCGGTCGATGGTGTTTTCGCCCATGTAGAACTCCATGATGTCGGCAAGAGGTTCCTCATCGCTGAGTCTTACCTTGTCAAGGCGCATGTCCTTGCCAATGAATCCTGTGAACTCGTCCCATGAAATCTCTCCGAGACCTTTGAATCGTGTGATTTCCACCTTGTTCTTGAGTTCCTTGATTGCCTTCTCCTTCTCCTCCTGGTTGTAGCAGTAGCGTACCTCGTTCTTGTTCTTGACTCTGAAGAGAGGAGTCTGAAGTATGTAGAGATGACCGCGTCTGATGAGGTCAGGATGGTATTTCATGAAGAAGGTAAGCACGAGCATTCGGATGTGCATTCCGTCGTCATCGGCATCCGTCGCCACTATGATCTTGTTGTAGCGGAGGTCGTCGATGTCCTCCTCAAGTCCAAGGGCATTGATGAGCAGGTTGAGCTCCTCGTTTTCGGCAATCTTCTTTCGGCTTTCCTTGTATGAGTTGATAGGCTTTCCTCTGAGTGAGAATACTGCCTGTGTCTCTGCATTGCGGGCCTTGGTAATGGTTCCGCTCGCAGAGTCTCCCTCCGTGATGAAGATGCTTGTCTGTTCGCGAAGTTCCTCCTTGCCTGCAGGAAGCTTGTCCTTGAGGTGGTATTTGCAGTCGCGAAGCTTCTTGTTGTATACGCTTGTACGCTTGTTGCGTTCCTTTGTCTTCTTCTGGATGGATGAAATCTCCTGACGTTCCTTCTCCGAAGATACGATCTTGGCCTGGAGGGCAGGGATTATCTCCTTATGCATGTGGAGGTAGTTGTCGAGGTTCGTCTTCACGAAGTCGTTCACGAAGCTTCTGATCGTAGGGCCTACGTCATAGCCGTGTGTTCCGTCCTCATTTTCAACGACCTGGTTCCACATGTATGTCGATCCGAGCTTGGTCTTTGCCTGGTTGGCGAAGATAGGCTCCTGGATCTGGATGCTGATTGCTCCGATGATGCCCTGACGGATGTCCTCAGGCGCGAAATCCTTCTTAGCATATGTCTTGAAGAACTCCTTGAGGGTCTTTGAAATGGCTTCCCTGATGGCTACGAGGTGGGTACCTCCGTCACGGGTGTTCTGTCCGTTCACGAATGAGGTGATGTTCTCTCCGTAGCTGTTTCCGTGGGTGATCACGATTTCGATGTCTTCGCCTGAAATATGGATAGGGGCATAAAACGGGTCCTCCGACATCTTCTCATTGATGAGGTCAAGAAGGCCGTTTTTCGAAATATATGACGTACCGTTGAGGTTGAGGGTAAGTCCCTTCTTCAGGTAAGAGTAGTTCTTGATCATGGACTCCACGAACTCTATGTTGTACGAGTAATCCACAAAGAGGTTCTCGTCAGGAATGAACTTCACATATGTTCCGTTCTTTTCCTTTGTTTCCTTCATGCCGTCGTTCAGGAGCTTTCCTGCAGAGAATTCAGCGTACGAGCACATTCCGTCACGGTATGCCTCGACGTAGAAATGGGATGACAATGCGTTCACTGCCTTGAGACCCACTCCGTTGAGACCTACCGACTTCTTGTAACCCTTCGAGTCGTACTTACCTCCGGTGTTGAGGATGCTGACCGCCTTGACTACGGAATTGAGGGGGATGCCTCGTCCGAAGTCTCTGACGGAAACTTCCTTTTCGGTGACACTGATCTGTATCTGCTTACCGAAGCCTGCCGAGAACTCGTCGATCGAGTTGTCCACGACCTCCTTGAGGAGCACATAGATTCCGTCTGCAGGGTCGTCTCCCTTGCCGAGCGTTCCGATGTACATACCGGGCCTGAGCCTGATATGGTCGACGCCTTCAAGGGTCCTGATGTTGTCGTCGCTGTAATTTACGTTATTTATATTCTCTGTCGCCATATTCGTTTAAAGACATAATCGTGCAAAGATAGCAAATTTTACTTAAATCGGAGCTGTTTTTTATGTTTCAAGACATGTTCTGATTGTACTCAAGCCTCGTTTGATTGTATGAATGTAAAACCGCTGATTTGTTTTTTGCGCCAAAAAACATAACTTTGCAGTTTGTAAGATTTTTAACTGGATGAGAAAAACTATGAATAAATGGCTTCTTGTGACAGTACTGATCGCAATGATTCCTGCCCTTTCTGCGTGTCAGGGAGGCCTTGATGATCAGGCTCCAACCCCTTGTGAAGTAGGACTTTATGCGGGAGGAGCAGGTACGCGTACGGAAATGTTGCCGAATGGTTTGTCCGCAGTATGGTCTGCAGGAGATGAGCTTGCCGTATGGGCTAAGAATTCTGTTGGGGAGTACACACTGTCCAACCAGATATTTCGTACATACGGTTTAGACTCTGGGCGAGGATTCTTTTCGTCCACTCTTGATGGTGCCATGCCTGAGGGCACATATACATATTATTCCACTTATCCGGTGCCGGTATCTGTAAACGGCACTGCAGTGACCTTCGACCTTCCGGCCCAGCAGGACGGAAAGGTGAGAGGCGGTGCAGACATCATGATTTCAGACCCTGTCCAGCATGGTGCATTGACCGCGCTCCCTAATCCTGAGGACCATTCCGGAATGCAGATGCATATGAACAGAATGATGCATCAGTTCAGATTCTATATCCCTGAAGAAAATACCGTTATTGGAGAAGAGCAGATAGAGCAGCTCTTCCTGACATTCCCTTCCGATGTTGCCGGCAAGGTGACCCTTGACGTGGCTGACCTGACTGCTGCACCTCAGCTTACAGAGTCTACTTCGTCTATGAAACTCGTCCTTGACCAGCCTATCGGAATTTCAGGGGATGAATTTCAGTATGCCTGTCTGGCCATTGCTCCAAAGCAGTTTGCGGAAGGTGAATCCCTTCAGCTCAAGGCCTTTACCGACGACAAGATAGCATTATTCGATCCCATCGACCTTTGCGCAAGGAACTTCCAGGCCGGTCACTCGACACCTGTCATGCTCAATGTAAGGGAACTGATCGATTTTGTGGGAATGATCACCTTTACGGTAGCAGCCAACAACTTAGGCGAAGATCCTAATGTGATCACATTGACAGCGCCGGCCGGATGCAACTTCGGCGACGGCGGTACGAACGTGTACAGGTATGATCCGGGCAGGAAGATCCAGGTGGGAGAAAAGATTGTCTTCAGATTCGAGACAGATCTCGATGCCTACATGGCTTTCAGCGGTCAGCAGATATCCGTTTCATATGATTCTGACAACGCGCTCATGAACGAGACCGTCACCATGCCGTCGATCACCCAGCATGGAAAGACCGAGGCAGCCCTGACAGTGCCGTATCTCCTCTTTGAAGACTTCTCGTGCGTATATGCGGAAGGCGAAAGCTATGGCAACAACAGCTATAGTTCAAGTGAAAGGGAACAACCTGGCTCAAGCCTTGACGGCTGCATGTCCCATACCGGATGGAATGCCGCAAGATATTGGACCACAGGCAACTCAATACGTATCAATACCCGATATCAGTGTGTGAGCATCAGTCTTTTGGGATATAAGCTGACTTACGCTTCGTCACACCACGGACGATTGGATACTCCTCAACTGAGCGGCCTTAAGCCAGGCAAGACAGTCAATCTCAAGATGACTTTCGATGCCGGCGGATACCTCCACGAAAGCAGCAGTGCATCAGTTTCTGATGTTGCACTTTGCATAGCATCCCATGGCAATACGGGAGTTCTGGATGGTATCCCGACAGGAGCGACAGGTGTCAATAGCAATTATGAGACTTCATTGAACGATTTCGGAACAAGACAGGATTCGCATGCCATGTCAAGCAATTTCGGAGAGAATGATTTCAATGCGACATTCCCGACATATGAATCCGTGATATCAAAGGCGACATCTTCTACAAGACTGGTATTCTATACGATATTCACCGGTTCGGAATCCTTCGCCTGCAACGCGGAGTTCAACGTATACATAGACAATATAAAAGTACAGATTAAGTAATAGATTCAAAGACCATCAAAATGAAACATTTAAAGGCAATTTTCAGTGTCATGGTACTTATCGCTGCAGTTTCCTGCACAAAGAACCAGACAGAAGGTTATGGCCGTGTAGCATTCGAGGTGTCAAGCAACCAGGAAGTGGCTGATATGACAAAGAGCAATGTCTCGGACTACACTACATTACCGTCAGTCGGAGACTTCAACATCACCATCCTTGATGCTTCATCAGCACAGGTATGGGCTGGCAAGATTTCCGAATGGGATCCGACGACTTCTCTTCTTGCCGGAAACTACACAGTTGAAGCAGTTTACGGTAACCTTGAGGATGAAGGCTTCGATAAGCCGTATTTTGCAGGTACACAGGCATTTACGGTGAATGGAGGTGAGACTGTGGCCGTATCGGTACCGGTGTCGTTGGGCAATACTGTCATCAAGATCAGCTGCTCGGATTATTTCAACAGATACTATACAGACTACACGTTCAAGCTTACCCGTGACGGAGCGGAAATCGCTACATTCGTAAAGGGTGAGACCAAGGCTGCCTTCATCGACGGATACAAGATCAAGGTTGAGGGTGTTCTGACAGGTGAGGTCAAGACTTACAACTTCTCAAAGGAGTATACAGGCCTTGACGAAGCGACCGCATACACCATCAATTTCGATGCACCGAATGTGGGTGGTTCGACCATAACCATTTCATTCAATGAAACTGTCGAGACCGTTGAACTCGGCGATTATGAACTCAACGACTAATTGGAGGACTACAAAAATGAAGAAGAACATTATAATGGCAATCGCTTCTGCTGCAATGGTGCTTGTCGCATCATGCCAGAAGACCCCTGTTTCACCTGACAAGGAATATGGTTACCTCTCGTTCAGCGAATTTTCTCTTGGTCTCGACGAGACAGTGGATACCAAGGCGTCGCCTGCAGGAGGAAACTATACGATCTCAATCGTTGATGCTGACGGAAATGCGGTGATCAGAAAGACCTACGATGAGGTAAGGGAGAATGACAACAAGATTTCGATCCCTGCGGGAACATATACTCTCGTGGCAAGTTCGTCATCTGAAGAAGTTCCATCGGCTGCATTCGAACAGCCTGTATATGGTGTTTCAAAGGAATTTTCCATTGTTGCAGGAATGGAGACTTCAATCGGTGAACTTGTATGTACTCTCCTCCAGTGTAAGGTGACAGTTGCATACAGCGACGATTTCCTCAAGATGGTGACAGGAGATTGCTCTACGACTGTGGCTCTCAATCCGGAAACTCCGCTTGAATATGCCTTGAACGCAGACAAGACATACGACCAGAGCGCCGGCTACTTTGCAGTGACAGGAAACACAATGACTGTCGTTTTCAAGGGAAGCATCGATGGCAGCTCAAAGTCGATGACAAGGGTATTCTCAAACATCGCTCCTAAGCAGTGGCGCCAGATCAAGTTCATCCCTAAGGTAGATGAGGAAGGAAATGCTACATTCGACATCGTGATCGAGGACCTCATTTCAGACGAGACACTCAACAATACAGTCGGCGCCGAGGAGGATATCGTAGGTGAGGATCCGGATGCACCTAAGGGTGACGGAGGCATTGCACTTATGCCTGATTACGAGGGTGGATGTGATTCTGAGATCGTTGATCTTGAGAACATTGTCATCGTTCCTTCTGATGTAAGGGACATGCAGATCAGATTCCGTGCTGTTGTTCCTAATGGCGTGAAGAAGTTCACTGTAAGCATCGATTCTGATAACAGTGCCTTCCTCAAGGCTGTAGATGCTGCAAATGCCCGTGAACTTGACCTTATCTCTCCATCGGAGGAAAACGGAATCATCTTCGACGTAGTTCCATTCCCTCATGGTCAGGAACTTGTCGGACAGACAGACATTTCATTCAATCTTGACGCGGCTCAGGATGCAATCACAATCTACTCTGGAAGACATACATTCCAGATGAACATTGTTGACCAGACAGGCTGCAGGAATCAGATACCTGTTGTAATGGTAGTAGAGTAAGGAGGAAAAAGGTATGAAGAAGATTCTTGTTTATATGACCCTCTGCCTTTCATTGGCAGCAGTATCCTGTACAAAGACAGACATCAGGAACCATGAGGACGGCATGGGTGTCCTCAGCATGGATATGAGCCTTTCCGACATGACTAAGGCAATGTCTGGAGAAGAATTGATGAATACAGCCCAGGTGAAGATCTACAAGGCGGACTTCAGCGGTCTTGTCCGTTCATATACTTATGACAATATGCCGTCTCCATTCTATCTTGCGGCAGATACATATCGTGTTGATGTGATAGCAGGTGAGGCTGCCATGGAGTCTCCGGCACCTGCAACCTTCGAAAACAAGAGCTACAAGGGATCGAAGGAGTTCACAATCGTTGCAGGAAACGTAACGAATGTAGAGGTTGTCGCTGGCGTAAGCAATGCTGTTACAAGCATCAGCTTTGATCCGACAGTGGCAGAGAACTTCCTTGAAGGCTATACATTCACAATCGGACTTGATGCTGCCGATGCTTCGACTCAGCTCGTTTATGATGCATCCAATTCAGGATCAAATGGTTACTATATCGTGGCCGGTCTTGACGAGCCTTCATTTACATGGACATTCTCGGGAACACTTGCAAAGGACGGCAGTACCTTTACCAAGACAGGTGTAATCGAGAACATCGAGGCAGGCAAGCTCTATAAGATGAACCTCAAGTATACGATCAAGGACGGTGACCTTGTGTTCTCTCTTGTTGTTGACTATACTACAGACATCGTGGATGACACAATCGTCTTCGAGCCAGTTTCTACAGGTCTCAAGGTTCCGCTTCAGCCTAAGGCTGAGATATGGGCTGCACACGCAACCGTGTATGCGGATGTGGACCCTAAGGAGAATGAAGGTGCTACAGTGCAGTTTGCATACTCTGCAGACGGAGGAACAACCTGGACATATGTAGATGGAGTGAATTATGACGAGGGAGTATGGAAGGCTGAACTCAAGGGCCTTACCCCTGCTACAGAATACACATATGCTCTTGTGATCAATGGAGAGCATTTCGGTGGTACACTTACATTCAAGACCGAGGCCGCTCCGGCGCTCCCTAATTCAAGCTTCGAGTATGTGAGCAAGGTTTCTGGCGAGAGCTATTACAAGTTCTATGATCCTAACTGCGGTGTGTCAGATGCTACATATATGTTCTGGGGATCCGGTAACGGAGAAGGAAGCGAAGGTGTAGAGGGATCTGCCAGCATGGGTATAGTCATCACCGAAATCGATACTTCTGACAAAAAGGACGGAAACCAGTCGGTTCTCTGCAAGAACAACTCGATCATCGGTATGCTTACTGCGGGTAACCTCTTTACAGGTCAGTTTGCCGGACTTGTAGGAACAAGCGGCGGTAAGGTGAACTTCGGACGCCCATGGACAAGCCGTCCTACAGCCCTGAGGATCTGGTGCAAGTATTCGACAGGAAAGATCAATATCCTCAAGAACAAGAACCTCGGCATTACCGAGAACGACTATGACCGTGCTCAGATCAAGGTAGCGGTAGGAACATGGAGCTACAAGAAGTATGGTGGAACAAAGGATTCTCCGATTCTTGTCAACACTACGGACGAGAGCACATTTGTAGACTTCTTTACTGATGAGAACACTGTTGCAAACGGAGACCTTATCATCTACAATGACGGTTACATGATCAATCGTGGCGAGAAGGTTACAGCAACTACTACAGAGTGGATCGAGTACATAATCCCTCTCGATTACCGTCAGCTCGCAGTTGAACCTACACACATAGTCATCTCCTGCGCAACCTCACAGTTCGGTGACTACTTCACCGGATATGACAAGGGTGAACTCAGGATCGACGCCGCTGAACTTATTTACGAGTAATACTGTAGATGCGTAGATTTATAGTCATATTTTCAATGCTTTTCCTCGGTGCCATGAGTGCCGAGGCTCAGCATTATGACCGAGGATACGAAGCACAGCCTTCTTCTCCGTTTCTCAAGAAGGGAACCTGGATGGCAGGAGGCTCTGCATCATACTCGCAGCATATCAATGACGGATACAATTTCCTGATCATCAATGATATTGATTCAAAAGGATATGACATTTCCGTCAACCCCAAGGCTATGTACCTTTTCAGGGATAATATGGGAGTGGGACTTCGTTTTTCCTACGACCGCAGCATGCTGGATGTGGCAACGGCAGACCTTTCTGTCTCAGACATTACGATGAATGCGTCCGAGTGCTATCAGATTCAGCACAAGTACAGCGCACATGCGGTCTACAGGACATATATCCCACTTGCCGGAGCAAAGCGTATCGCCATGTTTGCGGATCTCCTTCTGGGTGGTTCATTCAAGCAGGGCAAGGCATTCAATGCTAGTGGAGCATTTGCAGACGGTACCTATACTCAGGCATATGCTCTTGAAATCGCGGTAGATCCCGGTATCGTGGCCTTTCTTACAGAGAGGTTGGCACTTGAGGTGAACGTAGGTGTCTTTGGAGTCAATTACACCTGGAACAATCAGGTGCATAACCAGGTCGATCACGGAAATACCGATTCGATATCAGCTGGATTCATGGTTAACCTCCTCTCCCTTGGAGTAGGACTGTCATATTATTTCCTATGAGAACAACAAGAATGATTGCAATGATATGCCTCATGATGGCATGTCTGACAGCCTATGCCCAGGACGGAGACAAGGAGCAGGGAACCATTGTGCTCGGAGAAGAGATCGTACCTAAGGATACGACAAGATCAAGGCGCTTCAAGAATCATCTGATCGCTCCTAAAGGCGAGTGGCAGTGTGGAGTATCCATAATGTATGCAGACTTTTCAAGCAATAACTCGGAGTTCATGCTCGTGATGCAGAACCTTAATGCCAGTGCATCCCTGCTGAGACTTGCTCCTGAAGGATTGTATACATATAAGAACAATCGTGCGGTAGGTGCACGATTCCAGTATACCAATGTCAACGGTATGGTGGATTCGATGACAGCCGATCTGCTTGGCAACCTGAGCCTTGACGTAGGATCTCTGAATGCGCTTTCCCGTTCAAAGGGAGGTTCATTGGTGCACAGGACCTATGTGGGACTTGATGGATTTGGCAGAGTGGGTATCTTCTGGGATTATGTCTTCACATATACCAAAAGCAAGACACAGTTCTACACCGGTGATGCTTCATCTGCATATTCGATCAACAACAAGATCAGCTTGAACTTTGCGCCAGGCATCGTTTATTTTCCGATGAACAACGTGTCGGTTCAGGCCTGCATCTCGATGGCCGGTATATCTTACAACACTGTGAAAGCATACGATCAGGGTGTGATTACAGGTCAAAGACAGGCGTGGAAGGCTCGCGCAAGCCTCAGCCTTCTGGATTTGAGTTTTGGCGTTACAGTACATCTATAATATGAAGAAGATACTTACATATATATTTCTTGCGGTTTTCGCGCTTACGTCGTGCGTGGATAACGATCTTCCATATCCTATCGTTGTCCCTAACATCACGGCAGTAATCGTAGATGAGGCCGAGAAGATAAATATAGACTATGAAAGCAGGACTGTCACCATCCATCTCCCGGAAACGTCGGATATCAGGAATGTGGCGATCCGTTCCGTGCAGATTGACAAGGACATTGCCAAGACATCCATTGAACTGGCTGGTGTTCACGACCTTTCAAAGCCGTTGAAGTTCACCATCACGACATATGCGGATTATGAATGGACCATCATGGCCGAGAGGAACATCACCCGTTACTTCACAGTGCAGGGACAGATGGGCTCAAGCGTGATAGATGTCCACAACCGTCGTGCAGTGGCGATGGTCGGCAAGAAGGCTGACATCTCCAACCTCAAGGTGACTTCACTCAAGCTCGGACCAGAGGGAAAGACTACATATTCCCGTGACATTGACTCTATGACCGACTTTACACATGGTATTTCAGTCGATGTAACATCATTCGACTACACTGAGACATGGAACCTTTATGTCGAGGTGACCGAGGCGATGGTTGAGATCCAGAAGGTCAATCCGTGGGCACATATGGCGATCGTGACTGCAATCGGTGTCTCAGGCGTAGAGAACAACTTCCAGTATAGGGAGAAGGGTGCTCAGGACTGGTCAGATGTCAGTCAGGAAGACATTACCTCGGACGGAGGTACATTCCAGGCTCATATCAAGGGTCTGAAAGCCGATACGGATTATGAGGTCGTATCCATCTCTGGCAACGACAGAAGCCCTGTCAAGGAGTTCAGGACAGAGTCGGCGACTCCAATACCGAACGGAAGCTTCGAGCATACGAGTCTTGTTGCCGGAAGTTCATATTACAAGTTCTACGACCCGGATTGCGGCGTTGAAGATGGAAGATATATGTTCTGGGGCTCAGGTAACGGTGAAGGATCGGAGGGCGTCGAAGGCTCTGCCGGTATGGGAATCGTCATCACCTATGTAGATACTGAGGATAAGGTTGACGGAAGACAGTCAGTCAGGGCACAGACCAGCCAGCTTGCAGGTATCCTTGCTGCAGGTAATCTCTTTACAGGCCAGTTCGCGGGACTTGTAAATACAAGCGGCGGTAAGGTGAACTTCGGCCGTCCTTGGACGACACGTCCTACAGCCTTGAAGCTGTACTGCAGATATGAGACAGGACGAATGGATATCATCGGCAAGACCCTGCCTCCGGGAGTATCGCTCAGCAACAGTGATTATGACCGTGCTGAAATCAAGTTTGCCATCGGAACATGGGACTATAAGAAGTACGGTGGAACTCCGGCAAGCCCGATACATATCAACACAACTGATGCAAGCACTTTTGTTGATTTCAATACCGACGCCAGCACAATTGCAAACGGCGGTCTGGTCATCTACAATGACGGATATTCACTCAATGGTGCAGACAAGGTAAGTGGCAATACCGGTGTGTGGAAGGAGTATGTGATTCCACTTGAATATCGTGATATGGACGAGATTCCTACACATATCGTGGTTTCATGCGCAGCATCGAGATATGGTGACTATTTCACCGGATGCAGCACTTCAAAGCTCTGGATCGATGCAGTGGAATTGATCTACTAGGATAATCAGATAAACAGCATTGCGGCATAACCTGCTGCCAATGCTACGATGCAGTTAATGAGCTTCGCCCAGGCGAAGCTCTTTCTGCTTTCTGCCAGAAGAGGAATCGAAGCGTGTCCATCCTGTGAAATGGAGCTTGCAAGCAGTACCGGGAAAGGAACCACACCTGCCGCAAAGAGGGTCACGAATATCATGTGAGGACCGGATTCCGGAATGATTCCGACAAGGGTGGCGAGAAGTATCATCAACGCGGTGTTTCCGCTGATCCACTTGTCGAGGTCCATATAATTCATGCCGAAGCCGAGAACCAGCAGGACTCCGAATGTCCATGCAAATATGGTGGGAAGATGCCTTTTGATGATATGGTTCCATAGATGTCCTTCCACGAAGTGGTCGGAAGCGAAGATGAGGACAAAGAGTACGATTACGCTCAGTCCTGCGAACAGCATGTTCATCCATTCCTCGCTAAGGAGGTTTATCTGATGGTGATGTGCGTGATCATGTGCATGTTCATGTCCCAGATGTCCTGTCGCCAATGCAGCGATGAACAAGGCTAGTCCCACGAACATCAGGATACGTTTCCATCCGAAATGACGTTTTGGTGCCTCCTCGTTTTCATGTACTACATAACCGTCGTGGCAGTCGGTATCCACTCCGCACTCGGAATGGTCATGATGGCTGCAGCTTCTAGAATGAAGCTTTCCGTGGAAAAGGTCTACTCCCATTCCGACAACGATGGCAATGATGAAGAGGATGGCAAAGAAGAGAAGTGCCTGTTCCGGAATCATGGCAAGCATGACAAACGCCTCGTCTCCAGAAGAAGCGATCATCATGGCCACAAGGGCTCCGAAACTGAACATCCTATGGGTGTAGAGCGATACGGTTGCGAATCCGCCCATGCATCCTGGAACCGATCCAAGGAGGGCAGCGATCACTACCTGTCCGAACTTAGTCTTCTTAAGGCCTTTGAATACCATGCCCTTGGACTCGATGTTCAGTGATTCGATCATCATCATCATCACTACAACAAGTCCGGTAATCAGTACGGCATTCCTGAATGCGTCGACTATTATATGCCACATGTTATTCTATGAATCCGGCAATGAAGATGTTTACGATAGGTCTCAGTGGAGAATTGGTCGTGAGTGTCACGATGGTAAGTGATTCACCCTTTGACAGATCGGCCGTGTCAAGGTCGATGCTGAAGGTCAGTGACTCTCCTGGAGCGGCGTCAGGGATGGCTCCGTATGAGATCTCTGCGTCTGCGTCCACCTTGTAGATCTTGAACGGCATCTTTCCGTCGTTCTTGAAGGTGAACTGGGCTGTGACCTTCTGTCCTTTCTTTATCTTGCCGAATGAATATGTGCTCTCCTTGAATGTAGGTCTTGGGCCGTTGCGCTTGTCATCTGCAGATACACCGCTGAAATCCTCGCGTGTGAATGCCCAGAATCCCATCTTCTTGTCTCCCTCACTGCTGGTGTATGTCTTGCCGTTCACCACTGGCACAGCCCAGTAGTAGTTCTTGCCCCAGAGCGAGCGGTCTGCAGTGACCGTATATGTCACTTCGGCAGTGCCACGTGCAGGAATTGGGTTAGGTGAAACTGAAAGGCTGAGGAAAGGGGATACATCCGCGAAGGTCAGCTTGAGAGGGGAGTTTGAGAGGTTTGCAACCATGATGGACTCACTTTTGGTTCCGTTCTGGTCCATGTTGCCGCCCTTGTTGATGTTCTCCTTGATTCCGAGACTTCCGTAGTTTACAGGGTAGAGTTCCTCGAGAGGCCTGATCTTGTCGAGGGAAACTCCACGCAACTTGAGGATGACAGGCTTCTTGAGGTCGGAGATGTACATTGTGAGGCTCTTGTCGAAAGGATATGGGCCTTCGTCGTTTGAGTATGTGACAGAGACTGTTCCGGTCTTGCCAGGTCTGATAGGCTCCTGTGTCCATTCGACGTTTGTACATCCGCAAGTGGTGGTCACACTATAGATCACCACCGGTTTGTTGCCGGTGTTCTTGAGGGTGAATGTACATGATACCGGACCGCTGTCGAAGAGGATGTCGCCGAAGTTGTGGACGAACTTATCTATTTCGACTCCGTCAGTTATCTTTTCCTGAGCTTTGGCTGCCATGCCGGACAGTACCATGAGGCATGCGATCGCCATGAATAATCTCTTCATCATATCTTAAGATTCGTTTCAAACATTACAAAGATAGCATAAATCGGGCTATACCTGTCTTTGAATATTGAAATTATTCATTAAATTTGCACTATCATTGTCTTGGTGGCACTGATACTGCATTGAAACATTAACATTTTAAAAGTATACTACAATGGCTTACAGAATTACAGAAGACTGCGCAGCATGCGGTTCATGCATGGCAGAGTGCCCTACAGGCGCAATTTCAGAGGGTGATATCTACAAGATCGATCCTAACGTATGCATCGACTGCGGTACATGCGCTGACGCTTGCCCAATGGGTGCAATCGTATCAGAGTAATCTTGATAAAGGTAAAAAAAAGAAGCCGTCCATCAATCGATGGACGGCTTCTTCTGTTATGTGGTCATGTTATTTCTGCGGAGTCGAAACAACCTGTACCATATTGTTCTGTGCAAGGATGGCCTTGAGTACATTCTTGACGTCTTCAACAGTCACTGAATTTACAGCATCCTCATATTCCTTGTCGGAGTTGATGCCGAGATCGTACCAGTTGTCGAGGGCTCCCATCCAGTATGAGTTGCTGATCCTTGACTCTGGGATGTTCTTCTTGAGGTTCTCGACAGCCTTGCTCATCTGCTCTTCTGTAGGACCGTTCTGTGCAAGGTCGTTGAGACCCTTGACAGCGAGTTCAATAAGTTTAGGAGCAGCCTCTGGATTTGTGTCGAATGTGATCTGGATCACCGCTCTTTCGATAGGAATTCTCTGACCTGCCATTGCTGTACCTACTCCGTATGTACCGCCTTCGTCCTCACGGATTGTCTTTGTGTAGATCATATCGAGGACATAGTTCGCAACCTCAAGGGCAACCTCTGTCTTTGTGTCGATCGGCATGTATGCAGAATATACCTGGAATACGGTAGACTTAGGTGTAGCCATTACGAGTTCTACTGTCCTGTCTACATCGCCCTTTGCAAACTGGATGAGGTTCGCTTCATTGATCTTGCGTGCCTTCTTGTTCTTGGCGATAGAGCCGATGTACTTCTCTACCATAGGTTTGATGGTTTCTGGATCTACGTTACCTACGATTGTGAGTTTCGCACCGCCTGCGTTCTTGAAGAGCTCGCGGTAAACCTTCTCGATGGTAGCGAGGCTTGCCTTCTCGACAACCTCTGCGTTGAGGTCAACAACTCTTGGATTGTTGTTGTAGAGGGTCTTGTTGAGCTCCTGCTGGAACTGGAAATCAGGATTTGCAAGGATGTTAGGGAGAAGAGCCCTGATCTGCTGGATGCCCGGCTCATACTCCTTCTCGTCGAAACGAGGGTCTGCAAAGTAAAGGTATGCGATCTGAAGGGCAGTCTCGAGATCCTTAGGAGCGCACTGTCCCTGTACACCATGACGTGTGTTGCTGATGTATGGGCTTACAGAAAGACTCTTTCCGGCAAGCATCTTAGGGACCTGTGTTCCTGCGAACTTGGAAATACCTGAGTTCTGGATGAAGAGTGACCAGATGTTGTCCTCGAATGCTACGAGATCCTCAGTTGCCACGGCGTTCTTTCCACCCATGAGCTCGATGTTGAAGAGGACCTGGTCCTTCTTGTAATCTGTTGGGAGGACTACTACTGTGACTCCGTTCTTGAGAGTCCACTCGGTTGCGCCAAATGCAGTTTCCTTCTGCTTCTTCACGGCTGCACCCTTGAGTGCTGCCGGATCAAGGAAAGGCTCGTTGAGGTTCTCCTCTGCATTTGCCTCGATCTCAGCCTCTGCTACAGTCTTGAGTACGCCCACGAGTTCCGCCTCTGTAGGGTTTGCAAGACCGTCCTTCTCTGGGCCCTGGTATGTGATGATGATGTTCTCTGATGGGAGAAGTTCAGCAACCACCTGGTTGAGGACCATAGAGTTGATCTGGGCACATGCAGCCTGGATGAGCTGAAGCTCCATTTCAGGAGCCATGAATGCCTCGTTGTCGAAGAAGTTGCTGAGGAGCGGCTGTACGAGCTCCGAGTTCTTGCGTGTAGGAGCTGCCTCTACCGCTTTTTCGTAGTGGTTGATGATGTTGTCCTTCGCTCTCTGTACCTCACCCTCGTTGAAGCCGTATCTCTTCATCTTCTCGATCTCTGTCATAAGGGCAGTGAAAGCCTCTACTGATGCACCGTCCTTGAAGAGGACTGCAGCGTTGTATGCCTCGCAAGCGTTGCAGAGGTCTCTTGTGAAGAGTCCGGCTGCAAAGAAAGGAGCGTCAGGTCTTGCTGCGATATCGTTGAATCTCTCATCCATGATGTTTGAGATGATGGAAATGCGAAGGTCGTTGAGGTATGCTGCGTCTGTGTTCTGATATTCAACCGGGATAGGGGCGTGCTTCCAGAGGATGTCGATGCGTGAGTTCTGTGCCTCAGCGTCGGTGATGATACCCACGATAGGCTCTGCATTGTCTGGAAGGGCTGGCTCGTCCTTGACAGCAACCTCACCTGCAGGAATGCTTCCGAAGATGTCCTTGATCTTCTGCTCCACCTTGTCCACATCCACGTCACCTACTACGATGACAGCCTGGTTGTGAGGAAGATACCACTTTCTGTAGAAGTTTGTAAGGCTCTCGTACTTGAATGTCTTGAGCTGCTCCTCACCGCCGATGAGGGTTCTTCTTGCATAGTGTGTGTCACCGTAGAGATATGGGAGCTGCTTCTCGAACATTCTCCAGCTTGCGTCGCTTCTCTGTCTCTTCTCCTCGAGGATGACGCCTCTCTCGGCATCGATTTCCTCAGGATTGCATGTCACGTAGCTTGAATAGTCGTGAAGGATGAGGAGACATGAGTCGATGATGGTCTCTCTTACAACAGGGATGTTGTTGAGCATATACTGTGTCTGCTCGAAGCCTGTAGAAGCGTTGATGTTTCTTCCGAACTCTGCGCCGATGCTCTGGAGGTACTCCAGAAGCGCCTTGCCTGGGAAGTTCTTTGTGCCGTTGAAGCACATGTGCTCAAGGAAGTGAGCAAGTCCGTCCTGGTCGTCAGCCTCCTGATATGCACCTGCATTTGTTGCGAGGTAGAACTCAGCTCTCTGAGCAGGCTGCTCATTGTGACGGATATAATAGGTCAGTCCATTGTCCAGCTTACCTACCCTTACTTCTGTATCATTAGGGAGTGCGTTCTGTCCATAGGCAACCAAAGTGGCGAAAATCGCCGCAATGAAAATGAATAAACGTTTCATGTTCAGGTTGTTTTTATATTATTCAAACCACAAAAATAACAAAAATCTTTTGCTATTTTTGCATAAAATCGCAAATTATGCTTGAGGATTTCAGACTGAAGGTCTTTATAGCGCTGGCACAGGAGCGCAGTTTCACCAAGACAGCGGAGAAGATGGGCATCAGCCAGCCCGCAGTCAGCCAGAACATATCTGAACTTGAAAAAGGCCTTGGTATAAAGCTTTTTATCAGACAGCGTGGAGAGACTGTCCTTACTCCGGAGGGTGAGGTCCTGCTCAAGTATGCACTTCGTCTTCAGAAGACGGCTTCGGAAGCGGTGATGATGTTCTCTTCAGTGGAACCTCGTACGGTCACTGTTTCCGCATCCGAAGAAATATATACCTATTATATAATGCCTCTTATGGAGGATTTTCAGGCAATACATCCGCAGGTCAGGTTCGAACGCCAGATGTTCGGTGACTGTGACCTGGCATTTGCCCTTCGCCGCTCGTCGACAAATCCTTTCGACCAGGATGATGCAGTAGTGGCCAAGCTCCGCATCTCGATGTGGGCTGCATCAAAAAACATGGGTGACATTTCTGCCACCCATGAAAATACATCTTATTTCGATCTTCTTTTTCAGCCTTCACAGGCCTTCGCATTGACGAAGACCTGCAGGCTTCTTAAAGATTACTTCGCAAGTCTCTTGTAAGTCTCGAGTCTTACCTTTGCAAACTCTTCAGTCTTCTGGAGGAGTTCCTCTGCGCAGTCAGGATACATCTTGTAAAGTGATGCGAAACGAACCTCACCCTTGAGGAAGTCCTGGAACTTGCTCCAGTCTGGCTCCTTGCTGTCGAGTGTGAATGGATTCTTGTCTGTGCCCTCGAGTGCTGGGTTATATCTGTAAAGATGCCAGTAACCGCACTCTACTGCAAGCTTCTCCTCCTTCTGGCTAAGACCCATTCCGGCCTTGAGACCATGGTTGATACATGGAGCGTATGCAATCACGAGTGATGGACCGTCGTATGCCTCAGCCTCCTTGATAGCATTGAAGTACTGTGCTGGAGATGCGCCCATTGCAACCTGTGCAACGTATACATAACCATAGCTCATAGCCATCATACCGAGGTCCTTCTTGCGTACTCTCTTACCTGAAGCGGCGAACTTCGCGATCGCTCCAGCTGGAGTTGCCTTTGAAGACTGTCCACCTGTGTTAGAGTAAACCTCTGTATCGAGAACGAGGATGTTTACATTCTCACCTGATGCGAGAACGTGGTCGAGTCCGCCGTATCCGATATCGTAAGATGCACCGTCACCACCGATGATCCACTGGCTACGTGCAGGAATGAATGTCTTGTATTCAATGAGACCCTTGCAAACGTCGCACTGGCAACCCTCGCAGAGAGGAACGAGCTTGTCAGCAACCTCGCGTGTCACCTTTGCGTCCTCCTTGTTCTCAAGCCACTGAGTGAAGAGAGCCTTCATCTCGTCTGTGCAGCATGAGCAAGCGAGACCCTGCTCCATGAGCTTTGCAACTGTCATACGTGCTCTGTCAGAACCGAGCTTCATACCGAGACCGAACTCGCAGAAGTCCTCGAAGAGTGAGTTAGCCCATGCTGGACCGTGACCCTCGCTGTTCTTGCAGTAAGGAGCTGCTGGGAATGATGCACCGTAGATTGATGAACATCCTGTAGCGTTGGCTACCATCATGTGGTCTCCGAAGAGCTGAGTGATTGTCTTGATGTATGGAGTCTCACCGCAACCTGCACAAGCACCTGAGTACTCGAAGAGAGGCTGTGCGAACTGAGCGTTCTTCACGTTCTGAGTCTTAGGCTGGACATTGTCCTTGTAGCCTACGTGTGAGTGGAGGTAATCGAAGTTTGCCTGCTCTGCCTCCTGAGTACCGAGCGGCTTCATCACGAGAGCCTTCTCCTTTGATGGGCAGACGTCAGCACAGTTGCCGCAACCTGTACAGTCGAGGACTGAAACGCTGAGGGCGAACTTGTAACCCTTGAATGTAGCCTTGCCATCCTGGAGCTTGAGACCTGCAGGAACTGCAGCAGCCTCCTCGTCAGTAAGAAGGAACGGACGGATTGCAGCGTGAGGACAAACGAAAGCACAGCTGTTACACTGGATACAGTTCTCTGTCTGCCACTCTGGAACCTTCACAGCGATACCACGCTTCTCGTAAGCTGTAGTACCGGCTGGGATTGTACCGTCAACATACTCGTTGAATACGCTTACAGGGAGAGTGTCACCTGCCTGAGCATTTACAACGTCAGCGATCTCCTTCACGAATGCAGGAGCAAGACGGTCCTTGTTAGGGTTCTCGAACTTAGCTGTGATGTCCTTCCAGTCAGCTGGAATCTCAACCTTGGTGTACTCACCACCTCTGTCGACAGCAGCGTAGTTCATGTTCACGATGTGCTCACCCTTCTTGCCGTAGCTCTTCACGATAGCCTTCTTCATGTAACCTACAGCCTCCTCGTAAGGGATGATGCCTGTGATCTTGAAGAATGCAGACTGGAGGAT
>JAZRLI010000059.1:0-68718 GCA_045646785.1 Candidatus Cryptobacteroides sp. | reverse complement strand
AACTTAACAAATAGACACGAAAAAAAATTCTGATGTCTGATGCAAAGTTAATAATTTTAATATAAAACGCAAATTATTATTAATTTTTTCATCAAACGAATATTTTCAATTATAAATTCTAATATAACAAGGGGGCAATATACATGTTTACACTCGTTGTCATTCCGACCGCACGAATTGAGTCGAGGAGTCTTTAAAAAGAGGCTCTAGGAATTCCTGTACTCCGTAGGTGTCATACCCGTACGAGCCTTGAAGAACTTATAGAACACGGACTGATTAGGGAAATTAAGCCTGTACACAATCTCCTTTACAGCCACATTCGAATATTTGAGCATATTCTTTGCCTCAAGTATGACATACGAATCAATCCACTCTGGAGCAGAACGCCCTGTAGCTACCTTTATCAGTTTCGAAAGGTATTTTGGCGTAAGGCACAGCTTGTCAGCATAGAATCCCACATTGCGATACCGGGTATGATACTCTGAAACCAGCTTTATGAACTGATCGAATATAGCCTTGCTTCTATTTGTCTGTACTGCTTCTTCCACTACATTTTCCCTGGACACCCATGCTCCCATAAGCAGATAGAACAAGGATGATATCTGCGAATGGATCATTTCACGACGGTACGGAATATCAGACTGGATAGTATCATTAATAACATCCAATGTCGCCTTCATGAGCTTCAGTTCATCATCAGGCAGAGAAATGCTAGGATTTTCAAGCATTGACATTCCTTCGTTGAAAAGCTTATTGACATCGACATGCATTCCCTGTACAAACTCCTTCGACATCGCAAGGCATATATATCTCACCTCTTCCTGAGGAGTATCAAGAATCTCATTCACCCTGATAATGTTACCAGGAACGTTCATGAAGATCATATCTTCCTTGATTTCAAACTCGGTAAGGTTCACATTCAGCTTCAGATGCCCTTTGAGACAATATAGAAGCATGTATCCGTCAAAGCGACAAGGGTGCATCAAAGGAGCATGTTTCTTTGTGAGGCGTGCATCCATGATGTATATATCATCTCCTATACCCACACAAGGAGCATCTGGAAAAAATGACTTGAACTGAGAAAGAGTGAGGTTGTGAAGCAGATTGTTTTCCATACTTAAAATGTCTTAAGAAACACATTCAAGCGCCAAATATACAACAAAATCCATTAATATATCTATTTTAACACTCAAAATTTCGACCTTTTGAACATTTCACATAGAGGTACGATTATTGCCATGGTGTAATACCGGATAAAATATTGACTATGGACAGATATGTATGTATCATCTGCGGATACGTTTATGATCCGACAGAAGGCGACCCGGACAACGGAATTGCACCGGGAACACCATTCGAAGAGATTCCAGAAAGCTGGACATGCCCGGCATGCGGAGTAGACAAGGAACATTTTGAAAAGGAGTGAGACCCGCCGGGGTCCCACTCCTTTTCAAAATATCTGACTGCATCCGCTAAAGAGATGCAAGATTCTTTTCATTCACTATGTTCTTACCTTCAGTAGTGTAAGCATACGCCATGTGGTCCTTATATGCCTCCTCTACCCTTCCACGCACAACCTTCATAGAGCTGTTAAGGAAGTGGTTCTGTTCTGTCCAAGGCTCTGGGAGCACACAGACTGCAGCAGGGAGCCACCTTTCTGGGAATGCACCGAAGTTCCTTCCTCCCCTGCGATATGAATTAACCTCAGCCTCAAGGAGTTCGAGCATCTTGACCTTGGCCTCATGAGTCTCAGGATCAAGTCCGAGTCCCTTTGCATAGGCCTTAAGTGCCTCCTTGTTAGGAGTGATGAGAGCAATGGTATATGGATCCTGGCTGTTATGGAGCAGGGCGCCGTCGATATACTTGGAGTTCTCCACGAGATTCTCCTCGATTCCCTCTGGAGAATATTTCTCACCATCAGCCGCAATAAGAAGCGACTTAAAACGTCCTACTACGTAAAGCATCTCCGCATCACGCATGTATCCCATGTCTCCAGTATGGAGCCATTCGTCAACTATGGTATCTGCAGTAGATTTAGGGTTTTTCCAATAACCTGCCATCACGTTCTCACCCTTGATGCAGATCTCACCCTTTGAACCGAACGGCTGCTCTACTCCGTCAGCGTCGAGGATCTTGATCTCCATAGGAGAAACGATCTTTCCTGACGAACCGAAGATATGTCTCTGAGGCGAGTTTGCAGAAATGATAGGCGTAGCCTCTGAAGGGCCGTAACCCTGGTACATCGGAATGCCGATGGCATAGTAATATCTCTGGAGGTCGATGTCGAGAAGTGCACCGCCGCCTACGAAGAACTTCATCTGGCCGCCGAGTCCCTCACGTACCTTCTTGAAGATGATCTTGTCAAAAAGACACATCAAAGGCTTGCGGAAGATGTCCACGAACTGGGTTCCCTTGTTGTAGCCTTCCTTGTTGTATGCTATTGCGTTCTTGAGAGCGAAGTTGTAGAGCTTCTCCACTGTCGGACCACTCTTCTTGATTGTGGTCTCGATATTCTTCTTGAAGCTTTTTGCAAGGGTTGGAACAGAAAGCATAACGTTAGGCTTGAGTTCCTTGATGCTTGTAGGGATATTGCGGAGAGCCTCCTTGCCTGACTTGCCTGAAGGCACCGTACCGATGGAAGCACCATAGGACATCATTGTATAGAAACCAGCAACATGGGCGAAGCAATGGTCGAGAGGAAGGATGATGAGCATCCTGTCATTCTCGTCCACTCCGATTACAGAGTGCGCCTGCTCGACGTTTGCAGTGTAGTTTCTGTGAGTGAGAAGGATACCCTTAGGGTCCGCTGTGGTACCTGAAGTATAGCTGATGTCCGCATAGCCATCCGGCTCAATAGACTTGTATCTCTGGATGAACATCTCTTCGTTCTTAGCAAGGAACTCGTCTCCCATCGCGATGATCTCTCCGATGTACATCTCATTCTCCTGCATGTCAGCGACCTCGTCAAAGATGATGACCTTCTCGACCATAGGGCACTCAGGAAGGATCTTTCTGATCTTTGGAAGCTGGAACTTCGATGTGATAATATACTTCGAATCAGAATGCTTCACTCTGAACACGAGGTCATTGGACTCCTCGAGCTTGATCGAGAGGGGCACGTTCACGGCACCAGCATAGAGCACTCCAAGCTCACCGATGACCCACATATCACGACCCTCGCTGAGGTATGAAACTTTCTCGCCTTTCTGCACTCCCAAGGCTATGAGTCCGGCAGCGATGCGCTTTGCCTTCTTCAGGGTGTCCTCGTAAGTAGTAGGCTCCCATACGTTGGTATCAAGATTCTTCTCCCAAAGGAAAGGATTCTTCGAATACTTGGCAACATACTTCTCGACGAAGTCGATGATTGTCAATCTTTCTGTCATAATTTTATTTTTTTAGGTTTAAGTTCATTTCCTGTTTATTTCGATGATGGGAAAAGACCGAAAAGTTCAGCGTCGATCTTGTCAACCACCTCCTGGAAGTCCTCAGGACGGTTCTCGAACTTGATGCGGTCCACGTCAAGGATGAGCAGGTTGTGCTTGTAATCCTTGATCCAGTTCTCGTATCTCTCGTTAAGGCCTGTGATGTAATCGATACGGATGCTCTTCTCATACTCACGACCACGCTTCTGGATCTGGCCGATGAGATTAGGGATAGAGCTTCTGAGATAGATGAGGAGGTCAGGCGGATTAACGAGTGACATCATGAGGTCGAAGAGGTCCGAATAGTTCTCGAAGTCCCTTGTGCTCATAAGACCCATTCCGTGGAGGTTAGGAGCAAAGATGCGCGCATCCTCATAGATTGTACGGTCCTGGATGATCACCTCGTCAAGCTTCGAAATGTCCACTACATCCTTGAAGCGTTTGTTGAGGAAATACACCTGAAGGTTGAATGACCATCTCTCCATATCATCGTAGAAATCTGCAAGATATGGGTTGTAATCCACGGACTCGAACTTAGGAGTCCATCCGTAATGGGCAGCAAGCATCTTTGTAAGAGTTGTCTTTCCGCTGCCGATATTACCTGCTATCGCAATATGCATATCAATTATGTATTTTTAAATAATTTCTTAGTTAATAGTTAGCAAATGTACTGATTTTTAATGTAAATTTGTGTGATTTAACTGATTTTTTGAATGATACATATAGAACATTTTACCTTCAACAGTTTTCAGACAAACTGTTTCCTCGCATGGGATGAAACCGGAAAATGCGCGATAGTTGACCCTGGATGCGCATCAGAGGCAGAAATCAAGGAGATCTCGCAGTTCATCGAGTCGAAGGAACTCGAACCCGTATGCATCCTCCTGACCCACTGCCATTTCGACCATATCTACGGAATGTCGACCCTCGCAAAGGGATATGGGATACCTGTCCACGCCGACATGAAGGAAATGTATTCACTTGACGTGACCAACACGCAGCTGTGCCAGCAGTTCGGATTCCCTCTCCCTGAGACTTTCCCTATCATAAAGACCATAAGGGAGGCTGCAGAGCCAAGCAGGGCGGAATTCGTGATGGACGGTGACGTGATAGATGTAGGAAACCTCCGTTTCGAGGTAATTTCAACTCCAGGTCATTCAAAAGGCGGATTGTGCTTCCTTGAGCGCAACGAAAAGGTCCTCTTCTCAGGCGACACCCTCTTTGCAGGCGCCATCGGCCGTACTGACCACCCAGGCGGTGACTACGACCAGCTCATGCGCAACATCTTCGAGAAGCTCCTCATGCTTGAAGGCGACACGAGGGTACTCCCTGGCCACGGCCCGTCCAGCGACATCTCGACAGAGCGCATGACCAACCCTTTCCTCATGCCTTTCAACGAACCTTACGAAGACTAGCCCAGCAGAACGGATCAGAAGAGTCGCCCGGAAAAGCTGCCCGGAAGAGTTGCCCGAAAGAACGGCAATCTTCACCAATCACAACCTTAAGACTCCTGACAAGCACCGCCCCGATGCGTTGCCTAAGATGCGTTGTCCAAGGGCTGTATCAGAGGCCACTTGGACAATGTCAAGATCTACCCGGACGGTGTCAGGGGCTACTGAAGACAGTATTAGGATCTACCGGCGACAGGGAGATTTTCTAAACGATTGGTTTACAAGGGATTATAAGAACCACTCTCTCCCGGTACCCCCCTAAGAAAGGGGTACCGGCAACACCCCCTTTTGGTAATCAACTATCAATCAATAGTTTGCAAAATCCTACCGTCACCGGTCCCTGCAAAATTTACTGAATGTGGTCTTCGAAAGCATAGACCAGATACAAGAAATCACAAAACCACACCATTGCAGGTCCCTGTCGACTATACTGAAAGTGATCGACCAAAGCATAAGACATGGTAGAAGGGATTGCAAAACCTAACCTTCACCGGTCACTGTAAAATTCAAAGAATGTAGCCCCAAAACAGCAAGCACCGCCCGATGGGAGGACAGCCCGTAAGGGTTGTGCTGCCCGGACCATCGGAGCGGAAGGGACGGCAAGCGTTTTTGCCGGCCCTGGTGCGTCATAAGACGGATATATCCCAGTAGACCTAGCGCAAAACACACCAGGTCCGATATGGTAGATCAACAAATAAAATCCAGTGAGGTCAAAATCCACCGGCGACGGTCAGATTTTCTAAATGGCTAATTTACAAGAACTTATAAAAGTATCCGAGTCCCGGTACCCCCTTAAAACAAGGGTACCGGCAACGCCTCTTTTCAGCAATCACCTAACAATCAAGAGATTACAAAACCACACCGCCGCCGGTCCCCGCAAGATTTACTGAAACAAGCCCCAAAACAGAAGGACCCACTGATAAAGCTCAGCAGGTCCGAAGATTCTGTAAAGTATGTCTCTCAAGTCACAGCCCGGCAGCCCTCACGGCACACCCAGCAAAGCCTGGAGCCTAAAGCGTCTGGCCGTCAATGAATTCGCGAAGGATGGAAGTCGGTGGGATTGCTGCGATTTCTGCAGGCGAGAGGGCAACGACGTAACCGAGGAACTTGAGAAGGCGTGTAGCCTCCACATAGGCTGGAGATGTCGGCGCAATCCTGCGCAGAAGCGGCTCTGCGTAATATTTCAGAACTGGCAATTCAAAGATATGCGCCGAATTGAATACGGCATCCGCATTTTCCTGATACGGGAAGATGTTCCTGTTTTCGCCACGACGTACGCTCTGCCACCTCATGATGGTACTCTCAGGCACGACTCCGCGGGTGCGGTTGTCTCGGATCATTCGGCGAAGCATTCGGTTGTCCGATGTGGAAATGTTGTTGTTCTCGTCGATCGAAAGCGAGGTAAGGGCAGACGCATAGACACGGAAGACCTTCGAAGGATCTACTGACGGAATCATCGCGGGGTTCAGGGCATGGATTCCTTCCATGATGAGGATGTCCTTCTCATGCAACTGCATCTTGTTTTCCCCGAAATACTTACGCCCCTCGACAAAGTCGAAGCGAGGGATGTCGACCTCCTTGCCGTCGAGCAGGTCATTAAGCTGCTGACCGAGAAGTTCGAGATCCATCGCACCGAGGCACTCAAAGTCATATTCACCGCTCTCGTCGCGCGGAGTGAATTCCCTGTCCACAAAGTAATTGTCCAATTCGATGACCTTCGGGTTCATGCCGAGGATGCGGCACTGCAGGGCAAGTCTCTTCGATGTCGAGGTCTTTCCGCTGCTTGAAGGTCCGGCAATGAAGATGATCTTCACGCTGCCACGACGTGCATATATCTGATCAGCTATATCTGCATATTTCCTTTCATGAAGGGCCTCCGAAAGATTGATGAGGTCCACGATCTCGCCGGAAATGACCTTGGCATTGAGCTTTCCGACTCCACGCACTCCCATTATCGAACACCAGTCCGAATGTTCTTCAAGGGCAGTGGCCAGCTTTGACTGACGTTTCATAGGAAGCACCTTCTCGTGATCTCCTTCCATAGGATACTGGAGGCAGAATCCGTCATTGAATCCAATGATGTTGAATATCTTGAGCAGCCCTGTAGAAGGAGCGAGCGGCCCATAGAACGTATCAGCCTGTCCATCAAGATAATACACACTGGCATACATACGTCCGAGAGTCCTGAAGAGATCGACCTTCTCGAACTGATTGTTCTTCGTGAACAGCCTTTCGCACTCCTCAAGTTCAGTCATCACCTTCGTAAACGGAAGATCGGCAGCGACTATTTCCATCATCCTGTCCTCCATTTCCTGAAGCTTCTCATCGGTCACGAAATGAACCTTCGGACGACCATCCTCCATCGTGGATATCTCCCTGATCTCGCAGTAAAGTCCGCTCGGAAGCGAGTAATCTATCGCAAGCACCTTGTCCGGGAACATCTCCCTGACCACATTCTGAAGCACGAAGCACAGCGACCTGATGTAGGTACGGCGTCCGTCCGGATGGTCATATCCGACGAACCTTACGTTGTGTGGATTGACCACCCTGTAGTCAAGCGATTTCAGCTTATTGTTTACCAATGCCGCAAGTACCGGAAGCGATGGTCCCGTCTCGGGACATACCTTGTCTGAGAGATCCTTCAGGGTCGAGCCCATAGGGACATCGTAATATGATCCGGTGTTTTCGCAATAGATTCTGATATCTTCCATAATGTCTAAAGTATTTCTTTAAGGAAAGGGCCTGTAACCGAGTCAGGATTGTCGGCAAGCTGTTCCGGGGTACCTTCAGCAACGATCATTCCACCATTCTTGCCACCTTCCGGACCCATGTCGAAGATGTAGTCCACGGACTTGAGGACATCGAGGTTATGCTCGATGACGATTACCGTATTTCCCTGATCCACAAGCTGCTGGAGCACATCCATAAGCACCTTGATATCTTCGAAATGGAGACCTGTCGTAGGTTCATCCAATATGTAGAGCGTATTGCCTGTACTCTTCTTGGCAAGTTCCGAAGCAAGTTTCATACGCTGGCTCTCACCGCCCGAAAGAGTCACGGCCGACTGACCGAGGCGCACATATCCAAGTCCGACATCGACCATCGCCTTGAGTTTCTGGGCTATCGACGGTATGTTCGAGAAGAACTCGTAGGCCTCGCTTATAGGCATCTCGAGCACGTCGTTGATATTCTTGCCCTTATATTTTACGGCCAGGGTATCGTCCTTGTATCGCCTTCCGCGACACTCGTTGCAGACCACATTCACCGATGGCAGGAAGTTCATCTCGATGACCTTGATTCCTGCGCCCTTACATTCCTCGCAACGGCCTCCAGGCACATTGAACGAGAACCTTCCGGCCTTGAAGCCGCGGACCTTGGCATCCGGAGTGGCCTCGAAAAGATTACGGATGTCGTTGAACACTCCGGTGAACGTAGCCGGGTTGCTTCGCGGGGTACGTCCGATCGGACTCTGGTCTATTTCTATGAGCTTGTCTATGTTTTCTACCCCGACGATACTGTCGTACGGCAGAGGTTGCAGCTTTGCGTTATAGAACTTGTTCTTGAGGACAGGCATCAGTGTTTCGTTGATCAGGGATGACTTTCCGCTTCCGCTGACTCCGCTGATTCCGATGAGCATTCCAAGTGGGAAGTCGACGCTGACGTCCTTAAGGTTGTTGCCTTTCGCCCCCCTGATTCCAAGCGTCAGGCCGTTGCCAAGCCTTCTCTCGGCAGGCACTTCTATCTTCTTCTCCCCACGCAGATACTCCAGGGTCGTGGAATTACACTTGTCAATATCCGTAAGCGGTCCGCTGAAGCATATGCGACCGCCCGCATCACCGGCTCCCGGACCTACGTCCACAAGCCAGTCCGCCGCCATCATGGTCTCGGCATCATGCTCCACGACCATCACGGAATTGCCCTCGTCACGGAGTTTCTTCAGGGACGCAATCAACTTGCGGTTATCCCTTTGATGAAGACCGATCGATGGCTCGTCAAGGATGTAAAGCACATTTACAAGCTTAGATCCGATCTGGGTAGCAAGCCTGATTCTCTGACTCTCACCGCCTGACAATGAGGCAGTTGCACGGTCAAGCGACAGATAGTCAAGTCCCACATCAAGAAGGAACTGGGTCCTGTCCTTGAGTTCCTTGAGGATATCACGGGCAATCGTGCTCTCCCTCTTTCCGAACACATCGTCCAGACTGTGGAACCATTCCTTCAGCTGGGAAATCTCCATTGCCGACACTTCAGAAATGGTCTTTCCGTCAATCTTGAAATATGTAGTATCCTGGTTCAGCCTTGTTCCGCCGCATACAGGACATACTATCTTGTCGTTTATGTCGCTAACGATGCCGCCGAAGCTCACCATCTCGGAAGACGTGCCCTCGCCCACCCTGAACAGCTCATCCGAACCGAACACGATCAGCGAAATGACCTCGTCAGGAAGGTCCTCTATCGGGTCGTAAAGCGAGAAATTGTATTTTCTTGCAATGGACCTTATTACATCGAACTTCTTTGTCTCACGGATCTTGCCCAGAGGAATTATTCCGCCCTCGGCGATGGAAACCGAACGGTCCGGGATGATGGTATCCATATTCACGTCGACGATGATTCCGAGGCCCTTGCAATGAGGGCAATATCCCTGCGGAGAGTTGAACGAGAACGAATGCGGAGCCGGTTCGGCAAGCGACATGCCCGTATCGGGACATACCAGATGCTTCGAATAATGATGCACGGCCTCTGTCTCCATGTCCATGATGGCAACAGATCCCTTTCCGAAGTTCAACGCCGACATGACGGAGTCCTTGATGCGTTTCTCATCCTTCTGCGAAGGTTTCAGACGGTCGACCACGAGTTCGATGAAATGGGCCTTGTACCTATCCAGAGACGTGATTTCATTGAGTTCAAGCAGTTCACCGTCTACCCTCACCTGGGTGTATCCCCTCTTGCGCATCTGTTCGAGCAGTTCCTTGTAATGACCCTTTCGACCCCTGACCACCGGCGCCAGAAGATAGCATTTGCGGTCCTGGTAGTTCTCCATTATGAGGGAAACGATCTGTTCGTCGGTATATCTGACCATGGCCTTGCCGGTCTGCGGCGAGTAGGCGGTCGATGCCCTGGCATAGAGAAGACGCAGGAAATCATATATTTCCGTGATTGTACCGACGGTCGAACGGGGGTTGTTTCCGGTGGTCTTCTGTTCTATTGCAATGATCGGGCTGAGGCCTGTAATGGACTCTACCTCAGGCTTTTCCAGCACTCCCATAAAATGCTTCGCATATGTCGAAAGCGTGTCCATGTACCTGCGCTGTCCTTCGGCATAAATGGTATCGAATGCAAGGGACGACTTGCCGCTTCCGCTGAGTCCTGTAATGACCACGAAACTGTCGCGCGGGATGGAAAGCGACGCGCCCTTGAGGTTGTGGGCCTTGGCCCCTTTTATTTCGATATAATCCTTCTTCTTGTCCATAGTTCACAAATATATGAAATTATTCGTAAATTTAGCACCGCTAACAATTAACGGATAGAACGATGAAAAGGATTTTGATTGCACTGATGGCTGCCACATGCCTTTCTGCAGCTACGGCCGATGCACAGGAAAGACTGCCTGAATATCTTCAGGCTGAAAAGTTTACGCAGGACAAGCTCAACACGATGCTGTTCTCGACAACAGTGGACCCGCACTGGTTCCAGAAGGGAAACTGCTTCTGGTATGAGTACAAGACCAGCGACGGTACCCAGTGGTATGTCGTGGACCCGTCAAAGAAGACAAAGACCCCGCTTTTCGACAGAGACGAACTCGCATCGCAGCTGACAGAGACCGTACGCGACCCTTATGATGCCCAGCACCTTCCGATCCGCAACCTCAAGGCAAAGGAAGACGGAAAGACATTCACCTTCGAGGTGACTTCGACCAAGGAAGTGAAGAACGAAAAGGGAAAGATGGAGAAGGAGGTATTCTACTTCTCATACGACTGGCCTACCCGCACCCTGACCCACCTCAAGGACAAGGAGAAGGAGCCGAAGCGTCTGAACTGGGGTTCGATCTCACCAGACAAGAAGACCGTCGTATACGCGAAGGACCTCAACCTCTACAAGATGAGTTACGAGGACTATCAGAAGGCGCGCAAGGACGAGAAGGACTCCACTATCGTGGAAATTCAGCTCACCACTGACGGAGTCAAGGATTTCGGCTACGGAATGCCTCACAAGACAGTAAACACCGACACTCTCCTCAACGGAAAGCGTCGTGCCGTATATGGAATGTGGTCGCCTGACTCACGCCATTTTGCCACCATCCTCACAGACGAGCGCGAGGTCAAGGACCTCTGGGTGCTCAATGTGATGTCACAGCCACGTCCTACCCTTGAGACCTATAAATATCAGATGCCGGGCGAAAGCGAAGCACCGGTAGAGCATCTCTACATCTTCGACATGGAGGACAACAGCCGCAAGGAAATCATCACATCCGCATACAAGGACCAGACCCTCGAAATCGGAAGGAAGCCTCTCCTGCAGAAGCAGAGAGACATGGAGGACAGGCCTTCGATATGGCTAGGAGACAACGACAGATTCTTCCTCACCCGCAGCAGCCGTGACCTCTACCGCATCGACGTATGTTCATACACAGTCGGTCAGGATACCATCGTTCCTGTCATCGAGGAGAGGATGAACACATACCAGGAAACCCGCGAACTCAAGGTGCTCGGCGACGGCAAGGAACTGATCCATTGGAGCGAACGCGACGGATGGGCCCACCTCTATCTCTATGACGACCAGGGCAATCTGAAGAACCGAATCACCAAGGGTCCATGGCACGTGGAGGAAATCCTGAAGGTCGACGAGAAGGCCCGCATCGTATATTTCACCGCAAACGGCAGGAACGCCGACGAGAACCCTTACTACGAGCATCTCTACAAGGTCAACCTCGACGGAACCGGACTCACACAGATCACAAAGGGAGACTTCTTCCACCAGGTGGAGGTCGATGACGACGCAAAGTTCGTAGTGGACAACTATTCAAGGATCGACACAGTGCCGATGTGCGTACTTCTGGACAACGCAGGAAACAAGGTCATGGACATCCAGGAGAGCGACTTCTCGCAGCTTTTCGCCAACGGCTACCAGTTCCCTGAACTCTTCAAGGTCAAGGCCGCAGATGGCATCACCGACCTTTATGGAGTAATGTACAAGCCGTTCAACTTCGATCCTGAGAAGGTCTATCCTATCATCGACTACGTATATCCAGGCCCGCAGGTTGAGGCCGTATATTATCCGTTTACACGCATGAGCGTACGTACCGACCGTCTGGCACAGGCCGGATTCATCGTGATTTCGGTGGGTCAGCGCGGAGGCCATCCAAGCAGGTCGAAATGGTACCACAACTATGGCTACGGCAACATGAGGGACTACCCTCTGGAAGACCACAAGTATGCCATCGAGCAGCTTGCGAACCGCTACGGTTTCATCGACATCAACAAGGTCGGAATCCATGGCCATTCGGGCGGAGGATTCATGACCACTGCGGCGATGTGCCAGTATCCTGATTTCTTCAAGGTGGGAGTGTCATGCGCCGGAAACCACGACAACACCATCTACAACCGCTGGTGGAGCGAGACCCACCACGGAGTCAAGGAGACCGTAAGCGAGCAGGGAGACACAACCTTCGTCTATAAGATCGGAACCAACCCTGAGATAGCGAAGAATCTGAAGGGACATCTCCTCCTTGTCCATGGCGACATCGACGACAATGTACATCCGGGCAATACGATCCGCGTCGTGGACGCGCTCATCAGGGCTGGAAAGCGATTCGACATGCTCATGCTTCCGCAGCAGCGTCATGCCTTCGGCGACATGAACGAGTACTTCTACTGGCGCCTTGTGGACTACTTCTCTGAGCACCTCAAGGGTCAGAGCGAGAAGTCGGTCGACATTCCGAAACGATGATCAGAAACACAGCTTACAGGCAAAAAGACAGAGCCCCGGAAGTTCTTCACTTCCAGGGCTCTGTCATATTGAGCATTTATATTACTTAACGTCTGCAGAGGTAAGTTTATAAACATAGTCACCGTTTGAAAGCTTGATGACATTTGCATTTCCACTCACCTTAAGGTCCTTAGTCTGCTTTGAGCCATTGTTTACAATGAAGTTTACAACGTTGACTCCCTTGGTGATTTCAATGTACTTACAAGTACCATAACCTTCAACTTCAGCAGAAGCAGTCATCTTGTCACCAGGCCATCCAGCAGAAGCATAACCACCCCATGCATAGAAATTAAGTGTTGTCCAACCGACATTGTTCTGCACATAGAAACGATATGTATTGGAAGCATCCGGCTGACCTGCCTGATCCGGAGTCTTGCCTGATGTCATGAAATACACCTTTGAAAGATCCTTCTTGACATACACATCATAAGTACCAGAAGCATTGATCTTCATATTTGCGCTACCGGCATCAACCATATCATATTCTGTATCTGCTGATGCAAGGCCACCCTTTGCAATCTTCTGATCATTCCACAAACCGTTCTTACGGAACTTGAACTCATGAGAAGTGGTAAGCGACACGCCCTTATAAACAAGATAGTCACCCTCCTCAACAAGTACAAGGTCATTTGCCCAATTTGACTCTGGCATAGAGCCTATAAGTCCCCAATAATCAGAAACAACTGCTGGAGCATCAGGAGCCGGGCTACCAGCTGCAACTGCCTGGAACTGTGAACCGTCCTTAGTCATGTAGATATCATATGCGTTTGCATCTGCAAGGCTGATATTTGCTTCTCCATTAAGCTTATGCCACTGTCCTGAAGCCACAGCTGCTGTAGAGCCTACACCCTTCCAGCCAAATTCAGCATGGCAGAACTTAAAGCCGGCATTCAAACCTGAAACATTCTTGGCAACATAGAAATCACCCTCTTCATAAAGGAATGTATGTTCAGTATTCCAGCCGTTGTATGAACCAGGAAGTGACCAACCTGAAGAACCCACTCCAGGGGAAACATACTCAAGTTCACCAAGGTCGAGGATAGTGTTGCGCTTGAGCTCGTATGCTGTCTCAAGAGTCTTGAAATCAACGATATTATCATTGATCTTAAGCTTTATGCTGAATCCCTTTGAGAAGTTCTGTGGAATTACAGCCACATAGTAAGCAGTTTCCTCGTTGAAATAATAATCGTCAGTATTTGCCCACAGCTCGATTTCCTTCTTGGTTGCATCCTGTCCAACTACTGTCTTGACAGTGTTGTCCTCGTTGAGAGTAACAAGAGCATTACCTGCAACGACTTCGTTGTTATTACCTGAAAAGAAGAAACCCTTTACATTAGTTCCCTTAACAGTGAACTTGAGGAGAGCTGCTGCATTTCTGAACATAAGTGACTGAGTCTCGGAATAAGCTACAGAAGGAACTGCACCAACGCTGAAGCTGTTGTCACGGCTTGGCTGAACATCTGGAATCACTGCTGTTACTGTCTTAGCCTCAACATCAGCCGAGTAAGTACCTGATGGATAAACTGCGATGAACTTCTCGCCTGAGAAGTCTGTACCTGTGTAAGTGAATTCAGCTCTTGCACCTTCGTCGGTTGTGCTGAACACATAACCCTTTGTACCGTTGTGGATGGTGATCTTGTCACCGTTCTCCCACTTTGACACCTTGCCGTCAAGGACAACCTTGGTGTCGGCACCGTCTACTGAAGCCTCGAATTTTGTGACTTCACCTGCAGGAACCTGCTCGATAGGCAGTTCCTTGTTGCATGATACTGCTGCGAAGAGGGCAACAGCCGCAACCATAAACAAATTCTTCTTCATCTTTCCTTGTTTAATAGTTTAACTGTTACCAATTGAGTGTGTCTTCTTCCCACTCTTCAAATCCTCCGCTTGCGCAGAGTACTCCTTCTGCCTCAATCTCAACAACTGAGATTTCAGGAGATTCATAGAAAATCTGTTTGTTCATGATGTTGTTTTTTAATAGTGTTATATATCTGTTTTTATTTTACTTCTTCAAAGCTGATTGCAAATCCGCCGCCCGGAGCCATTGTCACAGGGAGGTAGTCGTGGAATGTAACATTCCTCTTCTCCACGATGTAAGCCTGCGGATTGTCCTTGTAGTGGGCATCAGGGGCATCGCGGTAGATGGTAGCCTCGTAGACCTTGCCCGGAGTGAGGAACTGAAGAGGAACGTCTACTGAACGCTTGTGGTCGTCAGTAACACCACCACAGAACCACTGGCCGTTCTTCTTGCCCTGACGGGCGATCACCACATACTCACCCGGCTCGGCAAGGAGGTATCTTGACTGGATCCAGTCGATGTCCACATCCTTGATGAACTGGAACGCATCCATGAACTGCTCATAATGCTCAGGAAGGTCTGCAGCCATCTGAAGCGGAGAGTAGAGGGTCACATAGAGTGCAAGCTGGTTTGCGATGGTAGCATTCACCCATGATGTATTCTTGCCGCCTGTAACCGAAGCGAGGTCCTGCACGAAGATACCTGGGGTATAGTCCATAGGACCGCCGTTGAGACGTGTGAACGGAAGGATGGTCACATGGTGAGGCATTGTACCGCCGAATGCCTGGTACTCTGTACCACGTGCAGACTCGCTTCCGATGAGGTTAGGATATGTACGGCAGAGACCGGTAGGACGTACCATCTCGTGACCGTTGAGCATTACCTCATGTTCCGCAGCCTTCTTCACCACATACATGTAGTGGTTGATGAGGGACTGGCTGTAGTGATGCTCACCGATAGGGAGGATATCACCTACATAGCCGCTCTTGATTGAGTTGTATCCATACTTGTCCATGAGCTCGAGAGCCTGGTCGAGATGACGCTCATAGTTACGGACAGATGACGATGTCTCATGGTGCATCATGAGTTTCACACCCTTTCTGCGTGCATACTTGTTGAGGGCGTCGATATCGAAGTCAGGATATGGGGTCACGAAGTCGAACACATAGTCCTTGTTGCAGTTTGCCCAGTCTTCCCAGCCTTCGTTCCAGCCTTCCACAAGCACCTGGTCGAAGCCGTGCTCTGCAGCGAAGTCGATGTAGCGGCGCACATTCTCGTTGTTTGCGGAGTGGGTGCCGTTAGGTGTCGCGTTCGCATAGTCGGTAACGCCGAGCTGAACCGATGCAAAATCGTTTGTATAGGCCCATGAGCCCTTGCCTGAGATCATCTCCCACCATACGCCGATGTACTTGACTGGCTTGATCCAGTCGGTATCCTCGAGGGCGCAAGGCTCGTTGAGGTTGAGGATAAGGCGTGAAGCGAGCTGTGCAGTAGCGCTTGGAGCCACCTGTACTGTTCTCCAAGGCGTGTTGCATGGAGTCTGCATGCGGCCCTTCCATCCCTGTGCATCAGGAGTAAGATGCGAAGTGAATGTGAAGGTCTCAGGATCGAGATCAAGGTGCATGCATGGGTACTCGATAAGGGCAGCCTCGTGGATGTTGATGTAGAGACCCTTGTCTGTACGCATCTGGAGTGATGTCTGCACACCGTTCATCGAGAACGGAGTCTGCGAGTCGTTAGGATTGATGGCAGCCTCCATCTTAGAGCTGATCTCGCTGAGGCGCGACTCCACATAGTTGTACTCCTGGGTGTCATAGTCACCAGGGATCCACCATGCTGTATGGTCGCCTGAAAGTGCGAACTGTGTAAGTTCGTCCTTGATCACGAAATAGCTGAGGTTCTTCTGGTATGGGAACTCGTAACGGAAGCCGAGACCGTCGTTGTAGAGGCGGAAACGGATCGACATCTCCCTCTCGGTAGATGTCTGCACGAGGTTCACGAGAAGTTCATTGTAGTTGTTGCGGATCTGTGCCTCCTCACCCCATACAGGTTCCCATGTCTCGTCGAATGTGCCTGTCTCGACGCTCTTTACCTCGAAGCCGTCATAGAATGAATTGCATGGCTCACGGTCTTCCTTTGTGATGGTACCGTCCTCGTTGTAGATGAGTTTCTGAGCCTTGAGCACTCCACGGAGTTCGAATCCGAGATTTGAAGGAAGGATCACCTTCTGGCCGTCGTAATTGAGGGCATACTGAGGCGTACCGTCCGCCGTAAGCTGGAATGTCATCTCAAGGACTCCGTCAGGAGACATGAGTTTCTGTACGTCTGTCACCTCTCCTGCCGGCTTGACCGATGTAGAGCAAGCGGCGAGAAGCACGATGGCAGAGATTGCTGATAATATTCTTTTCATCTTAGTGTTGGTTTTGTCCTTTGAAGATTCTTTACTCTGCTGTTATCTCATAGGTCCAAGGTGCCTTGAGTTCAACCTTGACGGTCACCTTGTTCTCTGGAAGGGTCCTTGTGAACACAAGAACGCTGTCCTCCGCAGAAACGACCTCGAACTTGCCGCCCTTTCCGCCTGCAGCAAGTGCAGGATTCGCATGACGGATTGAGATGAGTTCCTTGTAGAAGTCAAAATATTCATTCTTCTCCCATGCAGGTACATGGTCCTTCTCAAAGAACTCGAACCTCTTGTTCCAGCCCATTTCCTGGCCTGTGTAGATGAGAGGCTGTCCGTTAGGAAGGGTGAATGTAAGCACTGCCATCACCTTTGCGGCGTCGCCCATTCTCTCGAACTCGGTTCCTGCCCATGAGTTCTCGTCATGGTTGGATGTGAACATGAGGCGTGAAGCATCTGCAGGATGTCTTTCCGCATCCTTTGCGATGTATGCTACAAGGTCATCCACATTCTGCTCGCCGCGTGCGATCGAGTTCATCATGTGGTGGAGTTCCCATGAATACGATGTATTGAAGTCGGAAAGTGAGTGAAGCATAGGCTCCTCACCCTCTGCAAGCCAGTACATGTGCGGATAGTCTGCACGGAGGTCTGCGATGGTCTCCTGCCAGAACTCGAGCGGAACTTCGCATGCCATGTCGCAGCGGAAGCCGTCGATACCGCGCTCCATCCAGAAGCGGAGGGCGTCCTGCATTCCCTTCCATACGTCCTTGTTCTCGTAGTTGAGGTTGGCTGTATCCGACCAGTCTGCTGTGAATGTGGTGTTTCCCTCCGCATCACGCTCATACCAGTCGGCTGGTTTTCCGCTTTCCCAGACTGCATCCGGAGATGTATGGTTGGCTACCCAGTCGATCACGACGCGCAGGCCAAGCCTATGGGCCTCAGCCACGAATCTGTCGAAGTCCTCAAGGGTTCCGAACTCAGGGTTTGTGGCGCAGTAGTCCTTGACCGCATAGTATGAACCCAGGGTTCCCTTGCGGCCTTCCACGCCGATCGGATAGATAGGCATGAGCCACACGATGTCCACACCCATCTCCGCGAGACGCGGGAGCTCTTTCTGTGCGGCTGCGAATGTGCCTTCCGGTGTGTACTGACGTACGTTCATCTCGTACACCACCGAGTTTTCAAGAGGCTGCTGCTTCGGTGCTTCCGTCTGCGAACATGAAAGCGCGAGAAGGGCAGCGCAGATTGCTGTTATTATCTTGTTCATATTTCGTTGTTTTGTCATTACATTTCGGCAAGAATGGTAGCGGAAGTTGCACCGGCAGTGCAGAATGAACCGCTGTATGCACCGACACCGTCAGCATCGGCAACGCCGTTCTGTGCAAGGACAACGTAATTGCCCTCCGGAATCTCCACCTTCACGTTCTTCTTCGAACCGTTGAGCACCACTGTAAGCGACTTTGCGGAGTCGATACCCTCGAGGCCGCTGATGCGGAATGCCACCACGCATGGATCATCTACCTCGATGAACCCGAGCTTCTCGCGCACAAGGTCAGCATCGCCGAGGCAGAAGCCTGGGTGAGCATGGCGGATGGCAGCAAGTTCAGAGTAATACTTCACGAGGTCGTTGTACTTCGTCTTGTATGTCCAGTCGATTGCATTGATGGAGTCAGGCTGGTTGTAGCTGTTCTTCACACCCTGCTTGTGGCGGTAAAGTTCCTCACCGTTGAAGATGAACGGAATTCCCTGGGATGTATAGACAGCTGTCTGGGCGAGCTTCACCATGGCAAGACGCTCCTTCTCTGAAGCCTCGGTAGCCTCCTCGAGACGGTCGCGGAGACAATGGTCATCATGGCAGCTCACATAGCTCACATGCTGGAGAGGGTTGCTTGTCCAACGCTCGACGCTCACCTGCGGATGCTCCACACCGCCTGCAATACCGAACTCGATGTTCTCCTTGTTTCCGGCAACGCCATCCATGAATCCCGCGTTCTCGCAGCCGAGAGGGCCACGGACTGCATCACGGATGTTGTCGCTGAATGCACCGATCCTGTCGAGCATGTATGTGTTTGCCTTGAGTGCGATCTGCTCAGCCGGATATGCAGGAGACTCCGCCGCCCATCCCTCGCCGTAGATCACGACGTTCGGATCGATGGCATGGAGACGCTCGCTGATCTCGTTCATGGTATCGATATCGTGGATGGCCATGAGGTCGAAACGGAAACCGTCGATATGGTATTCCTTCATCCACCACTCGAGGGACTCGATCATGTACTTACGGAACATCTCCTGCTCGGAAGCGGTCTCGTTGCCGCAGCCAGAGCCGTTGAAGAAGGTTCCGTCCTCACGCATGCGGTAGAAATATCCCGGCATGGTACGCTCGAAACCGGTCTTTGACGCATCTGTAGTGTGGTTGTACACAACATCGAGGATCACGCGGAAGCCGGCCTTATGAAGAGCCTGGATCATCTGCTTGAACTCCTTTATGCGGACAACAGGATTGTATGGGTCAGTTGAATACGATCCCTCCACCGCATTGTAGTTGAACGGATCATATCCCCAGTTGTACTGGTTGTTCTCGAGACGGGTCTCGTCAACTGTGATGAAGTCAGTTGACGGGAGGAGCTGGACATATGTCACGCCGATTTCCTTGAGATGGTCGATACCTGTCGCAAGTCCGTCCGGATTCCTGGTTCCCTCCTCGGTAAGGGCAAGATACTTTCCCTTGTTCGTCACGCCTGAAGTATGATGAACCGAAAAATCCCTGTGATGCATCTCATAGACGATGATGTCCGAAGGCTTGATCTCAGGGCTCATATCCTCAGCCCATCCCTCCGGATCGGTGTCGGCCCAATCGATGACTGCACCGCGCATGCCGTTCACGCCGACAGCCTTTGCCGCGATGCCGGCAGTCTCCTCGAGCCACTTTCCGTCCTTCTGTACCTGGAATGTGTAGAACGCACCCTTCACATCCTCCTTTACGACCACCTTCCAGAGTCCGTCCTTCGACTTCTTCATGTCGGCTGTCATGAATGCCTCCTCATCGGAAGCAGAGCGGTAAAGCCTGAGAACGGCGGCATCGGCATCCGGAGCCCACACTGCGAACTCAGTCCTGTCGCCAAGATATACGCACTCTTCCAACTGCTCCTGCGGCACCGGAAGGGTACCGTCTGCAGCACATGAAGCCATCAAAGACGCAACTAATATTCCCATCAGAAAAGCATTAAAATTCCTCATCATTATATTCCCGGATTTCAAAATTACTTACAAATCTGACGAATATACGCGTTTTGACTTATATATTTTAATATATAAGGACGAACGGTCGGATGAACCCGACGAATGGTAGGATTTTCGGGACAAACCTATATCCGCCCCTCCCTCAGACGTCCATTTTCTGATGCAACAAAGATTAATCAGATTGAGACAAGCTGACACCTGATAGCTTGATTTACTATTGATTGAGTGCAGAACATTTAATAACTTGCAAACGGAAAACAACAATCAAAACCCCTATGCCACCATGGCAGTAAAACCGCATTCTGCGCGATGGTGCCGACAGACACAAATAGGGCACATCTTATCTCTTTCAGTATTTATTTTAACAGCCCTATTCATGCACAAGCATTTATCACTACTACTAAGCTTTGCTGTAATAGCAGTCATAGCTTGCGAGAGGACCGTAAACATTTTAGACGATAGTCCTCAGATTCCTGATACAGGAAAAACAATTCAGGAAGGACACACCACCTTTGTAACTTTAGAACAAGCTAAAAACACTGCCGATATGTTCATGGGATCAAAGGACTTGATTCCGTTGACAAAGGTAACTCAAACTGATAGTCCAGGAGAGGCATCAGTCCAGTCCATCGACAAAGATGGCGAAATCTTGATGTATGTTATCAATTATGCAAAAGGGGGATTTGTCATAATCAGCGCAACCAGAAATTACCTGCCGATTCTGGCATATTCAGAAGAAGGTCATTTCGACACATCGTCTGTCAAGGGCGGACTTTCCTTATGGGTAGATGAAACTATGACAGCAATCAAGACAAGCGGAGAAAAAGCAGATTCAATCAAGGCTGAAATGAACAGGCTCTGGAGGATATATGAAGAAACAGAACAAAACAATTCCATCCAGACCAAATCTTCCAGCTCGATCACATACACACCAGGAGAAATTGCATGTATGGAAAGATGTGAAGAACTGTTCAATCAATATAGTGGAGAAGGCTGGAATTTCCTGCCACTCTCGCTTGCAGAACACATATTCGATGAAGCAGGGCTTTCCTATTACTATGATAATCTGTGCTATAGTGCGGAGTTCAATCACTCGGAATTATCAAGTTCTGTAGTCGGTTGGAAGAATGGTTCTTTTTCTGAGACATTTGGGCCGATGCTTTCGACTAACTGGCATCAGGATGCTCCATTTAACAACTTATGTGGCGGATATAGCGCAGGATGCGGAGTAATTGCTTTTGCTCAGTTAATGAAATATCATGAACATCCCGAGCAAATCATTTATAAAGGAGAATCTTTTGGATGGGATACCATTCCGGATGCAGCAGACCCATTATCAAATCAGAGTAAGTTGATTAAAAAGGTACGTGAAGAGACTAATACACTCCCTGTAATTCCTTTACTGCCGGAAGTGTCAGATCTTTCTTGGACTACACCAGCGGGATTAGAGGAAGGAATTATATCTTTTGAGTACGATGTAATAAGGCAGGATGATAACACCGCAGACATCAAAAACGAAATTCTCAACAATCATCGCCCAGTAATAATATTAGGTCATCAGACAAATGATTTAGATCTCCCAGGATCGTTAGAATATGTGGGCAATAGTCATTATTGGGTGGTTGAAGGTGTGAGGAGCGTTAAGACGGATGTGTTTATGGTATTCGCAGAATGGCAGCCTTATGACTGCGGAGACTTTACCATATCTCATTACTCTATAGATAACCCGAATATTATATCCGGTGTCTCATACTTGTATTACTATAACAATTACGGATGGGGCTATGGACACAATGCCTGGTATGCCTTTAATCATGATTATCCATATGTAAGACAAAATTTCTTTATTTCACCATCTTATAATGACTAATTACCATGAAAAGAATTATAACTATAATCGTTTTGGCTGTTTCTGCTTTTAGTCTCAGTTCCTGCGGGTTCACCGGGGGGATAGAATTAAAGGACCAGATGCAATACAACATATCTTTTGTTTTTCAAGATGCCGAAGGTAACAATCTTGCTGAAGGGATTGATTTAGAGGACTGGACTCCTGTTGATGTGCCCAAAGAACAGGCCACTTTTGGACAAGTAGCAAGTGATTACAAACTTGACATAATCCTGTCCAAACAAAGCGATAAGTTTAATAGTACCAATGAATACTACCATCCGATACTGATTTACACGAAGACTGATGACTGCATATGCATTGGAAACAACCTCATTCTTTACACCGGATTGGCTGAGCCGCAAAATAAACTCACATATCACATCACGTGTCCTTATATCTTTGGTGATGAGGAGATTCATGTAATAACCACGTATTGGAAAGAACTTGGTAACAAATACAATGCAACCTACCTGGCTGAATGCTATATGGTTGAATTTGACGGACAGACAATAACTGATATCAGGCATGATCCGACAAATAGGACTTACAGGGAAAATTACGTCACCCTGACGATAAACAGATAATGCCATGAAACGCATTCTCACACTCATCTTACTCGCTGCGGCCATAAGCATGAGCGCGCAGGAGAATCCGGAAATCCCGGCACACAGAAACAAGGGCTACGCCGGAACCATATCAATTGCTGACCAGAACATCATCCTGATAGGCATAGACACCTCTCACGGATACATGTTCAACGAACATCATTATCTGGGAGGTGGTCTCGACACATACTTTGTTCCGATAGCGATAGACTGTCCGATAGGATATCATTTTTACGCTGACTACAAGTCATACTGGTTCAAGAAACGCAGTACGCCGACAGCAGGAATCAAAATCGGATATGGTGGTGCCTTATTGATCAGCAAAGACTATCATTCAGACGCCTATGCGCCGTATGGCAATATCAAGTTGGAGCCTAATATCGGATGGGACTGGGGATTGAAGAACGGCAAAGGATTCACTACGTCCATCGGTGCAAATATCCTGATGACCATTGAGGAGGCTAAGATGTACGCATTACCTCTTGTAAAACTATCTTTCGGCATCACATTCTAAACATAACACATAACACCGTCAGCATGCTGACTTCGGGAACCAATGTCACTCGGAATCAGCATGCTGCTGCTATGCAACGTGTATCCTAATACGCCGGATTCTGCACGAAAAGGTCGTTTGCAGCGAGTTCCGTAGGCGGGATAGGGAATATGCACATGTACTCAGGGAAGGACTGACCGGCGAATGAAGAACCGCCCTGGATCCGTAGATGGCGGCCGCCGACACATGAAAGTGCCATGACAGCGCATATTCCAATCAATCCGTTCATATAAGTCCGTTTATAATTATTCCAAATTACTTACGGACCGGGCAAACAATCCTCAGACCAAACTACCTTTCAAGCCACAAAAGGAAATCATCTACTCGTGAGCGGCTTACAGTCATCTCGAAAGGAGCCTCAGGGGTTGAAACGACCTTGAGACGGCCGCCGATCTGCTTGATTATGCTGACGATAGCTCCCATTGAGACTATGCATCCGCGTGAGATCCTGAAGAACTTCTCAGGGTCGAGTTCGTCTGAAATCACATCCAGAGATGTGTCAATTATGTATTTTACTCCGCTGAAGGTTACCAGATAGTTTGTCTTTTCCTCAGAATAAACATAGGCGATGTCATCGACCTGAAGAGGAATGATTCTGTCGTTCAGACGCACGATGTATCTTTCCCTGTACTCCTTTTTCGGTACCTGACCGCCGCTGATCGCCTTCAGGATGGCCTCGACATCCATATTCGTCTGATTGACTCTGCATCTTGCCACAGCCCTTTTCAGGGCGGTAACGTCCACAGGCTTGAGAAGGTAGTCGATGCTTCCCGCCTCGAAGGCCTTGATCGCATAACTGTCGTACGCGGTCGTCATTATGACATTCGCCTTTACATCGCACTGTCTGAATATCTCAAAGCACTCTCCGTCAGACAGTTCCACATCCATGAAGATCACATCCACCGCATTGGACGGATCCTTGAGCCAGTTGACCGCACTCTTGACCGAGCCCGCGGTGCCGACGATCTCCATATCAGGGAAGTTCTGCGAAATGGTTCTGATGAGACTCTTCTGAGCCATGACCTCATCTTCAACAATCAGGACTTTCATAGCCATAAAATCATAACAATGGTAAGATTACACAATATTCTGTCTCTGTCTTCATTATATCCACATTCCTGCCCGACAGGTCTGCATACAGCTGGCTGATGTACTTCTGTCCCAAGCCGGTGGACGTACTTTGGGTGACTTTCGGCACGATGTTGTTGCTTACCTGCACGCAGTCGCCTTTCGTCTCCACCTTCACCACCAGCGGATTCTCCACACTTACGGCATTGTGCTTGGTGGCATTCTCTATAAGCAGCTGGATGGAACAAGGAGGCACAAAACGAGCCAGCCGGCCCTCATCAACATTTATCTCGACCTCAAATCCTTCCGGAAAACGGACCTTGAGCAGGTCAATGTAAAGACGCACGAAGACCAGTTCGTCCCTGAGGGAAACGACTTCCTCTTCCTCGCTCTTGATCATGTACCTGTAGATACCTGCAAGCTTATGGGTATAGATGCTGGCCTGCTCGGTCTTCTCCTCGCAGATCAGGCAGTCAAGGATGTTCAGGGAGTTGAAGAGGAAATGAGGGTTAACCTGTCTCTTCAGCTTCAGGTATCTGTACTGCGCCATCGTAGCCTTCTCCCTCTCCGTCTGCATCTCGCCTCGCACGGTGATGGCATAGTTGACCATGTACACAATGCAGTATGTCGTGATCTGGGTGACAAGACCGACGATGAGGAGCAGAGGGAAGTTGCCGGAAGCACCTGACAGAAAGACTTCCAGAAGGGTCGAAAGAGCCGTGAACACCACAAAAACAATGACGGAAAGCCACCTGTAAGGAATGACGTTCTTTGAGGATATATACCTGACATACAGAATGTTGACACAGATAAGTATCGTAAGGGCGACAGGGCTGTCAAGCACCTTTCTTGCCATCAGGAAAATGCCCTCGTCGTCCAGAGGGCCACGCGCGAAGACAGCAACTATCAGAAGCCTTATCACGAAGATTCCTCCTGCCACAAGCAAGAGCCACTTAAGGTATGTCGAGGACGGAGCATCAGACTTCTTCGTATCGGAATCCTTCCTGAAGAACCTTGTCATGGCCACGACACTCCATCCGAGGATCTCCGTCGTCATGGCAGTGGCGACCGCATTGACCGCATATCCGGCAGGGATGACCCTCTCGAGTATATTGGCAGTAAAGGTACCGAGGAGATATCCGAGAATGTTCATCACGATCACGATGGCCGCGGTGAACTCGATGCTGAGCCCTTTCTTCATGCAGATTATCAGCGCAAGGGCCATAGTCAGGACCGTCAGGAGAAGTTCATCTCCCACTCCTGTCAGACGGCATCCAAGCGCTACAAGCGCATGAAGCAAGGCGAAAATATGTATTATCCAGGCTAACTTGAAAGGCTTCATGGACCACTTCTTGTCAAAACGACTTCAAAGGTAGCCAATTTTGTCATAAAAAGCCAATCCGGCCGTTCTGTTCATCTTGAAATTCCGACCGTTCATCCCAATCTTTTCGCAGTTCGTCTTTTATATAAATAAGGTATAAAACCTTCTATTTATTTTCGCAGAAATATCAAACACTGAAAAACAGTAACAAAAACAAGCAGAAAATGCAAAAAACGAAACTTTCATTTTGGCAGATGTGGAATATCAGCTTCGGATTCTTCGGAGTACAGATCGCATATTCCCTTCAGAACGCCAACATCAGCCGCATCTTTGCGACCCTGGGAGCAGACCCGCATGACCTCAGTTTCTTCTGGATCCTCCCGCCTCTGATGGGACTTCTCGTCCAGCCGCTCGTAGGAAAATACAGCGACAGGACATGGACCCGTCTCGGCAGAAGAATCCCTTATCTCTTCCTCGGTTCGATCATCGCCATCCTCGTGATGTGCATGCTTCCTAACGCCGGAAGCTTCGGACTTGCCGTGGGAGGTGCCATGATCTTCGGACTGATCTCACTCATGCTCCTGGATACATCCATCAACGTTGCGATGCAGCCGTTCAAGATGCTCGTAGGCGACATGGTCGGCGAGAACCAGAAGGCTCAGGCATACTCGATCCAGAGTTTCCTCTGCAACGCCGGAAGCCTCGTGGGATATGTATTCCCATTCATCTTCGCATGGCTCGGAATCGCCAACACAGCCCCTGAGGGACAGGTTCCGGACACCGTGAAGTATGCATTCTACATCGGCTCCGCAATCCTCATCCTCTGCGTCCTCTTCACCACTTTCAAGGTGAAGGAAATGCCGCCGAAGGAGTATGCCGAGTTCCATGGAATCGATCCTGAGAAGAAGGAAGAGAAGGCTCCAGGCATGCTTACCCTCCTCAAGAAGGCTCCAAGCGCATTCTGGACAGTCGGACTCGTACAGTTCTTCTGCTGGGCAGCGTTCCTCTACATGTGGACATACACCAACGGAGCGATCGCAGACACAGTATGGGGCACTACAGACGTTGCTTCAGAGGGCTACCAGACTGCAGGCAACTGGGTCGGAATCCTCTTCGCGGTACAGGCGATCGGTTCTGTGCTCTGGGCTCTCGTGATCCCTAAGTTCAAGAGCATCAAGACCGCATACGTAGTCAGCCTCCTCATCGGAGCAGTCGGATTCGCATCTGTATTCTTCATCCATGACCAGTATCTCCTCTTCATCTCATTCCTTCTCATCGGAGTGGCTTGGGCGGCAATGCTGGCAGTTCCGTTCACCCTTCTCACCAACTCGCTTACAGGCGAGCACATCGGTACATACCTCGGTCTGTTCAACGGTACCATCTGCCTTCCACAGATCGCTGCGGCAGCATGCGGCGGTTTCGTCCTCAAGATTGTAGGCGGTGCGCAGGTGAGCATGTTCCTCGTGGCCGGAGTGCTTCTCGTGCTCGGTGCGGCGGCTGTACGCTTCGTAAAGGAGAAATAAAGATTCAGAACACTGAATATCATATACTCAAATAATAACAATCAACTAACCAGAATTCTTTATGAATAGAATCATGACATTATTCGCTTCATTGATGCTTTCATGCATCATGGGCGTGTCAGTATCCGCTCAGGGCGGATATGAGGTCAAGGGAGTGGTTGTTGACGCGATCGGACCTGTAATCGGTGCTACAATCATCGAGCAGGGCACCACAAACGGTGCGGCTACCGGTCTCGACGGCGACTACGTCCTTACAGTTTCTGGCGCTGACGCAGTTGTGGAAATCAGCTGCATCGGTTACGCGACACAGACTTTCATAGCATCTCAGGTACCGGCAACCGTGACTCTCGGCGAGGATACTCAGTTCCTTGACGAGGTTGTGGTGATCGGTTACGGTACAGTAAAGAAAGAGGACATGACCGGTTCGGTCACTGCGATCAAGAGCGAGGAGCTCAACCGCGGTGCGATGGTCACTACACAGGACATGCTCAAGGGTAAGGTTCCTGGCCTCCTCATCACTCCTGGCGACGGTGGTCCTGGTTCAGGATCTACAATCCGTATCCGTGGTGCGGCTTCCCTCAACGCATCAAACGACCCTCTCATCGTAATCGACGGTGTTCCGATCGCACGCGACGGAGGTAAGGGTATGTCGAACCCGCTCGACCTCATCAACCCTAACGACATCGAGTCATTCACTGTCCTCAAGGACGCTTCTTCAGCAGCCATCTACGGTTCACGTGCGTCAAACGGTGTCATCCTCATCACAACAAAGAAGGGTAAGACCAACAAGCCGCAGGTATCATACAGCGGTAGCATGAACGTCCAGCAGAACTCACGTCAGCTTCAGGTGATGACTCCTGAGGAGTACCGTGGATTCATCAAGGACACATACGGCGTATATTGGGAGAACGGTCAGCTCATGGGCGACCTGACAACTCCGGCAGGAAAGGTCCTTGCGTCACGTCTCAGCGAGAAGACAAACGTAAACTACCAGGACATCATCTTCAAGACTGCCATCACTCATGACCACAACGTAAGCGTGAGCGGTAACGTCAACGAGCGCATGCCTTACCGTGCATCCATCGGTTACACTGACCAGGCAGGTACACTCGTAGGTTCTACTTATGACAAGGGTACTCTCGACCTCGGTTTCCAGCCGAACTTCTTCGACAAGCACCTCACCTTCAACCTCAACGCAAAGGGTGTCTACACATATTCGAACTATGCTGACAGCGGCGTGGTAGGCAATGCAGCCTTCTTCAACCCTACTCAGGATCCTTATTTCCGCAATGAGGACGGTACAATCGACTTCGACACTTGTAACGGTTACTGGAACTACGGTTCAGGCCGCGGCGAGAACTTCAAGAACAACACCCTCATCGGTGTAGGTCCTATGTCACAGCTCTACGACCGCATCAGCTACGGTACATCACGCCGTCTCATCGCAAGCGCAGGCGTTGACTACAAGGTACATGGTCTTGAGTCACTCCGTTTCAACGTAACTGCTTCAACAGACGTTTCTGACTACAACAGCATGAACGGTTCGGTAGTAGGTTCATACCAGGCATGGTCTGACACAGAGAACCGCGGTATCGGTCAGTATTCAAAGGGATGGGAACTCCGTCGCAGCTCGGCATTTGAGGCTTACGCCAACTACAACGAGACATGGGGCATCCACAACCTTGACCTCATGGCAGGTTACTCATGGCAGCACTTCTATGGTGCAAACCGCAACATCTCTTACTTCAACGTAACTGACGAAGTGAAGTTCAACTACATCGAGTGCGAGGAGTGCGGACACAAGTTCACCAAGGAGACTCTCGACAGCCGTTACCCTCTTTACAGATGGGAAAGCTACCTCGTTTCATTCTACGGACGTATCAACTACTCAATCGCTTCGAAGTATCTCTTCACATTCTCACTCCGTAACGACGGTTCTTCACGATTCTCTCCTGCTACACGCTGGGGTCTCTTCCCTTCAGGAGCATTCGCATGGAACATCAAGGAAGAGGGCTTCCTCAAGAACGTGAGATCAGTATCACAGCTCAAGCTCCGTCTCTCTGCCGGTATGACAGGACAGCAGGACGGTATCGGCGAGTATGCCCACCTTTCACGCTACGGTCTTTCTGTCGATACAGAGCATCAGCAGTGGATGGGTGACGCAGGCTGGCAGAACATGTGGACTCCTGGCGCATATGACCCTAACATCAAGTGGGAGACTACAACCACATACAACGTCGGTGTCGACTTCGGCTTCCTCGGCGATAGGATCACAGGTAACGTGGATGCATACCTCCGCAACACTGACGACCTCCTCAACAGCGTGCTTACCCCTATGGGTTCAAACTTCGGTAACACCGTACTTACAAACGTAGGTTCGATGCAGAACAAGGGTCTCGAGTTCGCTCTCAACGTGATTCCGATCGAGACTAACGACTGGCATCTCTCCATCGGCGTGAACGGTACATTCCAGGATACCAAGTTCACAAAGCTCAACGCTACCGATGACGAGAACTACTACATCCAGACTTCAGGCATCTCAGGAAAGACAGGTAGCTACATCGGACGCCACCAGGTTGGATATGCTCCATACTCATACTGGACATTCAAGCAGCTCTATGACGCTGACGGCAACCCTATCCAGAACGCATTCGTTGACCTCAACGATGACGGAAAGATCGACGGCAGCGACAAGTACTGCGCAGGCGACCCTAACCCTGACTTCTACTACGGTCTCAACGTGAAGCTTTCATACAGAAACTGGGACTTCGGCTTCAACGGCCACGGTTCATTCGGATACAAGGTATTCAACGACTTCGCCCAGAACCACTCTTCAGCATACTTCGACGTGAACTCAGGAGCACTTCCTAACTTCGCAACAGTCGTGAAGAGAACAGGCTTCACCCAGATCAACAGCGACTACCAGCCATTCTCTGACCTCTTCCTTGAGGACGCTTCATTCTTCCGTATGGACGACATCAATGTCGGCTACACATTCAAGGAGATCGGCCAGTGGGCAGGCAACATCCGCATCGCTGCATCTTGCCAGAACGTATTCGTACTTACCAAGTACTCAGGCATCGACCCTGAGATCAACAGCACTGACGGTGTCGACAGGACATTCTGGCCAAGACCTCGTACTTTCTCAGTACGTCTTAACGTTAACTTCTAATCAAGGAGGAAAATGAAAATGAATTTCAAGAAGATATTTTCTGCAGTGGCAGCTGCTGCCGTGCTTACCGCCTGCGTTGGAGACCTCAACACAATTCCGTTGAATCCGACAGATGTGACTTCGGAGACAGCGTACGGTGCTGACGCAGAAGGCTACGTACAGGGTCTTGCAAAGATCTATTTCCAGCTGACATCGAACAACACTCAGGACCTTCAGGTCGCTGACGGTGGTGCATCGGAGTTCATCCGTGCGTTCTGGTCAACCCAGGAAGTTACCGCTGACGCAGCAAAGTGCGCATGGGGTGACGCATGGGTAAATGCACTCAACAATGACACATGGACCGGAGACGTCCTCAACGATGCCGTATATGCAGTGTATGTACGTACTCTCCAGGGCGTTGCATATGTAAACGAATTCCTTCGCCAGACAACTGACGAGAACCTTACTCTCAGAGGATGTTCAGACGAGGTAAAGGCAAAGGTTGCCGCTTACCGTGCAGAGGCACGTTTCCTCCGCGCTTTCTTCTATTGGGCAGCGATGGACACATTCGGACAGGTTCCATTCTCTACTGAGAACACTCCGTTCGGAGGTGGATACAACCCTGAACAGAAACCACGTGAGTACATATTCGACTTCATCGTAGAAGAACTCAACGACCTTGCTTCAGAGACAAGCGCAATGCCTGCAGCACAGTCGAACTATCCACGTGCCGACAAGGGTTCGGTTCTCGGTCTCCTCGCACGTGTATATCTTAACGCTGAAGTATATGCAGGAAAGGAAATGTACTCGGAAGCAAAGTCAACATGTGAAAAGATCTTTGGACTCGGATACAAGCTTGCACCTACACACGCAGAAGTTTTCCGTGGCGACAACGGAGAGAACCCTGATGCAATGGGCGAGATCCTCTTCGCTGCTTCATACGACGCTGAGAACAACAAGTCATACGGCGGTACCACTTACCTTACCCTCTCTACACTCAACAGCGATGATGGTGCTGTGAACATCACCGGAATCAATGGTGGATGGGCAGGTAACCGTACTCCAGACGAGTATGTACAGGCTTACTTCGCTCCGACTGCGGCTGACTTCACTACAGGCGAATACACTATCGCCGACAAGCGTGCGTACTTCTACATCAAGGGACGTACACAGTCAATGAAGCCTACATTCGACGCTGAAGGCAAGGAAATCAACAACCTGAACACATTCCTCTGCGGATGGTCATGCATCAAGTTCAACAACACTCCACACGACATCGACCCGATCGAGTACTCTACTGTGGCTGCAACAAAGAACTTCAGCGACATCGACTGGCCTCTCATCCGTCTCGGCGAGATCAACCTCATCTATGCTGAGGCTTGCATGCACGCTGGTGGAGACGCTTCTGCTCAGGTAAAGGCTCTCACTGACCGTGCCGGCGTAGATGCTCCTGCAGCAATCACAGTTGACTGGCTCATGGCAGAGCGCGCACGCGAGCTCATGTGGGAAGGCCATCGTCGTACTGACCTCATCCGCTACGGAAAGTGGATCAGCGGCTACAACTGGACTTTCAAGGGCGGCGTATTCGGTGGCAAGGACCTCGAGGATCATTACAACATCTTCCCTATTCCTTCTACAGAGCTTGCTACAAACCTTGATCTCAATCAGAACCCAGGCTATTCAAAATAGTCTTAAAAGTGTTTACAGAATATGAAAATCACAAAATATATCCTTTCAATGGCAGCTGCGATCGGTATGATCGCAGGTTGCCAGAAGCCAGAAATGGAGCAGATCGCGGCTCCGGAGGATATCGTTGCACCGGTTCTTGAGACTTTTGAGGGACCGATTGAAATCACTCCGTCAAATCTCGGCTTTGAAAACATCACCCTCACATGGTCATTGGCTGACTATGGCGTGGCGACTCAAATCAACTATTCAGTTGAGGTTGCTACAGCAGCCAACCCTGCGGCAAAGGCAATCATTACTTCAGGAGTCATTGCTGACGATAAGGAGCGTGAAGCAGGCAAGATTTCCGAGAAGATCACTTACGAGACTTTGAATGCAGCTCTCTTCAACGACCTCCAGCTCGCTGACGGCGTGGCTGAGGAAGTCCTCTTCACCATCGGTGCAAAGGTGGGAGAATATCCAAAGGTTTACTCTAACGCAGTTAACGTAACCTGCAAGGTAACGGCTTCAGAGAAGCAGTATCCTAAGGTATGGGTTGTCGGCGACTACTGCGGATGGTCACATGACAAGTCACAGTTCCTCTTCGACTTCGCCGGTGACGACGCTGTTTACCAGGGTGTAATCGACTTCGGCGAGAAGGCTGCCAACGGTTGGAAGATCACCGGCGTCGGCAAGTGGGATGACACATGCAACTGGGGTGGCGACGAGAGTGCGACATACGAGGAAGAGGCTGCAACCACACAGCTCATCAACGGCGGTGGTTCAAAGGACCTCAAGCACTACAGCAAGCGTTTCTACCACTTCTCTCTCAGCAAGGAGACCCTTCTTCTTACCAAGACCATCGGCTTCGACAACATCGGCGTCGTAGGTTCATTCAACGGCTGGAGCGAGACAAACAACGTAGAGATGCAGTTCAACTCTGCAAAGCAGAAGTTCTATGCTGACGTAGAGTTTACAGAGGACGGCGAGTTCAAGTTCAATGTCGACAAGGCATGGACTGTATCGTTCGGCGTCGGTGAGGGTGGATTCCTTACAACAGAAAACGGCGGAAACATCACAGCTGCCGCAGGTACATACCGTATCTACCTCATCATGAACAACTACGGTGAGATCACATACGAACTCAACGCAAAGATGTATGGCAAGGAAGAGGGTGTGACAACACCTGAGCCGGAACAGCCGGAACAGCCTGATCAGCCTGTCGTGACAGGATGGTCACTCATCGGTGCATTCAACGAGTGGGCAGGCGACCTCATGCTCACATCAGACGGTACATACTACGTCATCAAGGGCGCTGAACTCGAGGGTGAGCTCAAGTTCCGCAAGGATGGAAAGTGGAACTACCAGGACGAGAACGGCAACGACGTTCAGACAAACCTCGGTGCTGCTGAAGGCGTGACATTCGCTGCAGACACCGAACTCGCACTCGCTCCTAACGGCGGTAACATCAATGTGACAGCCGGTACATACGACGTATACCTCGATGCAGATAACGCAAAGGCATGGTTCATCACTGACGGATCATACCCAGGCGGTGGAGAAGCTCCAGAGGCATCTGAGTGGGGTGTCGTAGGTGATGTGAACGGATGGAACGCACCGGACATCACAATGTACAAGACCTCAACTGAAGGCCTCTTCGTTGCATACAACGTAGAGATGCCGGCAGGCGGCTTCAAGATCCGCGCTAACAACGAGTGGAACGACGAGAAGAACTACGGTCTCCCTACAGCAGGTGCAGTAGAGGTTGACCACGCATATGAGGTGATCACAGGCGGCGGTTCAGGAAACATGACAATCGCAGCAGGTACATACGACATCTGGTTCGACCTTACCAACACAATGGTATACATCATGACCCCTGGCAAGGACATCTCTGAGGCAGAGGGCGGCAAGGTAGAGACTCCGGATCCATCTGAGCTCTCATGGTACCTCGTAGGTGAGTTCAACGGCTGGGCTACAGGTGACGAGGCATACCTCATGACCAAGGAGAGCGAGTGGTATGTATTCAAGGGCTTCGCTGCTGACGGCAACGGCTTCAAGTTCAACGCTGGCGACTGGAGCAACAGCCGTGGCGCAGCAGGCGATGTAGAGCCTTTCGAAGTAACAGTGAACGAAGCTGTGGAAATGGTTGCAAGCGGTAAGAACCTTACCGTGGCAGCAGGTACATACGACGTTTACATGAACATCGAGACTACTCAGGTATACATCATGGCTGAGGGACAGACTCCAGGAGAGACTCCTTCAGAGCCGGAACCGGAGCCAGTGGCATCCGAGTGGGGCATCGTCGGTGACGTTAACGGCTGGAACGCTCCGGACATCACCATGTACACGACTGCAACTGAAGGTCTCTTCGTTGCAAAGAGCGTAGAGATGCCTGCAGGCGGCTTCAAGATCCGCGCTAACAACGAGTGGAACGACGCAAAGAACTACGGTCTCCCTACAGCAGGTACAGTGGAAGTTGACCACGCTTACACAGTGATCACAGGCGGCGGTTCAGGAAACATGACAATCGCAGCAGGTACATACGACATCTGGTTCGACCTTACCACCACAATGGTATACACCATGACCCCTGGCAAGGACATCTCTGAGGCAGAGGGCGGCAAGGTAGAGACTCCGGATCCATCTGAGCTCTCATGGTACCTCGTAGGTGAGTTCAACGGCTGGGCTACAGGCGACACTTCATACCAGATGACAATGGAAGACGGATGGTATGTGTTCAAGGGCTTCGCTGCCGACGGCAAGGACTTCAAGCTCAACGCAGGCGACTGGAGCAACAACCGTGGCGCAACAGGCAATACCGAGCCTTTCGCAGTTACAGTGAACAGCGGTGTGGAAGTGGTTGCAAACGGAAAGAACCTTTCCGTAACTGCAGGAACATACGATGTTTACATGAATGCTGACGCAACAAAGCTGTATGTAATGACTCCAGGAACAACTCCTGGCAACTAATTTATAGGCCGGCGGTCCCTGACCGGACCACCGGCTGCCACTAACCAAAATATTTACATTATAATGAAAAGGATAATTTATGCATTCTTGGCTGCAGTCCTGATGGCTGTGGCATGCAACAAGCCCATAGAAGGACAGCTTACTGTCACTCCGACAGAGCTTAACTTCTCCGGAGATGCCGATACCCTGTCAGTGACCGTGACATCTTCAGGTGTCTGGGCCATGACCAAGACATCGGGAACTTCATGGTGCAAGACATCAAGGACCGACGGAGAAGGAGTGATGACCATCGACGTTATCGTCAAGGCCAACAAGCCTAAGGCACGTACCACAATGCTCGAGTTCCGTTCGCAGGGCTGCGAGCCTGTAAAGGTGTTCGTGAACCAGGCTGCAGGTACGGCGGCAAGCGACGGCAGTGACGAGGAAGTTGAGCTTGTATCACCAGACCCGTCTTCGGGAATCTCTGTGGACCCTGAATACCCGGACGCAGACCAGCCATGTACAATCATCTTCAAGCCGGAGTCAGACAACCCTCTCTACGGCCATACAGGCGAACTCTATGGCCATTTCGGAGTAGTCGTGGAAGGCGAATGGAAATTCGTTCCTACAGAATGGGGAACAACTGAAGAGAAGACCCACTTCACAAAGGTCGGCGACAACCACTGGGAGTTCAAGATGGAACCTTCGATCCGTGAGTACTTCGGCAGCGGCGAGACACCTGTGACAAAGATCGCCCTCATCGTGAGGACAGCTGACGGAAACACAAAGAGCCACGACCAGGACCAGTTCTGCTCGGTAAAGGACAACAAGTACAAGGCAGAGGAGTTCAATCCGGACGAAGTAGTGCTCAAGGCACTTCCTGATGGCGTCGAGCATGGCATCAACTACAATGAGGACGGCTCGGTGACATTCGTACTCTACGACAAGGACACAGCAGGCAACCGCCATGAGTACAGCTACATCGTGGGTGACTGGAACGAGTGGACACGCGTACCTGAGGGTGCAATGGCATACGACCCATCTGAGGGATGCTGGTGGATCACCCTCGACGGATTCGACGCAGACACAGAGTACCGTTTCCAGTACCGTCTCGGCACAGGTACAGACACTGACACATACATCAGCGACCCATACACAGAGATCGTATACGACCAGTGGAACGACCAGTACATCGACGGCGTACCTGCATTCCCAGAGGGAGCAAAGGCACTCGTTTCTGCATTCCAGATCAACAAGCCTGCATACAACTGGCAGCACAGCGACTTCAAGGTGGAGGACAAGAACGACCTCGTGATCTACGAGATGCTCTTCCGTGACTTCACCACATCGCAGGACATCGCCGGTGCCATGGCACAGCTCGACTACATCGAGAACCTCGGTGTCAACGCAATCGAGCTCATGCCTATCCAGGAGTTCGACGGCAACCTCAGCTGGGGATACAACCCTAACCACTGGTTCGCTCTCGACAAGTACTACGGTACACGCGACGAGTACAAGGCATTCATCGACGAGTGCCACGCAAGAGGCATCGCAGTGATCGTGGACGTAGTCTACAACCACGCTACAGGCTCACATCCATGGGCAAAGGCATGGTGGAACGCTCCAAGCAACTGCACAGCTGACAACAACCCGTTCTTCAACGTACTTCCAGCCCATCCATACAACGTATACCATGACATGAACCATGAGAATGCGCTTGTGAAGGAGCAGGTGAAGAAGAGCCTCGAGTTCCTCCTCACAGAGTACGACATCGACGGATTCCGCTTTGACCTTACAAAGGGATTCACACAGAAGAAGACAGATCCGGACGTGACAGCATGGGGTCGCTACGACCAGTCACGCGTCGACATCCTCAAGGGATATGCAGACCACATCTGGTCAGTGAACGACAATGCTGTCGTCATCTTCGAGCACCTCGCAGACTGGGATGAGGAGAAGGTTCTTGCCGACTACGGCATCCAGCTCTGGAGAAACATGAACGGTTCTTACCGTACATCGGTAAACGGTGGCAACGGCAACTTCAGCGGTTCATACGAGGCTTCAAGATACGGCGGATGGGTAAGCTACATGGAGAGCCATGACGAGGAGCGTATCTGCTACGGCGCTACAGAGGACGCATCATCAGTGACATGGGGAATCTGCGGTACCCTCACTTCATGGGGCGACAAGCCGGACATCACAATGACTTCGGACGGCGTGTTCTTCGTTGCAAGGAACGTGACGATCGCTGCCGACGACATGTTCAAGATCCGTGGAAACAGCTCATGGAACGACGCATTCAACTACGGTGCAAGCAGCAAGGGCTACAAGCTCCCGCTCAACTCTGGCTACGCCCTTACCCTTGGCTCAGGCTCACAGGACATGGCGGCTCCTGCAGCAGGTACATATGACATCTGGTTCAGCCCTGAGGCTTCAATGGTATGGCTCATGACAGCCGGTCATGCACGCCCTGCAAACCCTTCGGTAACTCCTGGCGGAAATGACGGCGAGAGTGCGCTTACTGTGGCAATGCGTCGTGCAGGTGCTTCTGCTGCATTCTTCCTTACTGTCCCTGGTCCTAAGATGATCTGGCAGTTCGGTGAGATCGGATATGACTACAGCATCAACTACAACGACCGTACAGGCGAGAAGCCGGTAGTTACAGACGAGTACATGGCAGTTCCTGCCCGCAAGGCACTTTACGACACATACTCAAAGCTTCTCAAGTTCCGCCGCGACAACCCACGCTTCTTCGACAGCGACGCCAAGTTCACATGGACTCCAACCGGAACAGTCAAGAAGATCACATGTACAGTGGACGGAAAGACATTCCATGTTGTCGGAAACTTCAACAAGGGCACGACAACTGTATCTCTCCCGGCAGGACAGTGGAAGGACTACATGAACGGCAATGCAGCCGTTTCGGGAAGCGTTTCGCTCAAGGAAGGTGAGTTCAGGTTGTTGACTGACTTCTAAATTCTGCTATATTTGCATAAGTAATACAACAGACAAGATATGAAACTGAACTTAAGTATCGAATACAGGACCAACTGGGGCGAGGAGATTGTCCTCTGTCTCGGAGGAAAGCGTTACCCGCTTTCATACGTCGCTGAAGGCATCTGGAAGGGCGAAATTGCCCGTTTCAATCCGGAGAAGACTTCAGAGTACAGCTATGAGGTGGTACGCGACGGCATCACCATACGCACCGAATGGAAGAAGCATGTACTTGCTCTTCCTGAGGGCACGAAGGCAAAGGTTGTGAACATCTACGACAAGTGGAACGCACGTCCGATGGACGCTCCGTTCTATTCGTCTGCATTCACAGATGCGATCTTCGGCAGAAAGGCAGCCAAGGCTGCCGTACAGGAAGGCGCAAACGTTGTCATCCAGGTGTCTGCCCCGTCACTCCGCCCTGACGAAGTGCTGGCAATTGCCGGAAGCGGCAAGGAACTTAAGGAATGGACAAAGGTAGTACCTTTCGACGAGAGCAGGTTCCCTGTATGGAACCTCTCTCTCAAGGTTGCCGAGCCGTTCTCATACAAGATCATCGTGGCTGACAGGAAGACCCTTGCCCCAATCGCATGGGAAGAGGGAGAGAACAGATGGTTCCTCAACGTGCCTCAGAAGGACGAGATTACAGTCGAGGCCGATGCTCAGGTACGTTTCAGCGGACGTGACTGGAAGGGCGCAGGTACAGCGATACCTGTATTTGCCCTCCGCACTGAGGACGACTTCGGAGTAGGTGAATTCTACGACCTCAAGAAGATGGTGGACTGGGCTGCATCGACAGGCCAGAGCATCCTCCAGCTCCTTCCGATCAACGATACAACCATGCTCCACACATGGGAGGATTCATACCCATACAACCCGAACTCTACATTTGCCCTCCACCCGCAGTTCCTGCATCTTCCTGCAGTGGGCGTGAAGGTGGACGAGGAGTACAAGGCTCTCCAGGCTGAACTCAATGCCCTCGAGCAGATCGACTACGAGCGCGTGAACAACCTCAAGACAGAACTCCTCCGTCAGGCATTCAAGAAGACATTCAAGAAACTTTCCGCTACCGCAAAGTATCAGGAATTCGTGCAGAAGAACAGCTTCTGGCTTCTTCCATACGCGGCATTCTGCGTCCTTCGCGACCAGAACGGCACTCCTGACTTCACACAGTGGAAGGGATACGCTAAATACAGCAAGAAGAAGGTAGCTGCCTTCTGCGAGGAGAACAGCACCGAGATCGACTTCTGGTGCTTCGTCCAGTACCACCTCGACCTCCAGCTTTCAGAGGTATGTGCATATGCCCACTCGAAGGGTGTCATCTTCAAGGGTGACCTTCCTATCGGCATCAGCCGCACAAGCGTGGACGCTTGGCTCTACCCGGAGCTCTTCCATATGGATTCGCAGGCAGGTGCACCGCCTGATGCATTCTCTGCAGACGGTCAGAACTGGGGCTTCCCTACCTACAACTGGGAGAAGATGGCTGAGGACGGATTCGCATGGTGGAAGGCACGTCTCGAGAAGATGGCCGAGTACTTCGATGCATTCCGTATCGACCACATCCTCGGATTCTTCCGTATCTGGGAGATCCCAATGTGGACAAAGAGCGGTCTGAACGGATATTTCAACCCTGCACTTCCTTTCCCCGCACATGAGCTTCAGAGCCAGGGATTCGACGTTAACGACTTCGACCTCTTCCTTCAGGACCCACGTCAGGAGGGATACTACCATCCGAAGATCGGAGCACGTGACACCCATTCATACCATTGTCTCGACGCATACCGCCGCGGCGCCTTCGACAGGCTCTACGACGATTTCTTCTACCGTCGCAACAATGAGTTCTGGAAGGACAAGGCGATGCTCAAGCTTCCTGCATTGCTCGACCATACAGGAATGCTTGCATGCGGCGAGGACCTCGGAATGATCCCGGCCACAGTGCCTCAGGTGATGTCTGACCTCAGGATCCTTTCGCTTGAAATCCAGCGCATGCCTAAGTCGATCCACGACAACTTCGCAAACCCTGCATGGTATCCATACCTCTCGGTATGTACTACTTCAACCCACGACATGAACCCTATCCGTGCATGGTGGGAAGAGGACCGTCAGGTTACCGAAATGTTCTGGCATGAGATGCTCGGAGGACAGGGAGATGCTCCTTTCTATTGCGAGCCTTGGATCTGCCGTCAGATCCTCGACCAGCACCTCTGGTCTCCAGCGATGCTGACTGTGCTTCCGCTCCAGGACTGGCTTTCAATGGATCCGGCTCTCCGTCGTGCAAATCCTAACGAGGAAAGAATCAACGTTCCTGCAAACTCACGTCATTACTGGCGTTACCGCATGCATCTTACAGTCGAGAAGCTTGCTGCAGCAAAGGAGTTCAATGCAACCCTCAGCGAGATGATCGCTGCAAGCGGCAGAAAGTAGGCCTGACCTTACGATAATCAAAAATCCCAACTGTGGCTCGCTTCGCAGAAGCAAAGGAAAATGCTTCGCTTGCGCACAGTTGGGATTTTTGTATTGTGTACGGTAAACGTGCTATGACCTGCCCTTCATCTTCTTCCAGTTAAGGACAGGAAGAATGAACGAAACAAGGGCAGCAGCGAGCCAGAACCACGATACCGGGCCGAAGTCATAGACATCCGCTCCATTGACCTGAGTGGTGTGGAACTGGATGAGATAGCCGCTTGTAATGTCCTGAAGACCTGCCGCCATGTAGCTTGAGATTCCGACCACTCCAAGGGCTGCTCCAGTAGCCTTGCGAGGTACGATGTCGACAGCCATGAGTCCGGCCACTATGCAGTAAAGGACTCCTACGGCAAGACTGAACAGGGATACATAGAAGATGTTCATCAGATAGCCTCCTTCAGCGAAAAGGAAGAGGGCCAGGGCGATGAAGCTTACCACTCCGGAAAGGATGGCAGGCTTTACGCGGTCGCTGCGGAAGACCTTGTCGGAAAGCCATCCTGCGAGGACTGTTCCCACGATGCCGAAGGCCGCCGAGAACGCGATGATCTGGGTCGCCTCCTCAAGTGAGAAGCCTCTTGCCTTCTGGAGGAAAAGCACTCCCCAGCCTGTGATAGCGTATTTCGTGATGTAGATGAATGCACTTGAGATGGCAATTACCCATATGCCAGGATGCCTCAGGACGAACTTCTGGAGCTCACGCGTAGGCATGGTATCCTCCTTGCCCATCTCCTCGCCAGAAAGGGTCTGGATCGACGGAAGTCCCTTGCTTTCAGGAGTATCCGACACCATCCAGAGCACAACCAGCGAACCGATGAGTCCGGCGATCGCAGCCACGATGAATCCGGCCTTCCATCCGATGGCACCGACGATTAGTCCGGTTATGATGAAGGAAAGGAACTCGCCCACATATGGAGTCGAACTGAAGATGCTGTAGAATGTGCCTCGCTTCGACTTAGGGAACCATCTTGAAAGACAGATCACGCCTGGGGGCGAGCCCATCGACTGCATCCATCCGTTCAGTCCCCAGAGGATGGCGAACGAGAAGAAGATTACGGCTGTGGACAGAGGGACGAAATCATTGAATACGCCCAGCACGCCCAAAAGGAGGTTGATCAGCGCCGAGATGAAGAGTCCGGTCGCCATGAAACGCTTGATGTTGCAGTAGTCTGCAATGAATCCGTTCATGAACTTTCCAACCGCGTAGACAAAGAGAAGCGCGGAACCGATTACTCCAAGCTCACCTGCCGAAAGCACTCCCTCGTCGATCAGAGGCTGCTTCACGACACTGAGGCTCATACGGCACACATAATAGAGGCTGTATGCCACAGTCACGCCCCAGAAGGTCTTGTTTCTGATGGACTTGTATGTACTGTCCACCTTTTCGGGAGCGACCTGCTCGGCCGAAGGCTTGCTTATTCTGAAAAATGAGTATATACTCATGACCTTATATCTAAATCCGTGTAAATATACTTATAAATTCATGACATCCTTCCTATAACGTGCGGATAAGTACACTGTCCTTGCGAACAGGTGGGCGAAATATGCCCCCATAAGCACATGCATCGAACCGGAAGGAGTGATGTTCGGGAACATGAGGCCTGCCGCCCATACGGCAAAGAATCCGACCACCGCCCAGAGCATCGAATTGCGGATCGCCTTTGATGCAGTGGCTCCGATATAGATGCCGTCCCATGTGAACGCGGCACATCCCATAACCGGCATGAGCAGAAGCCATGGGATATATTCTTCGGCCGCCGCGACCACCGACATGTCCGATGTCATCATCTTGAGCATCGGTACTCCCGCAAAATGGTATATTCCCATGAATATCAATGCGATGCCCATACTCCAGACAAAGGTCCAGAGTACGGTCTGACGTACCATTGAAGCATCCTTCGCTCCAATGTACCTGCCTGTAAGAGCTTCTCCGGCATAGGCAAATCCGTCAGTGAAATATGAGAATATCATCAGCAGCTTCATGATTATCGAGCTGACCGCAAGAAGGGTGTCTCCGTAGCGGGCAGATATGACCGTGAAGCCGATATAGATCGCGATGAAGCAGAGAGAACGCACATAAAGGTCGGCGTTCATCACGAAGAAGCGCCTTGTCTCACCGCCCTTAAAGACCGTCCTGATGTCGGCGGAGTCAAGATGCGAGAATGTGGTCCTGAAGTACTTCCAGAGCATCAGTCCGACGGCTGTCAGCAGTCCTGAATACTGAGCTGCCACCGTTCCCGCCGCGATTCCGGCAAAGCCCATTCCTTCGATGCGGACTCCCCCGACGGATATTCCCAACGCAAGGACAATGCTCATGAGTATGTTCATTCCGTTGACGACTAGGTCTGTGACCATTGGGCTGACGCTATCCTGCAGGCCTATGAACCAGCCCTTGAAGGCCATCAGGCTGAGGGTGGCGGGAGCAGCCCATATTCGGATGAAGAAATATTTCGATGCGAGTTCCCTTACCTCCGGAGTGCAGTCCACGACAAGGAATGCGGCCTTGACGAAGACCCATTGGACAGCTATGAGCAGAAGGGCGCATGAGAGCGCTATTCCAAGGGCACGGGTGAATATCTTCGCACATTCCCTGCGGTCTCCCCTGCCGAAGGCCTGGGCCGTGAGTCCGCCGGTTCCGACCCTGAGAAAACCGAAGTTCCAGTAGAGAAGGTCGAAGAGCATGGTACCGATGGCGATTCCGCCGATCATTACGGCAGCGCTCGTATCCAGATGGCCAGCCACGGCTATGTCGACCATTCCCACGAGAGGTACGGTGATGTTTGCAAAGATGCTCGGAACCGCGAGCTTGAGTATGTCCCTGTTGATTTCCTTCATTTGATGAGAAGAATATATCCTCCTACCTGTATTTGCCTTCCTCGTCCAGCATTCCCAGATACGAAGAATAGCGGTCATAGCTGATCTCACCAGCCTCCACTGCCTCCTTCACAGCACACCCAGGCTCATGGGTATGCGTGCAAGGCGTGAAGCGGCAACCTTCGGAAGCCTTGAGCATTTCAGGGAAGTAAAGGGCGATTTCCTCCTTCTTGAGATCGACAAGTCCGAAACCTCTGAGGCCTGGAGTATCGACGATGAAGCCTCCGGTAGCCAGGCTGTACATCTCGTAGAATGTGGTGGTGTGCTTACCCTGTACATGGACCTCGGAAATCTCTCCCACCTTCGGGTCGAGCGACGGGTCAAGGGCCTTTATGAGCGATGACTTGCCGACACCGGAAACACCCGAAAACAGGGATACATGGCCGTCACAAGCCTCTCTGAGCGCATCTATGCCTTCTCCTGTGAGAGCTGATACCTCCATCACAGGATAGCCTGCCCCTTCATAGATTTCATGGAAGGCCTCAAGCATCTCAGCATGTGATTCGCGGTAGAGGTCCACCTTGTTGAGGACGATGGTCACCGGTACATTGTAGACCTCGCATGTAACAAGGATTCGGTCGAGGAACGGCAGTTTGATCTCCGGATAGTCGATGGTGGCGATGATGAACGCCCTGTCGAGATTGGCCGCGATGATATGCGACTGGCGCGACAGGTTGGTCGACTTGCGGATGATGTAGTTCTTCCTGGGCTTTACTGCAGTTATGGCTGCAGGATTCTCAAGAGTGATGCCTGATGAAGCATCCGTTCCTTCAGGGAGATCCGCTTCAAACGAAACGACATCACCCACTGCCACAGGATTCGTAGCCGACGAACCCTTCAGACGGATCTTTCCTCTCAAGACTGCAGGAAAGAGATTCCACTCAGGAAGCTTTGACAAAAGATAATGGCTTCCCGTATGCTTTACGACCGTTGCTTCTCCTTTTATAATCATGATGCAAAGATAAAGTTATTTTTTAATATCTTTGCGAGGACAAAACACATGTGTATGATACAGGAGAAACATATCGATGCGGCGCTTGCCGATCTGTTTGCAAACCTCAGGTTTACGCCTGAACCGGCCGGTCTCTATGACCCGTTGAGGTATATGATGGAAATAGGAGGAAAGAGGATCCGTCCAAGACTCTGTCTTACTGCATATTCGCTTTTCAAGGATTCCTTTACCGAAGACATCCTTGCTCCGGCTGCCGCCATTGAGGTATTCCACAGTTTCACCCTCATACACGACGACATCATGGACAAGGCAGACGTGCGTCGCGGAGTTCCGACCGTCCACAGGAAATGGGACGAGAATACCGCCATCCTCTCGGGAGACGTGATGTCGATCGAAAGCTACAGGCTTGTGGCCAAGGCCCCTGCCTCCGTACTTCCTGAAGTCCTCACCCTGTTCTCGACTACCGCAGCCCAGGTATGCGAAGGCCAGCAGTATGACATGGACTTCGAGAACATGGACAAGGTTCCGATGGAGGAATACATAAAGATGATCGGACTCAAGACAGCCGTGCTCATCGCATGTTCCGCAAAGATGGGTGCCCTTATCGGAGGCGCATCTGCAGAGGAAGCGGACCTTCTGTACAGGTTCGGATACGACCTCGGACTGGCATTCCAGATAGCCGACGACTGGCTCGACACATATGCCGACCCTAAGGAGTTCGGAAAGGCCATCGGAGGCGACATAGTAAACAACAAGAAGAGCTGGCTGCTCACCCGTGCGCTCGAGAAGGGAAACACCGAAGAACTTGCGGCGGCCCTTGCCATGCCGGTATCGACGGAAGAGGAGAAGGCGGCGAAGATCGCTGCCGTAAAGGAGATCTACAACCGTCTTGAAGTGGGAGAAGAGGCCATGGAGGAGATCAGAAGGCTCCACGCCCAGGCAATGGAATATGCCGAGAGCCTCAACCTCGGAAAGATAAGAACGGAAATGCTGCACCGTTATGCAGCCATGCTTTTAGGAAGACGTAAATAATGGAAAAGAAAAGACTTGAGATAATGGCGCCGGCAGGAAACTTCGAATGCCTGCACGCAGCCATCCAGGGAGGAGCGGATTCGGTATATTTCGGAGTCGAGAAGCTGAACATGCGTTCGCACTCTGCCAACAACTTCAAGATGACCGACCTTGAGGAAATCGTACGCATCTGCTCGGAACATGGAGTGAAGACATACCTTACCCTCAACATCGCACTCTTCGGAGAAGACCTTGAGGATATGAAGCGTACGCTGGATGCGGCAAAGAAAGCCGGAATCACGGCAGTAATCGCATCTGACATGGCGGCGATCATCTATGCCCGTCAGATCGGTGTCGAGGTACACATCTCTACCCAGCTCAGCATCTCGAACGCAGAGGCACTCCGCTTCTACGCCCAGTTCGCCGACGTCATCGTACTCGCGCGCGAGCTCAATCTCGGTCAGGTAAAGGACATCAAGGCCATCATAGACAGGGACAACATCTGCGGTCCGTCGGGACGTCTCGTGGAGATCGAAATGTTCGCCCACGGAGCCCTCTGCATGGCGATTTCCGGCAAGTGCTACCTCAGTCTCCATGAATACGGAGCATCTGCAAACAGGGGTTCATGCTTCCAGCTCTGCCGACGTGCCTACAAGGTTCAGGACCGCGAGACAGGCATGGAACTCGAAATCGACAACAAGTACATAATGTCGCCTAAAGACCTGTGTACCATCGAGTTCATGGACAAGATCATCGACGCCGGAGTGACCGTATTCAAGATCGAAGGCCGTGCCCGTTCGGCAGAATATGTGAAGAGGGTGGCATCATGCTACCGTCGTGCAGCCGATGCAGTATGCAACGGAACATACACTCCTGAGCTCGGAGCGTCGTTCAAGGATGAACTCTCGGAAGTGTTCAACAGGGGCTTCTGGGGAGGCTACTATCAGGGCGCACGTCTTGGAGAATGGTGCGACGTATATGGAAGCACATCGACAAGAAAGAAGGTTTACTGCGGAAAGATCACCAACTGGTTCGGAAAGCTCGGAGTGGCTGAGATCCTCGTAGAGTCACACTCACTCAGCAAAGGCGACAAGATCCTCATCATAGGTCCTACATCAGGATGCGTCGAATATACAGTCCCGGAGATCAGGGTTGACCTCAAGCCTGTAGACGAGGCATCGAAGGGCACCTACTGCTCCATCGCGATCGACTGGAGCAAGGTTGTGCCGGGCGCACGTGAAGAAGCCCTCAGCCTTTGCGGCGACGGATGCAACGAAGCTGCATGCAAGGCGATTGAGGAAAACCGCCTGCGCAGAAGCGACAAGGTATATATCTGGAAAGAAGAATAAAGAAGGGCTCTTGCGTTAATTAATCGCAAGAGCCTTTTTCAATTGTTCGTCATAACGGAGACGGACCTTCACACCTGCCTCCTGGAACCAGTAGCGGACTGCTATCTCTTCTTCGATGAACGGAACGATCTCATCCTTCTTCAGACGGATGAACCTTTCCTTATCCATTTCCAGGGCCTTTCCAAGGGCTTCAAGCTCTGATGACATTGAGTCTGCAAGTCCGTCCTTTTCAAGTTCCTTCTTCATCTGGTCGTAGAGGGTCTTCGCGCTGCTTCTATAGTCGAAATCCTGGGTCTTTGCAAATCGGATGAAATCCTCGAAATCTTCATCGCTGTAATGGAAGTCATCTATTGCAGGGATGCTGTCGTGCCTGCGTGCGAAGTCGATGGCATACTGATCGATGATGCCTCCCAAAACGAGTGAATATACAAGTCTGCTGTAGCTCTGGACGGGAACATCAACATCCGGAGTGATTCCGCCGCCGTCACGCACGATTCTTCCTGAAACTGTCCTGAACTCCTTTGTAAGCGAGTCTGGAATATGTCCGACGCTTCCGTCCTCGTTTCGGTTCGAGTAGTCGATCGCCTGTACGCAGCGACCGCTTGGAGTATAGTATTTTGCTGTAGTGACCTTCACCTGACCGTTGTAAGGCATAGGAAGGATACTCTGCACGAGTCCCTTTCCGTAGCTTCTCTTGCCCATGATGGTTGCACGGTCAAGGTCCTGGAATGCACCGGCTACAATCTCCGATGAAGATGCCGATCCCGAGTCGATCATGACTATTATAGGTATCTCAGTATCAACAGGTTCGTTGACTGTGCGATATTCCCTGTAGAGTTCAGGGGAGTTGCCTTTCGAAGTCACTACGAGCGATCCCTTAGGCACGAAAAGCGAAAGGATGTTGACCGCCTCGCTCATCAGACCGCCGCCGTTTCCGCGAAGGTCGAGGACGAGCCTCTTCATGCCCTGCTTCTTGAGTTCAAGGAACTTCTCACGTACTTCTCCCGATACATTCTCGGTAAATCCGCTCTGAAGGATATAGCCTGTAGTATCATCGAGCATTCCTGCATACTCCACATCGGGGAGATGGATCCTTTCACGCACGATCTCTACGTCGAGGGTATCCCCTGTCCTTACCTTCCTTACCGTGAACACGACCTTGGTTCCCGGCTTTCCCTTCATCCTGTCGCTGCTTTCCTTTGACTCGAGTCCCTTGGTCGGGAAACCGTCGATTGCAATGATCTCGTCACCGCACACAAGTCCGTACTTCTGCGCAGGCGAGCCTGCATAAGGCTCGTTGATGATCACGTTCTCGCCCTTCCTCTTATGGATGACAGCGCCGATTCCACCATATGTATTGGACATCATCATCTGAAGGTCCTCGTTTTCCTCTTCAGGGATATAGACGGTATATGGATCGAGTTCCTCAAGCATGGCATCCACGCCGGCCCTCATGATCCTGTCGAGCGGAAGGCTGTCTACATACGAGCGGTTCAGTTCCTTGAGAAGTGCATTGTTGATTTCAGTCCACTTACCGAGCTTGAAGCTCTGTGACTGTGCTGAAAGTGACTCCGCAGCAAAGGAAACCGCTGCAAGAGCAATGAAAAGGGTTATGATGTTCTTCTTCATATCGTAATTGGGATGAGCGGGAATGACCCGCATAATATGTGCCACAAAAATACAAAAATATTTATACCTTTGCCGAGGTATTTAACAGTAATATAAGGCACTTATATGAAATTGACATTTGCAACGGGCAACAGCGGCAAACTGCGCGAGGCATCTGAAATCTTGGGCGAGGGCTTTGAGCTCGTTTCTCTCGCACAGGTCGGTATCACAGAAGACATACCAGAGACAGGTACTACATTGACAGCCAATTCAATACAGAAGGCAGAATACCTGTATGAAAAGATCGGATGCGACTGCTTCGCCGATGACACAGGACTTGAGGTCGACGCCCTCGGAGGTGCTCCGGGAGTATATACGGCAAGATACGCCGGCGACGACAAGGACTTCAACAAGAACATGGACAAGGTTCTTGACGAACTCCAGAAACTCGGAGCCGAAGGAGAGGCAAGAAGAGCAAGGTTCAAAAGCGTGGTCACATTGATCATCAATGGGGAGAAGCATCTGTTCGAAGGTACTCTCGAAGGTGTGATCGCCAAGGAAAAATCCGGCAACGGCGGATTCGGATATGACCCTATCTTCATAGCGGACGAATATCCAGGCCTCACCCTCGCCGACATTTCGGAGGAACAGAAGAACGACATATCCCACAGAGGAAAGGCCCTCCGCGCAATGGCAGAATGGTTAAGGTCACAGAACTTATAGTCCTACACACCACTAAATTCGGTGAAAATTCACTCGTCGTCCACACACTCAGCAAAGAATACGGGCGACGAGGATTTCTTATACGCGGTGTAGGAAAGAAGTCGGTCATGACACTTTTCCAGCCGCTTTCCATTCTTGAAGCCGAGATCGTCGAATCCTCACGCTCTACACTTTTCACGGCGAAGAACCTCAGCCTGAAGCACCATCTTTCAGGCATCCGCAACAGCCTCTTCAAAAACACGATGACCATGTTCATGAGCGAGGTGATCTACCGTAGCGTAAGGGATGGGGCAAAGGAAGATGGACTTTACGAATGGTGCGAGAAGAGCATCCTCCTGCTTGACGGGATACAGAGCGACTTCAGCAATTTCCATATCCGATTCCTCCTTGAATTCTCCATAGCACTCGGATTCAGCCCGGATCCGCAGGGGCTCATGCCCTTTGTGGAACGCCACTATCCGACAGTGGAAAGATTCCTGAAGGAACCGTTCGCGGAATCCATGCTCATTCCTCTTTCCGGAGAGGTCAGAAACGAAATCGCAGAAGATATCCTGCGCTACATTGAATTTCACACAGAATCAGCACTTAACATCAACTCACTCAGGGTTCTAAGAGAGATTTTTTCGTAAGATTTTTTTAACTTTGTGTCTTTGTGCACAACATAACAGATCGAATTATGAAGAAAATATCTTTTGCACTTGCAGTCCTGGCCCTTGTCGGAACAGCATGTACAAAAAGCCTGCAGGAAAACCACTCCGCAGGACAGGTTGAAAACAGCCTCATGACAAAGATCGTCGGAGAAACAGACGGCGACTTTGAAAGGGGCAGTCTTCTTGTAATGTTCAACGAAGAGACAGCCGCAAGGATTGCCGACGGAGATGAATCTGCAATCAGCCTCATCAAGGAAGCAGGTGCAGAATCCATCAGTCCGGCCCTTCCGATACGTCCTAAGAACATGGACGTGGCGAAGAAGTACGGACTTCACAGATGGTTCACCATCGTCTTCGACGAGGAGATGTCTGTAAACCAGATGGCATCACGCATTGCCCAGATGCAGTCTGTGGATGCCGTGCAGTACAACTCGTTCCTCGAACCTGTCAGGTCTGAAAAGGTGGCTGAGTTCATCCCGGTCCCTGCCACAAGGGCAACTACAGAGGCATACGGATTCGATGACCCATACCTGAGCCATCAGTGGAACCTCGTCAACACAGGAGACAAGACAGTGGCAAGGAATGCAGTAGAAGGTGCGGATGTAGGAGTGCGTGATGCATGGAGACTCACCGCGGGAGACCCAAGCGTGATCGTGGCGGTGTTTGATTGTGCCGTAAACAGCATGCACGAAGACCTCAAGGATGCCCTGTGGGTAAACACAGGCGAAGAGAGAGGCAACGGAAAGGATGATGACGGAAACGGATTCATCGACGACGTATATGGATTCAACTTCGTGGGATGCACAAAGACCGACGGAGTGTACAAGGGCAAGACACTCGACTGGACCAAGGGTAGCGGACATGGCACCCATGTGGCCGGCATCATCGGTGCGGTCAACGGCAACGGTGTCGGCGTAAGTTCCATTGCGGGCGGTACAGGCAGCAACGACGGAGTCCGTCTCATGAGCTGTCAGATCTTCAACGGCAACTCGGCGGCATCCGACTCGCAGAGCGCAGCGGCATTCATGTATGCTGCAGACAACGGTGCATGCATCGCACAGTGTTCGTACGGAAATTCATATCCTCTCGACAACGACGACATCTACATCAACGGCGGCGACTTCAAGGTGGATGGCAGCACCGTAAAGGTGACAGGCTCGACTCTTGAGAATGCGGCCCTGAGATATTTCCTTGACCCGGCCAACAGCAACCACCCTTCAATGGAGGGCAACATCGCTGTGTTTGCGGCCGGAAACCACAGCCACCCATACTCAAGCTACCCGGGAGCCCTTCCATACGTGATTTCGGTTACGGCTTTCGGAGCCGACTATCTCCCTGGCGGCTACACCAACTATGGTCCGGGAAGCAAGATCGCGGCACCTGGCGGAGAGTACACCGACGAGAACAACTACGGCACCATGATCCTTTCTACCGGAGTATCGAATGCGGCACAGGGATCGCCGTCGATCGGCAATGACAGGAATTATGTGTACATGCAGGGAACATCCATGGCATGTCCTCATGTTTCGGGAGTCATCGCGCTCGGAATCTCATATGCAAAGAAGCTCGGAAAGAAGTTCAGCAGGGAGGAACTCACTTCCCTCCTCCTCACTTCAGTCAACGACATGGACCAGTACTGCACAGGCTCGAAGCAGTATTATGACCTCGGTAGCTATTCATGGACAACCCTCGGCCTTGACAGGTTCAAGGGTCAGATGGGAACAGGAGCCGTGGATGCATGGAAGTTCCTCATGGCGGTTGAAGGCACGCCGACAGTCCTTGTCCAGGCCGGAAAGAAGATGAACGTGGACATCAGCAGATATGTCAGCGGCGGCACATACATCGTCACCGTCGATGAGGCGACAAGAACATCTCTCGGCCTCGCGTCGGATCCTGTCGTGAAGAACGGAAAGCTCGAGATCGAATGCTCAAAGATCGGTTCAGGCAAGATCGTCCTCAGCGGAAACGTCGGAAAGGACACTCAGAAGGAGGACGGCATCGGCGAGATGGCATATACACGCACGATTTCGGTCGCATCAAGACCGTTTGCGACAAACAACGGAGGATGGCTCTAAAACTGAACGGACATGAAACGCATTTTACTCATCATATCAGCCGTACTTCTCCTTGCTTCATGCGGAAAGGACGGAAAGAAGAAGACAACAGCAGAATATCTGTACGGAGAATGGCACAGCACATCGATCTCAGTGACCGGAGACGTGTACATCAGCTTCACTGACGACATGAAGTTCGAGATGTTCCAAAAGATCGGAGAAGGTGCATACCGCCTCTACAGAGGTTCATGGAATGTGGAAGAAGACCTCCTCACAGGAAGGTATAACGACGGTGAAGACTGGGCTTCAGCCTACAGAATCACGGTCGACGACAAATCCCTGACCATGACATCCATGAACGACGCGGCCGAGGAAAGCACATACAAAAGGGCTGAAATTCCTGAAAGCGTCAGAAACGGCAGTGAAACAATTGTCAAGTCCTCTCAGGCACGATAACTGAATTCGCAGCCGCAGTAGAGCTGGTTGTAGAAATCGTATTCCTTCAAAATCTGAAGGCGGCGCTCCTGGAGACCTCCCTTGCGCCAGTTACGGTCCCACCAGATGACATCCTCTACCTGACCGACAGCCCATAAGCCCGCCTCGTTTATCTGGTCAAGAGATTTCCAGCGGGATGAAGCAAGAGTGGTTGTGATGACCCTTATTCCCCTTTCCCTGGCATAACGGGCGGTACGGAGAAGACGAAGCTTAAAGCATTTCAGGCACCTTCCTCCCCTTTCAGGCTCATTCTCCATGCCCTTTACAGCCTCCAGCCAGTTCTCATGGTCATAGTCAGCGTCCACTATCTCCAGTCCGAGCGACTGTGCATACCTCGTACATTCGTTCTTTCGGATCCCATATTCCTCACGAGGGTATATATTCGGGTTGCAGTAATATATGACCGGAGTCACGCCCTCCTTCATCAGCGCCTCGATTATGGCACTTGAGCATGGAGCGCAGCATGTGTGGAGAAGAACCGTAGTCTCCCCCATCGGCACCTGTATATCTTGCTTTTTCATCCCTGCAAAGATAAGTATTTTACGTATCTTTGCACCCGTAAACGTTTTCACATGGGCACAAATCTGAACAGACATATAAACGGATGGCTTGCACTGAGTCCTCTTCTGGTATTTCTCTGCGCCTATCTTGTATCATCCCTTGCAATCGGCGACTTCTATGCAATCCCGATTTCCGCAGCCTTCCTCATAGCCTCGGTCTATGCAATAATCATATGCAGAGGCAGGAGCCTTGAAGAAAGGATATCGATATTCTCCCAGGGTGCAGGCAACAGGAATGTCATGCTCATGATATGGATATTCGTCCTTGCCGGAGCCTTTGCATCGACAGCAAAGGAAATCGGAGCGATCGACGCAACCGTGAACATAGCCATGCGCATCCTACCAGGCAAGCTGCTTTACGCAGGACTTTTCCTTGCCGCATGCTTCATTTCTATGTCCATCGGAACAAGTGTGGGAACCATCGTGGCACTCGTGCCAGTAGCAGCTGGAATCGCTGAAGAACTTGCCCTGGGAGGTTCTGAAAGCATGCTTACAAGCACTCCGTTCATCACTGCCATCATCGTAGGAGGTGCATTCTTCGGAGACAACCTCTCATTCATATCGGACACTACGATCGCGGCAACACGAAGCATGGGATGTTCAATGGCCGACAAGTTCAAGGTAAACATAAGGATCGTGGCACCGGCTGCAGTCATTGTGACCGTACTTTATGTGCTCCTCGGCTCTTCGGTGTCCGTAGCACTTGAAACCGAAGCAATCAAATGGGCTCTGCTCATTCCATATGTGCTTGTGATCGTAATGGCTCTTGCAGGAATCAATGTAGCGGCAGTACTTGCCACCGGACTCGCAGTAAACGGCCTCATCGGCTTCGTGAACGGAAGCCTTGACTGGACATCATACCTTTCGGCCATCGGCAGCGGCATCAGCGGCATGGGCGACCTGATCATTGTGACAATGCTGGCTGGAGGAATGCTTGAAATCATCCGCGTGAACGGAGGCCTTGACTTCATCGTCGACGGCATGACCAAGAAGATAAACGGAAAGCGCGGCGCCGAACTCAGCATCGCAGGACTCGTATCGCTTGCAAACCTCTGTACGGCAAACAACACCATCGCCATCATCACCACAGGAGGCATAGCAAAGGACATCACAGACAGGTTCGGTCTCGACCCACGCAAGAGTGCCAGCATAATGGACACATTCTCCTGCCTGATCCAGGGTATCATTCCGTACGGAGCCCAGCTTCTCATGGCAGCGGGTCTCTCAGGAGCCTCATCAATTTCGATTTCCGGCTATCTCTATTATCCGTTCATCATGGGTATATGCGCCCTCGCCGCAATCATGCTCCGCCTTCCACGCAGATACTCCTAAAGATTGTTTCCTCGCAGGGCATCTTGTACTTGTCTGGCAGGATTAAGCACAGCCCTACTATCAAAACGCTAATAATCAGTTCCTTATACGGATCAGCGTGCTCAACCTCAACTTTAAAGTGAGGGTTAAGCACAACGTTGGCAGCAAAATACTGATAGTCAACATCTTACATAAACAAGCGTGCTCAGCCTCCTCTTTAAAGTCAGGGTTAAGCGCAATGCTGGCAGCAAAATACTGATAATCAACCCCTTATATAGATAAGCGTGTCCAGCCCCAACTATCAAGCGAGGGTTAAGCGCATCGCTGCATGTAATACATTACTAATCAACCCGTTACAAAAACCTGTGTGCTCAACCTGATTAAAGATTGCATTTCTCAGATAATATGACAATCTTTACACCAGTCATCCGATACCCTCATTGATTTAGGAGAGTAGGAGATAGAGGCGAAAGATAATTTAAAAACGGGTATATATGGAAAAACGTGAATTCTACCACTTATTTTCAGAGGGGTTCCGTACGGAGTCTCTTTTTGATGACAGGAAAGCATTTATTGCCGGGATGAACATTATTGCAGTATGCTGGTTGAAATGCGACGTAAATATCTTAGCATTCTGCCTGATGGACAATCATGTTCATTTTATCCTTTATGGAACCCTCACAGAATGCAATCGATTCATAGAAAAGTTCATCCACAGGTACGGTATATGGTTTAACTACCGCTATGGCCATCACAAATATGAATCACTGAAGTTCGATATCAAATCATTGAATGATGAAAGATATCTTCTGACTTCAATTGCATATGCATTGAGAAATGGGATAGCTGCCGGATATTGTTTTTGTGCAGAAGACTATCCATGGTCATCCGCAGGACTATATTTCAGAAGCCCGGAAAAACTGAAATCCATGACTCAAGGATGGAAAAGAATTTCAGAGATACAGGTACGCAAACTTAGAGCGATGCTGTTGACACGCACTGATCTTCCACATGATTGGATAATTACTCCGGATGGCTATATCTGGCCAGGGAATTATGTAGACTATAATGCAGTTGAAAAATTATATAGGACGCCTAAAAGTTTCTCATTCTTCATGGGCCAAGGAAAGGAGGATGAAATCAACCGCAGTTTGGGAATCCACAATAATGTTGTGATTCCTGACATGGAACTGAAGGAGAAAGCTGTCGAAATGTGCTTCAAGTTTTTCAAGACAAGCAATCTACGTGGAATAGATGCACAGAAACGCATTCACTTGGCTAAGGAATTGCGGAAACAATATGGCTGCTCTGTAAAACAGATTGCCAGGACAGTACACCTTGACAGCATGTACCTAAAGGAACTTATCTGATTTGATTCTGATTATGACAGCACAGGATCCCCAGATAGAGCCATCATCAATGCTAACGTCAAATCTGGAGCCAAAGGCTAAGCACTAATGGAAACATATCATGTTGATTTTCCAATAGTTAGGTAAAAGTATGTACTCAACCTCAACTTTAAAGCGATGGTTAAGCACAACGCTAGCAGCAAAATACTAATAATCAGCACCTTATATAGATTAGCGTACTCAACCTCAACTTTAAAGCGATGGTTAAGCGCATCGCTGTATGCAATGAACTACTAATCAGCTCGTTACAAAAACCTGCGTGCTCAACCCCCTCTTTAAAGTTAGGGTTAAGCATAGCACTATCAGCAAAATATTGATAATCAACACTTTATGAAGAGAAGCGTACTCAACCCCAACTAGCAAGCATAGGTTGAGCACAACAGCAGAATCTATCATGCTTACTGACAAATAGTTACGCAAAAAGACGTGACTAACCACTCACCATCCATGAAATCATCCTTGGGAAGACATGCAACGCCATACATAGGGAACTTGAAATCTTCCCTTGAAATCATCCCTTGAAATCATCACTGGCGCCATCCTTGGCAAGGCATTCAACACCATACATACGGAAACCGTTGAATGGTTTTCTGACAGGAAGCGGGGGAGGCATTATGTCAGGTATCTTGGAAAGTAAATCCTAGTCAGGAAAAGTATAACGACCCAAAGGGAGGTCCTAAAGAACGCCCCTAAAGAAAAAACCTAAAAAAACACCCTAAAGGAAAAACGAAGCAATCCTGAAGGTGATGAAGGCGGCTACCCAGGCCAATACTATGGTGTAGACTGCTGTTACAAGGGCCCATTTCCATCCGCCGCTTTCATTCTTTATCGCAACAAAGGTGGCTATGCATGGGAAGTAAAGAAGGATGAACACCATATATGCAAGGGCACCCGCAGGGGTTACGGAGCGTACCAGGGCCTTCTGCAGACGGGTTTCAGCGACTGCTGAAGATTCGTCTTCCTCCCCGCCTGACGGTCCGGCAACCACAGGTTCATCATCTGCATACATGACTCCGAGCGTGCTGACGACAAGTTCCTTCGCACCTACGCCGGCTACGATTCCCACGCCCATTCTCCAGTCAAATCCCAGAGGTTCAAGCACCGGTTCCATGGCCTTTCCGACATAGCCGATGAATGAATGTTCCTGCTGCTCCTGAACCGAGTTATATGCGTCATGGTTAGGGAAATATCCCAGGAACCAGATGACCATCGAGCAGATGAGGATGATTCCACTCATCTTCTGGAGATACTGGCGACCCTTCTCCCATGTATGACGGAGGATCGACTTTCCTGTAGGTATGCGGTAAGGAGGAAGTTCCATTACGAACGGCAGGTCATCATCCTTGAAGAATGAGCTCATGACCTTCGCGGCAAGTACGGCGAGTATGATTCCGAGGGCATAGAGTCCGAGAAGCACCAGGCCTGCATGCTTAGGGAAGAAGGCTCCCGCTATGAGCACATAGACCGGCATTCGGCCTGCACACGACATCAGAGGCACGATAAGCATGGTGATCAGACGGCTTTTGCGGCTCTCGATGGTCCTTGTCGCCATCACCGCAGGCACATTGCATCCGAATCCCATGACCATAGGAATGAATGACTTTCCGTGAAGACCGATCTTATGCATCAGACGGTCCATGATAAAGGCGGCACGCGCCATGTATCCCGAGTCCTCAAGAAGCGAGATGAACATATACAGCAGGAGGATGTTCGGCAGGAAGACAAGGACGCTTCCCACTCCTCCGATGATGCCGTCCACCACAAGGTCACGGAGCCATCCGTCGGCCATGGTGGAAGCGACGAAGGCACCGAAGCCCTCAACTACCCATTCTATCCATCGCATCGGGTACTCTCCCACAACGAAGGTCGTATTGAATACGATGTAGAGCAGGAAGAAGAATATCGGGAAGGCCAGCCATTTGTTTGTCACGATCGCATCGATCCTGTCCGTAATCGTATGCCATTTCCTCTTCTTCGAGGACGGCACATGGGTCTCGGCCAAGGCGCCCTGTACAAAGGCATATTTCGCATCTACCAGGGCTGACTCGAGGCCTGAACCGAAGAGGCCGCGTATCCTGTTGTTCTCCTTGAAACGGGCGGCAATGATCTCGTCACGGTTGGAAAGCGACTCCACCACACCCTCGATCTCCTTGTCATTCTCAAGGTACTTGATGGCAAGATAGCGGGTCGAATATGTAGTCCTGATGTCTTCGGTACGCGAAATGAGGTCCTTGATAAGGTTTATGCTGCGCTCGAGCTCGACTCCATGGTTGATGTGGATATGTCGGGCCAGATGCGGGTCGCTCTTCTCATAGATCTGGATGACGGTGTCGAAAAGATTGTCGATTCCCTGTCCCGTACGGCTTACGGTCGGAACCACAGGCATACCCAAAAGCCAGCCCAACTGCTTGATATCCAGCTTGTCACCCTTTGCAATGAGTTCATCATGCATGTTCAGGGCCATCACCACCCTCAGGTTCATGTCGATGAGCTGGGTGGTAAGGTAAAGGTTACGCTGGAGGTTCGAGGCATCCACGACATTGACCACAATGTCAGGTACATCCTCAATGAGGTTCTTGCGCACATAAAGTTCCTCAGGGCTGTATGCAGAAAGTGAATATGTACCCGGAAGGTCCACGATGCGGAAGTGGTATCCGCCATATTCAAAGTCACCTTCCTTGGCATCGACTGTCACTCCGCTGTAGTTGCCGACATGCTCATGGCTTCCTGAGGCCATGTTGAAGAGAGAGGTCTTTCCGCAGTTCGGATTGCCGACCAGAGCCACACGGATCACCCTTCGTCTTTCCTCCATGAGGGTATCCATCTCCTTCTCCACCCACGACTCGCCGTCTGCCTCAAGTGCAGGCAGCGACTCACGCTCGGAAAGGAGTTCCTTTGCCTCGGTCTCACTGATGACCTCGATCTTGGCAGCCTCTTCCCTTCTAAGCGATATCTTGTATCCGATGATCTCGTACTCTATAGGGTCCCTCAGAGGGGCATTAAGGATTACCTTGACCTTATTGCCTCTCACAAAGCCCATCTCGATTATTCTCTTGCGGAAGCCTCCGTGACCGTTGACCTTCACGATCACGCCACGTTCTCCCGTCTTCAGTTCCGAAAGTCTCATATCCCCTTCTCCCTATGCAATCTCTATCGTATAGACACTCTCGAACTTCTCTCCCGGCGACAGACGGTTGACCCAGTCCTTGTCCCTGAAATCCCCCTCATATCCTGCGCGGTCACAACGTCCGTACCATGGTTCAATGCAGATGAACGGGGCATTCTTTCCCGGAGGGGACCATATTCCCACAACCGGAGCATCGAATGAAAGAGACAGCCACGGACTGCCGTCCTCCCTGAACATGCTGACCCTCTGCACCTGCGAATCCTGAAGCATGATGGTATCTATAGCATCAAATGTATCCTTTTCAAGCTTGAGAATGCCCTCTGTCAGTTCCAGAGGCCACTTTGTCTCCACATCGACGCATCCCTTCTCCTTGATGCGGATGCATTCCAGCCCTTCGGTCTTATCGAAGGTGAAACGTCCGCGACCCGAAGACTGCGGGTCATAATCAGGATAGAAGAATGCAGGATGGGCACCTATCTGGAAATGGATGTCGGTCTCCGACGGGTTGCTCACCTCCCATATCACATCAAGGCAGCGTCCATGAAGACGATAGGCAATCTCAAGGCAGAAATCATATGGAAACTTTTCCTTCGTCTGGGGCGAAGATTCGAGCCTATATCGGACTTCTGTATCTGATTCACAGACCTTTACAAAGTCCATGTCACGTGCGAATCCGTGCTGGCCGAGCTGATACTCGACACCGTCGATCCTGTATCTTGACTCCCACACGCTTCCGACTATAGGAAAGAGCACAGGGGAACGTCTTCCCCAGAAGGAAGGATCGCCCTGCCACAGATATTCCACATCTCCTTTCCTGATACTCTGAAGTTCCGCGCCGTGTCCGCTCACCTCAATCCTCAGTTCCCCGTTGGATAAAATTGTCATATGACTTATTTTTGTGTAAATTTAATGATTATATTTGCATTTGACCCTATAAAAACACAAAAACAGATAATGGCTAACTTCAGAACCGACTCAAGAATCGTCATGACACTTGACGCAAACAGTGCTGAAATGGTATTCGGTGCCATGCAGGCCGGTGAATTCATTGTTGAGCCGATAACATTGGAAGCCCATTCCGACAACCTCGAGATGTGTCTGCAGACCATGGTGAAAGGATTCAGGATGGTAAGGGAACAGCTTGACAGGCAGCCAGCCGCAATCAGCTTCGCCTTCCCTGGTCCTGCTGACTATCCAAACGGAATAATCTACGGATACCTCCTCAACTTCCCATCGTTCAGGGACGGAGTGGCGCTTGGCCCTTATCTGAGAAAGAAGTTCGGAATCCCTGTGTACATAAACAACGACGGAGACCTTTTCGCATACGGAGAGGCCCTCGGAGGCGCACTTCCGGAAATCAACGAGACGCTTGAACTTGCGGGCAGCAAGAAGAGGTACCGCAACATGCTGGGATATGTGTTCGGTGACGGATTTGCGGTGGGAATGATCGTGAATGAAACGCTGAACAGGGGTGATAATTCATGCGTGGAGACATGCTACTTCCCGCACAGCAAATATCCTGAAATCATCGTGGAGGAAGGTGTTTCCATCAGGGCTGTAAAGCGCGTGTACAAGGAAATCTCCGGCGACGAAAGAGAACTTGAACCTAAGGACATCTTCGACATCGCTGAAGGAAACCTCGAGGGTGACAGGGAGGCTGCAGTCCGCGCCTTCGCAGAGATGGGCGAGGTGACAGGAGAAGCCATCCTTCCTTCGGCAAACATCACTGACGGACTCATAGTCCTCGGCGGCGGCATGACAGGAGCTGCAAAATACATCAAGCCTGCGATCCTGGAAGTCATGAGGTCGAAGATCAAGACCCTCGACGGCAAGGAACTCGGACGTATCCCGATGAAGGTATATGACCTTGACGACAAGGATGAACTTGCTGCATTCGTCAAGGGCGAGCAGCAGAAGATGAAGATATACGGAAGTGAAATAGAGGTTGACTTCGATCCGCAGAAGAGAATCGGAGTCACCGTATCAAAGATGGGCGCCGGAAAGGCTATCGCAATCGGTGCATATGCCTTCGCTCTGGACCAGCTTGACCGCAGGAACGGCATCAGCAGATTCTAAAGCGCTTCGACATTGGCAGACTGATCGACCCAGATCAGATCATCGATATTGTAACCACGTTCCGAAGCCTCATCAAGCACCTTATCCATGACATTGTCGCTGACTTCAGGGGTCCTTGCAAGTATCCAGAGGTATTTCGGACTCTTGCTGCCGACCAACACGACCTGATAGTCGTCATCGATCATCATCACATTGTAATCATTGTAGAAGAACATAAAGAAAGACACCTCAAGATGGGCCGGATTCTTTGATGGATCCGGCTGTTTTGCCTTTCCATCAGCGACCTTGTATTTTCCATTCTTCCATCCGGAATTGAATACATCGATCTTGCCGTCGTCACGAAGGAGATACTCCGCAATGACATTGTCCATTCCCCTCTCAAAGCTATGGTCAAAGCGGGCTATCTCGTACCATGTGCCGAGATATCTCGAGAGATTGAAGTCCGAGATAGGGGAATTATTGTACTGCGGAGCCTGGGCCATCGAAAGCACCGGAAGCGAAAACGCTGCCACCAAATAAGAAATAAGACGTTTCATAACACTTTGTTTAACTAACCGAAACGCCTTATGACAACATCTGTGCTAATTCTGCATTCCGCCGACGAGATCGAGGATTTCGGCGGTGATTTCCTGCTGACGGCCCTTGTTGTAGGCAAGGGTAAGTTCGGTGATGAGATCCTTGGCATTGTCCGACGCAACCTGCATTGCAACTGTCCTGGCAGCATGTTCCGCTGCGGAAGCATCCAGGGCCACCGTATATATCTTGAGGGTCAGCACCAGAGGCAGGAGGTCCTTCACAAGAGCGACAGGATCCGGCTCAAGGATATAATCCACCGGCTCAGCCGTTTCGTTGTAGTCATGAAGGGCCATAGGAAGGTAGTTTTCACGCACCGAAGGCTGCGAAGACATCGATGCCATGTGGTTGTAGATGAGGATCACCTGTCCCACCTCACCTGCAGAAAACCTCTCCACGAGGTCATAGGCAAGGTCTGACGCCTTCTCATAATCAGGCTTGTCCGAAAGGTCCGGCAGGTCCTTGTAAGAGCAGTAGCCGTCCCTTTTCACGGATTCGGCGATCTTTCTGCCGACTGTGTATATGTCTATGTCATCCTTGGAATAGCCGTTGGCGGAAAGAAGCCTCATGGCCTCGTTGAACTTCTTGATGACATTCGCATTGAAGGCTCCGATAAGGGATGAATTCGAAGAAAAGACTACCACGGCAACCCTTTCCACATCTTCCTTCACCGGTATGGCATCTATTGACGTATCCTGAAGGGTCACAGGAGACCTGTCCTTACCACCGAAACCAAGTTCGGTCTGCAAAGCCTTCTGGAGATCGTCATCCTGCAGCATTCCGGAAAGCATCCTATGGAGCTTCTGCTCATACGGCAGCTTGTTGCCGATGGCAGACTGAGCCTTGTGAAGCTTCGCCGATGCAACCATCTTCATTGCAGAAGTGATCTTCAGCGTATTCTTCACAGACGCGATCCTGCTCTTTATTTCCTTCAATGATGCCATATTGCCTTAAAGTATCTATTCTTTAAAAACCGGATTACAACAGTCCGGTGACTATGGACGCCGCTTCCTTTTCAATGATTGCCGCAATCTCCTCATTCATCTTTCCGGCAGCAAGCGGTCCCAGCACATCCTCCGTATGGAACGCCCTCATCTTGCTGAGGAATGTAGTCTGGAAATCCTCCACAAGTCCGATAGGAAGGTCCCTGAGAAGTCCCTTCGTGCCGCAATAGAGGATGGCAACCTGCTCACCCACAGGCATAGGGGAATACTGAGGCTGGACAAGGAGAACATTGTTCTTTCGGCCCTTGTCAAGAGCCATTGCAGTAATCGGATCAAGGTCACTGCTGAACTTCGAGAACGACTCAAGCTCACGATACTGGGCCTGGTCGATCTTGAGGGTTCCCGCAACCTTCTTCATACTCTTTATCTGGGCACTTCCTCCCACACGGGACACGGAAATACCCACATTGATCGCCGGACGAAATCCCTGGTTGAACAGGTCTGTCTCAAGGAAAATCTGACCGTCGGTAATCGAAATCACATTGGTAGGGATATATGCAGATACGTCTCCGGCCTGGGTCTCGATGATAGGGAGCGCAGTAAGGGATCCGCCCGCCTTCACCTTGCCCTTCAGAGACTCCGGAAGATCATTCATGTTCTCGGCCACCTCCTGCTGCGAAATGATCTTAGCAGCTCTCTCGAGAAGTCTTGAATGGAGGTAGAAGATATCTCCCGGATATGCCTCACGACCCGAAGGACGACGAAGGATCAGCGACACCTCACGATAGGCCACAGCCTGCTTTGAAAGGTCGTCATAGACCACGAGCGCATGCCTTCCCGTATCACGGAAATACTCTCCGATCGCCGCTCCCGCAAACGGTGCATAATACTGCAGGGCAGCAGGGTCGGCAGCAGTCGCCGCCACGACAATGGTATAATCCATTGCACCCTTCTCCTTGAGCGTATTCACGATAGTAGCCACGGTCGATCCCTTCTGACCGATCGCCACATAGATGCAGTACACCGGCTCACCCTTCAGATAGGCCTCGCGCTGGTTGATGATGGTATCGATGGCAATGGCTGTCTTACCGGTCTGACGGTCGCCGATAATAAGTTCTCGCTGTCCACGACCTATCGGAATCATGGCGTCAATCGCCTTCAATCCCGTCTGAAGCGGCTCTGTTACCGGCTGACGGAAGATCACTCCCGGAGCCTTTCGCTCAAGAGGCATCTCCACAAGCTCTCCACCGATGGCACCCTTGCCGTCAAGCGGCTCTCCAAGCGGGTTAACAACGCGTCCCACCATGGACTCGCCCACATTTACCGAAGCGATGCGGCGTGTCCTGTGTACGGTCATTCCCTCCTTGATCTTGTCTGTAGGACCAAGAAGCACAGCACCGACATTATCCTCCTCCAGGTTCATGACCACGGCCATCACGCCATTGTCAAACTCAAGAAGTTCACCGGCCTCCGCATTGAGCAGGCCATGGATCCTGACCACGCCGTCACTCACCTGCAGCACCTTGCCGACCTCCTCATACTGAAGGTCATCGCTTATCGCCTTGAGCTGGTCAAACAGCACTTCCGATATCTCGCTGGGTCTAATAGTATCTAACATATCTAGACTATTCTGTTATTCTTTTCAATAAGCTGGTTCCTTATCTTGCGGAACTGGCTCTCCACACTTGCATCAAGCCTGTAACCGTCCATCTCGAACACAAATCCTCCGAGAATCTCCGGATTGATCTTCTCCTGGATCTGGATATCAGCTCCGGTACGTTCATGGAAGAGGGCTTCGAGCCTCTCCTTCAGTCCGTCCACTGGAGCCGCAGTAACAAGACTTCCGACCTTGATGTTATTTGCTGTACGGTATTGGGCAATGAACGAGTACAACATCCTGGAGAAGAGTTCCATCCTCCTTCTAGAAGCCACAAGACGAAGGAAATCAATGAGTTCCGTAGCCATTTCCTCACCAAGGGACGCCTTGAGGAGCGCCGTCTTCTTCTCAAGGGAAATCTCTCCGTGATTCTCCACGAAGTCCCTTAACTGACGGATGTCCATAAGCCTCAGGCCCAACACACAAGCCTGGGAGTAGGTCCTCTCACCTCCCCCCGACTCCTGCACATACTTGAGCAAGGCCTTGGCGTATCTTGATGCTATGACTCCCGAATTCATGACAACTCATCAAATATCCTGTCTATCATCTCCTTCTGTCCTGCCGTTCCGGAAAGTTCCTTGCGGACCACCTTCTCGGCGATTGCGACAGAAAGGACTGCAACCTCCCTGCGAATATCCCTCAGGGCGGCTTCCTTCTCCTCCTTTATCCTTTCCCTTGTCTCATCCATTATCTTGCCCGCTTCCGCACGTGCCTGCTCCTGAGCAAGCGCTATCATCTTCTCACGCTCGACAGCCGCTTCCTTGAGGATACGGTCATGCTCGGCGCGAGCCTGACTGATAAGCTTTTCCTGCTCCTGAGCCAGTCCATGAAGCTTTTCCTCGGCCTCATGGGCAGCAACGATCGCATCGTCAATCCTCTTCGTGCGCTTCTCGACCATTCCGGTGATCATCGGAAAGCCGAACTTGGCAAGAACAAGAAAGACAATGGCGAAGATGATGGTCATCCAGAAAAGGAGACCACTGTCAGGCAACATCAGGTTCATGGGAGACCTACATCACGACTGCCAGGAGGCAGGCTAGAATTGCGAAAAGGCAGGCACCCTCCACGAGCGCACCGATGATGATCATGGTAGTACGGATGTTTCCTGAAGACTCAGGCTGACGTGCGATAGCCTCCATGGCAGATGCACCGATCCTACCGATACCCCATGCCGCTGCAAGAGCTGCGATTCCGGCGCCGATGGCACCTGCGGCCTTTCCCCAGACAGCTGCACCTGCAGCCTGAAGCAAAATTGTTGAAAGTAACATAGTTGTATGATTTTAGTTTGTTGTTTCATTTACATGTTCATGGCCTTCATCATGTCCTCCTTGGCGCGAAAGACCGATGAACACGGCAGAAAGCATCGTGAACACATAGGCCTGGATGAACGCTACGAGGAGTTCCAGACAGTCCATGAATACTCCGAAGACCATTGTTATGACAGTCATCGAACCACCGATCACAGGGCCGATCTTAGCTGCCACGAATATCACCGACACAAGTCCGAGGATCATCGCATGTCCCGCCATGATGTTGGCAAAAAGTCGCACCATGAGGGAGAACGGCTTTGTGAACATGCCGAGAATCTCAATCACCTGAAGTATCGGAATAGGACACTTGAGGAAGATCGGACCGTCCGGCCAGAATATCTCCTTCCAGTAATGCTTGTTAGCAAACAGATTGACTGCCAGGAAGGTACACATGGCGAGCACGAAGGTCACGGCTATGTTTCCCGTAAGGTTCGCTCCGCCCGGGAAGAACGGCACGATACCGAGAAGGTTGTTCAGGAAGATGAAGAAGAATGCGGTCAGAAGATACGGAGCATACTTCCTGTAGTCCGGTCCCACCGAATCCTTGATGAGGTCGTCATGTACCATCATCACCATCATTTCCATCAGTCCCGTAAAGCCGCCCGGAGCCTTTTCCATGGCATCATGCTTCCTGTACCAGCGGGCACATGAAAGCACCAGGACCACAAGGAGAAGGCTTCCGAACATCAGGGAAGCGACATTCTTGGTTATGGATATGTCGAACGGACGCACGAGTTCCCCGTCCGGTCCGGCCTCGACTATCTTGTCTGCATAACGGCCTTCCTCCGCGATGAAAAGGCCCTCATATTCGTGTCCATGCTCGATCTTCGAGGACATGAACACATGCCATCCGGTGCTGCTGTACACGATGCATGGCAACGGAATCGTCACATGACTGCCGTTCCACTCCGTGATATGCCATCCGTATGAATCCCCTATATGGCCGAAGATGAGTTCAGCAACATCTACCTCCCCCTCCGAATGACCGGAAGCGGAAGCAGGCTGAGAAATGAACATCAGCACTGAAAGCAATATGACGGCTATCCATCTCATACTTCTGCACACACCGTTATCCTGTTGCGGTTGACCTCGACGAATCCGGCACGGATGGCTACCCTGCCTTCGACATTGTCCGAGGTATATACCAATTCGCCATCAGTAAGGGACGAAATGATGGGAGCATGGTCCTTGAGCACCATGAAACGGCCCTTGGAGCCCGGAAGAGAGACCTTGCTCACTCCGACCTCCATAAGAGTCTTCTCCGGCGTAAGAACCGTCAGGGTCATGGTGTCATGTGCTGCCATACTATCTGTTTATTGCGGCAAGGATCTCTTCGCCCTTGCTGATCGCTTCTTCGATTGTTCCGACATTAAGGAATGCCTGCTCTGGGATGTCGTCCACTTCTCCGTCGAGGATGAGACGGAATCCGCGGATAGTGTCCTCGATAGACACCATCACTCCCGGCACGCCAGTAAACTGCTCTGCCACGGCAAACGGCTGCGAGAGGAATCTCTGAACCTTTCTTGCTCTGTTGACTGTAAGCTTGTCCTCCTCCGAAAGTTCATCCATACCGAGGATGGAAATGATGTCCTGGAGTTCCTTCTGACGCTGGAGGATCTGCTTCACTCTCTGCGCTGTCTCGTAGTGGTCCTTGCCGACGATGTTCGGGTCAAGGATTCTTGACGTCGACTCAAGAGGATCCACAGCCGGATAGATACCGAGTTCGGCAATCTTTCTGCTGAGCACGGTAGTCGCGTCAAGGTGGCTGAATGTAGTAGCAGGTGCAGGGTCGGTAAGGTCATCCGCAGGCACATATACCGCCTGTACAGATGTAATCGAACCATTCTTTGTAGATGTGATTCGCTCCTGCATCTGACCCATTTCAGTGGCGAGCGTAGGCTGATAACCCACCGCCGAAGGCATACGGCCGAGAAGTGCGGACACCTCTGAACCTGCCTGGGTGAAACGGAAGATGTTATCGATGAAGAAAAGGATGTCCTTAGGACCGTTCATATCCTTGCTGTCACGGAAGGATTCCGCCAAGGTAAGACCAGAGAGTGCTACCGAAGAACGGGCTCCAGGAGGCTCATTCATCTGTCCGAACACCATAGCCACCTGAGATTTCTCCACCTCGCTGTAATCGACCTTTGAGAGGTCCCACTGGCCTTCTTCCATGCCTTTTACGAACTCTTCTCCATATCTGATAACTCCGGACTCGATCATCTCTCGGAGAAGGTCATTACCCTCTCTTGTACGCTCACCGACTCCGGCAAATACTGAAAATCCGTTATGTTTCTTTGCAATATTGTTGATAAGCTCCTTGATGAGCACGGTCTTGCCGACACCTGCTCCTCCGAAAAGACCGATCTTTCCTCCCTTGAGGTAAGGCTCAAGGAGGTCGATGACCTTGATTCCGGTAAAGAGGACTTCCTGAGAAGTGGTAAGGTCTTCAAATTTAGGAGGTTCCCTATGGATAGGGAAAGCGCCCTCGCGGTCTAGATCCTTCATTCCGTCGATGGTGTTTCCAACGACATTCATGACTCGTCCACGGATCTGCGGTCCAACCGGCATGGTGATAGGGGTTCCGGTGGCACATGCCTCCATACCACGTCTAAGTCCATCCGTACTGTCCATTGCGACAGTCCTGACAGTATCCTCACCGATATGCTGCTGCACCTCGACTATGAGCGTACGTCCATCTGTGCGCTGGATGGTAAGAGCCTCGTGAATTGAAGGCAGTTTTACAGATTCTTCTTCATTGAGATCGAAGTGTACATCGACAACCGGGCCGATGATCTGCGATATGTATCCCTTAAGTCCTGACATCAGAAAAATTGTTTAGGCAGACGACAATATTGCCGTATCCTTCAAAGTTATGAAATTTTCCTGACACAACAATGCTCCCTGCGGGATAATGAACAGGGAGCATTGTGTCAAGGTTTTCTGAATCTGCTGTCTATCAGATAGTCAAGCGAATATCTTCCAGGGCCTACAAGATAAAGTATGATGAAGACCACGAGATAGATCAAGGACAGTTCTCCTTCAGGAAGCATGGCATCGTGAATGTCAAAGAATGCAACACCCATCGTGATTATCATCGGTAAAAGTGTTATTCGGAAAAGAAGTCCGGCCATAAGGAAGAGGGAACAGCAGAACTCCGCGAATATTGCAAGCATAAGGGACATATAGCTGCCGAATCCCATGATGTTCGGGAATGTATCGGACAATTGAGAAAAGTTCATCATCTTGTCAATTCCATGCATGAAGAACATGACTCCGAAGAAAACACGAAGAAGAAGGAGGAGTACTGAGACTCCCTTGCCTCTGAATCTCTGAGGGAATAAGAAACTGTACAACATAATCTGTAGTATTTGATTACCGATCCCGGTAAACAAACACTCTGCCATGAGATTCATAGGGTATATAAATCAAAAGTCCCAGACATCAATGATGTCAGGGACTTGTATAAGAAAGTGGCAGCTACCTACTCTCCCACCTGGTGGGGCAGTACCATCGGCGATGGTGAGCTTAACTTCTCTGTTCGGAATGGGAAGAGGTGG
>JAZRLI010000058.1:0-4453 GCA_045646785.1 Candidatus Cryptobacteroides sp. | reverse complement strand
CCGCATCCCGCCATCATCAGCGTCAATCCTACCGTTAAGGTGGCTGTGATTGCTTTTTTAATTTTAGCCATATCTATGGTTTTTGTCTTTGCTCAGTTCGACATTTGTGTGGAGATGGCTTTTTGCCACCCTCTCGTGCGGTCAGCAAACGGTCCTGTGGACCTTTGCAGCGAGAAGCCTGCGGCAGCAGGTTCGGGAGGGGCCCACGGAGTGGGAGGGGGCCATCGGAACACATGTCGAATTGACATTGTCTGTTATTCAAAATTAACAATAGTAACTCCAGTACCACCGAACTGTATATGCTCATCCCTCACAGAAGCCACCCCCGGAATAGTCCTGATAAGCTTCTGCAGCTCATCGCGAAGCACTCCTGTACCCTTTCCATGGATGATTCTCACCGAAGACACCCCCAGCATCACCGCATCATCCACATATCTGGTAACCTTCTCCACCGCATCATTCAACCTCTCTCCACGCACATCCATCTCAGTACTGAAATTCAGCTTCCTTTCGCTTATCGAAGAATCGATCTTTATTGCAGACACCGGACGCGCAGTCTCCTTGACGGCACTCTTGAACTCGTTGGAAGTAATCCTCTCCACCTTGTCCAGCGGCATCTTGCTGCTGATGTTTCCGATGACCACTACAACAGCCTTTGCTGAAACCTTGGTCACCTCTCCTACCATTCCGTTCTCCTTCACGCGCACCTTCTCACCGACCTTCAGAGGAGCATTTCTGAACGCCTCCATCCTCTCCTTCTCGGCCTGGATCTCCCGCAGTTCCTTCTGCGCGTTCTCGTCAGCTCTCTGTGCTTTCCTCTGCTTCTGGCGCTCCCTGCGGGCATCGATCTGCTGAATCTTCTTTTCTATATAGTCATCCTTGGCCTTCTGCTCCTGTTCCTTTCGAGCGGCAAGTATGGACATGAAGTCCTGAAGTCCCTTGCGGGCCTCCTGAGTCTCCTCCTTGGCGGCCTGTGATTCCTTGATGGTCTTGATGGTGTTCTCCACCTGCCTGTTGGCTCCGCGGATTATCTCCTCAGCCTCCTTCTTGGCCTTGTCGAGAATCTCTTTCTTCAGCTGCTTTATCTGCTGAAGCTCCTTCTGATACTTGTCTGTAATATTCTCCAGGGTCTTGTCCGTATGCTTGATCCTTTCAAGCTTCTCGTCCAGAGCCTTCCTGTTGCGTGCAATCTTCCTGAGGTTCCTTTCGATACCGACAAACTCCTCCCCGGCGCGGTTCTCCGCATCCTTGATGATGTTTTCCGGAAGTCCCATCTTGCGCGCAAGCTCGAATGCGAACGAGTTACCCGGCAATCCCATCTCAAGCTTGAACATAGGAGCGATGTTCTTCACATCGAACATCATGGCTCCGTTCACGACTCCTGTCTGTCCGGAAGCGTAGAGCTTGAGGTTGGTATAATGGGTTGTGATGACTCCGTATGCGCCCCTGTTGTCGAGCTCGCTAAGGATGGCCTCAGCAATCGCGCCGCCGGCCGCAGGTTCGGTGCCCGATCCGAATTCATCGATGAGCACGAGGGTCTTGTCGTCTGCATTCGCCAGCATCTCCTTCATGTTTTCAAGGAACGAGCTGTATGTACTGAGGTCATTGTCTATAGACTGGTCGTCTCCTATGTCGACCATGATTCGGTCGAAGACCATGAGCTCGGATGTCTCTGATGTCGGAATGAGCATGCCCCATTGGAACATGTACTGAAGCAGACCGACGGTCTTCAGGCACACGGACTTTCCTCCCGCATTCGGACCTGAGATGAGGAGAATGTGCTTTTGCGGAGTAAGGTTCGCCGTCAGCGGAACGATTTCCTTCTTCTCCTTCTTCAGGGCGCGTTCCAGAAGCGGATGTCGTGCCTTTCTCAGGTTCATTTCGCCGTTTTCCGAAATTATCGGCATGCCTGCGATGAAGTCGAGGGCTATCTGGGCCTTCGCCATGATGAAGTCGATCTCTCCGAGATATCGCGCACCGTCGAGCAGGTCCGGAATATACGGACGCAGGAATTCGGTGAATTCAAACAGAATCCTGACGATCTCCCTCTGTTCCGAGAACTTCAGTTCCTTTATCTGGTTGTCGAGCTCGACCACTTCAGCCGGCTCTATGAACGCGGTCTTTCCTGTCGCGGACTCATCGTAGATGAATCCGGCAATCTTCTTCTTGTTCGCGGCGCTTACCGGAATCAGCATCTTTCCGTCGCGTACCGAAACTCCGGCGTCGCTGTCCACGATGCCTTCCTCCTGCGCCTTCTTCAGGATGGCGCTGACTCTTCTTGAGATGGCACCTTCCTTCTCCTTGAGAGCCTTCCTTATGGCATACAGCTCGTCGGATGCGGTATCCTTTACATCTCCGTAACGGTCTATGATGAATTCGATCCTTCTCTGCACCTCAGGAAATCCCAGGATAGGGGCACTCATCCTCTTGAGGTTCGGATATACCCCGTCCTTTATGCCTTCAAAGAATGATGTGACCTTGCGGAGGGTGTCCAGCATGGTGCGCAGCTTCCTCAGCGATATGAGGTCTATCGCCGAAGAACTTCTTTCCAGAGGTTTGAGGAAATCTATGCAGTCGATGAATCCGCCTGAAGGGAAACTGTCTTCGAACATCATGATCAGACGCATCTCGTCTGTCAGAAGCAGCCTCTTGCGGATATGTGACGGGTTGGTGGAAAAGGTTTCTGTCGCAGTCCTTTCCGCAGCATAAGATGTGGAGCATCTGTCCGATATGATCTGACGTACCCTGTCAAATCCGATCTTCTGCTCCAGCCTGGTGTCTATTGTTTTCTTCTTTTGTTCCAATTCTGTCTCTCCCTGTTTCTATTCTTCCTCCATCGAAGTGTTCAGAAGAAGCTTGAGTTCATTGATGTTCTGGATAGGTGTCACCTGTCCGCCCTTGATGAATGATATGTGTCCTGTCTCCTCGGAAACGACGATGACATCTGCGTCGCTGATCTCTGTTATTCCGATTGCGGCCTTGTGCCTCATTCCATAGTTCGCAGGTATGTCGGTGCGTTCCGTTATCGGAAGCGTACATCTTGCCGCCACTATCCTGTCTCCGGATATCACCATCGCACCGTCGTGCAGAGGAGAGTTCTTGAAGAAAAGGTTCATGATCAGGCGTCTGTGGATTGCCGCGTCGATGCGGTCTCCCGTACTGATGATGTCTTCCAGCGGATTCTTGTGGACGAGGACAATCAGAGCACCGGTCTTGTCTTCCGACATTCTTCTGCAGGCTTCTGTCATGTCGTTCACGGACTCGCTTCCTACGGCGACGGTCTTGTTCTTTCCGAACACCTTGTTGATGAGGGCTCTTCCGTTTGCGTTTTCCATATACCTGTTGCCAAGTCTTATCAGGAACTTCCTGATCTCAGGCTGGAATATGATGATCAAGGCGATGACTCCGACGTCAAGGACCGTCTCCATGAGGGCGTTCATGAGCCTCATGTTGAATGCCGATACCAGAACCCTGATGAGGTATAGGGAAACGATGGCGACGAATATGCTCATCGCTGAAGATCCTCTCAACCATTTGAACAGGAAGAAGATGATCAGTCCCAGAAGAAGTATGTCAAGGATGTCAGCTATGGACATCTCCAGAAATCCGAAAATTGCGAGCAGCATGATACCTATTATATATATCCGCGCAAAGATAGTGATTCTTTCCCTTAAGAAAAAGTTATTAACAATTTTTTCTCATAAACTGTTGAAAATGAAAATATTATTCGTATATTTGCAGCCCGCAAAAATGTGTAGCGGGATATAAAGTATTTATAATCAATTAATTAAAACAAACCAATGCCTGGATTAATTGGTAAGAAAATCGGAATGACTTCCGTTTTCGGTGCCGATGGAAGGAATATTCCATGCACCGTTATTGAGGCTGGTCCATGTGTAGTTACGCAGATTCGTACAGTTGAGAAAGATGGTTATGCCGCTGTACAGCTTGCCTATGACGAAATGAGTGAAAAGCATGCCAGCAAGGCTCTTAAGGGCCACTTTGAAAAGGCAGGAACCACACCTAAGCGCAAGCTCGTGGAGTTCAAGGCTGACTTCGAGCAGGAGCTTAAGCTCGGCGACACACTCACTGTAGCTGACGTATTCGAAGGCGTACAGTTCGTGGACGTAGTCGGAACATCAAAGGGTAAGGGTTTCCAGGGCGTAGTTAAGCGTCACGGATTTGCTGGAGTAGGTGGAACTACACACGGTCAGCACAACCGTCTTCGTCACCCTGGTTCACTCGGTGCATCATCATGGCCTTCACGCGTATTCAAGGGAATGCGTATGGCCGGTCACATGGGTAATGAGCGCGTAACAGTGTTCAACCTCGAGGTGATCAAGGTTATGCCTGAGAACAACCTTATCGTAGTAAAGGGCTCTGTACCAGGAGCTAAGGGTTCATATGTAATCGTGGAGGACTAAGCTATGGAGTTGTCAGTTTACAAAATCGA
>JAZRLI010000057.1:0-4839 GCA_045646785.1 Candidatus Cryptobacteroides sp. | reverse complement strand
GTCCGGCCTGAAAAGATTTCCTCTCACCCACATGGCAATCTTCTGCAATGCGGACTTGTTCTGTGCATTCACCGGATTGACCTCTACCGCTTCCTTGCTGTGACCGGACCTTTTGAGAAACTTCTTGTATAGTTCATATGGCTCGACTATCCTGGTCTTGACAATCTCCGCCTCGGCTGGAATCTCCGCTTCAAGAGAATGGTCCACGGCAAGTTGTTCCGGGTTTTCAGGCGTATATATCACCGGCTGCCAACCTTCCGAAGGCAGATACTTGGCGAATTTCACCCATCTCTGCACTCCCGAACCTCCTGTCGGCGGCCAGTAATATGTTATTATCAACACCCTTTTCATAATCATGCAAAGATATGAAATAAAATGAGTAAATTTGCGAGGATATAATCGAATATAAAATGGCGGAGAAGAAACCTACAGAAACCCCTATGATGAAGCAGTTCTTTGCTTTCAAGGCAGACTATCCTGAAGCAGTGCTTCTTTTCAGATGCGGTGATTTCTACGAGACATACGGAGATGATGCGCTCATAGCGAGCAAAGTGCTTGGAATCGTGCTTACAAAGCGTTCCAGCGCTGTTCCCGGTGCTATTCCTATGGCCGGTTTTCCTCACCATTCCCTCGAAACCTACCTTCCGAGACTTGTCCGTGCAGGATATAAGGTAGCGGTCTGTGACCAGCTGGAAGACCCTAAGTTTGCAAAGAACATCGTGAAGAGGGGAGTGACGGAGCTCGTCACACCGGGAGTTGCCTTCAACGAGCAGCTTCTCGAGCAGAAGGAGCATAACTTTATTGCCGGCCTCACATTCAACAAGGACAGATGCGGAGCTGCATTCCTCGATGTTTCGACAGGTTCATTCCAGGTTGCGGAAGGTTCATTGGATTATATCGGGACCCTCCTCAGCTCATTCTCGCCAAAGGAACTTCTCGTGCCGAGAGGGTATGAAAAAGGCGTCAGGGAGCGCTACGGCGACCATTATTACATCTCTACGCTTGAGGAATGGGCATTCATCTACGATAATTCAGTAGAGAAACTCAAGAGACAGCTCAAGGTTGATTCCCTCAAAGGTTTTGCAATCGACAGTTTCCCGCTTGGAATCACGTCTGCAGGTGCCCTGCTCATCTATCTTGAGCAGACACAGCACTATGGACTTTCAAACATCTGCTCGATTTCGCGTATAGACGAGGGTTCGTTCGTATGGATGGACCGCTTCACTTTCCGCAACCTCGAGATCTTCGCTTCGACTGCCGGAAAGGAGGGTACTTCGCTCGTGGATGTGATGGACAAGTGTTCGTCTCCTATGGGAGCACGTATGTTGAGGACATGGCTTTCGATGCCTGTGATGGATCTTGACGAACTTGACCGCAGACATTCCATAGTTCAGCATTTCGTTGACAGTCAGGACGATCTGAGAACTCTCCAGGGTCTTGTCGGAGATATCGGAGACCTTGAGAGAATCATCTCCAGGGCTGCAGCAGGCAAGATCATGCCTCGTGAAGTCATGCAGCTTAAGCGTGGTCTCGGCCAGACCGACCCTATAGTGAAGCTCTGCCAGGGCAAGGGTGTCGATGCTCTCGACGACATGATAGGTTCTATTTCAGATTGTCAGGAACTTCTTGACTATCTTGAGAAAACGATGCATCCGGAGACTGCTGCTGCAGTAGGAAAGGGTGATGTGATAGCACCAGGAGTGTCCCAGGAACTTGATGAACTGAGGGACATCGCCCGTGGAGGAAAGGACTATCTCCTCAAGATACAGGAAAGAGAGACAGAGCGTACCGAGATTCCGTCGCTCAAGATCGGATACAATTCAGTGTTCGGTTACTATCTTGAGGTCCGCAACACCCATAAGGACAAGGTGCCTGAAGAGTGGATCAGAAAGCAGACGCTCGTAAATGCAGAAAGATACATCACAGAGGAACTCAAGGAGTATGAACGCAAGATCCTCGGCGCTGAGGAACGTATCTATTTCCTTGAGACTCAGATATATGCTGAACTTGTTTCCAAGATACAGGCAAACATTTCGGCTATCCAGAAGAACTGCCGTATCCTTGCAAGGCTCGATGTCCTTTCCGGCTTTGCAGACCTTGCTTCGGCAAACGGATACTGCCGTCCGAAGATGAACGACGGCAAGGTCGTTTCCATTACCAAGGGTCGTCATCCGGTCATCGAGACCATGATGCCGGCAGGAGAGGAATTCGTTCCGAACGACATCTACCTTGACAATGAGAAGCAGCAGATCATCATCCTTACAGGTCCTAACATGGCCGGTAAGTCTGCCCTCCTGCGTCAGACGGCCCTCATCGTGCTTATGGCCCAGGTCGGTTCGTTCGTTCCGGCGGAATCCGCAGAACTCGGCTACTGTGACAAGATATTCACCCGTGTTGGTGCCTCAGACAACATTTCGCGTGGTGAATCCACATTCATGGTGGAGATGCTCGAGACTTCGATGATCCTCCACAACCTTTCTTCGCGTTCGCTTGTGCTTCTTGACGAGATCGGCCGAGGAACATCGACTTACGACGGTATGTCCATCGCCCGTGCGATTGTGGAATATGTCCATGAGTACGGCGCAGGTGCGAAGACCCTCTTTGCGACCCATTACCATGAACTCAACGACCTCGAAGACATCTATCCACGCGTCCGCAACTTCCATATTGCTGTGAAGGAGGTGGGAAAGAACGTCATCTTCCTCAGGAAACTTAAGGAGGGCGGAGTGGCGCACAGTTTCGGTCTCCATGTGGCCCGTATGGCCGGTATGCCGAAGCAGGTGCTTGAGTCCGCGGAGAAGACCCTCGCTTCCCTCGAATCGGGAAGGGCGGAAGGTATCGTTGCGAAGCCTGCTCCTAAGAAGGTGACCAAGCCTCATAATGTCCGCGAAGGCCGTGTCGAGAGTGACGGATCGCTCCAGCTTTCCTTCTTCCAGCTCGAGGATCCTCTGCTTTCTTCCCTCAAGGAAGACCTCGATTCAGTCGATCTCAACAACCTCACACCTCTTCAGGCCTTCGATATTCTCAGGAATATGAAGGATAAGATGGGATTGAATTAAAGCGGTTTACAATATTTGATTTACAATTTGTGTAATTACATAAATTGTATTACATTTGTGGAAAATAACTCTTTTCACAATGTTTAATCCGTTTGAATTCAATAAGATAGCATCGAAAGATAACTTTATTGGCAGAAATGAAGAGGTAAAGAAGCTTTCATCCAACCATATCCTGCTTACAAACACAGCCTTGATGGCCCCTCAGGGATGGGGCAAGTCTTCGCTTGTCCGCATGTCTGCGGAACTTGCGTCCCGTGGAGACAAGGACATCCGCTTCTGTCATGTGTCCCTTTCCAATGTAAGGAATGAGGAGCGTTTCCATGAACTTCTTGCCAAGGGATTGCTTCAGTCAGTGTCGAAGACCAGGGAAGATGTCGTTTCGTATGTGACCAGGTGCTTCGCTGGGATCCGTCCGAAGGTCAGTTTCAAAGAAGGGGATACACTTGACTTTTCCGTCGACTTTGACTGGGACGAGACAAGGCGCAGGAAGGACGAACTTCTCAACCTTCCTTATGTCGTTGCAAGGAATGCGGACGTGAAGATGGTCGTATGTATCGATGATTTCCAGAACATTTCCCTTTTTGCCGATCCGGATGCCTTCATCGACAGAATTTCTTCGGTCTGGATCAATTTCGACAAGGTTGCATTCTGCATTTCGGGTGTTTCGTGTCCTCTGATGGACAGATTCGTCAGGACTTCAAGGATGTTTACCCGCTATGGTGAGGTCCTGAACCTTGGTCCTGTTGCGTCCGATGGCCTTGTGAGCATGCTTAGGGACCGTTTTGCCGACAGCGGAAAGTATCTCGACAATGAATATGCGGGTCTGATCGTATCGCTTTCGGAGGGAAATCTCTTCTATATGTGGCGCCTTGCCAACCTTTCGTGGCTTGGAACGGGTGTAGTATGTTCCGAGGATGTGGTCCTGAATGCGAGGGAGACCCTCGTCGACCAGATGAGCCTTGTGTTTGAGACGATGACGGCTTCGCTTACCACCCAGCAGATCTGCTACCTCCATGCCGTGCTGGCAGGGGAGACGGTGATAAGCACCGCCGAAGTTCTGCATCGCCACCATATAACTTCCGCCACATCGGCCTCGCGTTCGAAGACTGCCCTGCTTGAGAAAGGCATGGTCTCAAACGTCGGAGGAAGGATTGTTTTTGCCGATCCGATGTATGCTTATTGGCTGAAAAGCAGATATTTCGTTGAAAAATAAAATCAAAATCCGTTATTACAATAAAAATCGTTACCTTTATCGGTTAGAAATCTGAAAATTCATAATAAAAACTCTTAAACTATTTATAATCATGAAATTACCTTTTGCAGAATCGTACAAGATCAAAATGGTAGAGCCTCTTCGCAAGAGTACACGCGAGGAGCGCGAACAGTGGATCAAGGAAGCTGACTACAACCTCTTCCAGCTCAAGTCAGACCAGGTTTATATCGACTGTCTTACTGACTCAGGTACAGGCGCCATGAGCGATCGTCAGTGGGCTGCCATGATGATGGGTGACGAGAGCTATGCAGGTTCATCTTCGTTCTTCCAGCTCAAGGAAACTATCACTAAGATCACAGGCTTTGAATATGTAATCCCTACTCACCAGGGCCGTGCAGCAGAGAACGTGCTCTTCAGCCACCTCGTTACAGCAGGTGCAATCGTTCCGGGCAACTCTCACTTCGACACCACAAAGGGTCATATCGAGAGCCGCAAGGCATTCGCTGTCGACTGCACAGTTGATGAGGCAAAGGATACGCAGCTCGAGGTTCCTTTCAAGGGTAACGT
>JAZRLI010000056.1:0-4449 GCA_045646785.1 Candidatus Cryptobacteroides sp. | reverse complement strand
GCAGCATGTGAACACTCTCAAGTGGAGACTCCAGAACGAGAACAAGCTCGAGATCGAGTTCTCAGCTCCTAAGATCTCATACCGTGAGAAGTCGGATCGTAGCCATGTCGTTCTGTGAGCCAAGGAGTTGAGTAGATTTCTTGTCTTCCTAAGACCGCTTGGCCTCCGACTTGCAGCATGTGAACACTCTCAAGTGGAGACTCCAGAACGAGAACAAGCTCGAGATCGAGTTCTCAGCACCTAAGATCTCATACCGTGAGACCATCACCAAGGTTGCTACTGCTGACTACCGTCACAAGAAGCAGTCAGGTGGAGCAGGCCAGTTCGGTGAGGTTCACCTTCTCGTAGCTCCTTATCAGGAGGGTGTAGATCCGGGTAACCGCTTCAAGATCAACGGAAAGGAAGTTGTCCTCAACATCAAGGGCAAGGAAGAGTATGACCTCCCATGGGGCGGTAAGCTCGAGTACTACAACTGCGTTGTCGGTGGTGCCATCGATGCACGCTTCATGCCTGCAATCCTCAAGGGTATCAACGAGAAGATGAGCGAAGGCCCTCTTACAGGTTCGCTTGCACGTGACATCCGCGTTTACGTTTACGACGGTAAGATGCATCCGGTTGACTCAAATGAAATCTCATTCGTTCTTGCATCACGCAACGCATTCAAGGAGGCATTCCGTTCGGCAGGTCCGAAGATCATGGAGCCTATCTACAACGTAGAGGTCCTCACTCCTACCGAGTACATGGGTGCATGTATGTCTGACCTCCAGAACCGCCGTGCAATCATCGAGGGTATGGGTACTGACAAGGGATTCGACACAATCAAGGCTCGCGTTCCGCTCGCAGAACTCTACCGTTATTCGACAACCCTCAGCTCCATCTCATCAGGTAGCGCAACATTCACAATGGACTTCGCTGATTACCAGCCTGTTCCAGGTGATGTACAGGAGAAGCTCCTGAAGGCTTACCTCGAGGAAGAGAAGGAAGACTAATCAATAAGAAAGGCGGCCCGGACGGGTCGCCTTTCATTTTTATTTTCTTGCCTGGCGTCGTCGACGGCTGTCCTCTTCCGAGCGTCGTCCGACTTCCTGAAGGTCTTCTATCGTGAAGTCGCCTTTGAAAAGCATGATTGCATTGTCAGGCTTTATCGAGCGTAGGATCAGCAGGGAACAATGGTCATCCTTTGGGGTATCGACATACAGGGATATAGCCTTTTCTTCGTCATTGACCGAACCTGCAAGAGTGTAGTTCTCCTCGATGAGAGCTTCCACCTTTGGCGCGAAAGTGTTGTCGTCATCCTCCACCGGACATACTATCATCATGGTGATATTGTCCATCACATAGCCCATCGGAGTCTTCTTTATTATCGGCCTGGCAAGCCTCAGCATGCCACCTTCCAGCCTTCTGGCCTTCTTGTTGGACTCCAGGATCCGTATCACCTCGCTACCGTCACCCGGTGGGGCAGCGGCGGAAATGTTCTGGCAGAAGACGGCAAGGACCGCTGCCAGCATTATGTGAAGAGCCTTTCCCACTATCTGATGAAATTGGTCATGACCGGAACTTCCTTGACCGGGTCAGGGATGCCCGCTGCGCGGCCCGCCTCGATGCACTTGAGGAGCCATGCCATGTTGCGGCCGAGTTCCCTCATTACCTGCATGCCTTCCTCGTCCTGGCGTACCTGGTCAGGATTGCTGCCGTGTACCATGTTCCAGTATTTTGACGATACTACGGGCATCGATGAGATGGTGAAGTATTTGTTGATCTGGTCGAATGCCGCTGTCGTACCGCCTCTGCGTGCGCTTACGATGCCGGCGGCCGGCTTGTAGCGGAATATGGTGCCTTTGCCGTAGAATGCACGGTCCATGAAGGATGTGAGCGCTCCGGAAAGGGCTGCGTAATGGACAGGGCTTCCGAAGATGAATCCGTCTGCCTGTACAGCCTTGTCGAGGAATTCATTGACAGGGTCGCTGATGCAGCAGCGAAGCGATGCCGGTTCTCCGTTCGGTCCCTTTCTGATGCACTGGGCACATCCCAGACATCCCGAAATCGGCTTCACTCCAAGCCAGAAGATCTCAGTCTCGATTCCTGCGGCGTTGAGTTCCTTCTCGACCTCGGTAAGGGCGGTGTAGGTACATCCCTCCTTGTGAGGGCTTCCGTTTACTAAGATTACTTTCATGTCGTCGACTCTTTTTGCTCACACGGTGGTAGTTTTTGAGGACTACCATGTGAGGTGATGTGTCATGTGTTGAGTGAGATGTATATCTGTTCACATGGTGGTGCCGAAAAACCACCACCGTGTGAATCCTTATGACAGTTTAAGGGTAAGCGCGATGAAGTCTTCTACGCTGAGGCGCTCCGGGCGGAGTTCGAAAACAGGATCCGCTGTGAATTCAGCAAGCTGCTCCTCTGTCCAGCCGCAACGGTCTGCCTTTGCACGGATGAGCGGCTTGAGCGAGTTGCGGAGGGTCTTTCTGCGCTGGTTGAATCCTGTCTTCACGACGGTCTTGAAGAGCGCTTCGTCACATCCCAATGAGGTGCGCTGATTGCGTACAAGTCTGATGACTGCCGACTTTACCTTCGGCGGCGGATTGAATGCTCCTTCGCCTACCGTGAAGAGATATTCGATGTCATACCATGCCTGGAGAAGCACCGAGAGGATGCCGTATGTCTTGGTGCCAGGCTTCTCGGCGATGCGCTCGGCAACTTCCTTCTGGATCATGCAGACCACCTGAGGTACCTGCTCCTTGTAGTCGAGGACCTTGAAGAAGATCTGTGACGAGATGTTGTAAGGAAAGTTTCCGATGACGCAGAACTGTCCCGGAAAGAATGACTCGAGCTTGAGCTTGAGGAAGTCAGCCTCGATGAGCTTGCCGTTCACCTGCGGGAAGTGTACAAGAAGATAGTCAACTGACTCAGTGTCAATCTCTACCATCCTGAGGTCCACCTCCGGTCTCTGGAGCACATAATGTGTCAGGACTCCCATTCCGGGACCAACCTCCAGCGCCGGCATAGGGTTGGAGGCATCGTGCTGCATGTCCAGTCCGGGGCATGGGACGATGAGTGCGTCTGCAATCCTCTGTGCAATGGACAGGTCTGTCAAAAAATGCTGGCCCAGGGCCTTCTTCGCTCTAACTTCCATAATCTCGTGTCTAAATTTCCACAAATATAACGTCTTTCCGTCTCATTCCAAACATATCGCGACACACACTTTCGGGGCAATTCCCTTGTGTCGCGGACAGAAAGTCTCCCCATTAACCATGTATTCCGTCGCAGCACACACTTTTCAATGAAAAAAACTGTGTCGCTGCACGGAACAGGGTCATTTGCACCGATTCCTAGCAGCGACACAGACTTTTGCGTGTGGGACAACCTCCTGATATACAGCTAATTAGAGGATTGTTGGTGGGGAAAATATCCCACCGATGGGTGCATAAATGACTGGTAACCACAAAGTTACATTCCACCCGCCAGCCAGACCGACAGCAGCATGATAATTTAATTGTAGATAGATTGGTGCTATATATCATTTAAATTGATTATTTTTGTCAGATTTTAGTGGGTAGATCTCTCCACGCGCTTCGCTTGGTCGAGATGACAGGAGGTGCTTGGTCGAGAAATCTTTAAATGAAAATATAAAACAGAAACATATATGTACAGAACACACACCTGCGGAGAACTCCGCATTGAAAATGCCGGTCAGACAGTTACATTGGCCGGATGGGTACAGAAAAGCAGAAAGCTCGGAGGTATGACCTTCGTAGACCTCCGTGACCGTTACGGCATCACTCAGCTCGTTGTGGACGCTCATGCTGCTGCAGAGCTCGTCGAGACAGCATCAAGCCTTGGCCGTGAGTGGGTTATCCAGGTTACAGGTCAGGTGGTGGAGCGCCAGAGCAAGAACCCTAAGATGGATACAGGTGACATCGAGATCACCCTCAGCGAGATCAAGGTTCTCAACAAGGCGAACACTCCTCCATTCACTATCGAGGAAGACAGCGACGGCGGTGAGGAACTCCGTGCAAAGTACCGTTACCTCGACCTCCGCAGAGGTCCTCTTCAGAGAGCCCTCAAGATCCGTCACCAGATCGCCCATGAAGTACGCAACTACCTCGACGCTCAGAACTTCCTTGAGATCGAGACTCCATACCTCATCAAGTCGACTCCGGAGGGAGCACGTGACTTCGTCGTGCCTTCACGCATGAACCCAGGTCAGTTCTACGCCCTTCCGCAGTCTCCTCAGACATTCAAGCAGCTCCTCATGGTTGCAGGTTACGACCGCTACTTCCAGATTGTACGCTGCTTCCGTGACGAGGACCTCCGTGCCGACCGTCAGCCTGAGTTCACACAGATCGACTGCGAGATGTCGTTCGTGGAGCAGGAAGATGTACTCAACACATTCGAGGGCATGATGAGAACCCTCTTCAAGAACGTCCTCAATGTCGAGATCGCAGA
>JAZRLI010000055.1:0-4548 GCA_045646785.1 Candidatus Cryptobacteroides sp. | reverse complement strand
TGAGAATGTGGCTCTTGAAAGCGTGCTTTCTCTTAACTTTTCCCGTTCCGGTAAGCGCAAAACGCTTTTTTGAACCGGAGTTGGTCTTCATCTTTGGCATAGTTAAATTTGATTTAGTTAATAATTATTTGTTATCCAATCACTTGGATTACTTTTTCTTAAGTGGGGCGATCATCATGATCATTCTCTTACCCTCAAGCTTAGGCATCTGCTCTGCTCTTCCGAACTCCTCGAGCTCAACCGCAAAACGGAGAAGAAGCTTCTCTCCCTGGTCAGCGTAGATGATCGAACGTCCCTTGAAGAATACTGAAGCCTTTACCTTCGAGCCTTCCTGGAGGAACTCCTGAGCATGCTTGAGCTTGAACTGGAAATCGTGCTCATCGGTATTTGGACCGAATCGGATCTCCTTGATGACTATCTTCGCCGCGTTGGCCTTCATCTCCTTGGCCTTCTTCTTCTGCTGGTAAAGGAACTTCTGATAGTCTATGATCTTACATACAGGAGGATCGGCTTTCGCACTTATCTCCACCAGATCAAGACCCTGCTCATCAGCCATCCTCAAAGCGTCTCTGAGCGAGAAGACACCCTGTTCCGGTATGTTTTCTCCCACAAGACGAACCTGAGATGCTGTGATCTCTTCATTGATTCTCAATCCGTCATCGTCCCTTTTAACGTTGTTAGGCCTCTGGCCCGGACGATTGGTAGGTCTTGGGCCACTTGGGCGCGGACCTGGCTTAAATGGTGCTGCGATAAAAAATCCTCCTATAAGTTAAGTTATTCATTATAATTGCGTTATGACAACTGAGCCTTGATCTCATTGGTAACCAATGCAACGAAGTCTTCAGTCGGCATAGAACCTGCGTCAATACCACCCTGTCTTCTTACAGAAACCGTACCCTCAGTCATCTCCTTCTCACCAACAATCACAAGAAAAGGAATCCTCTTGAGTTCACTCTCACGGATTCTCTTGCCAAGTGTTTCATTTCTGTCATCAACAGAGGCGCGAATATCGGAATTATTCAGCAAATCACAAACTTTTTTTGCATATTCCTCGTATTTTTCGCTGACTGGCACGATGTTAACCTGATCCGGAGTAAGCCAGAGAGGGAGCTTTCCGCCTGTGTGCTCGAGAAGCACAGCGACGAATCTCTCAAGCGAACCGAACGGTGCACGGTGGATCATGATAGGACGATGCTTCTGGTTGTCGCTTCCGATATACTCGAGCTCGAAGCGCTCAGGAAGGTTGTAGTCCACCTGAATTGTACCAAGCTGCCACTTTCTTCCGATGGCATCCTTTACCATGAAGTCGAGCTTAGGACCATAGAATGCAGCCTCACCGTACTCTACTACAGTGTTGAGGCCCTTCTCCTCAGCCGCCTCGATGATGGCAGCCTCAGCCTTTGCCCAGTTCTCGTCCGATCCGATATACTTAGACTTGTTGTTAGGGTCACGGAGTGATACCTGTGCAACATAGTCCTTGAAGTCGAGGGTCTTGAACACATAAAGGATGATGTCGATCACCTTGCAGAACTCCTCCTTGATCTGGTCTGCACGTACGAAGAGGTGGGCATCGTCCTGAGTGAAGCTACGAACTCGTGTAAGTCCGTGGAGCTCACCGCTCTGCTCGTAACGGTATACTGTACCGAACTCGGCAAGTCTGAGCGGAAGATCCTTGTATGAACGTGGCTTTGCTCTATAGATCTCACAGTGGTGAGGGCAGTTCATCGGCTTGAGCAGGTACTCCTCACCCTCCTGTGGAGTGTGGATTGGCTGGAATGAATCCTTGCCGTACTTTGCATAGTGGCCTGATGTTACATAGAGGTCCTTGTTTCCGATGTGCGGAGTAACTACAGGAAGGTAGCCGTATGACTTCTGGAGCTTCTTGAGGAAGTTCTCGAGACGCTCGCGGAGAGCAGCACCCTTAGGGAGCCACAATGGAAGACCCTGGCCAACTCTCTGAGAGAATGTGAAGAGTTCCATCTCCTTACCGATCTTTCTGTGGTCACGCTTCTTTGCCTCCTCCATCATAAGGATGTACTCATCAAGAAGAGACTTCTTAGGGAATGTCACACCATATACACGTGTGAGCATCTGACGCTCCTGGTCACCTCTCCAGTAAGCACCTGCGATTGCAGTAAGCTTTACAGCCTTGATGACTGAAGTATCCTTGAGGTGAGGTCCACGGCAGAGGTCGGTGAAGTCGCCGTTTGTATAGAATGTGATGGTACCATCCTCGAGCTCGCTGATAAGCTCGCACTTGTACTCGTCACCCTTCTCTGTAAATGTCTTGAGTGCATCTGCCTTCGAAACCTCAGTCCTTACGAACGGATTCTTCTGACGTGCAAGCTCGATCATCTTGTCCTCGATCGCCTTGAGGTCAGCCTCTACGAGAGTCTTCTCTCCGAAGTCCACATCATAATAGAAACCTGTCTCGATTGCAGGTCCGATACCGAACTTCACGCCTGTGTAGAGAGCCTCGAGAGCCGCTGCAAGAAGGTGTGAAGACGAATGCCAGAACACATGCTTTGCCTCAGCGTCCTCCCACTTGTGGAGACGGATGGCAGCATCCTCTGTAATTGGACGTGTAACGTCATATACTGTTCCCTTTCCTGTCGTGTCAGCAGCAGTTACAACAGTTGCAGCAAGTACATCCGCTGCAAGTCTAGGACTGATACTCTGTGCAATGTCAAACGCTGAGACGCCGCTTTCGTACTGTCTCACGCTGCCGTCAGGAAATGTAATATTGATCATATCGTATGGTTATTTTATATATAAAACAAGTCTTGTCAATCCAAGAATGCAAAGGTATGAATTTTTTTCTATCTTTGTACAACTAAAGATATGAATATGGAACAAAATGTAATTCAGAAGAATATGTGGAATACCGCAGCCAAGGCCGGACTCATTTTGGGTCTCTTCACGACTGCATTTCTTTTCATTTCACAGATGCTTGGACAGACTGAGATTTCAGCGTTCCTGAGCACCTTGCTGACCCTCCTTCTTTGGGTGGCAAAGTTCGTAGGATGCATCGCTTTGATGATGTTCTTCATGAAGAAGTTTGCAGCCGAAAATGAAGGTGTGACCAACTTGAACACCTTCCGCATGGGAGTGACTACTGCCCTTCTTTCTGCGCTTGTTTATTCGGCTTTCGCATTTGCAAACGTTGCGTTCATATCTCCGGAACTCTTTGAAGGTCAGATGGATGCAATAATGCAGGAAATGGCTCCGATGATGGATTCCAACACACAGAACGTGGTCGGAAAATATCTCGAGAACCTTCCGCAGATCACATTCTTCTCAAATCTGATCTACTGTTTCCTTTATGGAACGGTTCTTTCATTCATTCTTTCGCGCAACATTCCCAAGAATGATCCGTTCGCAGATTATAAACCAAATGAGCAGTAAAAGCCATGGATTATACAAAAGACCTTTCGATTGTAATATCATTATATAATGAAGAGGAGTCACTGCCGGAACTGGTAAGCTGGATCGAGACTGTAATGGCCAGGGAAGGATACCGTTATGAGATCATAATGGTAGACGACGGAAGCACTGACGGTTCATGGAACATCGTCAAGACGCTTTCGGCAAGGAATGAGAACATAAGAGGCATTTCATTCAGAAGAAACTACGGCAAGTCTGCAGCCCTGTTCCAGGGATTCAAGGCAGCGGAGGGACGCGTGGTTGTGACAATGGATGCAGACCTTCAGGATTCACCTGAGGAGATTCCGGAAATGTACAGGATGGTGACAGAAGATGGTTATGACATCGTGTCGGGATGGAAGAAGCAGAGATTCGACAACAAGCTCACAAAGAACCTTCCTTCCAAGCTCTACAACTGGACTGCAAGAAAGATCACCGGCATCAAGCTCCACGACATGAACTGCGGTCTCAAGGCCTACAGGAATGAAGTTGTAAAGAACATAGAGGTATATGGAGAAATGCACAGATACATTCCATACCTCGCAAAGAATGCCGGTTTCGGAAGGATTACAGAGAAGCCGGTACAGCACCAGAAGAGAAAATACGGAGTAAGCAAGTTCGGACTCGAGAGGTTCGTGAACGGATTCCTTGACCTGATCTCACTCTGGTTCCTCAGCACATTCGGCAAGAAGCCTATGCATTTCTTCGGATTCACAGGAATCATCATGTTCCTGGCAGGTGGAATACTCGCAGTATGGATCATCGCAGAAAAGCTCATACAGCAGGCAAATCACTTGATCTACCGTCCTGTTACCGAACAGCCGCTTTTCTATCTTGCACTTGTGGCGGTCATCCTGGGATTCCAATTGTTCCTGTCAGGATTCATATGCGAGATGATATCACGCAACAGCAACGAAAGAAATCATTACAACATAAGAGAGGAGTTCTAAACTCCTCTTTTTTTATTCAGTATTCTCTTGTAGGGTATATAAATCAAAAGTCCCCGACATCGATGATGTCAGGGACTTGTATAAGAAAGTGGCAGCTACCTACTCTCCCACCTGGTGGGGCAGTACCATCGGCGATGGTGAGCTTAACTTCTCTGTTCGGAATGGGAAGAGGTGG
>JAZRLI010000054.1:0-86434 GCA_045646785.1 Candidatus Cryptobacteroides sp. | reverse complement strand
GAAGAAATCAGGTATCCGTTGGAATGCAGCCGTGTCTATAAACGTTGTGAATATCCCTGGCTTGCTGGATGAAATGAAGGATTCGGGATGCAAGGGTCTATTCATTGGTTTTGAAAGCATCAACCCCTCATCAGTCAGTGGCGTCCACAAGGTGCAGAACGATGTCGCTAAATACGAATATGCGGTCGAGGAAATCCACAAGCGCGGAATAATGATCAATGCAAGCTTCGTTTTCGGTCTTGACAGCGATACCAAGGAAACATTCCAGGCAACGCTGGACTGGATTGTAAGGAATAGGATAGAGACTGTCACATCTCATATTCTCACACCATACCCGGGAACGGCCCTGCATAAGCAGATGGAGAGCGAGGGTAGATTGCTGACGCGAGACCTTGGCCTCTATGATACAGCCCATGTCGTGATGCAGCCTAAGAATATGACTCAGGAAGAGCTATATGCCGGATATCTGTGGATATATGATCAGGTGTATAGTTTCAAGAACATCATCAGAAGGATTCCACGAGCGTCTTCGCAGGTGCCGGCTTATCTGATGTTCAATTTTCTGTACAGAAAGTGGGGACGCTTCACCGACTGGTTATGCAGTAAGTTGACATACGAGAGAATCGGAAGGTGGGGAGAGTGGTTGTCGAGGTATATATAACTTTAAATCAAAAATATTATGGCAAGTGAAAAAATCACAATGAGGTTTACAATACATACAGAGGAAGGTAAACCGATCATACGTTCATGGCCTAGCAATGTCAATCTTATGGGCTTTGTTCTGGAGTTGCAAGGTGATAAGATAACTGATATAACCGATCAGGTGCTGTCATATGCCTATGATGGTCATGATGACTTCAGTGAGGGATATGCTGCGATTCGCAGGAGCAATAACTGGGGCTATGTGGACCTTAGTCTTACAGAGGTTGTAGAACCGAAGTATCAGGAATGTTCAATGGTCAATGAGGGATTTGCTAAGGTTAAATTTGACAATAAGTATGGCTTCATCAATATGAAGCGCTTCAATTATCCTTGTACTGACTTTAAGTTTGATTCGGCAAATTCGTTTCATAATGGCATGGCTGCCGTTAGAATCGGAGACAAGTATGGCTATGTTTCAGCATTCTCTCCCAATACTGTTGCGATTCCGTGTCAATTTGAGAAAGCGTATGATTTTAACCTCTCATATCCATTTGCAGTCGTGAAGATCAATGGTAAGTATGGAGTTGTTGATAAACAGGGCAACTTTGTCGTAAAACCTGAGTTTGATGAGTATTCACCATACTTAACACGAATAGGCAATTCCCACTATAACGCAAAAATCGGCGACAAATTATTCTTTATTGGAATAGATGCTTCGGTCAGTGAGATAGAAGGGTAAGGATAGTTTAATCTCTGCTACAACTCATTTAAGAGCAATTTAAGAGCATCGTCGTTCTCGCCAAGAGATGATGATGCTATTGCTCGTGTCCAGATGCAGTTGGCATTGAACCATAGATCGACAAATGCATATTCGAAGTCTTCGGTGATAACGAAGTAGCGGACACAATACGGCGTTGTCATGATTACATTTGATATGCAGATACCATACTTTTCACATAAGCAGCTTAAGTGCTGGTGGAGAACAGCCAGATGCTCTTCTTCGGGCTGGTAATCAAATGGGAATGTGATTTTACCTGTCTGATTTAATATGTCCAACACCTCTTGGCTACAGTTGTTGACAGGAATGAATCTCTTAAAAACTCCTTGACCATTATAAGTCGCATCGTATCTGCATCCGTCAATGAAGTAAGATTCTCTCCATTTGGCACTCTGAACATCGGAAAGGTTGTATCCTTTTTCTGAAAGTGCTTCAGTGGTGAGCCAATACTTCATTTTAACAGGTGCCATGACACTTGATATATGGAATGGAGTTTCTGGAACCATGATCCCCTTAGGATAGAATCCATCAGGAGTCTTAGTCAACTTGGATATTCTCGTGTCGACATTCAATTTGCTGATAGGTGTTATATTTGGTATGCCGACTCCATAGATTTTCTCCTTTGCTCGAGTTGTCGCTGTGTATGTCCATCTTAACGCATCGTCTGAGAAGCCTTTGTGTGATGCGTAGTCTATATAACCTATCCTCCATTCACTACCTTGTGCCTTGTGACAAGTGATGGCATAACCGTACTTGACCCTCAATGCGTTGAAATATTCGTCTTCCCGCAGAATGTTGGTTATTTCTGTCTTGTCCTTGATGCCAGGATGTCTCATGCAGACATGAACATATAAGGCTCTTTGTTCATCTGGAGAAAGAGAGGCTTTGTTCGATTTCAGGAGGTTGGTGAGTAATTTGCGGGGAAACTTCTCGCCGCGTTCATCTATGATTATAGCATGTATGAACTCCAGTTCAACAGTGACTTCCGAGACAGTATCATTGACCTTCTTTTTGAGTCTTATCTTGAAAGTCTCTGTGCCCGGATATACATGGGCTATATCGATATTGTCGCCATTATAAAATACGCAACCGTCTGAATAATTGTTGTGCACAACCATGAGTTTGTCACCCTCGCTCAAAAGCGAATGACTCAAGCCTAATTTCTCGCGAATTCTTAAATTGTATGAGTAAGCGACTGAGTTGGAATATGTTATGATTGCTCCTTTATCACCGTTAATCCAATTCTCGTGAAAAGTGTCAATGAGGGTTTCAACGCCCATTTCTTCCACTTCGCCTTGTCTTGTTTCGAATTGTAGGTTGTTCCTTGCCCCTGATTCTAGAAGGTCTCTGATCTTTAATGAGTTATTCAAGATTATGCTATCCTTCACCTGTCGTACAACATCTGTAAGGACAGCACGTCTTGGCGAATATCTATTTGTGACAAACCACTCAGGATTCAATGCATTGGATGTATTGTCTCCTACAGGTGGAAGCTGTGCCGGGTCGCCGATAAATATTACTTTACTTGCTTTGTTAAGATTGACATAAGACAAGATGTCGTTAAGCATATTGCCGGTACCAAAGATCAGATCTTCGTTATATGTGTCTTTGGAACTGACCATCGATGCCTCGTCTATAATGCAAAGCCAACCTATACTGCGCGCCATGGCCTCGTCAAGCGGAAAGACAATTTTGACTTCGCTAGTGGCGACGTCGTCATCTTCTTGATTTACAACAATCGGATTCTGGCTGAAGATGCCGCTATGTATAGTGCAGGCATCCTTGAATCCCGTCCTTTCCCTCAGTACCTTTGCCGCTTTGCCTGTTGGAGCCATCAGGCGTATGCTGGGACAATCATCTTTTTTATCGGCACAAGATTTCAGTATCTCCTTAATTATTGTGGTCTTACCGGTACCGGCATAACCTGATAAAATGAAGACTTTGTCATTAGGGTCGGTGCTCTCGATAAATGAAATTATTTCATTCAAAGCTGACTGTTGTTGGCTTGTCAATGTCATGGTATTCCTCTTTATGTGTAACAAATATACCGATTTTTAGTATATTTACATGTCTTAAGATTTCCTAAATGAGCTATTACTACGATAACTATACTCCAAGGCCCACAGCGCAAGTCTATTCCCTTCGCAAGGAAGGTGAGATTGATCAGGCATACCAATATGCTTCAAAGTTATATGATAATAATCCGGATGATGAGGATATAAAGAAGGCCTATGCATGGACATTGATAGATTTGTGCAAGAGAGAACTTGCTAATGGCAATCTCCCAATGGCACAAGAGTGGATGTCGAAACTCTCCTCCTTGGATTTTGAGGATCCATATGATGATTTTACTAATACTATCATAAAGGTCATTAAATCTCTGAAAGTCAAGCTGGACCCGTTTTTCGACAAGATAAATCAGGCAAATGATTTGAGCCGGAATGGACAGACAACACAGGCATATGAAATTATGTCAGAACTAGCTCGTGAGGGGCATATGATATCTGACTGTCATGAGAACTATGGCTGGGTCATATATAGGTATCTTAAGGATAATATTCAGACTTTGACATCTGCACAGGCCAGGAGTATACTCAGAGACTATATCCAACTGACGAATCCTCGCCCGTCTAATCTGCATTCACAGATTTTGAATTTTGCTCTTAACTACTCAAAGCGTGATACGGCATTTAAACTTATTTCGTTTTTGAAGCTTTGGGGGCCTCAATACATTACCGATAGCGACTTTATAGATTCCTTGGCGCAGGATGGGAAAACCATTCCATCTCTTATGAAAAGAATTTCCCGTGAGGTGGTCAACTACTCGCAGGAGGAGGTGAATGAATTCATTGAACTGTTGCCTACTGGAAAGACAGAATTTGTTGAAATGCTGCGTGAGGGTTCTTTCTGGAATCTTTACAATCTTCTGAAAGAAAACAAGTACGATGAACTTTGGCGTCAGTTCGATGTTTATCTGTCTTCGTATGCGCAGTATGAAGCCTCGTTATCTCACTCAAAGATTCTCAGTCTGGCGGAGCGGTCGATGAAGGATGCAAACCAATATAGATTCTATGAATTTTTCAGGAAGTGGAATCCGGCATATCTTCGTGAGGAAGATTGGAAAGAGGAAAGAAATGAAAATGGAGATACATACAAGTCACTTGCTCTTAAGGCATTGAAAAGAGCTGCTGATGCCTTAAGTAGCTTTAATGCAGATACAGCCGGAGATTTCTCATGGCTGATTGAGGCCTATGGTACAGCCGTTTCCAAAAATCCTGATGACGATTGGACGATTCGTACAAAAGCAATGCTTCTGCATAGAGCCGGGCGAGTGTCTGAGGCAAGCGAAATATATAAGGACTTGACCCTTAGACTGGGTGACAAGTATTATGTGTGGAGCGAGTTTGCTGATTGTGTGTCAGAACCCGATGTCAAGATCGGCATGTTATGCAAAGCCATCTTGATGGAAAGGAATGAAGATTTCCTTGGGCAGATTCGCCTTGACCTTGCCGAGCAGCTTATTAATCTGGGCAAAACAGAAGCGGCGGCATATGAGATAAAACTTCACAAAGACCACTATACAGCAAAGGGGTGGTCGATCAAACAGAGGGTCTATAGTCTTGAGAACGCATGCGGGCAAGTAGGCGCGTTGCCTGAAAATAATAGAGCCCTGTACTATGAATATCTCCCACATGCTGAAGAATATGCATATTCTGATGAATCTTATTGGGATCTTGTTCTGGTAGATGATTGGACAACTTCAGATGGTAAGAGACGTCAGAAGTATAGCAATGGTGAGGGAAGGGAGTTAGTGGTGAATATCCGTAAATTTCCACAGCTTAAAAAAGCAAAACTTGGCCAAGTGTGGTCATTCAGAATATATCTGCTAGGAATGGATAAGGAAGTACCATTAATGGTTAAGCGTTCGAATCTGCCTGATTGGTCAGCACTTCCTGTTCGGTATGGTTTCATCCAATATATAAACGAAGATAAGAAGGTATATCATATATATAGCCAGAATTCCAGTCTTATATATGAGCGTTATGATAGGAAGGAATTTTCAAAAGGCGATTATGTCAGCTTCCGGAAATATGGCAGATGGGTCAACAGTAAGTATCTGACTGATATCTATTGCATGAAGAAGTGCGATGAAAGTAAGGCTGTAGGCCATTTCCAGACTGCAATTGTTGCAGTTGACGGAGTCAATGACAAGAAACGACTTTTCCATTTCGTGCTGGGTTATAACCGACCTTCAGGAGTGATCCATTACGATAAGACCAAGATAAGGCCAGCAGTTGGTGACCTGTTGCGCATATATTACTATGAAAGGGAAAGGAAGGATATCAAGTCTGTCGGACCTGGAAGTAAAATTGTCGAGGTTCTGAAGGTGGAAACAACGACAGAGGAGAATCCGCATCTCGTTTGCGATTTTTCAGGATATTTAAAGATCAATTATCGGGATACTTTCAAAGACGGTTATATTGATGAAGATGACCTTGACGATAACGGTCACATTATAAATCGCCCTAAATTTGCCTTCGTCAATGACTTTTTTGTACCTTCTGCTCTGTTGGAGAAGCATGGTATTGAAGAAACTTGTTGGGTTCATGGCAAGGCTGTTTATTCCGGTAATGGCAAGTGGAAGGCGTTTTGGTTGGAGGTGAGGTAATTCCTGGAATCTACTTAAATTAGGAAAAAGATAATATTACTAATAAATTTATATATTATGGCAAAATATTCATACAATTGTGGCCTAGAATCATCGGATAATTATGATGATTTTACTACTTTTATACGATCGGGACGAAAATATCGTAGCAGGTCACATGTCGTGAGTGGTAAAGGAGTTGTAAATGGCTGTGCAGCAAGGGATTGTTCCGATGAGGAAGTTACGTATAGTATAGGTCAAGGTATAACAGAGCTCGGAGATAATTGTTTAAGCAAGTCTTCAATTTATGGTATATCCTTACCTGAGACCTTAGAAGTTATTGGTAATTCTTGCTTTAGGAATTCTAAAATTTCAGGCATAACTCTCCCCACATCACTTGAAAAGATGGGGCATTCTAACTTCCCGTATACATTGACAGCAATAACAATTCCTCCACTAATCGAAGAATTCTTTGTGGATAATGTTGCAGAATGTGATAAGTTAACATCAATAAATGTCGACGAGAAGAACACCAAATATAAAGCTGTCGATGGAATACTTTATACTTATGACATGACAGAGATTTTGTTTTGTCCCAATGCTAAAACAGGTAAAGTAATCATTCCAAACACAGTGAAACGTATCGGTGACTATTGCTTCTATAGGTGTAGGTCCCTTAAAACAATCATAATTCCTCCTACTGTCAAATATATAGGCGAGAAAGCGTTTTGTTCATCCTCTTTAGAGAAATTAGTAATACCCAATAGCGTTAAAGCTATTGGGTCTGGGTGTTTCAAAAATACAGTTATTAGAGAATCCCTAAAATTGTCAACTCAAATAAGCCTTCTCCCAAATGAGTGCTTTAGAGAATCTGATATTAAGAAATTTATTTTCCCTTACAATGGTGTAACGGAAATAGGCGACAATGCTATCGCAAATATTGCGAAGGATATTATCCCTTCATTAGTTTCTTTTGAATCTCTTAAAAACCTTGGTATCTCTGCGTTTAACTATTGTAACCAAACGGATATCTTTGAATTCTTCTCTACACTTAGTAGAATTGATGATGGAGCGTTTCAAAATACTAAAGATGACGTTAAAATAAGATATTTCTCAAGTTGTCCCATTAGACTTCCTTTGAATGCCTTTCGTGGTCTCTCTGACAATGCCACATTAGTAGTGCCGAGAGGTTCTAAGATAATTTTCCAGAATGCCGCCCCTTGGTCGGTTATTGCTAATATACGTGAATGTAATCTCGATATTGACTATAATGATAACGGTGAAGAAGTGTTAAGCACAGACGAGGTTCATCTTAAACGTCTTAAAAGTGTTGCTGAGTCGAAAATAAAAGCGGATCGCTATTATTTGAAAGAGATTATAGAAGACGTCTATCTAAATTATCTATACATTGATAACGATGATGAATATGATGAAGCTTTGGAAATTATAAAGTACAACCGAAGTTTCTTGCCTAATATTATCCCGGATTTGGAACGAAAAATGTGCCAAAGTTGGACTAATAAGTACAAACTCAAGCTTGCGACTGCAAACGTATTGGATAATCCTGCATGTCTAGTAACAATGCATACCGAAGCTTCAATAAGTGCGTTACCAAATGAGGCCCCATTGATGTTACCTGATTTAGAGATCACTTCTGCCTTAGAAAAGTCGGTACCGTCAAGCGTACAAGTGATTTTTAATGAAGATATTCAGAAAGAATTGCAAAGTGTTCTTACCCTTGCAAAGAAGAGTTTGAAAATTGCGGTGTCTTGGTTCACAAACTATTCGCTCTTTAAGCAAGTAAAAGAAATAGCTGCTAGTGGAGTCAATGTTCAACTGATTACAAATAATGACCTTACTAATAATGGTGGCTATTGTTTGAATCTTAATGATTTGATTCAGGCGGGTGTGGAGGTAAGTCTCATTGAATATCCTCACTTATTGCACCATAAGTTCTGTATTATTGATGACAATATAGTCGTGAATGGTTCATATAATTGGACTCGTTTTTCTGCGAAGAACTATGAAAATATAACAATAATACGTAATGACTTTGATGCTATTGATGCGTTTGCAGATGAGTTCAATACACTGCTTCAAAACGCGGAACATAAGTGTATCAAAGAAATGCCTGAGTTTGTTCCAGAACGCCCTGAATATGATAGGAGTGCGTTTAGACAGTATGTTACAGAGGAACTAGATGCAGAGGCTCGTGAGACACCATTAGAACGAGATAAGATTACAGCTCTTCAGAAGGCCTCAACACTAAACCCGGATTATTTGGAAAAGATTAATCCTGAAGCAAAGAGGACTTATGCGGATGCGTTTAAGGCCGTAGATGAGTCTATTGCTATGCATGATACAATAGTAGCCTTGGTGGAAAACAAGTCTATAACGCCGTCAGAAGTTCATGCTTCTTCCGCTGCTACAAATAATACAAGCAGTGTCACCACAAATGCCCATCAAGCGTCAATGGTAACCTTACCAAAGTTAGTAGCATCAGTTTCACGTGCTACTCAACAAGTGGTAGAAAAGGTTAAGGCATCTAACTTGTTTATGGTACTTGATGTGTCTGGTTCGATGGAAAGTACATATAAGGCGGGGCACGTACATAATATTTCGAAAAAGGCATTGTCTGTATCGTTAGCTATTACGGATTCAAAGGAGGTGTCATTATGGACTTTTGGAAATAACTCTCAATTTATGGGTAATGTCGGAGTTGATTCTATTTCCAAAATAGATAAGGTGCTTTGTAAGAATGAAGGAACTAATCTCATGAAGTTTGTCGAGGCGGCAAATACTTCTATAGAAGATAATGCTTTAGTCATTATCTTTACAGATGATGATTATGGTTCAATATCCAATGCTGTATCAGCAATGCAGAATAGAAGCAATGTCTTCTGGCAAATTATTGTCTATGGTGGCTCTTTTGACAATATTACAAAATCAATATCCAACGTAGCCAATACATCGGTTGTGAGTTTAACTGATTATGCATCTAGTTCAGATGAGCAGATTAGTACTCTATTGTTAAAGGATTACATAGAATGGAAGAAGCAATAATGGCAACATATTAGTATTAAGAAGATTCCTCATTTAAAGGTAAGGCGCTATGGCGAAAATAGGATTCGCGGCAGCGCCTTACCTTTGTCTTTGTAATGATGTTTAACTCCTTAAAATGAATTGCCATGGGATACTACGATGACGATGAGACTTACGATCAGTACAATGGAACCTATGTTCAGGATGTAGAAGGTTGGAGTGACCAGATGATTAACGATGCACTCGATGGCGAGCCTGATGCATATTGGAATATCGACTAGTTAATCATTAATCTGTCGAACATATAGTTCGCAATAGGATCTTACCTTTGCCATGTAAGATTTCCATCCACAAGGTCTGACGTTCTTTGACATACCGGACAAATTTTGACTTTGGCCAATCGCATTCGAATGGCATCCAGTCTTTTCTGGATATGCAATGTATCGGCGTTACAGCGAGATTCCAACTCCACGTTCGTTACATTGTAATCTCAATATATATTACAGGTTTGTAATGTATTATATAGATTGTGATTTACATCCCAATCCAACAACACACCATCTTTCGCTGGAGTGTTGAGTATACAAAGAAAACTAATCCGGTATGTCTAGGACGTTTTACTTTTGGTTGCTTGGATATACACTAAAATAGAATTAACTTTACAATCTGCGTTCTTTAACATATCGGAATCGATTTTGATTTTTAGCCTTTTGTATTCGAAAGGTGTCCAGGCGTGCCTGGATATGCAATGTCGCAGCGTTACAGGAGATTTCATCTCCACTGCGTTCCACTGCAATCTCGATATATATTACATTCGTAATGTACTTATTAATATTAAGTGTGATGTTATTAAGTGAGTTATGACGGTAACAAGTTACCTGTATACAAAGAAAAAAGATTCCGATATGTCTGAACGCTTTATAAATCAGCCTATGACAAAACAGCAGATAGTAGAGAAAGTAAGAAAAATGGAGACCAAGAATGATCTCCTTAAATTACTGAATACCATCAAGAAGCAAGATCTTGGTGAGAACTATCACCCGTTTAAGATAAGTCTTCTTAACTACTACTGTAATCCTAACAGAGATCCTCAAAAGCGATACAAGCACTTCACTATACCCAAAAAATCAGGTGGAGTTCGCGATATATCCGCACCTGTAAAGGGATTGAAGTCTATGCTCACTTACCTGAATGTTGTTTTTCAAGCTTTGTATGATCCTTCTGATGTGGCTATGGGATTCGTTCCTGGCCGTTCGATTGTGGATAATGCCAGAGTTCACGTTAGAAAGAACTATGTATTCAATACAGACTTGAGAGATTTCTTTCCAAGTATACATCAAGCTCGTATTTGGAAAGTCCTGCAGATGAAACCTTTTTCATTCAATAAGGAGTTAGCATCTGTGATAGCTGGATTGTGTTGTATGCGGGACAATGCCGGTAATGGCGTTCTTCCTCAGGGATCGCCATGTTCACCAATCTTAACGAATATAGTCTGTCGACAATTAGATAGGAGACTTTCCGGTCTTGCAAGGCGTTTCAATATTTCTTACACACGCTATGCAGATGACATCACTTTCAGTAGCGACTATAATGTCTTCCAGGAAGATAGCGAGTTCATGACTGAATTTAGGAGGATTATAACTGATCAGCATTTTGCAATAAATGACAAGAAGACTAGGCTCCAAAAGAAGAATCAGAGGCAAGAGGTTACCGGTCTTGTTGTTAATGAGAAGGTAAACATCGTGAGAGAATACATGAGGGATATTCGTAATCTGCTATATATCTGGGAGCGTTATGGCTATGAGCAGGCTTATTCTAAATTCTTCTCTCGATATATTAACACTAAGGCATATAGACCAAGAAAGAAAGGTATGCCTCAGATGGAGACTATAATCGCAGGTAAACTTTTATTTATCCGTATGGTTATGGGTAGCGACTCAACCACATATTGCAGGTTGGCGGAACGCTTCGGAGCACTTTCTCCTAAAGGCAAGGAGGTTCTGGAAACAAACCTTACCTACGATGTGTCTTACAAGTTGAATGAGTTTGAACAATTATTCAACACTTGTGTAGAATTCAAGTACAAGTCGAATACTAATAGTATTGGAAAATCCAAAACTACTGCTTCTTGTATCATAGATGGCAATGTCCAACTTGTGTCTGTGAATATTCGATGCGATAGCACTATTGACAAGTACTTGGCGGAACCGAAAGATGAGACGTTAGCAAGCATCAAGAAGCGTTTCTATATATCTCTATGCAGAAGAGGTAACCATCAGTTTTGGCTGATTACAGTAGGTAAGATGGCTAATGATCATAAGGGTGCCTATAAGGATGAATATAAGATTAAGGCTAATCATGAAATGGAGGGAACAACGACACTTGATAAGTCTGTAAGTGATTATGTAGATGATATTATAGAGAGCATTGATGAATTTAATCATGATGATCAAGTTCTAGGGGATATAGATTCATACGAAACCAGTCAAGACGAGGCTACTATGAATGAGATGTTGAACCTTGATGCAGCACTCGCAGCTTTTGTTTCGTCTGAGTTTGATTTTAAAACATTAGAAAAATGGGACAAAACAAAGAAGAGTTAAAGAAACTTCTGTCATTTATTGATGCCCTAGTTCGGCAACCTGGTAACGAGGAATTCGTTGCCGGGCTTCGTACTTTAGTGGGTGCTGAACAAATCCAGCAATATAGTGATGAACAACTTAGCTCATATCTGCGTCTTCAACGCGAAAGATTCAAGAAGAAGGCAAGAAGGTACTATAAGGATATAGCTGATGCGAAACTTAGAAATCAACTTATTGATGACCATGCATGGATGTTATGGTATCGATCAGTTGATGATGTTGTCAGCTATTTCAACTATGTTAATCTTCAGATTGAAAATATAGTAAACTTCTATTTGTCGAATATTGATATCCATCACAAGATTTTATCGAATCCGGCTGCTTTCATGTGCCACTTACCAGTAAGTCCCACAGGCAAATATGCCATTGACATAGATTGCAATAAGGATTTCTTCAGAAATACTTCTTCTGGACTTTCTAAGATTTCGTATGCTAAAGTGAAGTCACTATGGAGCAAGATTTGGGCATGGGCCATTTGTACAGGAAACACTCAGCTAGTGATGGCGCAAGCTTCAAACATTGCTTCAATCATAAATATAAGGAACGACAATAATCACAGAGACTCTAAGGTTTCAAGCGCTAGTTCAGAATATTGGAAAAACCTTGAAGATGATGCCAATTATGGTTTTATTATAATGATTCTCAAAGCTTTCCGTAATAGTATTCTATAATTACTTGTCAATACATAGATAAAGATTTATTAAATACAGATTAAAGCATTCATAGCAATTAATACCATTGTAAGCTCCTCTTTTATGCAAATTAAGGTACAGTATGTCCCCCCTCTATACAAAAGAAAAATTTCTAAAACTAATATTATGATACGTGCTAAAGATTATACAATTTTTGATTCAATCGGTTATGAAAAACTACTTGAGAACGAATTAGAAATTAACAAACCCTTAAATGATTATTTCAATGCCATGATGGCAGGTCAAGCTTTCGCTGATTTCGATAAAGCATATATAGTACAAGAATATGTTTATAATGGGCAAGTTAATGTAAATGTTTGGGAAACCAATAATGAAGGGAAATATTGGGAAATACGGTTAATCTATCACTCTCCCTTTATCCAACAAGTATCTATAGTCGATGAATTAAGAAAAAATACGCCGAAGAATAATGTTCTTTTGTTTATAACTATAGATCCTATTAACAGGGTTACCTGTTTTCAACATAACGGCTTAAAATAACATTAAGATATTTGTCCGATTCTAAACTAGTCAGCATATTCCATGAAATCAGTGTTTAACATATACTCAACAGACGATTGCCATTTCTATTATGATGGCAAGTTCCAAGGCCATATCGTTGGCAATAGTAATACAGCATTTCGCTTTGTAGTGCAAAATGAAGGCCCATATCTCGCGAAATTTATTAATCCGAGATACAGCAGTATCTTGATAATAAATCTTTTTAGAGGAGTAAGTGAGGAGCAAGATGTTAATTTGGATTTCAATGACGTGAATGCACCAATCATTCTTGCAAAAGAAGCAGAACGTCGCAGCTCAGAAAAATATGAAGGGTGGAAGAAAATTTTAGGAAATAAATCTGTTTTTGATTTTTATCAAGGACGTCTTGGACACAACATGATAAAAATAATGATAGATGGCAAAGAAGGCTGTGCACGTAATGGTGAAGTAATCATACCTTGTATATACGATCGAATAGTTGACTCTATGTATGGAGAAATAAGTGTTTATAGGGATGGTAAAATTGGCGTATTCGATAATATTCTTAATGAGGTAGGCCCTTGTATATATGATGAAGTCTGGGAATCAGATTCCTGCGGATTATCGCGCGTTTATATTGATAAAAAATGTGGAATTATAAACCTGGATGGTAAAGAGATAGTTCCTTGTATATATGACACAATCGAGGATTTTAAAAACGGCATCTCGGGAATTAAAAAAGATGGCAAGTGGGGGTGTATAGATAAGAATGGACGAGTAATCATTCCATGCATATATGACAATGTGTGTAATTATAAAAACGGAGTAGTTCAGGTTATAAAAGAAGGGAAACGTGGATACGCATATAAATCATCGTGTATGTATGACAGCATTTTTAATTTTAATGATGGCATTGCATATGTAATCAAAGATGACAAGCGTGGATATATAGATAAGGATGGTGTCGAGGTGATTCCTTGTATATATGATTATTGCTTTCTAGAAGAGGGTTTAGTAAAGGTAGGTAAGGATGATAAATGGGGCGTCTTTGGCAAGGATGGAAAGGAAATCATACCGTGTATTTATGAACAAGTTGAAATATGTGATATTAAAGATGATTATCCCCAAGTGCAGATAAACGATAAATGGGGATTTATAGATAAGAATAGGACAAAAGTTTTTTCTTGTATATATGAGTCAGTATATTCGTTTAGAGAAGGATTGGCAAGAGTTAAGAGTTCTGGCAAATGGGGATTTATAGATTCTGATGGAAATGAGATTATTCCTTGCATTTACGAGGGTGTTGGGCTTTTTCGAGGTGGATTTCGAGATGGATTTGATCTGGTGAAGCTAAATGGTCAAATAAGATATATCGACAAAAAAGGAAATTTATATAATGAGTACTGTGCTTTTTGTGATGGGCTAACGAGAGTTGAGAAAGACGGCAAATTGGGAGTTATAGATAAGAATGGCGAAGAAATTATTCCGTGCAAATATCAGTGCCTCGGCTATGAGAAAAAATACGATCTAACTTGTGTTAAAATAGATGGTAAGTGGGGCTATCTCAAAAAGACAGGAGAGGAAGTAATCCCACCCATTTATGATTTTATTCACTTGGAAAGCAACGGATTTGCGCAAGCTCAGAAAGATGGTAAATGGGGATATATATACTGTTCATCTTGTATGTATGATTACATCTCTGATTTTAAAGAGGAATTAGCTGCTGTCATGAATGATGGCAAGTGGGGTTTTATCGATAAATTTGGTAAAGAAGTCATTCCTTGCATATATGATTTAGTTAAAAGTTTTAACAAGGGATTAGCTGTAGTTAAGAATTATGACAAATGGGGATTGATAGATAAGGTTGGAAACTTGGTTATACCTTGTATGTATGATCTTATAGGAACTTTCTATGATGGTGTAGCTTATATTGAAAAAGATGGTAAGTATGGCTGTGTCGATGAAACTGGCCGAGAACTAATTTCTTGTATACATGACGTCGAGGACCTATTTGCGGATATGAAAGATAATTCTCAAGATGGATTTATAGTAGTTAAAAAAGATAGAACCGAGAAAATTCACAAGATTCTTGTTCCATATTTTTATGACTCTGTTGGTTCCTTTTGTGATGGGTTAGCTAAGGCTCAGAAAGAAGGTAAATGGGGCTTTATTGACAAGACAGGAAAAGAAGTTATTCCTTGCATATATGACTCAGTATGTTCTTTCTCAGAAGGATATGCTGGGGTTAAGATTCATGAGAATTGGGGATTTGTTAACAAGATAGGAATGATTGTTATTCCTTGCAGATATGACTCTGTGGGTTTTTTTGAGGACGGACTTTCGTATGTTGTGAAAAATGGAGGCTGGGGCCTGATTGATAAGACTGGAAAAAATGTTACTCCATGCATGTATGAGCGTATATGGTCTTTTCGTGAAGGAATCGCTGAAGTGAATAAATCTAGGAAATCTGGTCTCATTGACAGGACCGGAAAAGAAATAGTACCTTGTGTATATGATGTTATATATTCTTTCAGAGATGGAATCGCAAAAGTGATGAAAGACGAGAAATATGGACATATTGACAAGGTAGGACAAGAGATTCTCTCTTGCGTATATGATGATATTGGAAGTTTTATTAACGGGATAGCAAAAGTTGAGAAACATAGAAAATATGGATTTGTCGACATGACAGGAAAGAAAGTTAGTTCTTGCATTTATGAGTCAGTTGATTCATTTAGTGAGGGATTAGCCGGAGTTAAGAGGAATGGTCGATGGGGATTTATTGATATGAAAAGAGATAAGGCTATTCCATATATTTATGAGTCCGTGCATTCTTTTAGCGAAGGATTAGCTGGGGTTAAGAGAAATGGTCAATGGGGATTTGTAGATAAGGAAGGGAATGAGATTATTCCTTGCATTTATGAGTCAGTAAATTCATTTAGTGAAGGATTAGTAGGTGTTAAGATAAACGGCCAATGGGGATTTGTAGATAAGGAAGGGAATGAGATTATTCCTACCATGTATGAGTCTGTTGGGGATTTTTGTGATGGACTAGTTAAGGCCCAGAAAGGAGGAAAGTGGGGCATTATCGACAAGACCGGAAAAGAGATTATCCTTTGCATTTATGAGTCTGTTTATCTTTTCTGTGATGGACTAGCTAAGGTTCAGAAAGAAGGAAAGTGGGGCTTTGTCGACAAGATCGGAAAAGAAATAGTCCCATGCATTTATGAGTCAGTTGATACCTTCTACGAAGGATTTGCAAAAGTTAAGAAATATGGCAAATGTGGATTTATCGATAAGGATGGAAATGAGATCCTTCCATGTGAATATGACTGTATAAGGTATTTCAGTGATGGAATTGCTGAAGTGGAAAGATGCGGAAAATTCGGACTCATCGACAGGGAAAGAAAAGAAATTCTTCCTTGTATATATGATTGTATAGGTCATTTCAACGAAGGATTCGCAAGTGTTAAGAGAAACTTTAAGTGGGGATTTGTAGATCAGGCTGGGAATGAGGTTATTCCGTGCATTTATGAGTCAGTAAATTCGTTTCACTGTGGATTAGCATCAGTTAGGAATCATAAATCTTGGGCATGGATTGATAATAGAGGTAAACAGGTATTTATAGCCTCGAAATATGAAGAATTCCGTTAAAACTTCCTAGTCAAAGACCAGGTAACAGAATTTATTACCTTATAAGTCTAAATGCAATTTCACAACTTTTTTGTTATTACTATGTTTATTGCATTATAGCATTTTCTCCCTATTGCGAACATACCATTCGTAGTGTTTTAACATCTTTGTACTGATTATTAACGGATAAACAATGCCAGCAAACAAAAACGCACTTATAAGATATCGTTATCTTGACGAACTTCTATCTTCAAGAGTGAAGTATTATACTCGCCAAGAACTTACAGATAAACTGAATGAACATCTGGCCACTCCTGTGTCAAAGAGATGTGTCGAAAAGGATCTCATTGATATACGGGATGAGTGGGGTATTGAATATGACGAAAAGGTCTATGATGGCAAGAAATATATTCATTATGCTGATGCGTCATTTTCTATATTCAGTAAGGAACTTACTCAGGAAGAAAGGACAATGCTTCGTTCTGTACTTGCTACAGTCGGCCAATTTGATGGATTGCCAAACTTTGAGTGGCTTGAGACAATGCGCTTGAAGTTGGATAAAGATAGTGGATCGGCTCTTGCATCAGGAGAATTTGAAGGATATGAAGACGAGAAGTTAATTCAGTTCTGCAATAATCCATATCTAAAGAATTCCAATATGATTGCTGGATTATTTCAGCATATTGTATCAAAGCAACCAATACGGATTGAGTATAAACCATACTCTTCAGCAGAATCATTTCCTGTTGATGTCTGTCCTTATCGCTTAAAGCAATTTAATAATAGGTGGTACCTGATTTGTTGCAGAATGCCAGATGGTAGATTCACCAACTACGCCCTTGATAGGATGGTTTCATTTAGTGTGGCCGAAGATATCGAGTTTATGCCTTGCCCTATTGATATTGACGAACACTATGATGATATCATCGGAGTTACATATATCTCTGATGCTCCTGTTGAAACAGTCATTTTTGCTGGCTCACCAAGAGAGATACAATTTATATTAACAAAACCACTTCATTGGACACAGAAAAGACCATCTATTGAAGAACAGGCCAGACTGCATGAGGAATATCCTAATGTTCCTGAAGATTGGATCTTCCTTACGATTGAGTGTAAGTGGAATTTTGAATTGATTACGACGTTGTTTTCATTTGGTGAAAGAATCATGGTTCTTTCACCTGATAGAGTGAAAGCTGATATCATGAATAAGCTAGAGCACATGCTTGCAAATTATAAGCATATGCTCTAAAGGCAGATTATATTGTTTGAAAAATATGTGATAGCGGACGCTTATAAATTTTCCGCATATTGAGAACTCAGCAGACTCTTGATATGCGGAAATTTAAATTCGTCTACTTTCGAAAGGTTCTCAAGGTTTCCGACAATTATCAGCTTGTACTTTGCTCGTGAGAAAGCCACATTGAGTTTGTTGGGATTGTATAGAAAATCAGCCATCTCTGTCATGTATGCAGAATCACCTGCAGTCAATGAGAAGATGATGACGTCTCTTTCTTGCCCCTGCATCTTATCAACAGTATCAATCGCAATGTTCTTTCGATTATCCTCGTTGATTGATGTTTTACTGCGTAGAGCCTTTCTGATATTAGCTGCCTGTGCCCTGAATGGGGCAAGCACAGCAATCTTGTCCGCAGTAAGACCCAGCTCTAGGTAATGCTCGATGGTTTTTGATATGAATTCAGCTTCTTCATCTGAAGTAATTGTGCCTAAGTCAGATATGTTGCGTAGTATGATGGGGTGGTCAAAACTGTATAGCGGATCATTGCATTGAATCTTATCGTCACACCCTTTGTTTCTCGACTTCACCTGTCCGTCATAAAACAATTCTGAAACCAAGTTGCATATCGGCTCACACATCCTGAAGGTAAAGTCCAGCATAGTGCAATTTTCATTAGTCGCAAGGCACTGGAATATTGACTGACTCATTATTTCCGGCACATCTGTAGAACTGACAATTGGCGACAATTGTTTGTAATCACCAGCAAAGATGACCTTCTTTGCTTTGATCATTCCCATAAGCGCAAGCGGAATCGTCATCTGACCAGCTTCATCAATAATCAAAGTGTCGCATTCCAAGCGTCGAGCTCTACTTGTGTACAAACTGTGAGGTGTCAGACCTATAATCCACCCACCTTCCATGGCGTTAGCCACCTCACCATTCAAGTGCGCAAATTTGGTAATCGACATCTCCTCTCCTTCCGGAGTATTGATGCTATATGCAGGTGCATTATATTCTTGCCCTACTTTAACGATAGACGGCAGACAGAAAGGTGCCGTTTCCGCTACCTTTATCAGTGCGTTGTTTATGGCCAAATGATTCGGCCCCACAACAATTATCTTATGTTTGAAGTAGAGTAATTCTTCTAATATAACCAGTGCAAGCACAAAAGACTTTCCTGTACCCGGAGGCCCTTGTATCATATAATAATCCTCCGTGGCCATACTTCTTAGTACAGCCTCTCGCTGCTTAGGTAATAAATCTAATTCGAAATTAGTTATCGTGTCTTCAAGTTCTGTCTCACATTCCTCGATATTTCTGAAAGTGGGCTTCGCTTTTGTATTCACGATGTGCTTCTCCCAAAAATTTGTATCCATGGGAAGAACAGATGTGAAATGAGAGTAAACGTTCGGTCTGAGATCTACAAAATCACGATCCAATGACAAAGGTATATCGTAATAGGTACTTAATTCCCCAGGGAGATTCCGAGGGAAAACCTCAATAGTTATGATGTTGTCTTCATTATCAAAAGAGTGTATGTTGCATTTGATGCCAGTCTTAGCTCCTTCTGCATGAAGTAACACGGGATCACCCTCCTTAAAATCAGCTAGATTCTTGGTGATATGCAATTTAAGAAGTCGGTAGTTCTCTATGGAGTCCTCACCGAATTCCTTATCAAGGTAGACGTTTTCTATAGCTTTACGCTTGCGGACACGTTCCTTGATAGGGAGTTCCATAAACGACTCCCAATTCTTCGTAGCGTACTCCGCTTCTGTGTTAAAGAAGTCAACTATTTCTTTTCTTGTGATCATAATAAAGCTGTCGTATCCCTTTGTCCTAGTTCTTCCTGTGCGTTTATAAATTAATCCAGATTCCCTTTTTCCAATTCGTATTTGTCTATGAGTTCCTGATATACGGAATCATCTATGAGAAATCTTTCTTTGTTTGCGATGAGATAATCTATACGCTTCCAGTCATCCTCATATTTGTGTTCCTTGCATATTAATGTCCTTAAAGACTCTTCGTAAACTTTTGTAGTTGGATAGTCCTTCGTACAATTTATTACTTTCATTTCTAGTATTGCCTCGTATGATATGTTTTCATAATCCCCAATGCCTGTTCCGTGAAGATAGAACAATAGATAGTAATTCTTTAAGTCTCCAATTTCGGTAAATGGGACCATGTAGTTAGGTAGTGTCGTTATCCAATTCTTGCCAGTTAAGTACAAGTGCCGCACATTTCTTTCGGAATCTTTGAGCTTAATCCAGATGGGAATGCCATCCAAAGAGGCCTCAATTAATTTATTATAAAGCTCGCTCTCGGTAGATTTGCCTTGAACCCAATAAAAGTCTGTAAACAGGGACTCTAATGGCTCTATTTTAGAAATTTCAGTAATCTTCCAAGGGCCCTTATTTTGTTCTCCGGGTGTATCTCCGTATGAGCATATACCAGAAATACTTTTATACCAATGTGTGTTCAGTTTTACAGAATCTCCATCAAGTATAAATTGCCGTGAATCCTTAAGAGTAACCCTGACATACTTTGGACGTAAAGCATTTACTATGTAATCGATCTGGTTAACCAAGGCTTCATCGCTGTTATACCATCTGCTCTCCAAACTCATCCCTGCGCCAGACTGATGTGAATCTTCGTACAATTCATCATAATCATTTTCATCAATAAGATTTTCTTTGATTGCAGTGGTGATGTCTAAATAATTTTCTCGATAGTTTTCTTCAGCAAGCCTTTTTGCTTCTTCTTCTGTCCATCTCTTGTCTGATGAGAGAGATGTGGGGTGTGGATCATCATATGTTAACCACTTGATTTTATTATCAAGGTCCTTAATTGTGTCATCTAAATGTTTATAAACTTGTCTTTCGGAGTATCGTATTACCACCCAGCCATTGTTTATAATGTATTTGTCCCTATCAAGATCTCGGCCGTTAATATAATGTATAGGCTTGCGGGATTCGATAACATATGGTTCGTCAATTTCTATATCAATATAAAGATTGGCTCTTTCATGATACAAGACGAAATCTGGAACATACTGCCTATAGTATCCACTTATCGGAATTCCAACATTCTCTATTATTCTCAGTCCAGTGTTTTGCTCACATAGTCTCCGGAGTCCTTCAAGCATCATTGGCTCGGTATAACCCATTGTGGGTTTCTGGGAAATCCGTTGTGGCTTCAATATTGATGCACCATGTCGTGGCGTCAATAGGTAAGGGTATGTTTCATGCTTAAAGTTGTCTAGAAATCGATTTATTGAGACTGTGCCACAGTATTCGATTTTTATAGAATCGTTAATAATTTGGGCGATTTCCTTGCCCCACTCTTCTACGGATTTTCTAAGTGTTTTTGACGGCTTAAACTTGAGGCGTTTGGTCGCAGGGCGGTATGTGATAGAGCGTGTTGAGATATTATATGCTCGCCGGCTGGCATTAGTCACCATATGAAATGTTCCGAAATCCCTTAGCGTGATTTCGTCACCCTCTTGTAAATTATCATATATGGTGCGAAGTAGCTGTGTTATGATAATCCTTACCTGTGGTTTTGAAATGCAGTGTTGCTTAGATATTTCCTCTATAAGTTCTTTCTTATTCATACGCTATTCGGACTATTTTTGCGAAACAATAAACCTTGACGCCTTCTGCATCGTTCCCCAAGGTGTCATGGTCGAGTACGACAGGAACAGGTTCTTCTGCGCCCTTGATACGGCTACATACATCTTCTTCCCTTCATCGCTGAAGAACTTGTTGCGCTTTTCCGGCGTATCTCCCGCATACTTCTCATTCGGGAAGCATCCGGCAGAGAGTCCGAGGATGAATACGTTCTCCCACTCGAGTCCCTTTGCTGAGTGGATCGTCGATACTGTGAGGCACTGGTCTGTGACCGGAACCTGACACTCGACGTAGTCCTTCGAATAGAAACCGGAGAAGGTTTCCTTGTCGATGGCAAACGACATGAGGTAATCCGAGATGGTCGGGTAGTGATGCGCGAGCTCCATCAGCTGCCTGTAGTCTTCAAGGATTTCCGGAGTGTCCGACTTCAATCCTATTATCTCATCTATCACGGTAGTTGATACCGTATGGAAGTCCTGTTCCAAACGGGAGATGCCTTCCTTGATGTCCTTCAGCTTCATTCCGAAGCTTGAGGCGTAGAAGCGCTCGACGATATTCTTGCCGCTATAGCTCTTCAGGCTGAGAACAAACTCCCTATCGAGGACGCGTATGCTGTACTCGTTGTCATTGTCGATGACTCTGAGGATGTGGTTGTATAATTTGACATGCTCCCTCAGTTTCTTCTTGCCGCCATAGACCTTATACGGTATCTGGCATTCGCCAAGGAGGTCAATGAAATTAGACAGGTAGGCCATGCTGTTGCACAGCACGACTGTCTTGTTCAATCCTCCCAGTTCCTGGATCTTACGGAGCACATGAAACGCCTCGGTGTCATTCGACTCATATGCGGAAACCTTCACCTCTCCGGTGTGCGTGCACATGGACTTCAGCGGATGGTTTTCGCAGTCCACGAACCTGAAGGTATTCAGATATTCGGTGATCTTCTCCGGACATCTGTATGTCATGGTCAAAGGCATCTTCGTATGGCGAGGGTGCATCTTAAGGAACGCGTCAAGGTGCTCATATGAGCCGCCGTTGAAGTTGAATATGTTCTGCCTCGGGTCACCTACGAGGAACAGCTTCAGGTTCGGAATGATCCTCAGAAGGACCGCGAATATGTCGTAGTTCTGCCTTGTGAGGTCCTGGGCCTCGTCGATGACAAGCGTGGTGAGCTTGTCGCTTATCCAATGCTGGAATTCCGGCATGCCGCATACGTCAATGAACTTCAGCAGGATGTCCTCGATCGAGATGATCGAGTAGTTCCTCTTGATCTCTGCGATGATGTCCGTCAGATGAGGATTCTTTGAACGGAGGCGTGACTTAAGGCACGCGGCGATCTCATCGGAGGTGTATCTATCCTCCAGCTGAATCTTTATCTCTTCCGCCAGGTTCTTTATGTCCTCATCATCAATGATGATGTCCGAGTATTCCTCTCCCTTGCTTGCATAGAACGACTTTATCATCCTGTAGCAGAACGAATGTATCGTGCCGTTGTAGAAGTCATATCCCTTCTCCAACTTGACGTTGTAAACAAGGTCCCTGAATCTGTCTCCCAATTCACGCGCAGCCGTATTGGTATAGGAAAGAGCAACGATCTTCTCCTTCTCGTCCGATGTCTGGATGTACCAGATCAGCTTGTGGACGAGCAGACGTGTCTTGCCTGTTCCCGGACCGGCATTGACATAGATGATCTGGTCATCGCACAGGACAATGGCCTTCTGCTGGTCATTGAGGTCTGACCAGATGTCCTTCTGCTTGAATCCGATGAACTCCTGCGTAGCCTCATCCGGCATGACTCCGGTGGCCAGGTAGATCAGCCTGACCAGAGAGTCATACAGCGCGATGTATCTCTGCTTGTCGATCTTGAGGTTCTCGTGGACGATGGTGTTCAGCTGTGTCTTTAGGTTGAATGCGAGATCGGATACGATCTTCTGCTGATTGCCCTTGTAGAATTCCACCAATGCCAGGTGATATGTCGTGTCGACATCCGCTATCTCATTGTAGAATCTGTGGGCAATCGTCCTCATGGACTTCGCCTTATCAGTCCAATCGCTGTCAGGCTTGACATAATAGAACTTCAGTTCATCGTAATATTCTTGTACTCGGGTTGGATTCATAGCTAATTGGGGTGAACTACAAATTTAGGAAATATATGTCATGAAATGAAAGGAATCCTTAAGAAATGAAGGCTGCGAAAAATGTGTTCGCTTCCATGTGCAAACTTTGTAGCCAGATTAGTATTTCTACATATGAAAATCTTCCAAGATCTTGTATTTGTCCCGGAGAGCAGTACTACGGGAAGTGACACGCAAAAAGCTTTGATAAGATTCGAAAACGGGTATGGCGTTTCTGTTCTTACCGGGTCGGGGGCCTTGGCGACAATAGAAAAGCCATATGAACTTGCAGTAATCAAATATCAAGATGATAATGATTACCAAATCATATATCCGACATTATTTAACAGCGATGTGATTCCATGTCTCACTTCTGATGAAGTCACTCAGTACATGGATATCATACAGTCTCTTCCTGAATTATTCTAGTTACAATTTGCCGTTTTATCGGTATAGATGAGATATGATGAAAAAGAAAGAATTTGTTGAGTTACTCCTTTCTACAAGGAGAGAGGGTATTGAAAATGTCGTTGTCGAACTTGGGAAGCTAGGCTTTTTTGAGGCCCCCGCTTCTACAAAGTTCCATCTTAGTCAACCTGGTGGTTTGCTTGAACACTCACTGAATGTTTGCAAGGTTGCACTACGGATACGTGATATGATGATTGATATATCACCGGAACTGTCTGAGAGAATACCAACAGAGAGCGTAATCATTGCCTCGTTGCTACATGATGTATGTAAGGCCGATATCTATAAGCCTACCATTACATACAAGAAGAACAGTGAAGGAAAGTGGGACAAACTTCCTGGATATGAAGTCGACTACTCCTATCTTCCGCTTGGCCATGGCGAGAAATCGGTTATTGCTCTGCAGATGTGGGGGCTAAAGCTTACCGTCGACGAAATTCTTGCCATACGTTGGCATATGACTGCATGGGATCTTGCATTTCAGAGTCCGGAGCAGAAGGCGAACCTTAACGTTGCAAGAAGCCAGGTTCCACTTTGCATTGTCATACAGTCAGCAGACGTATTGGCTTCAAATCTCCTTGAAAAATAGCCGTTGACTCTTTGTAACGGGTGCGAACATTGTGTTCGTGCCCGTATTCTATCTTCGCAAACACAAATTTTAATAGATATGAAGCAAGTAAACAAAGACTACATCAGCGTTGTACGCAACGTCAACAGAAAGCTCCAGTTTGAGAGAATTCCAATGCAGAAGTCTGCTACGGCTTTGGCGAAACTGTACAAGATGTCTGAAGAAGACAATTATACAGTTAGCGATATGGAGGCATACATTCGCGATCTCCCGGTCTTCAGGTTCATGGCACTTCCTTACTATCAGGCTACAGGATTGATGGAGTTTGAACACCCGGAAGATTGGGCTATGAAGGAACTCGTAACAGGGCTTAAATCTGCGAAGACCAAGGTCAGGTTCTATGAAAAAGCTGTGGCTCTTGTCGAGGAGTGTGATTACAGATGGAATCTCGTCAGAATCACTAATAGCCTTCCGGATATCCTCATCTACTCTCACCCGACATACGGCACTACGTATCTTGACCTTAAGCTGACAAATGATATGAGTGCCCTTTTCGAGGCCAACGAACTTGACGACGAGCTTTGGGGAAATCTATATTACACCGTGTATAAGGGTGACACTCCTGTGCTTCCATACCGGTCAGTAGTAGAGTTGTATGAGTGCCCTGATGAGATGCTTGATGCAACTAAGGTGTTCGACCCTGAGTCGAGTCAATGGGATAACGCTCTCAAGAGCTATACGGCAACGGTAAATGGGATCCTTGATGATCATGAGTCATACCTGAAGAAGAATGTCATTGAAGCCGGCCAGGAGATGCTTGAAAAGGTCAAGCTCATGAGCCTTGACGCTGAGAGTTACTATCGCTGGATAGAGCAGAATGAGAATGTCTCCATGGATTACAGCTATGGTGAAAAGACTCTTGATTCACTCAATAACAAGGAGAAATCTAACAAACGACTCTATGAACTCTATGTCATGGGAGATAAGATGAATCAGGCACTAGTGATGGCAGAAAATCTTCACACGTGGTCAGGAGAAGGACTCGAATACAGCGGTCTCGTGAACGTTTTAGGTGACCTGAAGTGTCTTGCCATGGTCCTTCTTCAGGAGATGGAAAGCATACACGACGGCATCTCCGAAGAGGTCTTCGAAGAGGATTACGGAGAGTACAACTGCACGGAGAGAGAGAAACATACAATCGCAACTAACCTGCGCTCTACCTGCGAGAAGCTTCGCATGCTTCTGTCGCTGCAGGAGAGATTCCCGAGCAAAGAGAACGACTAATCAGACCTGAACATAAAACGAACATAACATGAGAAAGCTCATTATCCTGACACTTGCAGCCTTATGCCTTGCACTGCAACCGATGTCAGCACAGAAGAAGGAAGGCAACGACAACTACAAGTACTACAAAGCCGTAGAGATCCTCGAAGAAGACGGAGATCCTCGTGATGCAAAACGACTTGCCATGGAGAATATCGAGGATAACCCGAAGCACATCGACTCCTATCTTCTTGTAGCAGGAATCTATAGGGGTGATGGAGATTATGCAAATGCTCTTGGAGTCATTGAGCAGGCAATGGAGAACAACCATAGGAACAGTGGGATTTCTACGGCACTGCTGACCTGGTGGAAAGGTATCATCTATGGTGAAATTGGAAATTTTGGACGTGCTGTCGAAACGGTTGGGCAGGCGGTCAAGCTAGCCAGAAAGACGGACAAGGAACATCTGATCTCCATGATGGAGAATCTTGCTCAGTTCCATTATGATTTAAAGGACTATGATGCATCTGACAAGGTGTATCGTGAGATCATGGGGCTGGATGAGTCCGCTTTACTTCCACGAATAGGTCTTGCCAGAAACATGAATGCCAGGAAAAGGTATGATGATGCTCTGTCTATCCTCAATGAATGCCTCAAGTATGACAAGGATTATTCGGAAATCTATAGGTTTCAGGTGCAGTCATATGAGGGTAAGAAGGAGTACAAGAAGATGATCGATGCGATGCTGACCCTCTATGACAAGACTGGCGATGTTGATTTTGTCAATGTCGATAGATTGAAGAAGGATAGACGTTACTCGATTGCCGTACTGAAGGAACGAATTGCATCAGAAAAGGATCCCCTCATGAAGATTGTGCTGGCTTCTCTTTATAAGGAGTGTAATATGTATGCATCTGCAATTCCACTTCTCGATGAGATGGTTGAAGAATATGGCCTTCATGAAGACCTTTTGGATGAACGAGCCGATTGCTATGATGAAATGGGAATGGTAGAACTTGCATTGGCAGATATCGATGCGGCACTTGAGATGTGCAATGAGAGCGACGAAGCTTACTTTCATATGAGAAGGGGAGAGATACTTCGATATGCCGGCCAGTACAGACAGGCTATTGAAGATATGAGCAAGTATGTAGACAGATATCCGACTGATGCATATGGGTATTATGCTCGAGGTTGGTGTAAGGAACTGTTAGGAGATCTTGTCGGCGCTTTGCAGGACTACGATGAAGGTATTGCAGTGGATGAAGACTATCCGTACATCTATCTGATGCGTGGAAATCTCTACTTGGAAATCGGCGAGAATGAGAAGGCCATGGCAGACCTTGAGACTGTCGTTGCCAAGGATACTGTTGCGGATGGGGGAAGCTGCCGTCATTATGCCCTTCATCAGTTAGGTGAGTCGGAGGAGGCTGTTCAGTGGATGGAAAAGATCATTGGACTTTACGGGGATGATCCCGGTCAGTGGTATGACAAGGCTTGTCTCTATGCGAGGATGGGACGTGGAGACGAGGCAGTTGAGGCTCTTAAGATATCGTTTGAAAAAGGATATCGAGGTTTCCCGCATATAGAAAATGACGATGATGTCGACTCCATCCGTGACAGGGAGGACTTCAAGAGCCTTGTTGAACAGTATAAGCTGAAACTTGCAGAGGAAATCCGCATGATGAAGCCGGATATCGATGAAGCTCAAGCAACATCTGTCTCGGAGGTGGCAATGAAGAAGATGTATGGTGGTACATATGAGGTGCCATGTTCGGTAAACGGCCTTCCTCTCAGGATGATCTTTGATACAGGTGCATCGGATGTTACCATTTCCTCCGTTGAAGCGAACTTCATGCTCAAGAACGGTTATCTCGTTGATGATGATGTCAGAGGCAAGAGAAACTACATTACAGCGAGTGGTGACATCCACGAAGGAACAATCCTCCGACTCAAGGAAGTGAGGCTTGGAGACGCTGTGCTGAAGAATGTGGAGGCGTCTGTGGTGCATAGCCAGAAGGCACCTCTCCTCCTTGGGCAAAGTGTTCTTGAAAAATTCGGCACGATAACGATAGATAATGTGAACTCAAAGCTTCTTATTAAGCAGTAGAATTGTAACAGGAAGAACAGAAAAACAAGAATAGGTATTATGAAGAATTTGGAAAAGGAATACAGAAAATGGGGAACTGTCGCACTATGCTGCGTAATGACGCTCCTTTTTACCATCGCTACAATCGATAGCTTCCTGGAGTTTGACTTCAGCAAGAACATGTACTTGATGTCAATAGTGACGACAGCGTGTCTTTTGGCTATCATCTCAATGTCATGGATACGTCTGCTTAACTGTAAGTTGATGAGAACCGACCTTGTAGAGCCTCTTAAACCTATAAGTAAACCAGCTGAATCAAATCCCATAACTCTTGCAGACGTGGAGATGTGCATCAAAAAGGAAGGATACGTCCCGCAAACCGAGGAGGATAGGATTGTTTTCAAGATTGCAGGTGAAAGGTACGATGTCTACTACCAGGATGAGAAGTTCACTCTTGTCAAGAGGTTCGGGCTGAGTGAGGATGTGGACAAAGACCTCCTTCTGAAGGCATGCGCGCGGGCACACGACGAAATCTTCATGTTCCGCAGCTACACTCACACATACGACACCAATACGACGGTGCTGTGCTTCGAAGTGGAGACATATGTGAACAATCTCTCTGAGCTTGAGAGATACTTCCCTCAGTATCTGAACGTGATCAATCATGCGATCGAGAGACAAAGGGATATCTATCAGCAGATGCTCGAAGAGAACAAGCCAACGGAAGAGAGTCAGGCCGGAGCCGGTTCCAAGGAGCATAAGGTCGTGTCATAAAGTTTTCAACAAATCAACAGTATCAACAGGTAGAGTTATCAACATGTAACATACTGTTATACAGGGATATATGAAAGTTATCCAATAGTTATGATTCTGCCATTTTTTTGCCACCGATTCGAATAATTTTGTCGAAAAATTCAGTTATGACACAAGAAAGAAAACGTACTTATAAGAAGAAGCAGACAGACTACATTTTGGCAGCAGCGACAGAAATGGGCAATGTCCCGCCGCAGGCTACGGATATTGAAGAAGCTGTGCTAGGTGCGATGATGGTGAACACTGAGAGCGTTGATCAGGTGATGGACCTGTTGACGCCTCAGGCGTTCTATGACATGAAGAACAGGACCATCTTTGAGGCTATGTATGACCTTTTCAACGAGCGTTCGCCGATCGATATGCTTACTGTAGTTGAGAAGATGAAGCATAAGGGAACGCTTGAGGAAATCGGCGGACCAACAAGGTTGGCTACCTTAACCCAACAGGTCGGAACCGGTGCCAATGTGGAGTACTACGTCAGGATCCTTCAGCAGAAGACCATCCAGCGAAACCTTATCGAGGCATCTTATGGAATCCTCAAGAATGCTTTTGATGCAGGTGTCCCTGTGGATGACTTGGTGACGATTGCCCAGGACAGTGTTTACAATGCGATTTCTGGTAATCTGAAGAACCCGTACAAGCATGTGAGCGAGGTCGTGAACCTGTCTATGGAAAGAATTCAGCGTGTCCAGAACAGTCAGGGAATTACCGGCGTACATTCCGGATTTCAGAAGGTCGATCAGTTTACAATGGGTTGGCAGAAGGGCAATCTCATCATCTTGGGAGCCCGTCCCTCTGTGGGCAAGACCGCCTTTGCTCTCAACCTTGCAAGAAACGCAGCTGTCGAATTCAATCATCCCGTAGCGTTCTTCTCTCTTGAGATGACAAGCATGGAGTTGACAGATCGACTTATCGCTACCGAGTCAGGAATCTCTTCTGACAAGATCAAGGGCAAGGTAAAACTGGAACCATATGAATGGCGGATTCTTGAGGAGAGTATGGGAAGGATCTACAAGGCTCCATTATATATCGACGAGACCCCTGGTATAACTTTGACGGAATTTGTTGCAAAGGCTAAAAGGCTTGTAAGGGAGAAAGGAGTAGAAATAATATTCGTAGATTACCTGCAGTTAATGCATTCGGGCAAGCCACAGGTCGGTGGGTTTTCAAAGGTCCAGGAGGTAACTGAGATTTCCAACACATTGAAAACCACTGCAAAGGAACTTAACATCCCAATCATAGCTTTAGCTCAGTTGAATCGTAACCTGATGAGCCGTATGGGCAGCAACGGAAAGCCGGTGCTCAGCGATCTTAAGGATTCCGGTTCCATCGAGCAGGATGCAGACATTGTCATGTTCCTTCACCGTCCAGGTCTTATCGGACTTGCTGAAGACCTCGAAGAACAGGCCAAGACCGAGGTGATCTTTGCAAAGAACAGAAACGGTCAGGTCGGCTCCGTGAACATGAGATATGTCGGACACCTGATGAAGTTTGAGGATGAGCACGCTGCGCTTTACAACTCTGCGATGAATTCCGTCCAGGGTTATGTCCCTGAGGCAGTGCAGCGTCCTTACAATCCGTTCGATGATTTTGATACATCGACTAGTGAATTCATGTAAACCACATACAATATGAAATTTTTCAGCCACGAACTCGCCATTGATCTGGGAACGGCGAATACAGTAATCTTTCACAAGGGCCAGATAGCCCTTGATGAACCCAGCATTGTAGCAATTGACAGTAAGACTGGCGAACTCATCGCCGTCGGTGAAGAGGCGCTTCATATGGAAGGAAAGGAGCACCAGGGCATCATGACAGTCCGTCCTCTCTCCAGCGGAGTGATTGCGGACTTCGATGCCTGCGAGAAGATGATCAAGGGATTCATCCACAAGATGGGAGGAGGAAAGAAAGGTCTCTTTGCTCCGAAACTGAAGATTGTCGTTGGAATATCGAAGGGAAGTACTCCAGTTGAGGTGAGAGCAGTAAGAGACTCCTGTGAGCATGCTGGGGCGCATGACCTTTATCTTATCCATGAGCCGATGGCTTCAGCCCTCGGTGTAGGCCTTGATGTCCTCGCACCTATGGGAAACATGATCGTGGATATAGGAGGCGGCAGCACAGAAATCGCAGCGATATCTCTTGGAGGTATCGTAGAAGCAGAGAGCGTCAGGATTGCGGGCAACCAGATCACCCATGACATCATTGACTATATGGCTCGTCAGTACAATATCCGCATCGGATTCAGGACTGCCGAAGATATCAAGCGTAGGATCGGTTCCGTACTTATGGACCTTCCGGATGATGAGGCTCCAGAACCTATGCTCGTTCAGGGCAGGAATGTGTCCACATCCCATCCTATCGAGGCTACGATTACATATAAGGACGTAGCCTGCTGCATCGACAAGACTATCGTCCAGATAGAGGACTCGATCATGAAAGTCCTTGAAAGAGTGAAGCCTGAAATCTACACCGACCTCATGAGGAACGGAATCTGGCTTGCCGGTGGCGGTGCGCTCCTTCGTGGAATTACCCAGAGATTCTCCGACAGGATGAACATGACCTTCCATATTGCGGAAGATCCTTTGAAGGCAGTCGCAAGGGGTACCAGCATTGCCATTGAGGATACGGAGAAGTATAGGTACAAATTCTTAATGAGGTAAACTTATGTACGACAATATGAAAGTACGTTTCGCTGATGGAGTTGTGGCGAAGGTCGTAAAGTTTGATGTTGAAGATTTATGTTTTGGACTTATTGAGGGTGATCCTAGGATCTGTATACGGCGCCAGATTGATGAGGATATAAAAAGAGTTGACAGTACTGGAAGTACATCGGTACAGATCATACCTCCGGGGCCGAAAAGGCGCACAATGTTGGGTGGTAATGGTGTGAGTACTTCTACTGTAATCTATAATGAGCTGCCAACTTATCGTTATACTCTTGTTTGTGAGAATGAGGGAAAATCATTTGAGGTCATCTGGTATGATGATGCACCACCTGTATATGCGGGAATTTACGATGTGTTTCAAGTTGTGGCAGGTGGTCTGGAGTTTAACAAGTATGCAGAGTATTGGGATTAATTGTACTTGCTGGCAGGAGGTGGTGCACTGCTACGAGGAGTTGCAAAGAGATCCTCTCAAGGACGTTGTATATTGTAACATTCAAGGATTATACGGTATGTATCATAAAACAGCTTTCCAATCTACAGAAGTAAAGGATAAACTGAGAATACACGAATATTGAAATTGAATCATATATGGAAAATTTAAAACAACAGTTCGTAGAAAGACTAATGTCTACCGAGAGAGAGGGAATGGAGAATGTCGTCAAACATCTTGAACGTCTTGGATTCTTTACGGCACCTGCATCGACAAAGTTCCATCTCAGCGTCAAGGGCGGTCTGATGCAGCATTCTTGGAATGTTTGCAATACGGCTTTGATGTTACGTGAACAGATGATCCAGATGAAGCCGGAACTGGCAGAAAAGTTGCCGGTCAACAGTGTCATCATTGCGTCAATGTTGCATGATGTATGCAAGGCCAATATATATAAGGATGCCATTCTGAACCGAAAGAATGACCAAGGCTATTGGGAGAAGGTACCTGGATTTGAAGTAGACTACTCAAGTCTTCCGCTCGGCCACGGCGAAAAGTCTGTCATTATGTTGCTTACTCTTGGACTTAGACTTACAAGAGATGAGATGTTGGCCATAAGATGGCATATGACAGCATGGGAACTTGCATTCCATAGTCCGGAACAGAAATCAAACCTTCAGACAGCAAGGGATACAGCGCCTCTTTGTGCGGTCATTCAGGCTGCAGACGGCCTCTCGACCTCTCTGCTGGAAGCTTAATATCATGCATTATGAAACAAATGAAAATAACAGAAGCAGACTATCTCAAGGCCAACCGAATGGCCTCCAGGCAGGAAGAGATAGAATCCCATGGCCATCCCGTCCAAGGTCGCACGATGGTCCATAAGTCAAAGAAGGTTTATGACCGTAACAGAGCCAAGCGAGTTGTCATCGATCAGTGATCTTCAATCCAGTATCTGGCCGCAGAAAAGTACAAGTGCAGATTTTTATTGGCGTAAAATGAGTTATTGTGAGCTTTTTGTCGAAGAGTAAAGATTCGTTCTCTAAAAAGGATTTAGAGTCCAGCCTGTTTTGGCGTATGGTAGTACCAGACATCGTCGTTGAGATTGTCTTGGCAGTTATCTGTTGTACTTCAATAGGAATGAAAATCAACATGCTGACAGACCCCATGGGTGGCCCTCCGGGAATAGCATTCCAGTTGGCAATGATTCCGCTTGCCGTTCTGCTCCTTTCGTATATTTGTGTTGCAGGTGTCTACACAATCGTCTTGCCCTACAAATTCTTTAAGGGGTCAGACAAGTTCATCAGTTCTGTTCGTAGATTCCTCGTATACAGCGTAATGGTACTGTCGATGCTGGATCTGATTATTGTATCCGGTCTGATTGAATTTATCCGTTGGGAACGTTTCTTTCTCCTGAATATACCTGTCGTATTGGGGCTCACCGTGTTCGTCTTTATAATGACAGCTGTATTCATTTATTGGACAGTCCGTATATACAAACATCAAAACCTTCGATTCTTCAGTTGGAAGACTGCTGAGGGAGTGTGGTTGCTGATTGGGAGCTTGGTTCCTGTTGGTGTGGGGATTATGATGTTGTAGAGTTATCAATGGGGAAGTGTTTAGTCAATAGTAGTATTATTGCCTAGCATTAAATAAACAGTGGGGATTAGTGCAGGTGACATGCCACCCCCGGCTAGGGGGTGCCTGCCGAACGGCAGGCGGGGGTCACCGGAACTAACCCCACTGTTTATGTTTTACTTAACATTAATACAAAAAAAAGAAGCCAACCAAGGTCAGCTTCTTAAAATATCTACCTAGTTCTATGACTTAGAATAAGAAACCAGTGTTGATATAGAACGCACCGTTACCGTCCTGCTTGTTGAAGCAACGCGCGTACTCGAACGCTACGATGAAGTTCTGGTTCATGATGAAACGGAGACCTGCACCGGCTGATGCATGGAGACCGTCCTTGCGGGAAGTATCGACATACTTCTTGTAAAGCTCGTTCTTGTGCGGAGCGCTGATGGCAAGTGCAGCCTCGTTCTTGTTTGTAAGGTCATAACCCTTGAACACATGTGCACCATCGGTAAATCCGCTAAGAGCGAAAGCAATGTTCTGGTTGAAGAGCTGGAAGTCAACGAATCTGTAGCGAAGCTCGATATTGTAGAATCCAGTGTGGAGACCCTGAACCCTGTCAAGCATCAGGCCGCGGGTAGTACGGTAGCCACCTATTGCATCATAGTCTCTTGTGTAACCCATGTTCGAATAGAACGGCATAAGGTACCAAGGGGTATTCTTGCCAAGGAAACCCTGATATGCAAGACGGTAAGCAAATACGAACTTGTCGGTTCCGAGCGGAACATACTGTCTGAATGTAGCGGACACCTTGTATGAATCCATTGATGAACCGAGCCACTTAGGAGCTACGATGGCGTGAGCCTCAGCCCAGATACCCTTTGTAGGATTGTTCTGAACGTTTCTTGAATCGTACATGAGACCAGCCTTGAGGGCAGACACGAACTGGTTCTCTCCAGTGTCGTTGAGGATGCCCCAATCCTTGTAAAGGCTGTAGAGCGAGCCGTCTACAGGAGTATATCCCTGTGGAGTGAACTCCTTGTGATTGATCCAGTAGAAAGTATAACCGGCCTCCCAGAAGAAGTTCTCGGCAATCTTTCCTGTAAGGTCAGCCTTTGCACGGAAAGACTGTCTGCTGTAGCGATAGAATCCCTTAGGTGCCTTTCCTGCACCGTTGTCGAATTTGTTTGCAGCCTTCTCACCCTTCTTGGTAGAAGTGTCGAAACTGAACTCGTCAGGATTGTTCTTGAAGAAATCCTCTATACCGTAAGTGTAGATGCTCTGGTAACCGTTGAATCCATAGAAGTCAAGGGCAGACTCGTTGCTGTAGTTCGTACAGATAGAAAGTCGTGTGTTGTCCCAGATCTCCATGTTGTCATAGTTGAGGTAGAGGTTCCATGTGCCTCCGGTATATGCCGAAGCCTCGATGTACCACCATGGCTTAGGGTTCGGATATGTGTCTCCGTTTCCGAAGTTGTAGATGTTCAGGAGAGCTCCGTACTGGAATCCTCTGTCTGCATCAAATGCCACTACAGGGAGCGGACCGAAGTTGAGTCCTGTCTTGATGATCTCTCCATTCTCGTTGTATGTAACGTTCTTCTTTTCTGCAAATGAAGGAATGCAGAGCACTAAAGTCGCGATTGCGGCAAATAATGTTCTTTTCATGATATTATAAGGTTAAGGTTTCCTACAGATTGTTGAAGTCCTTGATGATGGACTTGAATCTCTTCCTGAGCTTGCTGTATCGTGTGACCTTGATGTCGGACACGAATCTGCGCCAGCCTTCGATATAGTCATGGATATAACTGTATGAAGGGATTGTAAGCAGGAGGAGGGCAGTTGCGATGTACCATGGAACCATGCAGAATGCCGTGATTGCAAGTGCAGGCACCCAGATGAGTCCAAGGCCGAGCTTGATACCGAAACTTACGGTGTTCTTGAACGCTCTGTCCTTGATCTTCTTTCTGATCACGGCCTCAAGTACCCACATAGGAAGGCTTACGATGCCGCTGAAGATGAAGTACGGCAGACCTACCAGCGCTGCGAATGCCTTGCCGACGATGGTAGCTGCAGTGTTCTTCCTGCGGAACGAATATATTGATACACCATCCTTTCTTCTGTACTTGTCAAACTCTGCCACATCCTTGAGAATCTCTTCCATCTTCTCAGGATGCTCCTCGCATGCCTTCTCAATCGAAGCGATGATCTCGCGGTTGTTCATCATGCTGTCATAGAGGCATGTGCCGAAGTTGCCGTACTGCTTCTTCGAAGTCGCGACCGCGATCATCTTCGTGAGCATCCACTTCTCCTTGAGGGTCTCCCCGTCAGGAATGAATGTGAAGAGTTCCGCCATCCTAGGAGTAAGTTCCTTGCGAAGGCTATCCATGATCTTGGCCTCATTGTCGGTATCGAGGCCCTTGATGAACTCTGTTACATTGATAGGCTTTCCGTATGTTACCAGGGAAGTGCCTCTGTATCTGAAGAAGTCGCCGTATTCCAGACCTACTGGTACTATATATATAGGTTTCTGGGCGCCGAATCTTTCGTTTGCTGCCAATGCTGCCCTGAAGATGCCCTTGCCCAGAGGAAGGAGCGACTTTTCCGGTCTGTGCCTTCCTTCAGGAAAGATGCAGAACCTTACGTCGTTCTCAAGAGTCTCGACAATGATCTCCTGGGTGTCGTTGTTCTTGAGCACATTGCGGAGACCGTCTCTCTGGCGTACCATAGGAAGGATGCGCAGGAAGTACATGATGTCAGCGATGAACTTCATCTTGAACATATCCGCCCTTGCTGCAAAAACAGTGGAACCCTTGTATGAGCGTAGCACTACAAGGGCATCCAATAATGTGTTGCAATGATTGGGGGCAAGAATCATCGGACCGTCGGTAGGAAGGTTCTCCGTACCTCTGACCTCTACCTTTCTGAAACTGTGTGTGCAGCACCAGTCTACGATAGGCCTGAGGATGGTATATCCGATGTTCTTTTCGTATATTTTTCTCTTTGCCATTTCTAGTTATTCTTCTGATGTTTCCTTTCTTCCGCGGATTCTCCAGGTAAAGGCAAGTGTAAGGCCTGAAATGATGTGCCATACACCCCACCATGCAGTGATGACGAGCATACCGCCGTTGTTTGCCCATGCTCCGGTGTCAGGGAAGATGTTAGGATTGAGCAGAAGGATGAGTCCGAGACCTGAATTCTGGATACCGGTCTCGATTGTCAGGGTTCTGCGGTCCTTGTAAGGAAGCTTGAGCAATGTACTTGTTCCGAAACCGATGCCGAGGGCAAGTAGGTTGTGGAGAAGCACGATAAGGAAGATGTAGCGGATGCACTTCATGAATACATCGAGGTTGCCGGTAAAGATGATCACTACCATTGCGATGAATACGGCGATGGAGAGATACTGGAGAGGCTTCTTCAGGATTTTGGCAACCTTAGGCAGGTACTGTCCGCAGAGGATACCGAGGACGAGCGGAATGCCCATGATTATGAAGATGCTCTGGAAGATCTCGCCGAGCGGAATCTGAAGTTCAGGAAGCGAACCGATTCCATGGTTGCCCGCAAAGTTGAGGTAGAGCTTGCCCCAGAACGCGAAGTTCAATGGAGTGGTGAGCACGCAGGCTGCAGTGTTGAACGCAGTAAGCGAAACTGAAAGCTCAGAGTTGCCTCTCGAGAGGGAGGTGATGAAGTTGGAGATGTTTCCTCCCGGACATGATGCCACGAGGAGCATTCCAAGCGCGATCATAGGAGAGATCCAATGTCCACATACCATGATGAGGCAGAGCGTAAGGGCTGGCAAGAGTACGAGCTGGCATACGATGCCTGTAAGTATGGACTTAGGATTCTTTATGATGTCTACGAAAGTTGCTGGCTTGATGCCGAGTGCTACGCCGAACATTACGAATGCAAGGACGATGTTGAGGAGGGTGGAACCTCCGTTCATTGTCACGTTAAGGGCGTCAAGATTGCGAATGACTTCTTCACTCATTTTTATAGGTTTTAAATGTTTTAGTAAACAAAGATACTATTTTTTGCATTAATGGCAAAAGTCGTGCGAAAAACCTAGGCTATTTGTCAGTAAAATACACTTATTTGTGGTGGAATCCCGATTTTTTTGTATTTTTGAGAACTTCACGGAATCGCTATGCCTTATATTATCCTTATAGTATATCTGGCCCTGGCCCTGACCCTTCAGTTCCTGATGGGTGATTTTCCTGTGTCTTTTCTGACATTTCCGCTCAATGCGGTACTCTGCGCCCTCTGGCTTTTCATCCTTGTGCTGATATGGAAGAGCAAGAGGAAATCCATGTTCATAAGGTTCATGCTTCATCCAGGAGCGACCTTCACGGCAATCGGCCTCTTCCTCGCATTCGCTCTGACCGTAGGCCTTACCGGATACAGATGGCTTACCGCCACATGGCCGTTCGTCGCGTTCATGCTGTATTTCCAGACAGTGCTTGTGTATGTGATATTCCGCGGATGGCGTGAGGCCACTTCTACAGGCGCACGTCTTGGCGCGATAAGATGGCGCTTCGTCTTCCTCCATGTAGGCCTGCTGATTGCCATCGGTTCTGCGTTCTGGGGCGCTCCGGATACCGAGACCATGAAACTTCAGGCATTCATGGATGTTCCGGTACAGGAGGCGTATTCCGAGGACGGTACAGTAAGATGGCTTGAATATCCTCTGACTCTGGAGGACTTTTCCGTTTCATACGGCAGCGACGGCATCCCGTCGGATTACAGGGCCCGGGTGGCGATAGGTGACGAGACCGTCGAACTTCGAGTGAATCACCCGTACTCCGCCCGCCTCGGCGAAGACATATACCTCTCGGGATATGATGAGGCTGCAGGGGAGTACTGCATTCTTCAGATAGTAAAGGAACCTTGGCGCTACGGAACAGTTGTTGGCGTCGTAATGATGCTGATCGGAGCCTTCCTGCTCTTTATCGGAGGCCCAAGAAGAAGATATTCAGATTTCGACTGATATGATGGCATGGGATATTTTCATATGGTTCGGCGTTTCTGCGGCATCTCTGTCGGCAGTGGGAGCTGTCGTCTCCCTCTGTGCCAATGACCATTGGTCGGTGTCCTCCATAAAATACCGACAGCGTAGGGGATGGGCGATAGCGATGAGCGTGGCTTCAGTCCTTGTGCTTGCCTCGTTCATAACCCTGCTTTGGATCAGCCTCGGCCGTCCTCCTCTCAAGACGATGGGCGAGACCCGTCTGTGGTATTCGTTCTTTGCATTTCTTTCTGGACTTTTCACATATGTCGTATGGAGGTACAGATGGATCCTCTCATTCTCGACCATGCTTGCACGGTGTTCATCGTCCTCAATATCCTCAAGCCTGAAATCCATGACCAGTCGCTGATGCCTGCTCTGCAGAGCCCGTGGTTCATTCCGCATGTGACTGTGTACATGTTCTCATACTCCCTGCTCGGATGTGCCTTCCTGATCGCTGTCGTCGGCATGTTCGGAGGAAAGAAGGATATCCTTCAGTCTGCCGACACCCTCGTGTACATAGGAACTGCCTTCCTTACATTCGGAATGCTTTCCGGAGCATTGTGGGCAAAGGAAGCATGGGGACATTACTGGAGTTGGGATCCGAAGGAGACATGGGCTCTCGCCACATGGCTCAGCTATATGCTTTATATTCATCTGAGACTGACAGGCAGGGCCTCAAGAAGGACCCTCTGCCTTCTGCTGATATTCTCGTTCGCCTGCCTGCAGATGTGCTGGTGGGGAGTGAACTATCTGCCGTCAGCTCAGGACAGTGTACATGTTTACAACCGATGATATTATGAAAAAAGCAGTTAAATGGTGCGTGTGCCTACTGCTGATAGCAGTGGCCGCGATGACTCTCGTCTACAGACTGGTAAACCAGCTGCCTTCCGCGGACTTGCCTGCCAATATTCAGGTCCTCGAGATCTTCGAGGATGGTGGATGCCTTTCATGCCACTCGGCTGATCCGAAGGTTCCATTTTATGCAAAACTTCCGGTAGCAGGTGATATCGTAATGAAAGACATTGACTCAGGCTATAGAGCCTTTGATGTCGAACCATTCATGGAGGCGCTTGCTGTCGATGGAGAAACTAGTCAGGTTGACCTGGCTAAGATCGAAAAGGTGGTGCTTGACGGCCGTATGCCAATGCCGAAATACTATCTCGTGCATTGGGGCAGTTCCCTCACAAACGCTAAGCGTGCAGTCGTCCTTTCGTGGATTAAGGACCGCAGGGCGGAGATGTATGATGACGGACTTGCAGGAGACCGTGCAAATGAGCCTGTACGCCCGATCGATCAGTACCTTGAAGTAGATGAGGCGAAGGTTGCCCTTGGATATGCGCTTTACCATGACACCCGCCTGTCGGTGGACAATACGGTTTCATGCGCAACATGCCATGCGATAGAGACAGCCGGTGTTGACAACTATCAGTATTCCAACGGAGTAGGCGGCCAGATGGGTGGCGTCAATGCTCCTACCGTATACAATGCAGTATACAACTTCGTCCAGTTCTGGGATGGAAGAGCCAAGACCCTTGCCGACCAGGCAGCCGGTCCGCCTCTCAATCCTGTCGAGATGGCTTCGCCTTCATTTGACCATATCATTGCAAAGCTCGAGAAGGACAAGCCGTTCGTGAAGGCTTTCGAAAAGGTGTATCCGGACGGACTTACCCAGGCCAACATAACCGACGCAATCGAGGAGTATGAACGTACTCTCATCACCCCTGATTCGAGGTTTGACAAGTGGCTTCGTGGAGACGATTCTGCCCTCACTTCAGAAGAACTTGCGGGCTACGAACTCTTCAAGACTTATGACTGCGCGACCTGCCATGTGGGACAGAATCTCGGCGGTCAGTCGTACGAGCTCATGGGTCTCAGAAAGCATTACTTTGCCGATAGGGGAATGGAACTTACTAACGAGGATAACGGCCGCTACAAGGAGACTCAGGATGAGCGCGACCGCCATCGTTTCAAGGTGCCTGGACTCCGCAATGTCGAGCATACCTGGCCGTACTATCATGACGGTACCCGCCATACCCTCGAGGAGGCTGTTCGCGACATGGCGATATACCAGAGCGGTGTTGAGCTGGCCGATGCAGAGGTCGCTCAGATTACCTCATTCCTCAAGACCCTCACCGGAGAATACAACGGTGTGTTCCTGACAAATGACAACCCTCGTGACATGATCGACGGTCACTGATCACGCTGAAAAATCAAGCCCGGAAAAATGGCCAAGACGACCGTTTTTCCGGGCTTTTTCTATATTAACAAAAATGTTTCCATTGAAAACGTTTTTGTTTTAAATACAACTTGTCAGGGTGTTGTGTGTAAAGTTCTACCAGAACTTGTTCAACTCGCTGTTGTACTCGAATCCTGCCTTTCCGAGCGTCTCAGCGAGCTCTTTACGGTCTATTTCGAGATCTTCGCATAGGGTTTCGAGGCTTGGGTAGAAGTCTCTCAGTTTCATGTTGACCCAGCTCATGAGCATGATCGGGTCCTTTGGGTAATCTGCCATTTCTGTCTTGTTTTCAGTTAATGTATGAGTGGGGTATCATACGCCGACGTCCCTTTTATGAACTCTTCGTATGAGATGTATCTTGCTCCCATCGACTTCAGGTGCGGCGTCTCAAGCTGACAGTCGATGAACCCTTCTCCGCCCAGCGATTCCATGTGCCTTGCAAGGTGGATCAGGGCGAGCTTCGATGCGCTTGGAACGACCGAAAACATGCTGTCTCCAAGGAAGCAGTTGCCCGCTACAAAGCCGTATAGTCCTCCGACAAGTTCGTCTCCTTCCCATACCTCGACGCTCTTGGCATATCCCATGTCATGGAGTTCCATCCATGTGTCTATGAGCTCAGGTCCGAGCCATGCGTTGTCCGCGTCAAACCTGCCGTCTATGCATGCGCACCCGGAGATGACTCCGGCGAAATCCATGTTGATGGTGCAGCGAAGCTTTTTCTTGTTCATGAGGTTTCTCATGGAATGCGAGACATGGATTTCTGAAGGGTAGATGACGAACCTTTTCTTTGGGGCCCACCAGCATATCCTTTCAAGCTTGTATGCATAGTAGGGGAATATTCCCAGAGGGTAGGCCTTGGCGAGCCTTTCTGCCGTGATTTCTCCTCCGACTGCGTAGAACCCGTTGTCATCTCCGTACCTTGGGTCCGGGAATTCGTCTGTATATGTCAGGTCGAATATCATGACAATGAATAGCCGTCTTCTGACGGTGTGATTACCGCTGTGAAACCTTCCTTTCTTCCGAAGAGGATCTCCCTCATCAGCAGAGGTGTTATCCTTGCGTTGAGGACCCTCTCTATCTCGCGTGCTCCATACTCCTGTGTGAATCCCTCGTTCAGCAGCTTTTCGTATGCTTCCGGAGTGATTTCAAGGGTAATGTCGCGAGGTGCGACACGGGCCTGGAGAAGCCTTATCTTGTCGTCGAGAATCATGCCTGCCATGGTTCTGTCCATATCGTTGAAAACCACGACAGAAGTGAGTCTGTTTATGAATTCGGGGGCGAATACCGACTTGACTTCCTTTGCCATCGCCGCTCCTGCATCAGCCTTTCGGTCAAATCCGATCGAAGCCTTGTGGGCATATCTTGCGCCTGCATTAGATGTCATGATGAGGACGACGTTGCGGAAGTCCACCTTGCGTCCCTTGTTGTCGGTGATGACTGCGTAGTCCATGATCTGCAGAAGCAGGTTGTAGATGTCCTCGTGGGCCTTTTCTATCTCATCAAGGAGCAGGACGCAGTAAGGATTTCGCCTTATCGTGTCGGTGAGGATTCCTCCGTCATCGTAGCCTACATAGCCAGCAGGGGATCCTATGAGTTTAGCCACCGAATGCTTCTCCGAGTACTCGCTCATGTCGAATCTATGGAGCGGAACGTGGAGCTGCTGCGCCAATACCTTCGAGAGTTCCGTCTTTCCTACGCCTGTTGGGCCTACAAACAGGAAATTTCCGATTGTCTTGCCATTGTCCAGTAGTCCGGCCTTTGACATGAGGATCGCCTCTGAAATCGCCTTTATTGCCCTGTTTTGGCCATATATCTTCTGGGAGAGACGCTCTTCCATGTGATACAGGTCTTCCCTGGTATCGTCGTTGCCTGCCTGTACGTCTGTCCTGCAGATGTCTGCAAGTGCCATGTCTATGGTCTTCCTGCTGACGCTGGCTTCGCCTCTGGTCTCTGCATATGCTCCAGCCTCGTCAAGAAGGTCGATGGCCTTGTCAGGGAGACAGCGGTCCATGATGTACCTGCGGCTTCCCTTGACTGCGTGGCTTGTGGTGTCTTCGTCATATGCAACACCATGGTACTCTGAAAGTCGGCTTACCACTCCCTTGAGGATTTCCTCCGCTTCTGCATCGGATGGTTCCTCGATGTCTATCTGCCTGAACAGTGCGAGCACTCCTGAATCGCTTGTCGATGTCTTTTTGATTTCTTCGGGAGTTGCTGATATTATGAACTTTATATCACCTGACTTAAAGTAAGGAGTCAAGAGGTTGAGAATGTCTTTCGCACCGTCATCCATCTTGCCGCTGCCTCCAAGTGACCTGAGTTCGCTGATGTATACTATGGCGTTACCCTCAGAGCGTACTGCTTCCATGATCTCCTGCACTCTTCCCTCAAGGTCGCCTCTGTACTGTGTTCCACTGAGCAACGCGCTGATGTTCAGTTCTATAAGTAGGTTATCTTTAAGTCTTGCTGGAACTGCTTCGTTCTCGAGGAGGGCTGACAATCCGCGTACTATCGCGTTCTTTCCGACTCCTCTTCCGCCGGCAAGGAGGGCATTGTTCTTCTGCTGTCTGCAGAGGACCCTGACGATCTTTGCCAGTTCCTCAGTACGGCCTACCAGGCCCTCAAGAGGTTCGACAGGCCTGAAGTATTTCGACATCCTTTCCTCTGGAGTATGTGCCTCTTCTGTGTCGCTTACGGCAATCAGCGAGTTGAGGAATTCCGGTATCGAGCAGTCAAGGCACTTCTCAAGGTAGTAGCGTGCGAACGACTCCTCGAGGTGGAAGTATGAGTATACGATATGGTGCAGCTGGACGGTTCCTGTCATTGCTGACGCCGCAGTCTTTCCCGCGGTGTCGAACAGTTCCTGAAGCTGCTCGGAGAAGTCTATGCTGAGTTCCTGACCTTCAGGCACGCTTGCAAGGTCGTTCAGATATTCATATATGTGCTCTTCCAGTTCCTGGGCCCTACCGCAACGGCTGACGGCTTCCCAGAAGTCCTTGTCCTTCAGGAAACCTGCCAGCAGATGCTCCGGCGTCAGGAATTCGTTTCTCTTTTCGGTGGCGATGCCGTATGCTTCCACCAATGCTGATGTGACCTGTTGTGTCTGACCTATCGGCATGTTCTGTGTTGTTTTCTATTGTATTTCAAATTTGAGAGGGTAGCCTTCCTCCCTTGCCATCCTGGTGGCCTTTGCCACCTTGCTTCTTGCGATGTCGAGTGAATATCGTCCTACCACCGCTTTCTGGTTCACATGGGTGGTTTCCGCTATTTCCTCTGCCTGTTGGAGCGTCTTGCCGAAGACTGTCATCATGACTTCGATGACGAACTCGAAGGTCGTGAAGTCGTCGTTCAGCACGAGTACATCGTGCTTGCGGGGCTCTTTAGGTGCGGTCCTGAGGCCGGATCTGCTTTCATTCTGCAGTTCTGTCTGTGCCATATCTTTCATGGATTTTTCTGCACCAATATACGACCGGAGTATCCAAGAGGCTGGTTATGAAGAATATCACATAGCTGCTTGCCGCAATGGATACGAGTGTTCCGAACGAATATGTGCCATAGAATGCAAATGCCGTGTAGAGTACTGTGTTCAGCAGCTGCGAGATCATTGTCGAGCCGTTGTTTCTTATCCACAGACCCTTCTTGCTGTCTCCGTAGCGCTTCCTGCACCATTCCCACCATTTGTGGTAAAGCCATACGTCGATGAGCTGAGAGATCATGTATACTCCCAAAGATGCACATACGATACGAGGCGTGCTGCTGAAGATGGTCCTGAATGCTCCGCTTGCCCAGTCGCCTTCGCTTGGGGTGTAGAGTATCCACATCTGCGACAGTATGACAAACATTACGGAGCAGAGCGTGCTGATGATGACGGCTCTGTTCGCGTCCTTCCTGCTGTGGTTTTCGCTGAGTACATCAGTTACGAGGAATGTGCTGGCAAACAATACGTTGCCAAGGGTCATCTCAACTCCGAATGCACGTACGAGAAGCAGTACTTCGATGTTTGCAAGGACGGTGGCCAGCACGTTGAATGCAAGCAGTCCACCCTTGCCGAACCATCGGTAGAAGAGTACCACTCCGCCGTAGATGGCGATGAATGAAATTATGATAAGTAATTCGTTTGACATATAGTTTCAATAAGTTATTCAGCCTTGAACACGACCACTGTTCCGTCATTCTGTCCCACCGAAATGTCGGTCTTGTAAAGATCTCCGGCAGGTACATTGCGTACCACAGGCTCGTTTCCGCCTTCATAGATGCGTACGGTGCCTGCTGTCTTCCATGAAGCTCCGTCCTTGATCTCTTCGATCATTTCCCAGACATTGTACTTTCTCTCCTGCTCCACTGCGTTGATGGCAGCCACATACCATGTGTCGCCGCTCCTTCTTGCGAGGGCTACGTATTCTCCAGGAAGTCCGTCGATGTACCTTGTTTCGTCCCATGTGGTAGGAACCTCACGCAGGAAGTCAAGACATGCCTCTGGTGCATCTTCAAGGTTGTTCGGAGCAAGTGCAAAGTTCTGGATAGGGTTCTGGAAAAGTACGCATGTCGCAATCTGGAATACGTCTGTTGTCTTTCTCTGAGTACCCCTGTCGTTGCCCTTGCTGAGTCTTTCATTCATGAAGCAGCCGCCGAATTCCATGCTGCCGACAGTGTTGCGGATGAACGGATGCAGACATGCTGCCTGTGCCTCCTGGTTGCACTCATACTGCGAGAATACGAGGTTTTCCGATGCGCGTACGGCCTCGCTGCCCACGTAGTTAGGGTACATCTTCTCCCATCCTCGAGGAAGCGTACAGCCGTGGAAGATGACCATAAGCCCGTTGTCGTCAGCGTCGCTGAGGATGGCCTCGTAATGACGCATGGTCTCCTGCTTGTCGCCTCCGAAGAAGTCGACCTTGATTCCCTTGACTCCGAGGCTGCGCATCCACTTCATCTCCTTCTTGCGTGCGATCGGGTCTGACATGATGTTGACCGGACCCTGCTCGATGTCGTTCCACCATCCGCTTGAACTGTACCAGAGGAATACGTCCACGCCCTTTCCGCGGGCATATTCCACGAGGTCCTCTATCTTCTCCTTGCCGATGTTGGTATCCCACCAGTTGTCCACGAGAACATACTGGAAGTTCATTGCGGCTGCCAGATCGACGTACTTGAGCTGGTCTTCGAAGTTGATGCTGCCGTCCTGCCATACGATCCAGCTCCATGTTCCCTTGCCGAACTTATAGTCATTTTCGGTCTCATATCTAGGGTCGACAACGTCCCATGCTACTGTGGTCTCCACGATCGGTCCGAGATCTTCGCCGAGGGTGATGGTCCTCCATGGGGTCGCTCCCGGAAGGACGATGCCCGGCTCGACAGTGCCGTTGCCGTTGTTCTCCTCAGCCATCGGATATTCGATCTTGTAGCTGTAGTAGAACTGGTCGTCAGATGGGTCTTCGTTGTCGGCGTTTTCCGTATTTATGAGCCTGCTGTCGCTGAGTCTTGAGCCGCAGTATCTTCCGTCCACGCCTGTTTCGCTTATGAGTACCCATCCGTCATTGTCCACCTTGAAAAGGCATGGGAATGTGTATCCGTGTCCGTACTGTGACTTCTCCGAAAGTGGCTTCGCTACGCCGTAATACTCTTCATAGCTTGGCTTTGTGCGCTTCCAGCCGATCATTGCATCGCTCTGAGGGGTGAGGTAGGTCTTTACCTCGCCCTTTCCCTCGCCTTCGATGAAGTTGAACTCGGTAAGTTCATCCATCACTCGCACGCTTCCTGTCTCGCCTTCCTTAGGGATGAGGTATCGGAATGCCACGTCGTTTCGGCTTACCACGAACTCCACCATGATCTTCTCGCCCTTAGGGTTGGCGAATGTGACGGTTCCTGTAGAAGCACGGTGGTTTACCTTGCTGGCCTTGGTCCTGTCCATGGTATAGTCGATGACGATTTCGTCCTCTTCGAACGATGTCATTGTAAGTTCGCTGTAGTCGAATGCATTTGTCTTGAGTCCAAGGCGCGAAGCCGGAAGGCTTAGGGAATTTCCATGGTCGATGCTGTACCATGCCACGCCGTCTGTAGCGCCTACATATACGATCGTCATTCCGTCAGGATCCATGAATCGTGCATACGGAGCCTGTGCCGATGCCATTGATGTGCTGAGGCCCATGATGAGGGCGAGTGCGAGGGTCTTGATTGTCGCTTTCATGTCTGAGGAATATTAGAACTGGATATAATAAGGTTCTGGGAAGTGCATTCCATACACCTTGAGGCCTTCTGCCTTGAAGCTTGCAAGAGCGTCCTTGCGTGCTTGTGCTGACTTCTCCTTGTCCTGGTCGAATCTTGCGCAACTATCCGGATTTACGAGCTGGAGGGCTGTGGCGTGCATGATGTCGCCAGCGATGACCATGTCGTCCACCCTGTACATGGTATGGCCAGGAGTGTGTCCGTAAGCCTTGATTGCCTTTACTCCGCAAGGAAGGGCGTCAGCGTCTGTAAAGAGGGTGAGCCTGTCTCCATACGCCTTTGCCATAGGGCTTTCGGCAACATTGTCGCCGCCTTCGAATTCGACCTTGTTCAGATATACTGTTGCATTGGTGAATACCGCCTGGCCGTCCTTGACCATGCCGCCGATATGGTCGCCGTGGAGGTGGGTGATGAATACATAGTCGATGTCCTCAGGAGTGAGGCCGAATGAGGCGAGTACAGGGACCAGCTGTGAGTCCTGGGCTCCGTTGCCTGAATCGAAAAGTATGTTCTTGCCGTCCTTCCTGACAAGGAATGCGCAAAGTGACGAAGGAATTCCGTTCTCTACACCGAGTTCCTCCACAAGTCCCTCAGGAATGTCTGTGAAGAGGGCAGGAGTCATTGTCATAGGGTTGATGCTGTCAGGGATGACAAGGATTTCTGTTTCCGATGTACATGCGGTTGTGAGCATCATGGCAGCAGCTGCAGCCAATGAGAGCAGGGTGTTAGCTATGTTTTTCATATGATCAGATGTTTTCAGTTCAAAAGATACAAAGTTAACTGAAAAATTGAGTAAATTTGTGAAAACGGCTTAAAACAACCCCGATTATGAAACAGAAAAGATATTTTCTCCAGGAGCAGGATATTCCCGACAAATGGTATAATGTAGTGGCTGACATGCCTGTCAAGCCTATGCCAATGCGCAATCCCCAGACAAGGGAGCCCGTGACTGTGGAGGAACTTTCCGGTCTTTTCTGCGAGGAGTGTTCAAGGCAGGAACTGAATGACACTGACAGATGGATAGAGATTCCGGAAGAGGTGAGGGAGAAATATGCCTTCTATCGGGGGACTATCCGGACATCGTGATAGGATGCTTCGGCGGTGGTTCTAACTTCGGCGGCATTTCATTCCCGTTCCTCCGTCACAACTTCAGCGGGGAACGCAAGACCCGTTTCATTGCGGCAGAGTCAGTTTCATGTCCTAAGTTGACCCAGGGCCGTTTCGAATATGATTTCGGTGATGAGGCAGGATGTCTCTTCGCGAAGGCGGAGGGTATAATACCGGCTCCCGAATCGTGTCATGCAATTGCAGCCACAATCCGGGAGGCGATTAAATGTAATGAGACCGGCGAGGAAAAGGTCATCCTTTTCTGTCTTTCAGGACACGGACTCATCGATATGAATGCCTATGACCAGTATCTGGCAGGCAATATCCAATAATTAAAGGTATTCGAGGATAATCTTCTTCATGACTTCATAGCCGGCCTTGTTAGGGTGGCATCCGTCGTCTGCGTATGTCTTAGGCAGACCGTCCTTTTCGTCCTTCATTGCAGAGTGATAGTCCACATAAGGGATCTTTGCTGACTTTGCATATTCCTTGAGAAGGGCGTTAAGTGCGATGATTTCCTTTTCCTGGCCCTTCACCTCAGGACGCCAGTAGAAGAAGTTGCATGGGAGGATCGAGCAGATGATCGGCTTGATCTTGTTTGCTTTCGCAAGTTCGCACATCGAGATGATGTTGCCGAGGGAGTTCTCTGGAGATATCTCTCCGAGATTCTTTGCGATGTCGTTGGTACCGGCGAGGATCACTACATACTTCGGATGGTGGTCAATCACGTCCCTTCTGAATCTTACGAGCATGTGTGAAGTGGTTTGGCCTGAGATGCCTCTGCCGAGGAAGTTGTTGGATGTGAAGAAGTCAGGATCTGCATTTACCCAGAAGTCTGTGATCGAGTCACCCATGAAGACAACCTTCGGTGCCTTTGTAACTTCCTGATTTGCATCGTGATATCTTCCGAACTTTGCCCAGTCTCCGACCTGTGGCTGTGCGCCTGCAAGGAATGCTGAAAGGGCGAGGATGATGGTGATGATAGTGCGTTTCATGTCTTTATTGCTTTTTACGGAATTCATTTATTATGTCTGTGATCTCGTCTATCGAGTCTGTGAGATGGAGCAGGAGGTTGTTGTACTTTCCCTTGTCGATCAGGTGCTGCATAAGCCTGTAGACCGGCATTTCCTCTGTCCAGAACTCCTTGTCGAGGAATATCATGGGACTTGCGTATCCGAAACTCAGATAGTGGTTCTGTACGGCGTCCTGGAAGATTTCCTGCATTGTTCCCGCGCTGCCGGGGGAGTAGATGATTCCTCCCTTGGCTATGGTTATGATGTTGTCTTCCCTTGTACTGTTGTCGAAGTACTTTGCGATATGGGTCGCGAACGGTGTTGCCGGTTCATGTCCATACAGCCATGTAGGCACTCCGAGGCTTACAAACGACGGGTTCGGGAACTTCTGCATCACCTTGAATGCAGTGTCGAGCCAGAGTTCATCCTTATATGAAGGTGCGGCTGAGAGTATTCTTATGGCGTCGTCGACCTCCGCTTCAGTCCTGCCTGCCATCCATGCTCCGAGGTGTGTCGCTTCCATCGCGCCAGGTCCGCCCCCGCTGACCATCAGGCATCCTTCCTCCGTAAGTCTCTTGCTGGTCATTACGACCTTCCTGAAGCATTCGTCAGTACGTGAAAGTCCATGGCCTCCCATGATTCCGACCACATCCTTCTCGTCAAATCCTTTGAGGAAGTCATTCATCGCGTCGTTCATCGACCTGTCGTGCAGGATCCTGGCGAGTGTTTCCTTGACCCCTGTTGCCATTTTTCCTGCTGCCAGATAGTGCTGATAGACCTTGCTGTCGTATGAGTCTGCATACGATTCCGGACAGCCAGGTCTGTAACCTTCATACAATGTCGCGGCGTTATAGAGATGGCCTGTGAATGTGCGGTACGGAATGTCATGGAATGAAGGGAATACCATGCATCTGTTGTCCATCCTCGGACGCAGCACGTTGACTCCCTCTCCTCCGAGGAAGATACAGTCTTCGTACCAGCACTCTGTAGCGAGGTCGGTAAACGGCTTGAAATCCATGTCCTGGAACGCGACGCTGCGTATTGTTCCTTTCTCGGATAAAAGTGCCTTGAGGGCATCCCTGGTGTTGATTTCCTTATACATATCGCGTCTTTTACAGGCTGCTTCCACCGATGAATCCACGGAGAAGGGAAGTGGCTGGCACGTCCTTGTCAGAAACCGGTGTGAAGTAGCTGAGGAACTTCTTGAGCCTATGTGCCTCGCTGTACTCAGGACAGTTCTTCGGCACTGTCATCAGGATTCGCTCTGCATGAGCCCTGAGCACTGCGAACTCGACGAGGTATGCCGAGTTGAACAGCACGTCAGCGTTTTCCTGATATGGATATATCCACTGAACCTCCGACCTGCGTACGTTAGGCCAGTGCATTATCGATTCGCGTGCGGTGAACGCTCCCTTGTTGAAGTCGCGGACAATGCGTCTGAGAAGACGGTTGTCGCTGGTAGGGATGCAGTTGTGGTCGTCGAGAGAGATGCTTGTGATGGTGTTGATGAAGATCCTGTATTTCGATGCGTCATCCACCTGATCTGTAAGTCTCGGATTGAGGGCATGGATTCCCTCGATGATGAGTACTGAACCCGGTTCGAGTTTGAGCTTCTTTCCGTTGAATTCCCTGAGACCTGTAACGAAGTTATATTCAGGTATATCCACTGTCTCTCCCGCCATGAGCTTCATGACGTCGCTCTGTAGGTATTTGTGGTCCACGGTGTCGAAGTTGTCGAAGTCGAAGTCTCCGTTCGGAAGTCTCGGAGTGTCAAGACGGTTCACGAAATAGTCGTCTGTAGAGAATGAAACAGGCTTGATTCCGCATGCCTTGAGCTGGATGCTGAGTCGCTTGCAGAAAGTGGACTTTCCGCTGCTGCTCGGACCTGTGATGAGTACAAGACGTACAGGGTTCTCCGGATCGTGCATGCGTCTCTCGATCTCCTCTGCAATCTGTACGATCTTCTTCTCCTGAAGCGCTTCCGCAATCTTGATAAGGTCTCCTGCCTCTCCCTTCTGGCATGCAAGGTTCACGTCTCCGACATTGTCCAGACCCATGATCCGGTTCCATTTGAGGTTCTCCGAGAATACCTCGAACGTCTTCGGCTGCTCAACGAACGGTGCGAGCTCTTCCGGCTTATGACGGTTAGGGACCCTGAGCAGAAGGCCGTCACGGTACATGGTAAGGCTCCATACCTTGAGGTAGCCTGTGCTTGCAAGAAGGGCCTCGTAATAATGGTCAGGTGTTCCGTCGAGTGTATAGTAGTTTACATATACGTCTCCTGTCGTGTCAAGAAGCTTGACCTTGTCGGAATATCCCAGCTGGGAGAAGAGTTCTACGGCCTCCTCGGTCTTGACCTCGTGCCTGCGGAAAGGAAGGTCTGCATCAACAAGTTCCTTCATCCTTGAAGTGATCCTTTCAAGGTCCTCTTCAGTGATGTGGCTTGAGTCACCCTTTATGATGTTGCAGTAGTAGCCCTTTGAAATAGGCCTTCTCAGCACTACTCTGCAGTCAGGAAAGATGTCCTTTGCTGCTTTACAGAGGAGGAAGCAAAGCGAATTGCAGTATACGCTTCTTCCTGCATATGATGTATAGTCCAGGAATTCGACCTGCCTGCTGTTGAACGCACGGTATTTCAGGCCCTGGCATACATTGTTTACTTTAGCACATAGGATAGGGTACGGCTTCTCAAATTCGAACTCCGGAACCATGTCCATCAGTGTGGTGCCTTCAGGGAAGGTCTTCGATGTCTTTGTGTTGAGACAGTTAATCTTTATCATGTATCTATGCGGTTGTTTTCCTTTGGGGTTGATTGTCAGTCGATGTCGATGGTTTCGGCAAGCTTCTCGATGTTCATGCTTCTTGCAGATGCATCAACGATCTCCTTGTAGATGCCGCCTTTCCTGTAAAGGGTGTCAGGGTCGCCTGATTGCTCCACTCGGCCATCCTTCATTGCAAACACTATGTCGCTATCGATTATCTGTGATATGCTGTGCGATATGACTACCACGGTCCTATCCTTCTTGATGGCATCGATGCTGGCCTTTATCTGCTCGGTCGCAATGGCGTCAAGGCTTGCCGTAGGCTCATCGAGGAAGATTACAGGTGGGTTCTTGAGGAACAGGCGTGCAATCGCTATCCTCTGCTGCTGGCCTCCGGAAAGAAGCTGTGCCTTTGAACTGAATCCCTCCGGGAGCTTCATGATCTGGTCGTAGATGTAAGCCTTCCTTGCAGCGTCTTCCACTTCCTGCATTGTTGCGTCCGGACGTCCGTATCTGATGTTTTCCTCGATTGTTCCGTCGAAGATATGGTTCTTCTGGAGTACCATTCCGATGTTGTCCCTGAGGAAATGTATGTCATAGTCCCTGAGGTCCACGCCGTCAAGGGTGATCTTTCCGCAGTCAGGGTCATAGAACCTTACCAACAGGTTGAGTACAGTTGACTTTCCGGCTCCCGACAGGCCGACAAGTGCGGTGATCTTTCCGCTTTTGATCTGCATGTCGATGTCGTGCAGGGCCTTGGTTCCGTTAGGATATGTGAAGTCTACATTGCTGATTCGGAATTCACCCTTCACCTTTTCCGGACGATATGTGCCGCATGGCTCCTTCTCTTCGTCGGCATTGAGGATGTCGAAGAATCCTTCCGCATAGATGAGCGCGTCGTTCATCTGGTCGAAAATCCTGTGCAGCTGGGTGATAGGGGCGGTTACATTGGAGAACAGCATGACGTGGTACATGATCTTTCCGATCGTCATGCCTGGATATTCTATAAGGACAAGGTAGGCGGTAAGGATGATGATCAATACGGTGCCGACTTGCCTTATGAAACTCTTCATTCCGTCGAAGTAGAAAGAAGTCTTTCTTACAAGCATTTGATTGTCAGTGAATTCTGTCTGGATGTCCCACTGCTTCTCGCTTTCGATCCCTTCGCGGTTGAATGATTTGATTACGTTGATGCTGTCGATGATGTTCTTTACTCCGTGGCTTTTGAGCTCTCGGTACGAACGCATGTTCCTTCTCCAGCCCTGGAGCTTGCGGGCCTGCCTTATGGTCAGAAGTATATATATAGGTACGACCATGAGTGCGGTAAGACCTACATATACATTTGCGGCAAACATGAGGATGAGTGCCAGGACCGCACTTGTGAAGAGTGGCAGAAGGTCGATGAAGAAGTTCTGCACGGTAGAGGAGAGGCTGCTGACACCCTGGTCGATCCTTGTCTGAAGCTTTCCGGTCTCATTGTCCTTTCTTGAGAAGAACGCCATCCTGAATGTAAGCATCTTGTCGATGACTGCCTGGGAAAGGTCCTTGGATACGTTGATGCGCATCTTCTCTCCATAGAAGTTCTGGGCGTATGTGATGATTGCCGACAGGATCTCCTTTCCGATAAGGACGATGGAGATGATCGTAAGGATGCGCGCCGCCTTTGACCATGCGAATCCTTCAGGGTTTACAAGGGCGTTGATGGCATCTACAGTGCGGTCAAGGACGACAGCGTTTATCTGGGCTATGAATGAGCCGATGAGGGTAAGTATAAGGGTAGCGATCACCAGCCATCTGTAAGGATATACATATGGTCTGATCTTCCTGAACAGTTGAAGGAGATTCATGTTGCGGTGATGCTATCTGTTTACGTTTTCCTTGAGTTCGTCGGAGAAGAGCGCATCGATGATGACCTTCATCTCTTCCTTACCCTTGCTGTCTATTCCATTTCTGTCGCAGGCTTCTGCAACTGCTGCGTGAATGTCTGAATAGAAGGCTATCAGTTGGTCCTTGGTGAGCCTGTATTCGTATTTCTGTATGTTGCGCAGAGCCTGATATGTCTTGTTGTAGTTGCCGCTCATTGAACTCTTGACGAAGTTCTCTGCAAGCCTGTCGGTCTTGGCTTCATAGCCCTTGGGGAACTGGGCATGGGCGCAGATGCAGAACATCGTAGATACAATGATGGCCAGAATCCTTTTCATGTCTTGTCTGTTTTCTACAAAGTTAATGTAAAATTCAGACAGACCAAAGATTCCGGCCATCATTATTGATGTATTACCTTATCTTACTTCACAACGAAGTCGATGGTCTTGAGATCCTTCTCGAGTGATGAAGTACCGTAGAAGATCTGGTATCTACCTGTCTTTGTAGAAAGCTCGTCGATAGATGGATCATAGTACTGGAATGACTCACCGTTGAGTTCAATTTCAACCTTGCCCTTCTCGCCTGGCTTGAGGTTGATCTTAGCAAATCCTCTGAGGTCCTTGATTGAAGCCTCGTCGTAGTCGAGAGCCTTTACGTAAACCTGGATGGTCTCAGTTCCCTCGCGGTCGCCTGTGTTCTCTACAGGAACTGTAAGGGTTACAGAACCGTCAGCCTTCATTGACTTCTTTGAGATCTTAGCCTTGCCTACCTCGAATGTAGTGTATGAGAGACCATAACCGAATGCATACTGTGGAGTTCCGCGGAAGTAACGGTATGTTCTGTTCTCCATGCTGTAGTCGAGGAAGTCTGGGAGGTCTGCAGTTGACTCGTAGAATGTTACAGGGAGCTTACCGCCTGGGTTGTAATCACCGAAGATAACCTCAGCAAGTGCCTGTGAACCACCCTGACCAGGATACCATGCCTGGAGGAGAGCGTCGTACTGACCCTTCACGCTTCCGAATGCGATAGCAGAACCTGAGCAGTTTACAACGATTACCGGCTTGCCTGTAGCCTTCATGGCGCGGATAAGGCGCTGCTGTACCTCAGGAAGCTCGATGTCAGCCTTGTCACCGCCTTCGCCTTCCATCTGAGCAGAGATACCACCGATAACGATGATTGCATCAGCGTCAGCTACGTCAGCAGCAAGCTGGTCGAATGAAATGAGTCTGCGCTCGCAGATCTCAGCGCTGAGCATAGCGAAGTTGCCTGTTCCTCTCTTGTAAACGATCTCGATATCGTAAGTCTCACCCTTTACGATGTTGAAAGACTTGTACTCTACACTGCCTCTTCTTCCGAAACCACGGCGTGCACCGCCCTGAGCTTCCTCATGAACCTTACCGTTGATCTTGAGAACGTATCCGTTGTCAGAAGAGATCGCATACTTCATCTCGCCAGTGAAAGGTGCAGTGAACTTACCTGTTGCGCGAACAGAGATCTTGTCTGTGCTTACACCCTCTGCGAAGCCCCATGCTCCGAAAGTAGAGAAGTTGAGGGCACTGTTGTAGTAACCTGTTGCAGTAGGCTCACCCTCGAGTTCGTTGTTGTTGTAGAACTCAACATAGATACCCTTGCCCTCATTGAAATCCTTGAGGTAAGAGATAGTGTCATAACCCTCTGTAAGAGTACATCCCTGAGCATAGAATACCTCTGTGCCAGGAACTGCAGACTGGATACCCTGGAGGAGAGTGAATGTATGCTCTGCAGTAGGAGTACCGCCGTAGTTACCGTTGAGGAGGGCAGCGTTGTTTGCGTTAGGACCTACTACTGCGATCTTCTTGAGGTTCTTTGAAAGAGGGAGGACGCCGTCGTTGTGGAGGAGTACCATAGACTCGCGTGCAGCCTGGATTGCAACCTGGTGGTTGTACTCGCTGTTGATCACGTCTGGACCGAGATCTTTCCAAGGAATCATGTCAGCAGGATCGAACATACCGAGCTCGAAACGGCCGTAGAGAGTTCTGCGGAGGTGCTCGTCAAGTACAGACTCGTCGATAAGACCCTTCTCGAGAGCCTCCTCGAGAACCATGAATACCTTACCGCACTCAAGGTCAGTTCCGTTGAGGACTGCGTCTACAGATGCCTCGAGCGGACCTGCGTGAGTCTCATGCTGACCCTTGTTGTAGAAGTTGTTGATCGCGTCGCAGTCTGTGAGTACGATACCGTCATATCCCCACTTGCGACGGAGGATGTCAACGAGGAGGCGGTCGCTTGTACAGCAAGGCTCACCCTCGTAACGGTTGTATGCACACATCACCTCACGTACATTACCCTTCTGAACGAGGGCCTTGAATGCAGGGAGGTAAGTCTCCCAGAGGTCACGCATTGAAACAGAAGCATCGTATGAGTGACGGAGTGGCTCCGGACCGCTGTGTACTGCGTAGTGCTTTGCACATGCGTGTGTCTTGAAGTACTTGTCGTCGTTGCCCTGCATACCGAGTACGTTCTGTACTCCGAGAACTGCGTTCATGTATGGGTCCTCACCGTAAGTCTCCTGTCCACGGCCCCATCTTGGGTCACGGAAGATGTTTACGTTAGGGCACCAGAATGTAAGCTCAGGGTTTCCTGGGTAGTAGATGACACCCATAGGAACGTTGAATACGCGCTCTGAACGGTTCCAGTTTGCACGAGCCTCGTCAGATACGCCTGAGAATACGTCGTAAACGAGCTGTGGGTTGAATGCTGCTGCCATACCGATAGGCTGTGGATAGACTGTGTAGTCTGTCTCACGGATACCGTGGCAAGCCTCGCTCCACCAGTTGTAAGACTCGATTCCGAGACGGTCAACAGATACTGACTTGTTCATCATGAGACCAACCTTCTCCTCTGGAGTAAGGAGTGAGATGAGGTTCTCTGTACGCTCAGCGTAAGTGAGGTTATAGTCTCTGTAAGGATAGTTTCTGTCAATGTCCTTGATACCCTCTGTGCGGGTTACATTGGCAGCGATAGAGAGAGATGCAAGGGTGTTTCCGTCAGCATCGATGAGCTCCACGCGGCGATGGCTCTTACCTGTATCCTTGATAGGGGCGTATGAAACCATTACCTCTGCAGACTGTCCTGGCTCTACGACTACGTCGTCATAGAAAGCTTTGATGCAGTCACAGCTTGGGATGTCTCTGTCGATCTTGACAGCTTCCTTGGATTTGTTTGTGAATGTGAATGTGTGGCTGACAGTACCGTTAGCCGAATCCACTGTACCGAAGTTCCACTCGTATGCATCGAATACGACCGGACTCTTCTTTGTCTGTGCATCAGCTGCCGAAATGAGGCAGATCGCGCAGAAGAGTGAAATGAGTGTTTTTTTCATTGAGTTGATATTTGTGTTATTTAACTATGAAATCGATTGCCTTGAGGTCCTTGTCAAGAGATGATGTTCCGTAGAGGATCTGATATCTTCCTGACTTTGTCGAAAGTTCGTCGATCGATGGGTCGTAATACTGGAACGACTCTCCGTCGAGGACGATTTCCGCCTTTGTGGTCTCGCCTGGCTTGAGGCTTACTTTTGCGAATCCCTTGAGATCCTTGATCGATGCCTCAGCGTAGTCAAGAGCCTTTACATATACCTGAACTGTTTCTGTACCCTCGCGGTCGCCTGAGTTTGTCACAGGAACAGTGATGGTTACAGAACCGTCTGTCTTCATTGACTTCTTAGAAATCTTTGCCTTGCCGACCTCGAATGTAGTATATGAAAGACCATAACCGAATGCATAGAGAGGAGTGCCGCGGAAATAGCGGTATGTCCTGTTCTCCATGCTGTAGTCGAGGAAGTCAGGAAGATCGTCGTTGGATGCATAGAATGTGATAGGAAGCTTTCCACCTGGGTTGTGGTCTCCGAAGATCACCTCTGCAAGTGCCTGTGAACCACCCTGACCAGGATACCATGCCTGGATGAGGGCGTCATACTGGTCTTCGAGACATCCGAAAGCCATGCATGAACCCGAGCAGTTCACGAGAACCACAGGCTTGCCTGTAGCATGCATTGCGCGGATGAGTTCCTGCTGAACTGCAGGGAGTTCGATTGTGGACTTGTCGCCGCCTTCGCCTTCCATCTGTGCCGAGATTCCACCGATGACGATGATGACGTCAGCGTCAGCAACGTCCTTGGCGAGTGTCTCGAACTCGACAGGCTTGCGCTCGCAGATGTCGGCCTTGAATGTTGCGAAGTGGTCGGTACCTCTTCTGTACTCGATCATCACGTCGTAGGTCTCACCCTCCACAACGTTGAATGTCTTGTATGTAACGCCGCCTCTTCCGCCACGGCCGCCGCCTGAAGTGGTCTCCTCTACGGTCTGTCCGTTGATCTGGAGGATGTAGCCGTTGTCGGTGTTTATGTTGTATTTCATCTCGCCTGTGAATGTGGCTGTGTATTTGCCGGTCACGCGGATGGAGAGGTCCTCTGTATTGACTCCGTCAGCAAATCCGTAAGCTCCGAAGGTAGAGAAGTTGAGCTTGTCGTAGTAACCTGTCACGTCAGGTTTGCCGCTGAGGGTCTTGTTGTTGTAGAACTCGACGTATACGCCCTTTCCGTCGTTGAACTCAGGAAGGTGGGTGATTGTTACGATGTTGTCGTTGAGAGGGCATGCCTGGTTATAGTATACCTCAGTGCCAGGGACTGCCTTTCTGATGCCGTCAAGGAGAGATGCAGTGTGCTCTGCTGTAGGGGAGCCGGCATAGTTTCCGTCGAGAAGCGCTGTGTCATGGGCATTAGGACCTACGACTGCGATCTTCTTGAGGTTCTTTGAGAGAGGGAGGATATTGTTGTTCTTCAGAAGTACCATTGACTCACGTGCTGCCTGGATGGCAAGCTGGTGGTGCTTCTCGCTGCTGATCACCTCTGGAGCAAGGTCTGCCCATGGGAGCATTTCGGCAGGGTCGAACATACCGAGCTCGAAACGGCCGTAGAGGGTCCTGCGAAGGTGGTCGTCGAGAACAGACTCTGTGATAAGTCCCTTGTCGAGAGCCTCAGTAAGTACCTGGAACACTCTTCCGCACTCGAGGTCTGTTCCGCTGAGGACTGCGTCGACTGAAGCAGTGAGGGCGTCAGGGTGGGTCTCATGCTGGCCCTTTCTGTAGAAGTTGTTGATGGCGTCGCAGTCTGTGAGGACGATACCGTCGAAATCCCACTTGCGGCGGAGGATATCCACGAGAAGACGGTCGCTTGTACAGCATGGAACGCCTTCGTAGCGGTTGTATGCACACATCACCTCACGTACATTACCCTTCTGGACGAGGGCCTTGAATGCAGGGAGGTAGGTCTCCCAGAGGTCGCGCATCGAAACAGATGCGTCATATTTGTGACGGAGAGGCTCCGGACCGCTGTGGACTGCATAGTGCTTTGCACAAGCATGTGTCTTGAAGTACTTGTCGTCGTTGCCCTGCATTCCGAGTACGTTCTGAACGCCGAGGATTGAGTTGAGGTATGGGTCCTCTCCGTAAGACTCCTGGCCGCGTCCCCATCTTGGGTCACGTACGATGTTTACATTAGGGCACCAGAATGTGAGTTCCGGATTGCCAGGGTAGTTGATCGCACCCATGGCTACGTTGAACTCCCTCTCGGAACGGTTCCAGTTGGCGCGTGCCTCGTCCGAAACCTGAGAGAAGACTTCATAGATCATTTCCGGGTTGAATGCAGCCGCCATTCCGATAGGCTGCGGGTAGACTGTGTATCCTGCCTTCACGACTCCGTGGCAAGCCTCGCTCCACCAGTTGTATGATGCGATGCCGAGTCTGTCTACCGATACTGACTTGTTCATCATGAGTCCGACCTTCTCCTCAGGGGTAAGGATTGAGATCAGGCTTTCGACACGTTCCTCGAACGAAAGGGAAGTGTCTCTGAACTTGAGATCCTGCTGTGCTTCCTGTGCTCCGGCAGAGAGCCAGAATGCCAAAAGAAGCAGTGATGCAACGAAAAGGTTTTTCATCTTTGAGTTGGTTATTGGTTATAATGCATACTTTTACAAAGTAAAACTACAAATAAAACCGAAAAGCACCAAATCCGTCGCAGGATTTGGTGCTTTTTTGCAATAAAATGATATCAATTGAACCAAATGTTACATCTGAACTACTCTTTGACGAGTCTTACTTCGTAAAACATCGGGCTCATGCCGTTTTCTGCGGATGAGAACGAAACGGTCAACTGGTCGGATTTCATCAGTTCTGCCGGTACCGGAACCATGAATGTCTCCTCGGTGTTCGGAGTGGCTGTCTGGATGGTGCCGGCCTCGATTCCGTTCATTGTCACTGTCGCCTGGGCACCTTCGCGGCCGGTGCAGATGACGCGTACGAACCTTACCTCGTTGCCCTTTGACTTGAGCATGTAACTGAACCATCCGCCCCTCATTGCCATCCTCCAGTGACGTCCGTTGTTGTCGCCGTTGCGTGAGCCTTCCATCTTGACGAAATGGTCGCTTTCAGGCTGCTGCTCTCCGCATGTTACCTTGTCTGTTGTGATCATCTCGAGCGCAGTCCTTTCCTTCTCTTCAAGTTCCTGCTTTGCAAGTCTTTCCTTCCACTGTTCTTCTGTAACCACAGGCCAGTATACCATGTATCTGCACTCGTGCAGGCTGCTGAACGGAACCAGTGTCATGCCGTTCTCGTACTTCATCGGTGCTGTACCGGAAAGGTGGAATGTCATAGGCTTGCTTTCGTCCTGTATGATCATCGAAAGAATGTTTTCCTTACTGCCGACGATCACAGGCATCTCCTGGAGAGGAAGCTGCTTTCCTGCTGCGATGTGACCTCCGCGGCTGTCGTCTGCATACATTCCGAGCTGCTCCTGTCTGCCGATTTCTGCGGCAAGTACGACAGGACCGTACATGAACGAGTAGTTGTCCGACTGGTCAGGAAGCGGGATTGCCCTGAGTGACATCGGAAGCGAAACCTCGATCTTGTCTCCCTTTGACCATTTTCTTGAAACCCTTACGAATCCGTCTACTGCTGCTGTATTTACATTGACGCCGTTTACCTTCACTGTGACATTCGAAGTCCACTCCGGAACACGGATGCTGACGGTGAATTTCCTTGGCTTTTCAGGGTTGATGATCAATGAGGTACCTTCCTCTGCAGGGAAGTTGTTGAACTGCTCTACAGTGGTCTTTCCCCAGTTGAGTACAGAAGGAATGAAGAGGTTCACGAAGAGTTCCTCGTCGCCCTTGTGTGAGTAGATCATCTCGCCGTATCTTGCGTGATTCTCCATACCCGAACCTACGCAGCACCAGAAGCTTGTCTGTGGCTGTGAATAGACTCTGTAGTGTCCTGCACGCATAGGGGTGAAGTATACGAAGCCTCCCTGGATAGGGTTCATCGTCGAGAGGATGTGGTTGTAGACCGCACGCTCGTAGTAGTCCATGTAGTGGGTGTTTCCAGTGGTCTCATAGAGCATCTTGGTGAGTCTGAGCATGTTGTATGTGTTGCATGTCTCTGGACCCTGCTCGCTTTCGAGCATGCTTGAGAAGTCGTCAGCCGGGTGGAAATGCTCCCTTACGCTGTTTCCTCCGATGGTGATGCTTCGGTTGTCCACGACTGTCTCCCAGAAATACTGTGCAGCCTTGTCCCAGTCCTTATAACCCTCGATGTCAGCGATTCTCTTATATCCGATTACCTTCGGAATCTGGGTGTTTGCATGCATTCCGGTGAGTCTGTCCTCGCCCTTGAGAAGAGGCTCAAGAACCTTGTTGTGGGAGAATCTCTTGGCCATGTTCATGAACCTTTCGTCACCGCTGATTGCGGCTGCGTCGGCGAATACTTCGTTGAGTCCGCCGTGCTCGCTTCCGAGCATACCCTGGATCTGCTCGTCGGAAAGGTTCTCGGTAAGTCTGTACATCCAGTCTGTGAGTCCGATGAACATCTCCTTGCACTCCTGGCTTCCGTAAAGGATGTATGCGTCCCTGAGTCCCGCGAAGATCTTATGGATATTGTAGAGCGGAACCCACTTGTCATTCAGGCTGAATGACGCCGGGCGGATGTTGCCCTCTGAGATTTCCTTCCATGTCTGACGGCCTCCCGGTACACCGCTGATGTAGCCGTCTCCGCTTGCCTCCGCACATCTGAAAAGTTCAGAGATCATATAGTCCAGACGTCCCTTGATCTCAAGGTTGCCTGTAGATGCGTACATGTACGAAAGCGCTGAAAGATAGTGGCCTCCGATGTGTCCGTCGAGTCCTGTGTTCTCCCAGTTTGTGTAGTTGTCAGCCTTCGGTTCGAGGCCGGCTTCCTTGAGGTATGGGGCGAGGAGACGGTCAGGGTCGATGCCGAGGAGGTATCTGATGTCCATGTCCTCAGCATGCTTGAATGCGCTCTCTGTCAGCGTTACGTCATTCACGCTGAAGCTTTCCATCTTTACCGGAATCTGGGCGTATGACGCGGCAGCAGTGAGCATGAGTGCTGCTGTAAAAAATATTCTATTGATTTTCATATGTTTATGTTTAATTTTTCTTTCCAAACCATGTGGCTGTACACCATAACTGCTCGAAAGGTCCACGCTTGTGGTGCTTCATCCACCATGTGCAGAACATGAACTGGAGTATGATGAATCCGATTCCCATGAAGAAGCTTGCGGTATGTCCGCAATGACGGAATAGGCCGAATCCCCAGTTGTAATAGAGCATTGCTCCGAAGATTGACTGTGTAAGGTAGTTGGTGAGACTCATCTTTCCGTATGGCGCAATCTTCATGAGCCAGCCCTTTGCCGAAGTGTTGTAGTAGAGGAGTGTCACGCCGGCTACGATGAAGAACATCATGGCAAGGTTCTTCCACATGTTGAGCGCCACGTTGAGGCTGTTCGATACGCATCTTGACTCGCAAAGGCCAGGTACGTACTTGTAGAGAGGGAGGAGTACTGCAAATGCGATGACAGAACCGAAAAGTATCTTCTTCCAGATCTGGAGGTTGTTTCCTTCATTGTAGAACAGTCTCTTCCTTCCGATCATGATACCTATGAGGAAGAAAAGTACGTTCTGTGTCATTCGGCCGTTCTCGATAGCCCAGAGGAAGTTCACAGGGAGGCCGTATCTGATTCCGTCGCGTGCGACGTCAAGGATGGTTCCGGAACTCTGCGACATCATCAATGCTCCGAAGAAACGTCCGCTGCCAAGGTTCAGAGGCATGGCTTCAGGGTTTACAAGTCCCTTTATGAGGTACACAAGTTCAACCGGCTGGATAAGCATGAGTGCGATGAATATCCAGATTACCTTGTTGCTTGCCCTGATCAATGGAATGATGAGGATTCCGCAGACTGCATAGATGAAGAGGATGTCTCCGTTGTAGAAAAGAAGATCGAAAAGACCGAAGAGCATGAGAAGTACCATTCTCCATGCGAATCTTGGCCTGAAATCGATGCCTTTCTGAGCCTGGTTGTCATGCTGGATGAAGAAGCTGAGACCGAAGAGGATTGAGAAGATCGCATACATCTTTCCTGCAAGGAGGAAGAAGATCGTATCCCATACTCCGGTGTTGACGGCTGCCCAGAATTCGTTCTTTGGCTCAGGGAACATGAAGAAGTTGAGCTGTTCCTGGAAGTGGATGAGAATGATGCCGGCGATTGCTATTCCGCGGAGGATGTCAGCCACATCGATTCTGCTGTTTGGCTTGTCTGAAGCCTTGTATGTGTATTTCATGATGGTGTTATGTGGTTATGGCGGCAAAAATAGCCATACTTTTCCAAAATTGTAAATAATTGTATGGTGTTGTGTCAAATACGATAATATTTGCAACAAAGGCAAATGTCATTTACGTGCTTAAGGGATATATTTGTATCCGGTTAATTATGCACATAAACCCTTATGATCAAATATATGAATATTAAAAAGATTCTTTGCCTTGCTGCAGTCTTCATGTCTCTGTCGGCAATGGCGATTGACCATCCGAAAGCCACCCTTCCGGTGGTTTCCGGCGACCGCTTCACTCTCGTGGAGAACGGAAAGCCGCTTCCGATCATGGTGTCACAGTCAGAAGACAAGGCTATCCTCCATGCTGCTGCAAACCTCGTCGAGGACTTTGAGCGTGTAACAGGAAAAAAGCCGGCAATGTCGGAAAAGGTTACAGCTGACCGTGCAGTGATCATCGTTTCATCCCAGTCGGCTCTTGCGCTTGATATGGACAAGAGAGGAAAGATCGATCTTTCGCAGGTAGCAGGATGTAACGAGAAGTATGTGATGCAGACAGTGAAGGAACCTGTCGAGGGCATCGGTGAGGCTCTCGTGATTGTCGGAAGCGACCGTCGCGGTGCCGTTTACGGAATTTACGAACTTTCGGAGCAGATTGGAGTTTCTCCATGGTACGACTGGGCAGATGTTCCGGTTGCACGTCAGGAGAACCTTTCCATCGCAAGGGGCACATACACAGCAGGCGAGCCGGCAGTGCGTTACCGTGGTATCTTCCTCAACGACGAGGCTCCATGCCTTACAGGTTGGGTGGAGCATACTTATGGCACTGATTACGGTGACCACAGGTTCTATGAGCGCGTATTCGAGCTCATCCTCCGTCTCCGCGGAAACTTCCTCTGGCCTGCGATGTGGGATTGGGCATTCTATGCAGATGATCCTGAGAACAGCAAGACTGCTGACGAGATGGGTGTAATCATGGGTACATCACACCACGAGCCGATGGCAAGAAACCATCAGGAGTGGGCACGTCGTCGAGGCGAGAGCGGTGTATGGAACTATGCTACAAATAAGAAAGTCATCGATACCTTCTTCCGTGAGGGTATGGAAAGGGCAAAGGATACCGAGGACCTCATCACCATCGGTATGCGTGGTGACGGTGACGAAGCAATGAGTGCAGAGGCGGACGTGGCTCTTCTTGAGAAGGTCATCGACAACCAGAGAAAGATCATCCGCAAGGTGACCGGCAAGCCTGCAGAAGAGACTCCGCAGGTATGGGCTCTGTACAAGGAGGTACAGGAATATTACGAGAAGGGACTCCGCGTTCCTGATGATGTGACAATCCTTATCTCTGACGACAACTGGGGAGACGTGAGAAAACTTCCTAACGCCGAGGAACGCAAGCGTGGCGGCGGATGGGGTATGTATTACCATGTTGACTATGTGGGTGCTCCACGTAACTCCAAGTGGCTCAACATCACCCCTGTACAGAATCTTTGGGAGCAGATGCAGCTTACATATGAGTATGGCGTAGACCGTCTCTGGGTCCTCAATGTGGGTGACCTCAAGCCTATGGAGTATCCTATCACTCTCTTCCTTGACCTTGCGTGGGATCCAACCCGTTATACTGCAGAAAACCTCAAGGATCATACTCTTGACTTCTGCAGCCAGCAGTTTGGCGAGTCGCAGGCGGCTGAGGCGGCACGAATCCTCAACCTTTACAGCAAGTATGCGGGCAGAATCACGGCAGAGATGCTTGACCGCACAACATACAACCTCCAGTCAGGCGAGTGGAAGCAGGTTTCAGACGAGTTCATCAAGCTCGAGGCTGAGGCTCTCCGTCAGTACATGACGCTTCCGGAGGAGACAAGGGATGCATATTTCCAGCTCATCCTTTTCCCTGTCCAGGCAATGGCCAATATTTATGAAATGTATTATGCTCAGGCTATGAACCATGCCCTCTATAAGGCAAATGATCCTGCAGCGAACTACTGGGCAGACAAGGTTGAGTCATGCTTTGCACGTGACAAGTTCCTCATGAATCAGTACAACAACGAGTTGGCTGACGGAAAGTGGAAGAACATGATGACGCAGAAGCATATCGGTTATAGAAACTGGAATGACAACTTCCCTGAGGATACTCTTCCAATGATATTCAGAGTCGATGAGACTGATCCGCTTCCTGCTGGATTTACTTTTACCGCAGACAATGGCTGTGTGGTTATTGAGGCTCCTCATATCTATGCGAAGCAGAATTCTGCAGAAGGAACATGGACTCTTATCCCAGACATGGGACGTACACTCGGAGGAGTTGCTCTCATGCCTTACGATGTGCCTGTGGATGGAGCAAAGCTCACTTACAGAATGGAGATTCCGTCTGATGTGAAGAATGTTACGGTATATGTCGCAACCAAGTCGACACTTGCCTTCCATGATGCTGAAGGTCACAGCTACAGAGTCGGCTTCAAGGGTGCTGAATCTGTGGACAGATGCTTCAACGACAAGCTCAATGAGAAGCCGGAGAACATCTATACACACTACTATCCGACTGTTGCAAAGCGCGTAGCGATTGAGAAGATCGAGCTTGCGCTCCCAGAGGGAACATCGGTATATGAACTTGAGGTTCAGCCTCTTGATCCGGGTATAGTATTTGAAAAGATAGTCGTCGATTTCGGCGGTTACCAGCAGAGTTATCTGCTTGGAAAGGAATCTCTCTACACCAGAGAGTAGCCACCCAATGCTTTTGGTTAGAAAAGTTGGTGTAGTTGAAGAGGCAGACCGTAATGGCTGCCTCTTCTTTGTTTTATTCCTGTTCTGTCTCTCTGTTCATGAATTCAGTAGGGGAGATGCCGTAGAACTTCCTGAATGCTGTCGAGAAGTGGGTCTGGCTGCTGAAACCTACCATATAGGCTACCTGAGAGATGTTGACCTTCTTTTCAGTCAGAAGCTCTGCGGCTTTCTTCAGCCTGATGTTTCGGATAAATTCACCTGTTGAAATGCCGGTGATTTCCTTCATTCGTCTATGAAGCTGGGCACGGCTGAGTCCTACCTCTTCAGAAAGCATCTCTACCCTCAGGTCAGGATCGTCGAGGTGATCGTTGATCACCGCCATGATACGCTCCATAAGCTTGTCGCTGTTGCCCTTCACCTCGATAGGCTTGATCTTGTCCTCCTGATGTGCTCCTGAGAATTTACCACGGATTCTCTGACGGTTCTTGAGAATGTTGTCGATTGTAGTAGTGAGTTCATCAATGTTGAACGGCTTGACGATATATCCGTCCGCACCATGTTCAAGGCCCTCAAGCCTGTCTTCCATTCCGGTGTTTGAGGTAAGGAGGATGACAGGGATATGGGTTGTGTTAGGATTGTTCTTGATCCTCTTCAGAATCTGAAGTCCATTGGCTCCAGGCATGACTATGTCTGTAAGGATGAGATCTGGAAGCTCCGTGAGTGCCCTCTGGAGACCGCTGTCTCCCTCTTTTGCGGTCATGATCTTGTATGAAGTGGAGAGCATCTCTTCCAGATAAAGCCTGGTTTCCTCGTCGTCCTCGATGATGAGGATTCTCTCGGTGTTCTTGATCCTTGTCTTCTTCTGCTTGAGTTTTTCCTGATATTCGGTAACATTCACGCTGTTTGTGCCTGCTTCTCCTAATGCGGTAGTTTCCGTGATGGTAGGGAGAGTCAAAGTGATTACGGTACCTGACCTGTCAAGCCTGTTCTGGACCACAATGCTTCCGTTATGCAGCTCGGCAAGCATCTGGCAAAGGTTCAGGCCGATGCCGAAACCACGATGATCTGTAAACTGCTTGGTTGAAGTGTGGTAGAAACGGTTGAATACCAGTCCGATTTCCTTTTCATCGATTCCCGTGCCGGTGTCGCTTACCGAAATCTCGATCTTGCCGTACTGATGGCTCATCCTGAGGCTTATGGTTATTTCACCACCGTCCGGAGTGAATTTCAATGCGTTGGATACTAGGTTGAATATGATCGTATCGATATGGACGGGATCCACATTGAAGACCATTTTTTCGAACGCATATTCAAACACGAGGTCGATGTTTCTCTTTTCAGCCTCATATGAGAAGTTGCTCAAGGTTTCCTTTATGCTTTCCACAAGATTCGTGTCTCTGAATTCCGGCACCATCAGGCCCTTGTCGAGCTTCTTGATATCAAGGAAGTCGTTCATAAGTCTGAGGACACGTGTGCTGTTTCGCTTTATGGTGTTCAGGGTATGGCGTTTCTCCGGATCCTCTTCATTCTTTATCAGTTTTTCGATAGGATTCAGGATCATGACCATAGGAGAGCGTATCTCGTGAGCTACATTGACGTAATACCTAAGTTTCTGCTGGTTCATTTCCTCGTTTCTATGTCTTCTGATTGTAATCTCCGTCAATACAATCATGATGCATAGTACCGCTGCGTATATGAGGAATGACCACCATTTGCCATACCACGGCCTGCCGATATGAACCGACCATCTCTGTGTGGGAGAAAACTCCGAGTTTTCGTCAGCGAAGATCTCCAGAGTATATCTTCCTGCAGGAAGGTGATTGTAGGTTATTGTGCTTGTTCCGTAAGAGGTAGTGTACCAGTTTTCGTCAAGACCCTCGAGTCTGTAGCGGAAACGGATGTTCTCCGCATTCCTGAACGACATGGTAGAGAATCCGATTGTGAATGTATTCTGGTTGTATTTCATGCTGAGGACATTTCCGTCCTTCAGGTAATCGTTGATGTTGGCTTTGCTGTTTCCTACTTGAAGGCTTGTCAGGATGACGGTCCTGGTATTGCTTCCGGCGTTCACAGGTGGCGAGAACCTTGTGATTCCGTAGCTGTCTCCGAAATAGATCGTCTTTCCGTCTGTGCAGAATATTCCCTGGATGAACTCCTGGCTTGATGCTGCTGAACTTGTTCCGAATGTGGTTACGGTTCCGTCAGTCCTGTTTATGCGGTTGATGCCTCGGAATGTGCTGCACCAGAGGTTTCCGTCATATCCTTCCACGATTCCGCATATCATGTTGCTTGACAGTCCGTTTTCGGTGTCATAATTGGTGTAGTTCCTGTCTTTATCTGACCACTTGAAGATGCCGTTGTTTGTTCCGATCCATATCGAGCTATCCTTGGTTTCTGCTAAGGTATAGCCTACGGAACTGTTCAGTATGCTGTCTGTCGAGTATTCAAGGAATCTTCCAGTGCCGAGATCATAGCATGCTGCGCCAAGGAAATGACCTACCCACATCCTGTTTCTGGAGTCGATCATCAGAGTGTTTATGTATGAGTTCCTCAGCAGCAAGTAGTTGTAGGGGTCGTCGCTCGTCAGCTTGGCGCATCTGCCGTCTCTGAGGTCATATTCCCAGATGCCATGTCCCAGCGTTCCTATGTACAGGGTTGTGCCATTGTGCTCGATTATTGTCTTGACGAAGAACTGACTGAGTTCCGGGATGTATGTGACCTTGCCTGTCGCTGGGTTCAGCCTGCTCATTCCGAAGTTCTCATATCCTATCCAGATGTTGCCGCGGCTGTCTTCAAAGAGGCATTGTGCGGTGTGCTCGAGAGTGAACTTCCTGTGTATGCTTCCATCTTCATTCAGTACGAAGAGTGAGCCGTCCTGTGCGCCGCACCAGATCCTGCCTTCGGAATCCTTCAGCAGGGATGATGTCGCTCCGTGGTCTATTCCATAGTCAAGTCCTTCGATAGCTGAAAGTTTCCAGAAGTTGAAGGATTTGTCGGTGTCCGGAGCAGGAATCATCACCATGCCCCTCTGGAAACATCCGCACCAGATGTTGCCTTCCCTGTCCTCCATCAGTGAGACGATGTTTGCCTTCGACTGATTGATGTCGGCAGGGAATATTGTGTTTCTGGCGGTAACGCTCTGCGTCCTGTCGTCTATTCTCCAAAGTCCGCTGTTTGCTGTCGCTATGAGGAATTCGCCATCTGAAGTAAGGAGCATGTCTTCTACGGCAAGATATGTATTTGCCGGCTGCTTGAGAGGTATGAACTGCTTACGGACCTCATCGAACATCCAGACCTTGCCTTCTGCTGCAATGATGATGATGCCGTCTGCATTTTCTCCGATCTTGTCGATCTGTTCCTCGCTGTTTCCTGTAAACTTGTACTGCGCCACGGACTTATGGCTCTTGTCAAGGCAGAACACTCCATCTTCATCGGTTCCTATCCACACGCGTTCGTTCTTGTCTTCATGGATGCTGTTGAAATGGTCTGTGCCGCAGAGTTCAGTGATATGCCCGACAGGGCTTGCCGTCATACTTTCGGGATCGAGTTCGTATATTCCCAGACGTGATACGATTGCCCATATCCTGCCCGATTTCAACTGTATGATCTCCGATACATTCGGCACATACGCCAGTCCTCCGAAGGAAACCGACTTGAAAGAGTCTGTTTCCGGGCAGTACATCTGCATGCCTGTGATGGTTCCTACCCATACCCTGCCTTCATTGTCGCAGAATATCTCCCTGATGAAGTTGTCTTGCAGCGAACCTTCATCCTGACTGTGGAAATATTCTGTCGTTTCAATGCCGTCCAGTCTGCTGAGGCCGTAGACGGTTCCGATCCATATATATCCGTTCTCGTCCTGGATTGCGGATGATACGAGACTTGATGTCAGTTGTCCCGCTCCATATAATCTGGCCTCTGTTGCATGGGCAGAGGAGGCAATTGCGAATAATATTGCCAGAAATAGCGTTCTGATAGGTCTGTTAGGCATGTTTTAGTGTAGCTTAATCAACTGCAAAGTACGAAAAATAATTTCCATCTGCAACAAAATTTAATATAAAGCCACGTATCGTGCTTTTTATGCAACAAATCTTAATAATAATGAAACATGCTTTGGCTTGATGCGACACTATGAGGAATACCTGAACCATAAACAAATGTCCGTTGTTCGGCAAAGTGTTATATTTGTATTTAAACTTTAATTGAATTTGTGTTCAATTACATTATAACACTACTAACAATTTTATTAACCCCTAAACAAGATGTTTATGAAACACATCAACCTCAAAAGGTCTTTTGGACTCTTTGTGCTCTGCTGTCTGCTTCCGCTTTCAGCCATGGCACAGCAGGTTACTGTTAAGGGTACAGTGACAGACCAGAACGGCGATCCTCTCATGGGAGCAGGTGTTGTCGTTAAGTCTACCACCACAGGTGTAGTCACTGACTTTGATGGTAACTATCAGATTTCGGTGAATTCTGATGCAGTCCTCGTTTTCTCAAGCCTCGGTTATCTCGATCAGGAAGTTCCTGTAGCTGGCAGAGGCGTAATCAATGTAACCATGGAAGTTGACTCTGAACTCGTTGAAGAGGCAGTAGTCATCGGTTACGGTACAGCACGTCGTTCTGACGTAACAGGTTCCATCGCCTCAATGGGCGGTGATGAGCTCAGATCTATTCCTTCAACAGACATCACTGGAGCTCTCCAGGGTCGTGTTGCCGGTGTCGATATGATCTCAACCAACTCAAAGCCTGGTTCGCCAATGACTATCCGTGTACGTGGTGAGCGTTCACTTTCAGCATCAAACGACCCTCTCATCGTCCTCGACGGTATTCCTTTCATGGGTAACCTCTCTGATATCAACCCAAGCGATATCAAGAGCATGGATATCCTCAAGGATGCTTCTTCGACTGCGATCTACGGTTCACGTGGTGCGAACGGTGTCATCATGGTCACAACATTCAAGGGTACACGCAACCAGCCTGCAAAGGTTACTTACTCAGGTTATGTAGGAGCGAAGAACGCCATTCCTTATGACATGATGGAAGGCCCTAAGTACGCTGAAATGCGTAAGTATGCCGGCATCTTCACCAACTCTATCGACGAGTCTGATGACGTGAATACTGACTGGCAGTCTCTCTTCTATCGTACAGCAGTCGTTACAAACCACAATGTGAACGTTTCTGCAGGTACAGACAAGGGTAGCTACAGCTTCGGTGCAGGTTATTATCTTGACCAGTCTCCACTCCCAACACAGGACTTCGAGCGTTATACTCTCAACGGTTCGGTTGACCAGGCTGTCGGTGAATACATCCGCATCGGTTTCACAACCAACACAAACTACAGCATGAACACCGGTAACCAGGTGGACATGTACTCTATCCTTTCAAAGTCACCGCTCGTGGATCCTTACAATGAAGATGGTACATTCAAGACTCACATCGACATGCCTCAGGATACCAAGCAGCCGGTCATGACAAGAGAGACTATCGAGGCTCTCGGCGAGCGTTGGGTCAACGAGACCATAAACTTTGCTTCTTACAACAATGCATTTGCTGAAATCAAGATTCCTGGCATCGAAGGTCTTTCTTACCGTGTCAACCTCGGTATGAACTACCGCAGCTCAAAGAACGGTACATTCACAGGAAAGGGTGTAAACAACTCTGACCCTAACTATCCTAACTCTGCTTCAGTGCAGCACCAGGAGACAACAAACTGGGTAGTTGAGAACGTCCTCACTTATGACCGTACATTTGCTGACAAGCATAAGCTCAACGTTGTAGGTATGTATTCTGCTGAGCAGACTAAGTTCACTCAGTCACACATGTCAGGTAAGGATATTCCTGCTGAGTACTTCCAGTACTACAACATCGGACAGGCTGCCGGTGAGATCGTTGTAAACCCTAACTATCAGGGCTACAACATGAGCGGTCTCATGTCTTGGATGGGTCGTGTGATGTATACATATGACAACCGCTATATGTTCTCTGCAGCTGTTCGTTCAGATGCATCTTCACGTCTTGCTCCAGGTCATCAGTGGCATACATATCCAGCTATCTCAGTGGGTTGGAACATCCGCAACGAGAAGTTCATGCAGAACGTCAACTGGCTTGATATGTTGAAGCTCCGCGTAGGTTACGGTGAGACTTCAAACCAGTCTATCAGCCCTTACGCTACCCTCGGTCGTCTTTCTACACGTCCATACAACTTCGGTGACAATACATACGCAACAGGTTACTATGTGTCATCACTTCCTAACAACGAACTCGGTTGGGAGTACACTCAGACTTGGAACTTCGGTGTTGACTTCTCTATGTTCAACGGCCGTCTCTCAGGTACAGTAGAGTACTATACTCAGGACACTCACGATATCCTCCTCGGCGTATCGCTTCCTTCAACTTCAGGTGTAAGCAGCTATACTGCAAACATCGGTTCTACACGTAACCGTGGTCTTGAGCTCACACTTAACGGAACTATCCTTGAGAAGGGCGACTGGACATGGGATGCAGGCCTCAACCTTTATGCTAACCGTAACCAGATCACTGCTCTCGCATCAGGCCAGAAGCGTGATGAGAACAATGGTTGGTTCGTAGGTCACCCTATCAACGTAATCTATGACTATGAATACATGGGTCTCTGGCAGGAAGGCGATCCTTATCTCGATATCCTCGAGCCAGGTGGAAACGTTGGTATGATCAAGGTTAAGTATGCAGGTGAATATGACGAGAACGGTGTTCCTACACGTGCAATCGGTTCAGATGACCTTCAGATCCTCAACCCTGAGGCATTCTTCCAGGGCGGTTTCAACACTCGCGTAGCATGGAGAAACCTCGACCTCAGCATCATCGGTGCGTTCAAGGCTGGTGGTATCCTCATTTCATCAATCCATTCATCTAACGGTTACCTGAACATGCTCTCAGGTCGTCGTGGACAGGTAGATGTTGATTACTGGACTCCAGAGAATACAGATGCACGTTATCCGAAGCCAGGTGGAATCCAGAGCAGCGACAACCCTAAGTATGGTTCGACTCTCGGATACTTCAATGCTTCTTACCTCAAGATCCGTACAATCACTCTCGGATACAACATGGACAACATCAAGGCTCTCAAGAAGGCTGGTATCAATGGACTCCGCGTTTACGCAACAGTTCAGAACCCATTCAAGGCTCTTGCTCCTTATACATTCGAGACAGGACTTGACCCTGAGACCAACTCAACCGGTACATCTAACGTAGCTACAGGTTACAGTGGAGGTATGGGACGTCAGGCTATGGTAGGTTACAACACTCCATATACAAGAAACTTCCTCTTCGGTGTTAACATTACATTCTAAACAACGTCGATAATTATGAACAATATTACTAAATTCTTTGCACTTGCGGCGTTGCTGGTCGGTTCTGCTTCATGCTCCGACATCCTTAAAGAGCAGCCACGCAGCTCATATACTCCTGAGTTCTTCGCAACAGAGACAGGTATTCAGGGTGGTTTGACATCTATGTATGCTCACCTCCGCTACCTCTACGGTCAGGCTTACTGGTACAACAGCATGACTACAGGTACAGATGAGGCTACTTGGGCACAGTCTGCAGACGGTAACTTCAAGGACCATGACCTTTCAGGTGAAGGTATCATCAATGCTGACCGCTCACGTTCAGACGTGCTTTGGGGAACTGCATTCTCAAACATCAATACTTGTAACGGTGTAATCGAGAACGGTACTGCAGCAGGTATGGCTCCATCTCTTCTTGCTGAGGCATACTTCTTCCGTGCTTTCGACTACTTCCACCTCGTTCAGACTTTCGGTGGTGTTCCACTCGATCTCGGTTCAGGTGAACTCAAGTTCAACAACAAGCCTGTACGTACATCTGTACGTAACACTGTTCCAGAGGTTTACAAGGCGATTTTCAGCGACCTCGTGTTTGCTGTAAACAACCTTCCTGAGCAGCCGCGTCTTACTGGTGCCGTAACAAAGAACGTTGCACGTATGTACCTTGCTAAGGCTTACCTTACTTTCGGATGGTGGCTTGAGAATCCTAATGACATTCCTACATATCCTGCAGCAGACCGCGCATGTCTTGACGGCAAGAACGCTGCATGGTATTTCCAGGAGGCTTATGATGTAGCTGTCGAGGCTATCGACAACCCAGGTCCTTACGGACTCCAGGCTACATATTATGATGTAAACGTTGCTACAAACGACCGCAACAGCGAGGTAATGCTCTATGCTGACCACACTCAGACAAGTGAGTTCTACAATGGTGGTAGCCTTGGTTACGGTAGCGGTGGAGCACCGGACAACTTCGCACACTGGATGCTTACCTGGAACTATACAAACCTTCGCGCTGTTGCACCGGACGGATCAGTATTTGATCCGGTTGGTCGTGAGGCAGCTCAGGCATATGGTCGTCCTTGGACACGTATGGCTCCAACACAGGAGGCTATTGCAATGTTCGACAACAAGTCTCAGGACTCTCGTTTCGACGGTACATTCACAACTACATTCTTTGCTAACTGGCTCAGAAACGGTAAGAATTATGAGTATGCAGTCTGCGCAAACGGAATGCAGGTAGGTCCAGACGACGCTATCCTCAAGTTCCTCTGGGAGGAGACTGAAGGCGTTGTTTACCCACAGGGCGCAGGTGCAAACAATGTAGGTGCTGGTGAACTTCCAGGTGAGGCTGCATATGTCATCAACCCATCGGGTGTAAGCCGTCTCGTTTACCCTACTATCTGGAAGCTCGGATGTTATCGTACAGACAACAACGGCGGAATGGGTAGCCCTAACGCAGGTTCTACTCGTCCTTATCCTATCGCTAAGTTCTCTGAGTTCTACTTCATCGCTGCTGAGGCTGCTGTGAAGGGCGCTACTACAGTTTCTGGCAAGACTGCAAAGGATCTCATCAACGTGATCCGTGCACGTGCCGGCAAGTGGTCATTCAAGAATGCTGAGAATTCAGCTTATGTTGCTGACTTCAGCGAGGAACTCGTTGCTGCTACTCCAGCTACCATCACAATCGACTACATCCTCGATGAGCGTCTCCGTGAGTACTATGGTGAGGGTCAGCGTTGGTTTGAGCTCGTACGTACTCAGACATGGATTGAGCGTGCTGCTTCATTCACTATCTGCGGTATCAACGCAGGTGACCACACACCTATGACTATTGAGCGTGAAATTGATAATCACCACTACCTCCGTCCGATCCCTACAGGTCAGATCGACGGTATGGAGATGAGTGCAGATGAGAAGGCTAAGTATCAGAACCCTGGATATTAATAGTCCAAGAGGATGATATGAATCCATATTTGGGGCGTCGCGCAAGCGGCGCCCCTTTTGTTTTTAAATATTCTTATTAATTTTGTAGGACATAACTAATTCTACAGACCATGAAAAAAATTGCGTTTCTTCTGCTTGCAGTCCTCGCTGCTGCAGTTTCATGTACAAATGCGGAGCCCGGCCAGGTAAAGGTCACTGGTGGCTGGATTCAGGGCGAAGTGACAGATGACCTTACCATTTATAAAGGTATTCCGTTTGCAGCACCTCCTGTTGGTGATCTCAGATGGAAGGCCCCACAGCCTGTACAGCCTTGGGAAGGAGTCAAGGAGGCGGTGGAATTCGGACCAGGCCCGATTCAGGGCTTCGGACCTTCCGATCAGTTTTCGGAAGACTGTCTTTATCTCAATGTGTGGACTCCAGCCAAGTCTCCAAAGGAGAAGCTTCCTGTACTTGTGTGGATTTATGGAGGCGGATTCTCGATGGGTAACTCGGCCGGAAATGACGGATCGGAACTTGCACGTAAGGGCGTCGTCCTCGTGAGCATGAACTATCGTGTGGGACAGATGGGATTCTTTGCCCATCCAGAACTGAGCGCTGAAAACGCAGAAGGCGTGTCCGGAAACTATGGTATTCTTGACCAGATAGCAGCTCTCGAATGGGTTCAGGAGAACATTTCGAAATTCGGCGGAGATCCTGAAAAGGTTACCATATTCGGCGAGTCAGCCGGTGGTATTTCAGTCAGCATGCTTTGTGCTTCTCCTCTTGCAAAGGGTCTTTTCAGAGGTGCAATCTCTCAGAGCGGCGGATCGTTCGGACCGGCACGCGAGAAGAACTATCCGGGCGAGAACATGAAGTCTCTTGAGATGGCAGAGAAGGAGGGTGAGAAGCTGGCGGAAAGACTTGGTGCAAAGTCGATCTCAGACCTCAGGGCGATGGAGCCTAGCAGAATCGGAGGCGGTTTTGCCCTTGCCGGCGGTCCTTGGCCTATTATTGACGGATATGTCATCCCTGACGACCAGTATGTACTTTATGATGCGGGTAAATTCAATGATGTCGATATTCTTGTAGGATATAATTCAGATGAAGGTGCGAGTTTCTCTTTCGGCAGCAGCAATACTGCAGAAGCGCATAAGGCAAGTGTCGAGGAAAGATACGGTCCATATGCCGAGCAGCTTCTCGAGGCATATCCTGTCGATGGTCCGGTTGTGACTAAGACCGGCCGTGACCTTGCCCGCGATGCATCTTTCGGATGGCATACATGGACATGGGCACGTCTTCAGTCCGAGAAAGGAAATTCAAATGTGTACCTTTACTATTTCGACCAGCATCCTGAGACATCCGATGGCTCTCCTCATGGACAGGATGTGGACTTCGTGTTCAAGAGTCTCAAGGCAGAGAATGTCGATACCGACTTCGAACTTTCTGAAATCATGGCAACATACTGGACGAACTTTGCAAAGTACGGAAATCCTAACGGAGAAGGACTTCCTGAGTGGCCTGAATTCACCAAGGATAATCATGTTACAATGGTCCTCCAGGGCGACAAGCCATATCCGTCTGCCGTTCCTGACGAGGATGCACTTTGGATACTCGATTCTTATTTTGAGTGGCTCAGAAACCAGTAAATTCCACTTTTGGTTTCAAAATTGACAGTTTTGGAGGATGCGGCGTCATGTCGTGTCCTCTTTTTTGTGCCTAATTTTCATAATTGTAAATAAATGGTCTGTATTTATTATGTAAAAACTGCCATATATGTTAATTTTGTAAATACCATTAATATGCAATAACGCTAATATTGATAACATGAAAAGATTGTTGACCTTGTTACTGACCTTGTCAGTATTTTCGTCTGCTTCATTCGCACAGGAGAATGTAAGCATCAATGTAAGTTCGAAGAAGGCGTCTGGAAACATCGATCCTATGATTTACGGACAGCTCTTTGAGCATATCTATTTTTCGGCTAACAATGGCGTATGGCAGGAACTTATCTTTGAGCGTTCCTTCGAGCCTGAGCAGTATCCCGGAATCCATCCGAGAGACGGATTCTTCGACGGATGGTACATGGATGATGAAGACGTCCTCCATTCTCCGACAAGATACGAGCAGCCTTTGAACATCACATCTGTCGATGGCGATGACTATGAAATCACAATGGACGTAAAATGGCGCGCCTACAAACTGGCTAACCGTTCCTGGAGCGGCGGTCTGATGGATATCAGATTTGCTGTCAAGAACCAGCTCAACGGCGAGCCTTATTTTGTGCGCATCCATGACCCTTACTACGAGGCGCGTATCCTCAGTACAGCTCAGACGGAGTCTCAGATCCAGGCTCAGAGCCTTGCTCAGGCACGTCAGAATGCGATGCAGGTGACAGAGCAGAACTTCTCAGTATCAAAGAAGGTCGAGAAGGAGATGCCTTCATTCGGTGGCAGGACCCGCAAGATGACTACCCTCGATCCTATCAACTACAAGATTGCAACTGATCAGCAGATCAATGAGAATCAGGACTGGCACAAGCTCCGCATCGTCTGCAAGGGCACTTCGGTGACAGTATACTGGGACGGCAAGAAGGTGGTCAGCAGCAGCAAGCTTGAGGCAGCCGGCAAGAACGACATCGTATTCTGGGTAAATTACACCGAGGCTTACTACAGAAACATCAAGGTGGCTTCTGCAAATGGCAAGACAGTTTATTTCGAAGGTACTCCTGAGGATGTGAAGATTCCGGCTGTCGCAGACCAGTGGAACTCGTTCGGAAACGGAAAGTTCGAGCTCGTAAAGGGCGACGCCATCAACATGGAATACTCTCAGAAGATCACTGCTACATCAAAGACCGGTGTATATCAGGGCCCTCAGAATGTGGTGGCAGGCGAGACTTTCGTCGGCTCTATCTATGCAAAGGGCAACGGTACTCTTTCAGTCGGCCTGAAGAGGGGTGATGACTTCATCGTCGAGCAGAAGCTTGGTGTACCTGGTTCGGAGTGGAAGAAGTTCGACATCTCTCTTCCTGCCGGTGCGAATAGCGGTGACGCAGATTTTGCAATTGCTGTAGAGAACGGTACTGTACAGGTTGATCAAGTAACGCTTTCTACTGCTACAGGTCAGGCAAACGGTGGTTTCCGTCCTGACATCCTCCAGGCTGTGAAGGACCTCCATCCTACATGTCTTCGTTGGCCAGGTGGCGGATATGTCGCTCAGTATGATTGGAAATGGGGCATCGGACCTCAGGAAGACCGTCAGAGATGGCCTAACTGGATGTGGATGGACTATGACCAGAACTGCTTCGGTACAGACGAGTTCATCAAATTCTGCCGCGAGGTCAACACAGAACCTGTAATCGTGGTTTCTGTAAGATTCGAGCTTCCTGAGTCTGAAAGGGAAAGAATCATTCAGGATGCAGCTGACTGGGTAGCATACTGCAACGAGCCTGCAACAGGCAAGTGGGGTAGCGTACGTGCAGCCAACGGTCATCCGGAGCCATATAACGTGAAGTATTGGGAGATCGACAACGAGATGTGGGAGATGGGAATCGAGAAATATGAGGCATGTGTCCGTGACTTCTCTGAGGCCATGCGTGCAGTTGACCCAACAATCAAGATCATCGCTTGTGGCGGTTTCCGTGGCCAGGACGAAGGAATGATCCAGCGTTCTGCAAACTACTTCGACTACCTCAGTCTCCACCACTACGAGCAGAAGGGTGGATACGCAACAGGTCCGAAGCGTCTCGGCGCTCAGTATGATCAGTATGCCGAGATGATCGCAAACTCACCAAACCCTAATGTGAAGCTCTTCATCTCTGAGTGGAACCTCCAGAGCATCGACTGGCAGACCGGACTCTTCGCCGGTGGTTTCCTTAACGAGTGCGAGTCACGCGACATCGTTGCGATGGGTTCGGCGGCTCTCTTCATCCGTAGGACTGACGCTCCAGACTGGAACAACGCATTCATCAACTTCGACTACAAGGACCTCTTCGTAGCTCCTAACTACCTTGTGACTGAGCTCTGGTACAACAACTTCTCAAGATATCGTCTTGACTATGAGGGTGATACAAAGGAAATCAGCGTTGTTACCACAATGTCCGAGGACGGACGCAACGTGATCGTCAAGGTAGTCAATCCGACTGAAACTCCGTACAGACTTACAGTGAACGGTGACTGGAAGGGCATCGCTTCTACAAAGTATGAATACTATGCACCAGGTTCGCTCGATGCTGCAAACAGCATGGAGAACAAGAATGCTGTGGCACTGAAGACATTCACTCCATCTTTCACAGAGGAGAACGTTGTTCTTGAAGTCGCTCCGCTTTCGGCAGGTGTACTCAATATCGTAAAGAAATTTTAATCAATTGATATGAAAAGACTTATATCGGTTACAATGATGGCTCTGTGCTCGGCGGCTTACTGCCTGGCACAGAACCCGATCATCACGACTTCGTACACTCCGGACCCGGCTCCGTATGTACATGGTGACAAACTCTACATGTTCGTAGGTCACGACGAGGATGATGCCACATACTTCAAGATGAACGACTGGCAGCTCTTCTCTACCGAGGACATGGTGAACTGGACATATCTCGGAACCCCGATCTCTACCGAGACATTCGCATGGGCATTCCATGGCGACCGAGCATGGGCATCGCAGGCGATTGAAAGAAACGGAAAATGGTACTGGTATGTCTGCCTCAACGACGCAAACAAGAACGACGTGCTTGCCGTTGCTGTTGCCGATGATCCGCAAGGACCATATGTCGATGCCATCGGTGCTCCTCTCGCACAGGGCTTCTCTTTCATCGACCCAACCGTCTTCATCGACGATGACGGACGTGCATACCTCTTCTGGGGCAACAAGGGCCTCTGGTATGGAGAACTCAACGACGACATGATCTCGTTCAAGGACGGATATCAGGAAGTGCCTGGTTTCCACGATCCTGCATGCTTCGGACCTCAGTCCATGAAGATGAACTGGGCAAAGGGCAAGGAGGAACTCATGGTAGGTTTCGAGGAAGGCCCGTGGATCTCGAAGAAGAACGGCATGTACTATCTTACCTATCCGGCAGGTGGTGTGCCTGAACACATGGCATATTCTACCGCTCCAACAGTAAACGGTCCATGGACATACCGCGGACGCATCATGGATGAGGCTGAAAACGCATTCACAATCCACGGAGGCGAGGTTGAGTACAAGGGTCGCAACTATATGTTCTACCACAACGGTGCCCTTCCTAACGGACAGGGTTTCCACCGCTCGGCTGCTGTCGAGGAGTTCAAGTATAATCCTGATGGAACCATTCCGTTCATTCCTTTCACAGATGAAGGTCCGGCTCCTGTCGGAACAATCGATCCATATAAGAGGGTAGAGGCTGAGACCATGGCTCATTCATGGGGACTTAAGACCGACCGCCTTCCTGGCAAGGACCACTATGTAAGGCTCATCCATAACGGTGACTGGATCAAGATCCGTGAGGTCGAGTTCGGCACAGAAGGACCTAAGAGCGTGACCATCGAAACCCTCAACTTCAGGAACCCAGGTACCGTGGAGTTCTATCTTGATGCACTCAGCGACCAGCCTTTCGCTTCTGTCAAGGTGGACGGAACTGAGTCGGTTCAGACCGTTCAGGTCAGGACAAGACGTCCGGTGACCGGAAAGCATGATGTATACATCCTCTTCAGAGGCGGAGACGAACAGCTCTTTGACTTTGACTGGTGGAAGATGCAGTAAGCAAACAATTTTTAACCACATAAAACATGAAAAGAATCTTTATTTTATCGACTGCCCTGATGGCATTGGCCTCGTCGGTGCTTTCCGCGCAGTCCCTTAAGGTAAACGACCTTGAGTATTTCGAGGACAGGGGAGTCAACTTCCTTGTCTACAGCAACGAGTACAACGGTATGTTCTGTGACGAGAAGACCGCTGCGATCGAAATGATCCAGAGAGGTGTGCGTATCGCAACCGGTGGCGGTATCCGTCTTATGAACACTCCGGAGCAGTGGGACATCTATCCTATCCTTGAGTCAAGGACAGTGGACCAGAAGAACAATACCATTTCAGTGGTTCTCTACTACGACAGGTATGACTTCAGGGTTACCATCAAGGTGACTGGCAAGGACAAGGGTGTCACAATGGCTGCTTACCTCGACAAGCCGGTTCCTGCGGAACTCGTTGGAAAGGCCGGTATGAACATCGAGTTCTTCCCTGCGACATATTTCGGCAAGACCTTCATGATGGATGGCAAGTATGACATCCTTCCTAAGCATCCTGCAGGAAATACCGAGATCCGTCCTTTGGAGGAGAAGGTTGTACAGATCTATGGCGAAGGTTACAGCTATTCTACATTCGATGACAGAGGAAGAGACGAGTTCCTCGTTGCACATCCGATCGCAACAGGAAAGACACTCGTGATGGCACCTGAGGATCAGGACATCAGAGTTGCATTCAAGTCTGATTCGGACATCAACCTCTATGACGGACGTAACCTCTCATCAAACGGTACATTCGTGGTAAGGTCATTCCTCCCTGGCGGTAAGACAGGTAAGGTTGTCGAGTGGTATATCGAGCAGGGATTCGACCCTCAGTGGGTAAGAGAGCCTAATATCGGTATCTCACAGGTAGGTTACACTCCTGCACAGAAGAAGGTGGCTGTTGTCGAGCTTGACAAGAACTACAAGGTTCCAGCAAAGGCAAAGGTGATCCGCGTTGCTGCAGACGGCCAGCGTACAGTGGTAGCTGAGCCTGCAGTAAAGGAGTGGGGTGTTTACTACAACCGTTACAACTATGCACAGGTTGACTTCACTTCAGTAAAGGAGCCAGGTCTCTACATGCTTCAGTTCGGCGAGCATACTTCCAACGTATTCCCGATCGCTGAGAATGTATACGGCGACAAGTGGCATACTACAATGGACGTATGGCTTCCTGTACAGATGGACCACATGGAGGTTAAGGAAGGCTACAGGGTATGGCACGGACGTTCAAACATGGACGATGCACTCCAGGCACCTCTCAACGTCTCTATGCACGACGGTTACAGAATGGGTGACCAGACAAATACCAAGTACAAGCCGTATGAGCACATTCCAGGTCTTTCTGTAGGTGCATGGTACGATGCAGGTGACTTCGACATCCAGTCAGGTACAGTAATCGGACTTACTTCACAGTTCGCATTGCTTTGGGACCTCTTCGGCGAGGACCGCGACCAGACCTATATCGACCAGAAGACTCAGTTCGTGGACATCCATCGTCCTGACGGACAGCCGGATGTACTCCAGCAGTGTGAGCATGGTCTCCTCAACCTCATCGCGCAGGTAGAGAACATCGGTTTCGTTGCACAGGGTATCGTACAGGGTAACACATGGCAGTATGTACATATCGGTGACGGTTCTTCACAGACAGACGGTTATGTATACAACCCAGCCCTTCAGCAGTACGCTATCGTAGGCGGAACATCAGGCACATGTGATGACCGTTTCGCATTCACAGGCAACTATTCTCCAGCAGGACAGATGTCGACAATCGCAGCAATCGCAGCTGCATCGCGCGCATTGAAGGATTACAACCCTGAGCTTTCAGCTAAGGCTCTCAAGCTTGCAGTAAAGCTTTGGGATGAGAACTTTGAGGCTGCAGCACCTGAAAACCAGCAGGTGACCAACAACCGTTGGGGCCGTGGAGAAATGAGGACAAATGCTGCCATCCAGCTTTGGAGAGCTACTGGCGAGCAGAAGTACAAGGATTTCTTCCTTCCTAAGGTAATGGAGCAGCTTACTCAGCAGCCTCAGCAGCAGCATGGCGGTCAGGGCGGTTCATTCCGTGCCCCTAACCTCAGCACAGCTCTCGAGCTTTATCCTCTCCTCGACGATGAGTTCAAGGCAGCAGTCAAGGCAGTAGTTCCTGCATATGTCAAGTCTATCGAGGCGATTGCAGCAGAGAATCCATATGGCGTACCTGTACAGGGTCGCGGATGGGGCGGTACCGAGGTTGCTCTCAACTGGGCATACAACAACTACCTCGTATGGAAGTACTTCCCAGACATGATCGATCCTGAGCTTGTCCTCAACGGTATGCACTTCATCTTCGGACGTCACCCTTATTCTAACGTATCGTTCGTAAACTCTGTCGGAGTCAATACAAAGAAGGTTGCTTACGGAACAAACAGAGCTGACTACACTGTCATCCCTGGTGGTATCGTTCCAGGTCTCCTCATCATGAATCCTGACTTCATGGAGAACAAGGATGACTATCCATTCCTTTGGGGTGAGAACGAGTGCTGTACACGAAACGTTCCTAATTTCGTGATGCTTACACTCGGTGCCGAGGAAATCACTAAGGCTATGAACAAATAATAAGTCAACTATGAAGAGCTTATATAAACTTTTTGCTGCAGCGGCGTGCCTGATTCTTTCAGGCATGTCAGTTGCCGCGCAGGACTACAATGTAAACGATCTCGAGTATTTCGAGACAACGGGAGTCAATGTCCTTGTCTACAGCAACCAGTACAACGGAATGTTCTGTGACGAGAAGACTGCCGGTATCGAAATCATCCAGAGAGGAGAGCGTATTTCCACAGGTGGTGGAATCCGCCTCATGAACACACCTGAGCAGTGGGATATCTATCCGGAACTTGTAAACAGGACAGTAGACAAGGCTTCCAACAGCATTACTGTAGAGTTCTATTACAAGGATTTTGACTTCACTTCAAAGATCAAGGTTTCAAAGGCTGACAAGGGCGTGAAGATGGCCGTATATCTTGACAAGCCGGTTCCTGAAGTGCTTGCAGGAAAGGCAGGTATGAACCTTGAATTCTTCCCTGCGCCGTACTTCGGCAAGACATTCCTCATGGACGGCGTATCCGAGATCCTTCCAAGACATCCTGCAAGCGAGACTCAGGCAAGACCAGTAGAAGAGAAGGTTACACAGATCTTCGGACTTTCTACATTCAATGACCGCGGACGTGGCGAGTTCCTCGTAGCTGAGCCTATCGCAACCGGTAACCTCCTTGTGCTTGCACCGGAGGATGATGACCTCAGAGTGACTATCCAGTCTGAGTCTGAGATCAACCTTTTCGACGGTAGAAACCTTTCTCAGAACGGTACATTCGTAGTCCGTACCATCCTCCCTGCCGGCAAGACAGGAATGGTTGCTGAGTGGACAATCACACCGTCTTATGATCCTGAGTGGAGAAGAGACCCTAACATCGGTATCTCACAGATCGGTTACACTCCTGCCCAGAAGAAGGTGTCAGTCGTAGAGCTCGACAAGAACTCTAAGGTTGCTGCAAAGGCTAAGGTCTACAGAATCGACGAGACAGGCAACAGCGTACTCGCTCTCGAGCCAGCAGTAAAGGAGTGGGGCGTATTCAACAGCCGTTACAACTATGCTCTCATCGACTTCTCGAAGGTTACAAAGCCAGGTGTATACTATATTGAATATGACGGTTTCAAGACCAACTTCTTCCCGATCGACGAGTCTGTATATTCTGGAAAATGGCATACTACAATGGACGTATGGCTTCCTGCACAGATGGACCACATGAGAGTCAAGGAAGGATACCGTATCTGGCACGACATCTCGAATGTTGACGACGCTCTCCAGGCACCTGTAAACTTTGAAATGCACGACGGTTACAGATCTGGCCCTGAGACATTTACAGATTATGAACCATGGGAGCATATCCCAGGTCTCGGAGTGGGTGCATGGTATGATGCAGGTGACTTCGATATCCAGGCAGGAACAGTGATCGGCATGACATCTCAGCTTTCTGACCTCTGGGAGAAGTTCAATCCTGAGCGTGACCAGACATTCATCGACCAGAAGACTCAGTTCGTTGACATGCACCGTCCGGACGGAACTCCAGACGTCATCCAGCAGGTGGAGCATGGTGTGATCAACCTCATCGCACAGGTAGAGAACATCGGCTTCGTTGCCCAGGGTATCGTACAGGTCAACATGTGGCAGTATCCGTTCATCGGTGACGGTGGTTCACAGACTGACGGACTCCTTTACAATCCTGCACTCCAGCCATATATGGAATATGGACTGACTTCAGGAACCCTTGATGACCGTGTGGCATTCACAGGCAATTACAGCCCAGCAGGACAGATGTCTACAATCGCTGCTATGGCTTCGGCTGCACGTGTTCTCAAGGAGTACAGACCTGAGGTTTCAGAAAAGGCCCTCAACCTTGCAGTCAAGCTTTGGGACGAGAACTTCGAGGCAGCCGATCCTGCAAACCAGGCAACCAACGGCCGCAGGGCAAGAGGTGACGGACGCGTCAATGCTGCCATCCAGCTCTGGCTCACTACAGGCGAGGCCAAGTACAAGGACTTCTTCTATGACAAGGTTCTTGCACAGCTCGAAGGCGAAAGACCTAACCTCAACACTGCTCTCTCGATTTACCCAATGATGGACAAGAACTTCCAGAAGAAGGTAAAGGCAGCTGTTCCGGCATTCGTCAAGGCTCAGAAGGCGACTGCAGCATCTACTCCTTACGGCGTTCCGGTATCAGGACGTGGCTGGGGCGGAAACGGCACAGTGATCTCATGGGCATTCAACAACTACATGGTATGGAAGTACTTCCCTAAGATGATCGATCCGGAAATGGTTCTTGCAGGTCTCAACTATCTCTATGGCTGCCACCCTGTATCGAACGTTTCATTCGTGACTTCAGTGGGTGTCAACACCAAGAACGTTGCATACGGAAACAACCGTGCTGACTACACCGTGATTCCGGGCGGTATCGTCCCTGGTATCATGCTCATGAACCCTGACTACATGGAACACAAGGATGACTATCCGTTCCTTTGGGGAGAGAATGAGTGCTGTACAGGTACAGTTCCTCCATACGTAATGCTTTCTCTTGCATGCGAGGAAGTTGCAGCTTCCCTTAATAAGTAGTATGTTTGCACTAAATTTTTAAGAAAAGTTTTTAACTTTGAATAAATATTGTTGTCTAATCATTGATTTGATAACTATTCATAACACTAAAAATAAATTTTAATGAAAAGAATTTCTACAATTATCCTCGCACTTGCAGTAAGTGCAGGTTCAGTATTCGCTCAGGGCTTCGGCGGCTGGGGAAGACAGGTAGAAGATCCTACAGGTTACAAGGATACCTATAAGGATTATTTCACTGTCGGAGTTGCTGTTAACGTAAACAACGTTACAAATCCAGAGCAGAT
>JAZRLI010000053.1:0-41341 GCA_045646785.1 Candidatus Cryptobacteroides sp. | reverse complement strand
GAATGCGTCCAGTTTCTGTTGTTGGAACTGTTTTACCGCGATTGTCAACAATTGCCTCTAGTAGATCAGTTAATGGTTTTGTATCGTAATCCCAAATATTCTTCATGATATATAAATGAGAATTTAGCAGTCTATTTCGTTAATTTTAAGTTCCCCTGACATTAATTGAGGAAGGAGAGAATCTCTCAGTTGTGCGAGTTTTCTCATCTCAACTCTATGATTGATAATCTTCGTAATAATAGGAGACATAATTCTGTTGATCTCCGACAACTTGTCCTGAGTCGGTACTATTATATTTGCTTTTTCAAGTTCGGTTCTCTTAATATGACCCATTGTGACGGCCTTGTCTTTAGCCACACGGATAAAGTTATCCAGGTGGTGTTTTGTCCAAAAATAGTAGAACCATTTAGGGTATATGTCGGAAGTAACCTTGAATAAATGCTGATTTAACCCGCATTTGCCACCACACCATAAATCGACGAGTAAAGTACCGGACCAAGAGAATATAACATCTCCATCATTAACGATATATTCTTCTTTGATAAGTGAGCTACATCTATCGCTGTTATCACAAGATCTTTGTCCTAATTCTTTTATTTTAAGCACAGGCAAACCAAAATCACTCCCTTCGGGGCGGAATTTCTGCATTGCTAAACCGTTCAGATATACAGCAATGTCAGTAAGAACACCTTCTGAATAAGAACCTAACTCAATAGGATTGTCAATGAAGTAGTGATTAAAGATGTTTTGAGCCTGCTGCTCTAAATTATCATTTCTGCGTCTGTTTTGACGAGAATAATGAGAACGATCGCGTCCGTATGTTTGATAATTCAGCATCAGCCTATAAACTTTCTGTGTGATAGCTTTACATTTGTCTGGTTCACCATTGCATAATGCATTGTGGTGTCAATCTTTACATGCCCAAGGAGTTTCTGAACCTGTTCCACCGGCATTCCCTTGTCAATGGCCATTGTGGCTAAAGTACGTCGAAACTTATGTGGATGCACTCTAGGCAGTTTCACTCTTCGTCCCAACTCTCTCAGCCTTGTCTCCACACCTGAAATCTGAAGTCTCGTGTGTGGTTTGGCCAACGAGACAAACAATGCCTGGTTCTTATCTTTTCGTGTCTTTAGATACTCCTGCAGATGAATCTTTGCCCTAGCATTGAAGTACACGATCCTTTCCTTGTTTCCCTTACCGAAGACGATGCACTCGCGTTCAGCAAAATTTATATCGTTCCTATTGAGCTTTACCAATTCTCCAACCCTTATCCCTGTCGACGACAGCAAATCAATGATGGCCAGGTCTCGTATGTTCTTGCACTTGTCGCGGAGCAGTTCCAGATTCTCATCTGTCAGCACCTCCTTGACCTGTGTTCCGGTCTTGACTTTGTGAATCCTTCTTACAGGACTCTTCAAAATAAAATCTTCCTCTTCGAGCCAAGCAAAGAATGATGAGAAAATCCTGCGGATATTATCAATCGTTACTTTGCTGGACTTGTGCTTCCTCTGGAATACTGCCAGGTAAGCCCTGATGTCCTCGGTTGTGTACTCGGAAACATTCTTCGGCATCTTCTTATACAGCTGCCTGATGGTTGTCTCGTAGTACTTGATGGTCTTTATTGAGCATCCTTCCACCTGTTTCGCAGACAGGAAAATCTCAAGAATTCGATTGTTGTTCTTTACATCCTCTCTAACTTTCTCACCATTGTCAACAAGTTCATACTTACTGATAATCTGCAGCAAGGCATTGTTCAGTTCGACCATCTGCTCAAAGTTGAGCATCTCACTCATCGCATCCGCGACTTCATTGATAAATTGTTCTTTCATATTCTCTATGGTTTTGATTACCATAGAAGAAAGCACTATTTAATCGTAAACCCAATAGAAGCAAGCTGTTTCTTGATCTCTGCCTCAAGCTCGTGAGACTTTGCGAAGAGTTCAGAAAGCTCCCCAGTCAATCTTTCCATCTTCTCCTGAAATGGCTCACCATCATCCTCAGTTTCTGTGACACCTACATATCGACCAGGCGTGAGTATGTAATCCTGCTTCTCGATCTCGTCCATTCCGACAACTGCACAGTATCCTTTCTCGTCTTCAAGAGTACCTGCAACATAAGCATCGTATGTGCCTGCAATCTTCATGATATCCTCCTCTGTGAGCTCGCGAAGCTTTCTGGTCACCATTGAACCCATATTGCGTGCGTCGATGAAGAGTACCTTGCCCGGCTGCTTCTTCGCCCTGTTCAGGAACCAGAGGCATACTGGAATCTGAGTAGAGTAGAAGAGCTGTGAAGGCATCGCCACGATACACTCCACGAGATCTGCCTTGAGGATATTCTCACGGATAGCACCTTCGCCGCCGCTCTGTGATGAGAGCGAACCGTTAGCGAGTACCATACCGATCTTTCCATTAGGGGAGAGGTGATGAATCATATGCTGAAGCCATGCGAAGTTGGCATTTCCTGATGGCGGGATACCGTATTTCCATCTTACGTCGTCCTGAAGTTTGTCTGCACCCCATTCCTTCATGTTGAAAGGAGGGTTCGCCATAACGAAGTCAGCCTTAAGTGTAGGATGTACGTCCTTGAAGAATGTGTCAGCATTGAAGTCTCCAAGGTTAGCCTCGATACCACGGATGGCGAGGTTCATCTGAGCCATCTTCCATGTGGTAGGATTGTACTCCTGACCGAACACGGAGATGTCGTTGATCTTACCCTGATGTCTCTCGATGAATTTTGCAGACTGTACAAACATACCGCCTGATCCGCAGGCAGGGTCATATACTCGGCCATGATATGGCTTGAGCACTTCAACGAGTGTCCTTACGATACATGATGGTGTATAGAATTCTCCAGCATTCTTACCTTCAGCTGAAGCGAACATTGAAAGACAGTACTCGTATGTTCTACCAAGGATGTCCTTGCTTTCGCCCTGCTCCTTCATCTGTATGTTGGTGAAGAGGTCCACAACATCTCCAAGCTTCTGCTTGTCAAGTTCCGGACGTGCGAAGTTCTTTGGCAGAACTCCCTTGAGTCTCTCGTTCTCATTCTCGATAAGACGCATGGCCTCGTCAATCACTATTCCGATTTCCGGTTTGTGCGCGTTTTCAGCGATAACCGACCAGCGTGCGTTCTGAGGCACATAGAAGATATTCTCTGCTGTGTATTCGTCCTTGTCCTCTTCCATTCCGTACCCTTCAGCCACAAGCTCTTGATACTTTGCCTCAAATCTATCAGAAATGTATTTCAAGAAGATAAGTCCAAGTACAACATGCTTATACTCAGCAGCATCCATGCTGCCTCGCAATACATCGGCCGCGTTCCAGATCTGTTTCTCAAATCCAACGTCGGCAGTGTTAACCTTTGCCATAATATGTATAGTTGTTAGTTTTAGCTATCTATATCTTTCAAAGATAGGCATAATTTGTCAATATATATACATCAAAACGTCATACAGATTAAACCATAAGTCATCAACACCTGCAACTATTGACAATAAAAACCAAACAGATTATATTTGTATAGAAAACCTCAATCCTCACAATTATGTTTAATTTCTTAATCTCCAATCTTAATATAATTATCCCTATAGCAATTATCTTATTGGGTATAATTAGTGTGGTTTGTGAAAAAAACAAGTATCAGAAAAAGATCAACAACATTCAAACTTATAATAATAGCATTTGCTCTTACCTATCGGGGGATAAAAAACAATTTGAATTCCTTATGACAAAAGGGGGCGAAATAGAACAAATTGTACAGGATTACGTATCATCACCTGTGACGTCTTTTGTTCACATGCTTTACAAGCCCTACAATAATATAGACTCATTAAAAAAAGAGGCCCTTAATATACATCGGATTTCAAATCAAAAGATAGAGGAATTCAAAAATAAAAAGCATACTCTTAACCGATCATTTCTAAATCCATTTACACTATTTTACAGAGGGATAGGATTATTATTAAAATATATTTTGGGATATTTAATTAATCTATTTTTTGATGATTTCAATTACGACGGTAAAGGATGGAAAACATTTGTGGGATTTATTTCGTTTATTAGTGCATTGGCATCCATAATGGGATTCTTTGAAATCAGTTACACTGATATTTCCAACTTATTTTAGTAGTTATAAGCATACGACGTAGACTCTTCCGCTTTGTCTATTTGTCTATGCAATCCACTTGTTAAGTCAATACTGAACCCCGTAAGGAGGCTTACGGGGTTCAGTGGCTTATATAAGCCCAACGCTACAAATTCCTTTTCTTATTAGGCAAGTATAATATTCCCCGCCAACATCGCCTCTACCAACTGACAAATTGTCAGCAATTTACATCGGGAACACATATTGATATCGAAGCCGGAAAATCAACCACTTACCATGAAGCTAAGACCATCAACACCAGAAATCCCAAGCGAGAATCCGTTTGCCAACTGCATGCTTGAAAGAAGGCATTTTGCTGAAATCCTAACAAATGTCATTGACAATTCGGAAGGAGGATTTACTATGGCATTGAACGGATCATGGGGAGCCGGAAAGAGTACTTTTGTCAAGATGTGGCAGAAGCACCTAGAAAATACCGGATATGCGACTGCATATCTTAATGCTTGGGAGATGGATTTTACTGAGGACCCTTTACTTTCAATCTTGGGTGAAATCAGTTTATTAACTGACAAGAAGTTCACAAAATTCCTAAAGTCTTTACCCAAGGCGTTTCTCCTTGTAACAGAAGAGAAATTATGCAATCATTTTGGAATCAAGAACATCAGAAATCTATTTAACTCACATAGATTCTATGACGCTGAAATCAAATCGCATCGTGACCAGAAAGAGGCGATAAAACAATTCCGCACAGAACTTCAAACATTTATCAAAGAACAAAACGGAGACAAACCCCTAGTACTTTTCATTGACGAATTAGACAGGTGCAAACCAAGTTATGCAGTAGAATTCCTGGAGAGAATAAAGCATTTCTTCTCCATTGACAACATCGTTTTCGTTATTTCCGTAGACAAGAAACATTTGGCAGAAAGCATCAAAGGTCATTACGGAAGTGATAACATTGATACTGACGAATACCTTAGACGGTTCTTTGAGATTGAGTTCTTTTTGCCAGAACCGAACCTCAAAAACTTCTGCGTACACCTTTTCTATCAAAGTAATTTCAATGAAATAGAATCGGACAAGGGTAAAGAGATTCTTCTGGATATAGTCCTAGGACTTGTCAGAAATGACCATGTGACACTTCGTCAGTTAGAAGGATATATATCTCATCTTAAAGTCTGTTATGTGACCTATAAGGAACTTCTCTGGATGCACGATCTTGCTGCATTCCTATTGTTCTACAAATTATTCCATCCTAAAATTTACGAGGGGCTTAAGTCCTCATCTTACAGCATCAACGATTTCTCAAAATTGATTTCAGACAAATATGGAGATGATTTGAAAACGGAAGCTTTTAAAGGTCCTTTTAAGATGAACTACTTAGCAGTCCATCTGCTATTCAGATACAATAAACAATTAATGAATATAAGTCTCATTAGTCAAAATCCAAGTTGCAAAATACCCGAATTCAATTTCAACCCATACAAGATTGAACAAATGTATGCACATGATTTCATTCAAAAACTTGAAGCAGTAAATGACGGTCTCATTTTATCTGACCTATGCCACTTAATTGACATTTCAATACCCAATACTCTATAACACAAAAGCCCTCCCGACCCCAAAGTCAGGAGGGCAATTTCATATATAATTACTGGACTTTACATCTTAAACACCACCGGAAAAGTAAACATAACCGGCACAGGCTTGCCTTCGTGCATGCCTGGGTTCCATTTCGGAGAGGATGTGACCACTCTCATCACTTCCTTGTCGAGGTCGGGGTGGACGCCTCTTACTACCTTGACGTCGGTCACGGAGCCGTCCTTGGCGATCGTGAACTGGAGGATTACACGTCCGGATGCACCGCTTTCCTTGGCAGTCTCGGGATAGACTATCTGCTGGGCCACCCACATTGCAAAGGCGTTTGCATCGCCGTCCTGGAAGGTCGGCTTCACTTCTACATCCTGGTACTGCCGGATATCCTTTTCCTGCTGCTGCACGTCAGCCTGGGCGAATGCCGCATAGGCCGAAAATACCATCGCGAGGGACAGAAACAATTTTCTCATAGCGTTATAATTTATGTGTCTGCTACAAAGTTAATAAATTGGGGAGAAAATCCTATATTTGTAGATGGCTCGACAGGCTCGACATGACATGCGAAACGAGACATGGCACGTTAAAACGATACCGATGAAAACATACGACTTCGACACAATCATCCCCCGCCAAGGTACCGGCGCAATAAAGTTCGACGCACTTGAGAAGGTCTTCGGCAACGCTGACCTGATTCCGCTTTGGGTGGCGGACATGGACTTCGCGACTCCGGACTTCATCACCGACGCACTGAAGGCCCGCATGGACCATCCAATCTTCGGCTACACTGCCGAGCCGGAGGACTACAGGCCTGCGATCATCGACTGGGTGGCCGGGCTGCACGGATGGGAGATCCGCAAGGAGTGGCTCAGCTACATCCCTGGCATCGTGAAGGGTATCGGCATGGCTATCAACGCTTTGCTGGAGAAGGATGACAAGGTCATCATCCAGCCTCCGGTCTATCACCCTTTCCGTCTCGTCCCTCAGAAGAACGGCAGAGAGGTGGTCTTCAACCCTCTGAAGCGCAACGATGACGGTTCATATGAGATGGACTTCGAGAACCTCGAGGCCGTGTGCGACGACAGTTGCAGGATGCTCATCCTCTCGAATCCTCACAACCCTGCGGGCATCACATGGTCCCGTGAGACACTCGAAAGGCTCGCCGCCTTCTGCCACGACAGGGGCATCATCGTGATTTCCGACGAGATCCACGCCGACATGGCCCTCTATGGCAACAGACACATCCCGTTCGCGAGCGTGTCACCGGAAGCGGCCGCATGCAGCATAACATTCGGCGCCCCGTCGAAGACGTTCAACATCGCCGGCATCGTATGTTCATACGCAGTCGTTCCAGACGACGACCTCCGCAGCAGGTTCTTCGGCTGGCTGGAAGCCAATGAGATGGGTGCGGCAGCGATATTCTCGCACATTGCGACCATCGCCGCGAACTGGGAATGGACCACGATACGCTCGTCCGCCTTTTCACCGAAAAGGCCGGCCTCGCCTTGAACGACGGCGAGATGTTCAGTCCCGGCGGCGAGGGCCACATGAGACTGAACGTCGGCACTTCACGTGAAGTTCTTCGTATCGCACTCAAGAAACTTGCAGATTCAGTTAAACCTTCGAAGTGAAATTGCGTCATAAGGAAGGTTAGAAAAGAAAACACCAACAACCACTAATAATTTTTAACAACATGAAAAGATTTGCATTAATCGCAGCTCTCGTGACTATCTGCATGGGAGCAATGGCACAGGAGAAACTTTACGAAGTTAAATCCGGCATCGTTACAATGGAAATGGACATGATGGGCCAGGCAATGGTTCAGGAGATCTACTTCGATGATTATGGCGCAAAGCAGGTGACTGTTTCAAACTTCGGCGGCGGCAAGATGAGAATCCTTGCTCAGGACGGCGGCCAGATCATGGTAAATGACGCTGAGAAGACTGCTATGAAGATGCCTATGATGGGCGCTCAGGAGCGTGTGAACTTCTGCAACCTCACAGAGAAGGAGATCAAGAAGTATAAGGTTCAGGAGCTCGGCAAGGAGACTGTTGCTGGTAAGGAGTGTACAAAGTACTCTGTAACTCTCATGGCAATGGGTCAGCCACAGAAGCAGACTGTATGGGTTTACAAGGGCATCACTCTCAAGTCACAGAGCAACTCTGACTTCGGTGCTATGAACCAGGTGGCTACAAAGATCCAGGAGAACGTTGAGATCGATCCTGCAATGTTCACTATCCCAGAGGGTGTGAAGGTTGAGGAAATGAGCATGATGGGTGGCTGGTAATCAGCAAGCATATAAAATTGTAGTGTAGCGTGGCTGCATTCCTTCGGGGATGCAGTCACTTTTTTTATTGAATATGATACATTCTGGCGAATTTGTCGCGAGCAGGTAGTTTTATCGGAAAGTTATGATTATATTTGTAATTGGGCTTATTGTCTAACTACACTAACACTACATAGATGAAACGATTATTCCACTCAGCGCTTGCAGTCCTCGTACTTCTTGCGACTTCATGCGGCGGCAATGTTTCTTTTGCGCCGGACAGATCAAGCGACAACGGCGATGGTACATTCACTAATCCGGTACTCTGGAGCGACTGCCCGGACCCGGACCTCATCCGTGTCGGCGATGACTACTATCTTGTGACTACGACCATGCACCTCATGCCTGGAGCGCCTATCATGCACTCGAAGGACCTCGTGAACTGGGAGACCGTAAGTTACGTGTTCGACCGTCTCGAGGAGACTCCGAACTACGACATGGAGCAGGGAACGGTCTATGGCCGCGGCCAGTGGGCGACTTCGCTCCGATACAAGGACGGCAGGTTCTTCGCATATTTCACTCCTAACGACCAGCCGCCAAAGGGATGGGTATATTCGACTTCCGATCCTAAGACAGAGAAGTGGGAACTCTATTCCGTACTCCCTCATTTCCACGATGCATCATTCTTCTTCGACGACAACGGCAAGGCCTACATGGTCTATGGCACCGGTATGATCCGTGAGCTCAAGCCGGACCTTACAGGCGTGCTCGAGGGCGGTCTCGACATGCAGCTTTTCGAGCGTGACAGCGAGGAGAACAACCTTCTCGAGGGCAGCCGAATGATCAAGAAGGACGGAAAATACTATCTCCTCATGATTTCATGGCCAAGGGGCGGCATCCGTCGCGAGGTCTGCTACCGTGCCGATCAGATCGAGGGTCCGTACGAGAAGAAGGTGATCCTCGAGACTCCGTTCGGCGGACTCGGCGCCGGCGTGGCTCAGGGTACGATCTTCGACACTCCTGAGGGTGACTGGTATGGAATCATCTTCCAGGACAGGGACGGTCTCGGACGTGCTCCGATGCTCATGCCATGTACATGGATCGACGGATGGCCGATGCTCGGCGACAAGGACGGAAAGGTTCCTGAGGTCATGGAGAAGCCGATCCAGGGCTATCCGGTAAAGAGCGTGACCCAGAGCGACGATTTCAGCGCGAAGGAGCTCGGTCTCCGCTGGCAGTGGAATCATAACCCTATCGACGAGGCATGGTCGCTTACAGAGCGTCCTGGCTACCTCAGACTCAAGACAAACGTCGTTTCGGAGACCATCTTCACCGCACGCAATACCATCACCCAGCGTATGGAGGGCCCTCAGAGCACCGCTACCGTATGCATCGACCTTCGTGGAATGAAGGAGGGTGACGTGGCCGGATTCAGCGCATTCAACAGCGACGCTGCAATCATGGGCGTGACAATGAAGGACGGCGTGAAGACTCTCGCGCTTACCCATGAGTCCGTACGTCTGCACCCTCGCAACAAGGAGGTGACCGACGTAAGGAAGGAGGTCATCGCTGAGGTTCCTCTCAAGAAGGACAAGATCTGGCTCCGCATCGATGCCGACTTCCGTCCAGGCGAGACAAGGGACATCGCGAAGCTCTGGTACAGCCTTGACGGCAAAGAGTGGAACCGCTTCGGCGAGGACTACAGGATGCGCTTCGACTGGCAGAGGTTCTTCATGGGAACCAAGTTCGCCATCTTCAACTATGCGACTGTCGAGGCAGGCGGATATGTCGATGTAGATTACTTCTCATATGAAAAGATAAACAACTAACCCTTTTAATAATATGAAAAAAATTCTCTTTACTTTGGCAGTATCCTGCGCTCTTGCAGCAGGATGTGCTCAGACAGTGGAGCCGGTGATCGGTACCGGTAACCCGTATCTTCCTCTTTGGGAGCACCTTCCAGACGGTGAGCCACGCGTATTCGAAGATCCTGACAACCCAGGAAAGTACCGTGCTTACATCATCGGTTCGCATGACCTCAGATTCGGAAGCTATTGCGGTCCGGACATCCGCATGTGGTCTGCTCCTGTAGAAGACCTCACTGCATGGGTGGATGAAGGTCCTATCTTCACATACTACATCGACAACCAGTGGGACGTAATGTACGCTCCAGACCTTGTTGAGGTTACAAAGAGAGACGGTACAAGAGAGTACTACCTCTATCCACACAGCCGTGGCTGGGGTCGTGAGGCTCTCGTTGCAAAGAGCGACCGTCCGGATGGTCCTTTCACAGTCGTGAACGCTACTGAGGACGGAAGAAGAGCAGTTGAGGGAAGTATCCTCGGCTTCGACCCTTCTATCTTCGTGGAGCAGATCACAGATCCTGCAGATCCTGACTATGAAATCGGTTTCCGTGCATACGGATACTGGGGATTCCAGAGATCATCTGCTGTCGAGCTCGACCAGAACACAATGTATTCAGCAAGACCAGGCGGTACATACATTCCTTACTTCATCCCTGCAAGCTTCCGCTACGGCGTGGTAAGACAGGTTCCTGGCGTTAAGGAGTACCCTGCACTCTACAAGGACCAGAAGCCTGAGGACTTCAACTTCTTCGAGGCATCTTCTATCCGTAAGGTCGGCAACAAGTACGTGATGATCTTCTCTGGATACTCAGGTCCTGACTACGGAGTGGGCAGCTCTAACTCTACTCTCCGTTACGCTTATGGTGACTCACCTCTCGGTCCTTGGAGAAGCGGTGGTGTCCTCGTTGACTCACGCGGTATCGTCCTCAACCAGGATGGAACAGCTCTTACAGAGGCTAACTCAGGTCACAACACTCACGGTTCTATCGAGCAGATCAACGGCAAGTGGTATGCATTCTACCACCGTCCACCACGTGGATTCGGTTTCGCTCGCCAGCCTATGGTTGCTCCTGTACAGATCACTTGGGACGAGAAGCCAGTTGCTGAAGGCGGTAAGGTTGTCATCACAGGTTACGATCCTTATGCAAAGGACGGCGTATGGACTGCACAGGCTTCAAACGGCGACCACTACACTGGTGCTGAGGTTACTTCAGAGGGCTTCCAGATCTACGGTCTCGACCCTTACAAGTACTATTCTGCAGGTTACGCAGCATACTATTCAGATCCAGCAAGCCAGCAGGATTCATGGGACATCTGGGACAACAGCATGCCTGTAGAGATGTCAGGTGCTGATATCGTTGGTTTCAAGTACTTCGGTTTCGAGGGTCTTGCAGAGGCTAAGGACGGTCTCAATCCGTTCGAGGGCGCTGTAAAGGGTAACAAGACTACTCTCAACGTATTCCTTGCTCCTAAGACTGACGCTTCATTCAAGGTTAACGTATGGATCGACGGTCCATGGGACAACGCTGCATGGAACGGTAAGAAGATCGGTGAGATCGTTGTTCCTGCAGGTTCTGCAAACAAGGTTACAGGCTACACTGTAGATGTTGCTGAGGCAGTTGAGGGTCTCGCAGGCAAGCACGCAATCTACCTCGTTGCTGAGGGTGAGGGCGACCTCTGCACACTCATGGGTCTCGGCTTCACTAAGGACGGCAAGAAGATGAAGTTCCCAGCTGCTCCGGTTGTAAGCATCTCAGTTAACGGTCAGGCTCTCGAGATGCCTGCAGTTCCTGTAAGATCTACAAACGAGAACGGTCTCGTAACTTACGACCAGTACGAGGTCGCTTGCTCAGCTCCTGCAGCAGGTGCCAAGGTAAAGGCAAGCGCAGACAACAAGGCCGTTAAGGTTAACGTAGGTGAAGTTGCTGACGGTAAGGCAGTTGTAAACTTCGACTACAACGGCGTAGTAAAGACTTACACTGTAGTATTTGCAGAGTAAAGCATAATTTCTATATTTGCATAGAAGTTTGGAAGTATTAAAACACTTAACTTATTTTATTATGAAAAAAATTATCATGATCGCAGCTCTCGTACTCGGTTTCGCAGTAGCTGCTTCAGCTCAGCCAAGAGCTCTCGGTGTACGCATCGGAAACGGTGGCGAAATCAGCTACCAGCACTCACTCGGCAACAACTTCCTCGAGGTTGACGGAGGTCTCGGACTTGGTCTCGATGAGAACCACACCCTCACAGTTGGTGCAACTGGTATCTACAACTTCATGATCGCTGAGTTCGGCAACGGTTTCGGTTTCTATGCAGGTCCTGGTGCTGGCGTAGGTCTCGGCCTTGGTGAGAACAGCTTCTTCAACCTTTCAGCTGCTGGTATGGTTGGTATCGAGTACTCATTCTCATTCCCTCTCCAGATCTCTCTTGACTTCAGACAGCACATCGGTATCGGTTTCGCTGGCCATGGTATCTGGGCTCCATCAAGCGTAGGTCTTGGTATCCGTTACAGATTCTAACAGTAATACCGCATAAACGCAGAATGGCAACCACTTTCGTGGTTGCCATTTTTGTTTTCCTTATGGATCTTCTTTATTCTTTCCCACCGGCGCTGGATATATTTCATAAAACACTGACCTTCAGAGAGTTACAAAATTAACCCTACCCCGATACCCCCTAAAAAGTGGGGTACCGGCAACGCCCTAATTTCATAACATCCTACTAGACAACAAGTTAGAGAAGCATCCCTCTCCCGGTACCCGCAAAAAACATCGAAGATGAGGCTATTTTTAAACTTCTGTGGATTCAGAGACGAGGAAACCTACGGGTTCATGAGGTCAGTGTTGACGAAGCCGTTGATCTCCTGCATCAGCTCTACTGAGGCAAGGGCCTTGCGGATGATTTCGTCTGTTGCATCCGGAGCGGCTGCCGCTGCCCTGAACACATTTATAGCCTCTCCAAACCTATTGTTTCGCCTCAACTCCTCAGCCTGTTCCAACAATTCCTTTGCAGTCATGATTAAATCAAATTACAATGTTATTCCAACTCTAAAAATATCTCCATTCGCTCCGCTCAGTCAATATGACAATGTAGAAGGGCTTAGTTAATATGACTTGATGAAATTACTCCGTCAATATGACAGATTAAAAAGTTCATTAAGATTCTTGCTGAAGAAATCTCCACCCGCTCCGTCCTGTCCATATGAAACAGAGTTATCAATCCAGATAACGAGACAAGGTTTCCCCCAACAGCCTACAACGAAGGGTCTGGTGAAGAACCTTTTACATTACTATAAAGATAGGATGGTATTGTAGGAGACATGCCACCCCACCTGCCTAGAACGAAGGGCCTGTGAGAGAACCTTTTACATGAACAAAACGGTGGAGATTGTTGCAGGTGACATGCCACCCCAACAGCCTGTAACGAAGGGTCTGGTGAAGAACCTTTTACATTACTATAAAGATAGGATGGTATTGTAGGAGACATGCCACCCCCGGCTAGGGGGAAGCCCACAAAGTGGGCAGGGGGTCTCCGTAAATACCATCCTATCTTTATACAGAACCTGTAAATTCTAAACCAGTCCCGAGAATCCCATGAAAGCCATAGCCAGAATACCCGCAGTAACAAGAGCAATAGGAATACCCTTGAACTCCTTAGGAACATCGTTGAGAGCAAGCTGCTCACGAAGACCTGCGAAGAGTACCATAGCAAGGCCGAAACCAAGTGATGTAGCGAAAGCGTAAACGGTAGCCTCACCGAGGTTGAACATACCGTCAGCCGCAGCAGCAAATGGAGATGACTTCTGAACCACTGTCAAAGCGACACCGAGAACGGCGCAGTTTGTAGTGATGAGCGGAAGGAAGATACCGAGCGATGCATAGAGGGCAGGGCTGATCTTCTTGAGGACGATCTCAACCATCTGCACAAGGGCAGCGATCACGAGGATGAATGAAATGGTCTGGAGGAACTCAAGACCGAACTTCACGAGAAGTGAATTCAAAAGGAAAGTCACGACAGTTGCAAGCGTAATCACAAAGCATACAGCCATTGACATACCTGTAGCAGTGCTGAGCTTGTTGGATACGCCGAGGAACGGACATATGCCAAGGAACTGTGACAGCAGGATATTGTTTACGAATATCGCCGAAATGATGATAAGTATATATTCCATAACTACTCAGCCTTTTTAGAAGTTAACTTTCTGAAAATCACGATAAGGTATCCGAGTGCAAGGAAGGCACCTGGAGCAAGCACGAATGCAAGGATTCCGTCACCCTCGATGAACTTGAAGCCGAATGCTGAACCGCTTCCGAGGATCTCACGTACAAGTCCGAGAACTGTAAGGGAGAGGGTGAAGCCGAGTCCGATTCCGATGCCGTCGAGAGCAGAATCGCCTACAGAGTTCTTGTTTGCGAATGCCTCGGCACGTCCGAGAACGATACAGTTCACCACGATGAGCGGGATGAAGAGACCGAGGGTCTCATATACATCCGGAACATATGCCTGCATCACGAACTGGAGCAAGGTAACGAATGTAGCGATCACAACGATGTATGAAGGGATACGTACCTTGTCAGGAATGTATGATGCGATTGCTGAAATAACGATGTTCGAGAGAATGAGGACGAATGTTGTGGCAAGTCCCATGCTCATACCGTTGATGGCCGATGTGGTAGTAGCCAATGTAGGACACATACCGAGAAGGAGAACGAATGTAGGATTCTCCTTGATGAGGCCTTTAGTTATAAGTTGAAATTTTCCCATGTTCTTATCCTCCTTATTCGTTAAGTGGCATAGGTGTCTGAGCGATAGCCTGGAAGACCTTTACTGCAAGGGCAAGGCCGTCAGCGTATGCACGTGAAGTGATTGTTGATGCTGTGATCGCATCGACGTCACCGCCGTCCTTCTTTACTGCAAGCTTCTTCGCAGCTGGGTCGAAGCCCTTGAACTGCTCAGAGAATGAAGGCTCAACGCACTTTGCACCGAGACCTGGAGTCTCAGCCTGTGAAAGCACCTTTGTATTCCAGATCACTCCGTTTACATCGAAGCCTACCTTGATTGCGATAGGGCCTCCGAAGCCTACAGGATCCACATTGATTGCACATCCTACTGTGTTGCCAAGCTCGTCATAGGCGAGGTTGTAAGCGTATGATGCGCCCTCAAAATCCACTGTTCTCTCTTCCTCGATGGTAACTGCAGATGTAGGAAGTACCTCCATGATCGCAGCCTCGTTCTTAGCCTTTGCAGCTGCGTCGATAGGTGCCTTTGTAAGGGCATATACGCCTGCAAGAAGCGATGAACATACCACGCAGATGGCGAAGAGGCAGATTACCATGTTCTTGAATGATGATTTTACTGCCATGACTTATGCCCTCCCGTACTTTTTAGAGTGGAACCACTTGTTGAGGAGAGGAACCACTGAGTTCATGATAAGGATAGCGAATGACATTCCCTCCGGGTATGCACCGAAGTAACGGATGAGCATTGTGATGAGACCGATGCCGACACCGAATACGATGCCGCCGAGGTTGCTCATTGGAGAAGTCACATAGTCGGTAGCCATGAAGATGGATCCGAGAAGGATACCTCCGGTGAGAAGGTTGAATACAGGGTCAGTGAACTCGGCAGGGTTGATTGCCCAGAAGATGCCTGAGAAGATTGCCACTGTAGCAAGAATCGAGAGGGTGATGTATGGACGGATCACCTTGCGCGCGAGGAGGTAGATGAATCCTGCGATAAGGGCGATTGCCGAAAGCTCACCGGCAGAACCGCCGATGTTCACGAAGAGCATGTCCATGTAGTCAAGTCCCTCGATTGCAGCAACACCACCCTCCTTTGCCACTCCGAGAGGAGTTGCACCTGAGAAGCCGTCGATTGCGCCACCGATGAAGCCCTTTGTCCTGGTCCAGTCAGTCATGTATGTAGGGAAGGAGATCAGAAGGAACACACGGCCTACGATTGCAGGATTGAAGAGGTTCTGTCCGAGTCCTCCGAATGTCATCTTTGCAACACCGATTGCTACTACGGCACCGATGAATACAACCCACCAAGGAGTCGATGCAGGAAGGTTGAGTGCAAGAAGGATACCTGTTACCACTGCAGAATAGTCGCAGATAGTGCAGGTCTTCTTAAGCATATATCTTGTGATAAGGTACTCCAGCATTACGCATGAAGCCACGCTCACTCCAAGCACGAGGAGCTCTGCCCATCCGTAGAAGAGGACAGAAACCACCACTGCAGGAAGCAGAGCGATCACAACGTCACGCATCAAAGACTTGGTCGAAGTCTTTGTGTGGAGATGCGGCGACGGTGAAACCAATAGTTTATTCATTTTCTTTGCTTTTATAGTTATCAAATTATAGTGTCGTACCTCTCGGTAGCACAGACCTTCGATTCACGGGAACATTTCCCTGATTTCCTGTTTCCGTGAGTCGGAGGGCTGTGCTACTTAGTCGCACGACCGCGGATGATTCTGATTACGTCGCCCTTTGCAAGACGGATGATGTCAAGAAGAGGAATGTTTGCAGGACAGCTGTAGAGACAGCAGCCGCACTCGATGCAATCCTGGATTGCATTCTCCTCGAGTTCATCCATCATGTTGTTGCGTGCATACTTGTTCAGAAGGAACGGCTCAAGACCCATAGGACAAGCCTCTGCGCACTTTCCGCAACGGATACATGCCGACTCCACTCCACGAACTGTCTGCTCTGCAGTCAGATAAAGGAGAGATGACGAACCCTTCACGGTGGCAGCATCGAGGTTTGCGATGGCCTTACCCATCATAGGACCGCCGCTGACGATCTTCGCAGCCTGCTCAGGAACTCCGCCCGCAACCTCAGCCACGTATGAAAGCGGCATACCGATACGGAACTTGTAGTTGTGCTGCTTGTCCATAGGGAGGCAGTCACCTGTCACTGTGAGAACGTTTGTGATAAGCGGCATGTTCTTCTGTACAGCCTCATATACTGCGAGCGATGTAGCCACATTCTGAACCACTGCTCCAACGTCGATCGGAAGACCCATTGACTTCACCTGACGGCCCATCACAGCGTCGATAAGCTGCTTCTCACCGCCCTGCGGATACTTCTTCTTGAGGGTCATCACAGAGATGCCGTCATATCCCTTTGCAGTCTTCTGGAGCTCTGCAACGGCTGCAGACATTGCCTTGATGGCCTCAGGCTTGTTCTCCTCGATACCGATCACTGCCGGACATCCGCCGAGTACCTGCTTCATGATAGCGGCACCGATTACGATCTCCTTGCTTCTCTCGAGCATGATGCGGTAGTCTGAAGTAAGATAAGGCTCACACTCCGCACCGTTAAGGATGAGGCAGTCTGCCTTCTTGCCCGGAGGCGGGCAAAGTTTCACGTGTGCTGGGAATGTAGCACCGCCGAGACCTACAACGCCGTTCATCTTGATCTTCTCAAGGATGGCCTTGTTGTCCTCAGGGATCTCAGTCACGAGAGTGTCCGAAAGGTCGATGCCCTCTGCCCACTCGTCGCCCTCGACGTCGATCTCGATATGGGTCATATTGTTTCCGGCGAGGTCCTGGCGAGGTCCTACAGACTTCACTGTACCTGACACCGATGAATGTACATAAGCAGAAATGAATCCTGCTGGCTCTGCGATGATCTGGCCGACCTTTACCTGGTCACCTGCCTTAACGATCGGAGTTGCAGGGGCTCCAAGATGCTGAGCCATTGAAATGAATACCTTCGAAGGAACAGGAAGGACCTCGATCTTGCAGTCTGCCGAAATCTTGCTGTCGCTTGGGTGGATACCACCTATTGAAAATGTCTTCATCATAGTCCTATTCCTCCTTCTTTACTGTTTCAGCCGCTGGTGCTTCCGCTGGCTTTGGTGCAGGGGCAGCCTCAGGCTTCGGTTTGATTACTGGGAAGTTCACAGCATGGATGGCTCCTGTAGGACACTCGGCAACGCACTTCTTGCAGAGCTTGCACTTTGTGTAGTCGATGTAAGCCACGTTGTTCTCAACTGTGATAGCCTCGAACGGACATACCTTGGCGCACTTGCTGCAGCCGATACATGCAGCCTTGCATGCCTTGCGCGCAACAGCACCCTTGTCCTTGTTCACGCATGAAACGAACACGCGCATGTTTCTCTTGCCCTTGTTGCGGGGCTCGATGATGTTCTTAGGACAAGCCTTCACACATGCACCGCAGGCAGTACACTTCTCCTCGTCAACCACAGGAAGTCCTGTAGCAGGATCCATGGAGATGGCACCGAACTGACAAGCGGCAACGCAGTCTCCGCATCCGAGACATCCGAAAGGACATCCTGTGTCACCGCTGTAGAGAGCAGCCTTGACACGGCATGACTGATATCCGCCGTACTCATTTGTACGAGGACGGTTCTCGCAGGTTCCGTTGCATCGTACCACAGCGACCTGAGGCTCCTTTACAGCGACCTCAACGCCGAGAACGGCAGCAACTTTCTGCATACCTTCGTTTCCGCCTACAGGACAGAAGCATTTGTCCAGGTTCGGAGACGACTCAACACAGAACTGCGCAAAGGCGCGACAGCCGGCCTGTCCACATCCTCCGCAGTTTGCACCAGGCAATACCTTCTCAACCTCGTCGATCCTTGGGTCTTCCTCCACCTTGAACTTTTCAGCCACGATGTAGAGAACCACCGCCAGAGCCGCACCGAGAACGGTAAGGATTGCAATAGTCCAGATAATAGTAGTTGTCATTATAGCTATAGTTTATTTGATATAAAATACAAATTCGTTTGACAGCCTGTCCCTGAAGAGCCAGATGCCAAAATAATAAACCGCCACACCTGCGATCGCACCGAGACCGGTCACGAAATCATTCGCAGAAAAGCGTGACAAAGATAATATTAAAATCATTAAAATGGCCAATGGAATCACATAAGATATCCACACTGCCTTCATTCCCATGGACATTTTCGTCATAACCTGCACTTCGTCGCCCACCTTATGCTCAGCATAGGGGTCAGTCGGCACCATTATGACCTTTTCCTCGTCCTCCGACATGCCGCACAAGGCCCTTGCATGACATGCAGAACATGCAGACGAAACAACGATCTGCACAGTCGTAAAATCCGGCGTGATCTCGAGGATGCGGCCGGAATGCCTTATTTCATTCTTCTTTGCCATTATTTCTTCATTTTATTGACAACCAGTGCAGTGAACGGAGATTTCAACCCGTCAAATGCACTCATTCTTCCTGCCGCCACACCCACTCGCAGAGGCGCTTCGAAATAGACCGGAAGCCTGTTCTCGTCGTCCGAGACCCAGATGGTCATGTCTTCCTCGCCCTTGAACACCTCTCCTTCGAGAAGTTTGGCCGCAAACCTGATTGTATTTACTGTTCCAAGGCCCTTGACCTTGATGGTTTCCCTTCCGTGGAGGATGAAATATACATTGAAGACCTCGTCATCGATAGCGAAGGTCATCGGGTATTTCCTGCCGGGCTCTACATTTTCCACATCCATGTTCCTTGCGAAGAAGAACAGGGCGGGAAGGTCGTATGTACATGGGGTCAGAGGCAGCTGCATCGAGGTCTGGCCCAACTTCGAGGTATATACGTCAGCCGCGATGTATGGCTCCGGTTCATCCCATCTGTAGAGATAAGTGTTGCGGGCCTCGTAGCCTCCTTCATGGGTGTCACGCGTAAACTTGAGAGGTCTCATCCCCTCCCTCGTGAACCATGAAGCGAACTCCTCGCGCACCTTGAAGAACAGGTCGAAAAGCTTCGTCGTCCTTCCCGATGCCGTACATCTGAAAGCCTCGTGGCCATTGAATGTCAATGAGTCCAGCGCCACCTTCGCCGTACCGACGTCGGCATTGATGGAACCCCATTTATAGTGGAGGATGAACTCCATCCTCTCCCCTGCACGGAATGCAAGTTCCTCTTCCGTGGTGGTCCTCACCGGAACGCATGAGGTACCCTTAAAATCAACATTCTCCTGTGCATGCATCGGCAGTGCCAACATACATGTACACAGGAGAATAAGCATATGTCTCAAAACAGGCATCGCCTACATGAAGTCATTATTCATGCCGAAGTCGTCGGAACCGGCTGGCGGCGCGAACGGAGGCATGTCGTCGTTCATTGCCGAAGCGTACGACATTCCGTCGATCTGGTTCACGAGGCTTTCAGACTCATCGACAAATCGTACCTCTTCCGCACGAAAGCGCATGTCGAGGTCGGCAATGGCACCGTTACGATGCTTTGCGATGATGATCTGGGTTCTTCCGATATCGTCCGGATTGTCCGAAAGTCCCTGATAGTCATATCGATGAATAAAGATTACCATATCCGCATCCTGCTCGATTGATCCCGACTCTCGAAGGTCGCTGAGCTGAGGTCTTCTGTTGCTTCCCTGGCGGTTTTCCGACTGACGTGAAAGCTGAGAGAGGGCGATGATCGGAACGTTCATCTCCTTTGCAGTTGCCTTGAGCGTACGTGAAATCGCAGCGACTTCCTGCTCACGCATACCTCTGAGTTCTGCAGGACCCTGCATCAGCTGGAGGTAGTCGACCACGATCAGGCGCACACCTTTCTGCTTCACGAGCTTCTTCACCTTCGAACGGAACTCCATCACAGGGAGCGAAGGAGTGTCATCTATATATATAGGTGCCTTCGCAAGGCGCTTGAGCTGGATGTCGAGCTGTTCCCATTCCCAGCCTTCGAGCTTGATACCACCCTTGATCTTGTCTGCGCTGAGTCGTGTCTCGGACACCATCATACGCTTTACAAGCTGGATGGCAGGCATTTCAAGGGAGAAGAAGGCCACAGGCATGTTGTGGTCCACGGCCGCATTACGCGCAAGGTTGAGCACGAACGCAGTCTTTCCCACCGAAGGACGGGCTGCAAGGATGATGAGGTCGGACGGCTGCCATCCGAGGGTCAGCTTGTCCACTGACGCGAATCCCGAAGGTACGCCGCTGAGGCCTGATGTGTTCTGGAGTCTCTGGATGTCGTCGAGGGCATCGTTGATGACCTTTCCGATCTCCTGCACATCCTTCTTCACATTGTTCTGGATGGCCGCGAAGACCTTGGTCTGGGCCATATCGATGAGGTCATCCACGTTTGTGGCGTCATCGTACGATGTCTTGAGGATGTCGTATGAAGCGGTGATCAGTTCCCTCTGGATGCATTTCTGCTTGAGAATCCTGATGTAGTAATCTATATGGGCTGCTGCACCGATCTTCTGAGAAAGCTGCACGAGGGCCACTGTACCGCCGACGATCTCAAGATTGCCGTTTGCCTTCAGCTTCTGTGACACAGAAAGGATGTCGAGGGCTACGTGCTCGTTCGAAAGCTGGCGCATTGCCTCGAAGATCATCCTGTGCTTTTCACTATAGAAGCAGTTCGGCGTAAGCTCATCCATAGCTTCGTCGATACAGTTCGGCTCAATCAGAAGGGCACCAAGGACAGCCTCTTCGACGTCAAGAGCTTGAGGCGGTCTGTTTCCCATCTCAAGCCCAAGCGTGTCTAAATCAACTGACTGTTTCTTCCTTCTGGCCGAGGTTCTTTTGCTTGCCTCTTCAGCCATAGGTCGATTATTCGAAATCAGGGTTTACAAGAATTCTTCCGCAGTATTCGCAGATGATCATCTTTCTGTTCGATGCGATGTCGATAAGTCTCTGAGGAGCGATTGTGTTGAAGCAACCTCCGCAAGAGTCACCGTTGAATACAGATACCACTGCAAGGTGGTTGTTGCTGCTCTGACGGATGTGCTCGTACGCGCTCATTGTTCTCTCGTCGATCTTGGCAGCGCACTCGTCTCTGTTGGCACGGAGAAGAGCCTCCTCCTTTGAAGTTGACTCGACGATTGTCTCGAGCTCCTCCTTCTTTGCCTTGAGGTCGTCAGTTCTTACTGCGATCTTCTCCTTCACGATCTCGAGCTCGTTCTTCTTCTCGAAGATGCGCTCCTTGATCTCTGAGATGTTCTTCTCTGCGATCTGTCTGAGGAGACCTACGTTCTCGATTTCCTTGTTGAGTGAGTCGAACTCGCGGCTGTTTGCAACCTTGTCGAGCTGGCTCTTATACTTTTCGATCTGGTCATCACACTCTGTGATGTTGATCTTGTTCTCGCTGATGGACCTTGTGTACTCCTCGATGAGCTCTGACACACGTGCTGACTTCATCTTGAGGTCAGCGATCTCAGCCTCAAGATTCTCAACCTCTACAGGAAGCTCACCTCTGAGCTGGAGGATCTTGTCGATGGCTGTATCAGCCTGCTGGAGAACATAAAGGGTCTTAAGTTTCTCACCTACACTGAGATCCGAGTCGGCAAAGCTCTTCTGAATCGACACGAAGGTTTCTCTCTGGTCAATCGGAGTCTCGATTTTCTTTGTCTTTTTAGCCATATCGCTTAAAAATAATATATCGGGTTACTATTTATATTCTGCGTAATGCGAACTGCAAAGGTAGGAAAATTTTTCCTTAACAATGAAAATAAAATATCAACTATCTCTATTTCACTTTCATAATGGCCGATATCCATGATCATGAAGCCTTCGGATGTGAAGAAATTATGATATGAGATGTCTCCGCTGATGTAAAGCTGGGCTCCCGAGGTCTTCGCCGCCTTGATAAGCGAACCTCCCGAACCGCCGCACATCGCCACTCTGGATATCTTTCCGTCAAGCGGTCTCGACGCCTTCATGACCTTGAGTCCGAACTTCTCCTTCACGAGCTTCACTGCCTCTTCAGCCGAAAGTGCTTCAGGCAGGTCTCCGACCACTCCAAGGCCTGTTCCCTCGCCGTCCTCATCGAGGATACGCACATCCTTGAGTCCAAGCTTCGCCGCCATGGCTCCGCTCACTCCGGCGATGACCTTGTCAGCGTTCGTATGGGCCGCATAGATGCTTATGCCTGCCTTGATGGCCTTGAACACGGCCTCGCCTACCTGGTCGTCCGGAGAAATCTTCTTCAGACCCGAGAAGATCAGAGGATGGTGGGTCACGATCATGTCCGCACCGCACTCTATCGCCTCATCGACAAGTTCAGGCGTGCAGTCGAGTCCGAGAAGCACCGATGTCACCGGGGCATCCGGCGAGCCGATGCACAGTCCGCTGTTGTCCCAACCTTCCTGGATGGAAAGCGGAGCGAACTCCTCGATGACCGAGGTCACGTCTCTTACCTTATATTCCATAATTACAGTTCTTCCTTGATTTCAGTCAGCTGCTGACGGATGTTCTTCAACGACTCGAGCACGCGTGCCTTGTTGATCACATCCTTCTTGTCCCCCTTGAGCCTCTTGGCTGCTCCTTCGAGGGTCAGGCCCTCCACCTTTACGAGAAGATGGATGTGCTTGAAGGTCTCGATGTCCTCCTTCGTGAAGAGGCGGTTGCCCTTGGCATTTCTCTGCGGCTTGATGAACTTTGGAAATTCATTCGCCCAGAAACGTACGAGAGATGTGCTCTCGCCCAGGATTTCAGCGGTTTCGCCGATTGTATATAAGTATTTTTCCATAATCAATCCATTGATTGTCCGGTAGTTACCGACATCACAAGCATGTTCACATATTCTTCCGGAGTGACAGATGCGAACATATGGTTGACCGGGTCCATGACCACGGTGTCCCTTATCACTTCATAGTGGAGATGAGGGGCGAACGAGTTGCCGGACACTCCCACATATCCTATCCTTGTACCTCTTGTCAGCTTGCGTCCCTTGCGCACTTCGACGTCCGCGAGGTGGGCATATCGGGTCACATAGCCGTTGCCGTGGTCGATTTCCACAACATTGCCGAGACCCTTTCTCGAACGAGTCACATCCTTCACAGTACCGTCCGCCACCGCATATACCGGCTCGCCTGAAGGAGCGATCATGTCAAGTCCGTCATGCTGCATCGGAACCTTGTAGAACGGGTTTATCCTGCTTCCGACAGAGGCTCCTGTCTGTGCGAACGAGTAGTTCTTCAGCGGGTTCGTCATAGGAGGAAGCGAGTATCCTTCCTGTCCGATCACCTCCGCTATCCTTCTGAAATTCTCCTCTACCCTGTCGGCGCTTGCCGCAGCAAGTTCCAGCTTGGAGGCTGAATAAAGCACTATATCCTCGTCATGGAACGAATCATATCCCGAGAGGAAGTCGATGGAATTCAACGGGTCCATATCGGGAGCAGATGCATGGAATATCTCCTCGTAGATCATGTCGTCCCTTACCTTGAGGCCATCCACGACGTCGGAAAGCATCCTTTCCTTCTCCTCCAGCTGAGGGTACTCCTGGGCATACATCCTGTTTTCCTGCTTGAGCCTCTTCTCCTCGTCAGTGCTGAAGATGAGGGAGAAGATAAGGTAGTAGAGCACTGCCATCGACACGGAAGCGGCAAGGAATACCAGCACCTTGCGGAGAACCGCCCATACCGATATCTTCCTCTTCCTGAACCTTATGTCGTCCTTGTCGAATATGTAGTTGGGACTCATGAGCGGGTATTGGATTTTTTCCTGTGTGACGGATGGAGGGTCATCTTCTCAGACATGTCCGCAGTATTCTGGACCATGGTCGCGAATTCCTCCGGAGTGATGGTGAGGTCGTAATAGTTGCTCGGATTGACCGGGCTTCCCTTGTAGATGACCTCGTAGTGGAGATGAGGACCTGTCGACTTTCCCGAGTTTCCACTCTCGCCGATGCACTCTCCCCTCTTCACCTTCATGCCTTCCACCACGCCTATGTTGCGAAGGTGGGCATATCTTGTCTTGTATCCGAAGCCGTGGTCGATCACGACCTGGTTTCCGTAGCCGAAGAATTCGAACTTCACGCTCTCGACCACTCCGTCGCCTGTCACATAGATAGGATTGCCGGAATCAGTCGCGAAATCCACTCCCTGATGGCGTGTAGACCTTCCGCTGATAGGGTCCCTCCTGTATCCGAAGCTGCTGGAGAGACGATATTTCGAGCCTGGGTTGATCGGCGGGATCGCAGGGATGCATGAGGCCATGTCACCTGCCCTCTTCGAGAGCTGGGCAACCTCGTCGAACGACTTGCTCTGTACATAAGATTTCTTTGTGAGGACATCCATCCTGATGGTCGTGTTCCTGAGCAGGCCGCTCTGGTCGAGACCTTCGAGGTGGGCATATCTGTTGACTCCGCCGAAGCCGGCTTCGCGCACCTCTGCAGGGATTTCGTGCATACCGAAGATGGACCTGTAGATGTCGTCGTCCCTCATCTGAAGGGATGTGAGGACGTCTTCATAGCTGTCCAGCTGCCTGTTCATGACCTCCATCCTGGAGCACCATTCCGCATTCTGCTTCTTCAGAAGGGCGGTCTTCGGGAGTTCAAGGCCGAGGACGGAAGTATAGATCCAGAAGTAGAGTACAGCCAGGGCTCCGCTCAATGCAAGAAGGGTCACAGACTTGACTGCCTGGGACATCCTGGAGCGTTTGCGGACCTCATACATGAGCGTCCTGCTGTTGAATATGTAGTGTTTACTCTTGGACATACGAGGCAAAGATAGGCAAATTCTATTATTCTTCTATAAAAAATATTATTTTTTAAACAGTGACGCACGAAAGTGGGGGTTTCTCTGGATTTTTACGGATTATTTATGTAATTTTGCGAGTTATTTTGCGGTTGCCGTAAATGCAGCCCTATAGACAGAATCAAAAACGTACAACATATGACTTCAAAAGAAATCAGAAAAGCATTCCTTGACTTCTTCGCTTCGAAGGGTCACCAGATCGTGCCATCGGCACCTATGGTCGTAAAGAACGACCCTACACTCATGTTCACCAATGCCGGTATGAATCAGTTCAAGGACTGGTTCCTCGGCAACAGCCCTGCAAAATGGAAGAGGGTTGCCGACAGTCAGAAGTGTCTCCGCGTGAGCTGAAAGCACAATGACCTTGAGGAAGTTGGACGCGACACATACCACCATACAATGTTCGAGATGCTCGGAAACTGGAGCTTCGGAGACTATTTCAAGAACGAGGCCATCGATTGGGCATGGGAACTCCTCACAGAGGTGTACAAGCACGACAAGGACAGACTCTATGCAACCGTATTCGAGGGTTCGGAGGCTGACGGCACAAAGCTCGACACAGAGGCAATGGAGGCATGGAAGAGACATCTTCCTGAGGACCGCATTCTCCTCGGAAACAAGAAGGACAATTTCTGGGAAATGGGTGACACAGGCCCATGCGGACCATGTTCAGAGATCCACATCGACCTCCGCAGCGACGAGGAGCGTGCTGCAGTGCCAGGTGCATCGCTCGTGAACAAGGACCACCACCTTGTGATCGAGATCTGGAACAACGTGTTCATGCAGTACAACCGCAAGGCAAACGGCGAACTCGAGCTTCTTCCTAACCAGAACGTGGATACAGGTATGGGCTTCGAGCGTCTCTGCATGGCTCTCCAGGGCAAGAAATCAAACTACGACACTGACGTGTTCACAGGCATGATAGCAAAGATTGAAGAGCTTTCCGGACACAAGTACGGAACTACTACAGAAGAGGATGTTGCAATGCGCGTGATCGCAGACCACATCCGTGCAATCAGCTTCTCGATCGCTGACGGCCAGCTTCCTTCTAACGTGAAGGCCGGATATGTCATCCGTCGAATCCTCCGCCGTGCAGTCCGTTACGGATACACATTCCTCGGTTTCAACGAGCCTTTCATCTGCCGTCTCGTGCAGCAGCTCGTTGACGACATGGGCGAGTTCTATCCGGAGATCGTGAAGCAGCAGACTCTCATCGAGCGTGTGATCAGAGAAGAGGAGATGGCTTTCCTCCGCACTCTCGACAGAGGTATCCGCCTCATGGACAACATCATGGCTAAGTCTGCAGAGACAAAGCTCATCTCAGGCGAGGATGCTTTCGTACTCTACGTTACATTCGGATTCCCTATCGACCTTTCTGAGCTCATCGCTTCGGAGAAGGGCTACAAGATCGACCTCGAGGGCTTCCAGGTAGAGCTCCAGAAGCAGAAGGACAGAGCACGTAACGCAACTGCAATCGAGTCAGGAGACTGGGTTGAGTTTGCACACTGCGACAACATCGAGTTCTGCGGTTATGACCAGACCGAGCTCGAGGGCGTACAGCTCACACGTCACCGTACAGTAAAGGCAAAGAACAAGACAATGTTCCAGCTCGTGTTCGAGCGCACTCCGTTCTACGCCGAGATGGGTGGACAGGTAGGTGATACCGGTTACATCCTTTCAGAGAGCGGCGAGAAGATCAACATCGTGAATACAATCAAGGAGAACAACCTCACAATCCACGTTGCAGAGCGCATTCCTGCTGACTGCACAGAGAGCTTCAGCCTCCATGTGGACGTTGAGAGAAGACTCCAGATCGAGAACAACCATACAGCTACCCACCTCCTCCACCAGGCTCTCCGCGAGATCCTCGGTACACATGTGGAGCAGAAGGGTTCATTCGTGAGCGACAAGTCGTTCCGTTTCGACTTCTCACACTTCGAGAAGCTCAGCGAGGAGCAGATCAGACTCGTAGAGAGCCGCGTGAACGCTCTCATTAGGGCTGACCATCACCTCGACGAGAATCGCAACGCTACCATGGAAGAGGCTCAGGCAATGGGCGCAATGGCCCTCTTCGGAGAGAAGTACGGCGACAAGGTACGCGTAGTGAAGTTCGGCGAGTCATGCGAGCTTTGCGGTGGTACACATGCTTCGGCTACAGGCCGCATCGGTTTCTTCAGACTTGTTTCAGAGTCTGCAATCGCTGCCGGCGTCCGTCGTATCGAGGCTGTTACCGGCGTACACGCTGAGGCTATGGTTGACGAGATGGCGGAGACAATCCGCACTGCGAAGGCATTCTTCAACAATGTTCCTGACCTTGCAGGTGCAATCAGGAAGATGGTAGAGGAGAACGAGGCGTTCAAGAAGCAGATGGAAGAGATTGCCAAGGAGAAGACTATTGCCCTCAAGAACGAGCTCAAGGGCATGGCTATTGAAATGGGTGGTGTGAATGTCGTGAAGATCGACACTCCTATGGATCCGGTGATGCTCAAGAATGCGGCATTCATGCTCCAGAAGGAGACTCAGAACTTCGTGATCGCTGCTGCCTTCGAGGCTGCAGGCAAACCACAGCTCCTCATGATGTACTCTGAGGATCTCGTGAAGGCTGGCAAGAACGCAGGTGCAGACGTTCGTGAAGCTGCAAAGGCTATCCTCGGCGGCGGTGGCGGACAGCCAGGCCTCGCTACAGCCGGCGGAAAGGACCTTGCAGGCCTCGCTACAGCACTTCAGAAGTTGATTGAAGCCGCTACACGCTAATTGGGATGAAGAAACTCGACCAGTTCATATTGAAATCGTTCATAGGACCGTTCATAGCGATCCTGCTGGTCGTTGTATTCATCCTCATGATGCAGTTCCTCTGGCTCTACATCGACGAACTCGTCGGCAAGGGCCTCAGCTTCAAGATCATCCTCGAATTCCTCGGATGGGGAAGCATCACCATGCTCCCGCTGTCCCTCCCGCTTGCAACCCTGCTCTCATCAATGATGACCATGGGCCAGCTGGGAGAGAACAACGAGCTCCTCGCCATCAAGGCGGCAGGAATCTCCCTCCAGCGAATGATGATCCCGCTTTCGATAGCATGTCTTGTCATAAGCATCGGCGCGTTCTTCATATCGAACGACCTGATCCCGATCGCATACAACAAGATCTATCAGCTCAGGGCCGACATCGGCAAGACGAAGGAGGAGATCAAGATCCCGACAAAGACATTCTACGACGGAATCGACGGCTACATCCTCCGCGTCGAAGAACGCAACGATGAGACCGGAGCGATGTACGGGGTAATGGTGTACAACCACACCGACAACAAGGGAAACACGAGCCTTACCCTCGCCGACTCCGCTATGATGGCAATGTCCCGAAACAAGACATATCTGTCATTCATCATGTTCGACGGCACGAACTACGAGGAGACCAACACGAAGAAATACCGTGACACGACCCTCCAGTTCCAGAAGATCGACTTCCGCCGACAGGAACTCATCATCCCGCTCGAGAACTATGCCTTCCAGAAGTCGGATTCCAGCCGATTCAGCGACCAGGTCAAATCCATGAACCTGAAGCAGTTGCATGAAAGCGAAGACTCCATCGGAAGGGTGAATGCGGAAGGAAAGGCAAGGAACATCACTTCGCTTAACCATACAAGGGCGCTCAGGTACAGCAGCCAGCTCGACACCGCGTCGCAGGTCAAGCGCACCACTCCTTTCGTGAGGGAAGACCTCAACGAATGGAAGAGCATCGACAAGGAGATCGAGGCATTGCGACAGGCCATCAACAACGCATCCGAGCTTCAGCAGAACCTGAATGCATATTCAAGGGAAAGATACCATCAGACCTATACGCTCAGGCTCATCGACATCGAGGTGTACAAGAAGTTCGCCCTCGCGATCGCCTGCTTCATCTTCTTCTTCATCGGAGCCCCTTTGGGAGCGATCATCCGAAAGGGAGGACTCGGAGCATCTGCAATCATCTCGGTACTCTTCTTCGTGGCGTACTGGGTAATCGACATTTCAGGAACCAAACTGGCAAGGGACGGAGCAGTCGGCGCATTCAGCGGAGTGTTCTTCTCAAGTTATGTGCTGTTCCCTACCGGCCTTTTCCTCACATGGAAGGCAATCAACGATTCGACATTCTTCAACCTGGATTCGATCAAGAACGAGTTCAGAAAAATAAAGGCTAAGATAATGGGTATATTTAAGAAGACACGTATCGTCTACATGGGTACGCCGGAGTTTGCCGTGGCACCTCTGGATGCACTCATCAGGAACGGATACAATATCGTGGGAGTCGTTACCGTGGCTGACAAGGCCAGCGGACGAGGACTCAAGGTCAATGAAAGCGCAGTCAAGAAATATGCAGTCGAGCATAACATCCCTGTGCTTCAGCCGCTTTCGCTCAAGGATCCTGAATTCCTCGAGGCACTCGCGGCATGGAAGGCCGACCTCTTCGTCGTGGTGGCATTCCGCATGCTTCCGAAGGTGGTATGGTCAATGCCTAAGCTCGGAACATTCAACCTCCATGCGGCCCTCCTCCCTCAGTACCGCGGTGCTGCCCCTATCAACTGGGCCGTGATCAACGGCGACAAGACCACAGGTGTGACCACATTCATGATCGACGACGGAATGGATACCGGTGGAATCATGTACAGATACGACTGCAGGATCGAGCCAGATGACACAGTGGGCGAGGTACATGACAAGCTCATGGAACTCGGCTCGACACTCGTGGTGAATACGGTCGAGGCCCTCATCGAGAACAATGTGGAACTTCGTGTACAGAAGAGCTTCATCCAGGGATCGGAAATTCTCAGACCTGCACCGAAGCTTACCCGTGAACTCTGCCATATCGACTGGAACGGCAAGACCAAGGATGTATACAACCTCATCCGCGGTCTGAGCCCATATCCGGCAGCATTCACCGAACTTACAAAGGACGATAAGACTCTTCAGATGAAGATATACAGGACTCTCAAGGTAACAGGAGAGGACTATGCAGCAATGCTTTCAGCATGCGGAATGGAGCAGGCCGCACCGGGAACGGTTCTCTCGGACGGCAGGAACTTCCTTGCATTCGCTACTGCAGACGGTGCGATTTCAGTGACCGAACTCCAGCTGGCGGGCAAGAAGAAGATGGCGGTGAAGGATTTCCTCATCGGATTCAGGGAGCTGCAGACATACGGAACCACACAGGGTACTTCCTCACAGATTACAGGAAAACATGCTTAAGACAGTAGTCATAATATGCGACGGAAGGTTTCCTAAGTCGGATTATCCGCGATACCTGATCGGCAACGCGGACTTCATCATCTGCTGTGACGGAGCCCTGCAGAAGTTCATCAGGAACAGCGTGTCGATCTTCGGAGAGAAGAGGCTTCCTGATGTAGTCATCGGAGACATGGACTCGCTGCCGGCAACCCTCCAGAAAAAGCACAGCGACATCATCGTCAAGGTAGACGAGCAGGAGCACAACGACCAGACGAAGGCCTTCAGATGGGCCCTGGAGAATGTGAAAGGCATTTCACAGATATATATCCTGGGTGCCACAGGAGAGCGTGAGGACCACACAATAGGAAACATTTCCCTGCTGATGGAATATGCAAGGACATATGACCTCGAAGGCATGGGAATCAATGTGGAGATGGTATCGGACCATGCGACCATCTTTGCTGTCACCGACACATTCGAGATGGATTGCGGAGAGGGACGAAGAGTGTCGATTTTCAGCCCGGACAACAGCCTCCGCATCAAGTCCGAGGGTCTGGAATGGCCGACCGACGAGGTTGTTTTTGACAACTGGTGGAAGGCAACGCTTAACAGAGCGGCGCAGGACCATGTGAGGCTGGAATTCAGCCACAGGTCAATGGCTCTGATTATGATGAATTAATCGGCAGAAAACACTTTTTATTAGGTTTTCAGCGATTTTAATTATATTTTTGACGGATAAATCGAATTACGATTTAAATTCATTACAGAATGAACACGACAAAGTACTTCCCTACAACCGAGGCAATCGACAATGCAGCCGCTGTGCTTTCGGAGATTCTTGAGCCTACGCCGTTCAAGAGGAACAACAATCTCTCCGACATCTATGATGCCGAGGTATATCTCAAAAGAGAGGATCTTCAGATCGTAAGGTCATACAAGATCAGGGGTGCATACAACAAGATCAGGTCACTTTCCCCAGAGGCATTGCAGAACGGTATCGTGTGCGCAAGCGCAGGAAACCACGCCCAGGGCGTTGCCTTCTCATGCAGCAAACTCAAGATCATGGGTTCCATCTTCATGCCTGTGACCACTCCTAAGCAGAAGATCGAACAGGTAAGGATGTTCGGCAAGGAGTTCATTGAGATCGTGCTTACCGGAGACACATTTGACGCCGCAAACTCTGCAGCAATCGAATATTCCCAGAAGAACGGAAAGACATTCATCCCGCCGTTCGACGACCCTAAGGTCATGGAAGGCCAGGGTACGATCGGCCGCGAGATCATGGAGCAGACGAATGAGAAGCTCGACTACATCTTCGTTCCTATCGGAGGCGGTGGACTTGCATCGGGACTCGGTTCATACATCAAGGCTGTTTCTCCTGAGACAAAGATCATCGGCGTCGAGCCGGGCGGAGCGCCTTGCATGAAGGCCGCGATCGAAAACGGAGGACTCGTGGAGCTTGACGAGATCGACAAGTTCGTGGACGGAGCGGCTGTGAAGAAGGCCGGTGCATTGACATATGAGGTGTGCAAGGATGTACTTGACGACATCATCATCGTTCCTGAGGGTGCAGTTTGTACAGCCATCATCCAGATGTATAACAAGAGTGCCATCGTCGTGGAGCCTGCAGGTGCCCTTTCTACCGCAGCGTTGCGTTTCTACGCAGACAAGATCAAGGGAAAGAAGGTCGCATGCATCGTCAGCGGAAGCAACAACGACATCACACGAATGGAGGAGATCCGCGAGAAGTCTCTCCTTTACGAAGGCCTCAAGCACTACTTCATCATCAACTTCCCGCAGAAGTCAGGAGCTATCGTTTCGTTCATCAACAACATCATCGGACCTTCTGACGACCTCGTACTCATCCAGTACATCAAGAAGACCAACAAGAACTTCGGCCCTGCGCTCATCGGCATCGAGCTTGCCTCAAAGGAGGACTTCGAGCCGCTCATCCAGAGAATGGAGGCCTACGGCGTGCAGTACGAATACATCAACGAGAATAACCAATTGTTTGAAATATTAATCTGATAAAATCATGGCAAATATCGACTGGAGCAAACTTACATTTTCCTACACAAAAACGAACACTATCCTCTCCACAACATTCAAGAACGGCGAATGGTCACCTGTAGAGAGCCACACTGACGACTATGTCAATGTCAGCAGCTTCTGCGGTGCATTCCACTATGCAATCGAGTGCTTCGAGGGTCTCAAGGCATTCAGAGGCAAGGACGGCAGGATCAGACTGTTCAGACCTGAGGAGAATGCAAAGCGTCTCATCAGATCAGCAAAATATCTGGGAATCGAGGCTCCTTCAGTGGAGATGTTTGTCGAGATGTGCAAGAGAGTCGTTCTCGAGAACCTCGACTTCCTTCCTCCATATGAGGCTACAGGCGCATCTCTCTACCTCCGCCCTACCCTCATCGGTACAAACCCTCAGCTCGGAGTTCAGTCATCGAAGGAATCTACATTCCTCATGCTCTGCTCTCCTGTAGGTGCATACGTGGGCGGCGCTCTCGACGCTGTGGACGTTGTAATCGCAAGAAACTACGACAGAGCTGCTCCTAACGGTTCGGGTTCATTCAAGGTCGGCGGAAACTACGCATGCTCGCTCTACTCCCTCAACGTAGCGCACGAGCAGGGCTACAAGGCTGTCCTCTACCTCGATCCTGCAACAAAGACTTACATCGACGAGTTCAACTCATCGAACTTCTTTGCAATCAAGGGCAACACCTATATCACTCCTAAGTCGGATTCGATCCTTCCATCAATTACTAACATGTCTCTCGAGACGGTTGCAAGACACCTTGGAATGGATGTGGAGAGAAGACCGGTTCATACAAACGAGCTCAGCACATTCGACGAGGTCGGTGAGTGCGGTACAGCGGTTGTGATCACTCCGGTTCACAAGCTCGTGGACAAGCCTTTCCTTGAGTCTGAGGAGGAGACCGTTTACACTTACGGTGACGGCCAGTGTGGTCCTAAGTCTCTTGAGCTTTACAAGTTCATCACTCAGCTCCAGCGTGGCGCAATCGAGGATGTATTCGGTTGGAATGTTTTCGTAGACTAAATCTACACACATACTTATAAAAAACAGAACCCCGGTATCTGAAAGCAGAAAATAAGGGATATGCTTTCAGCTACCGGGGTTCTGTTTTATGTCTGCCCGACCTGCCCAATTACAGGGCCCCTTGTGCTCCGGACGGGAATCGAACTATATGTGATTATCAGTAGGTTATGTCACTCACAAGCGGTTTTACAAGCGGTATTAGAGAAATTTTTGTAAAATCTGCATTTATTGTTCATCAGGCTTTTCAAAAGGTAGTTCTTCGGGTGATTGAATGTAGTCGATAGCTTTTTCAGATGAAACTACGCTTCTACCAAGACGCTTTTCTACATCTTCGCGAGCAGCCTTTGCAACGTCTGCTCCCTCCTTGGCAATTCTTGCGTTCTCGGTCAAACCTTGAGGATTTCGTTCTTTGCTGATTTCAGTAGCAGTTTCCTCTGCCAAGGCATTAAGAAGCAATTCCATGTTCGTCATGTTGTCACGAAGATTCTCTTTTGTCAATCCTTTATGCTTCTTGTATTCCCTTGTGGTCAGTCCACTCCAGGTCTTTGACACCAAGTCAGTCAGCATCGCAAAGTCAATATCCTTCGTAATGCCACCTCTTTTCCATTCGTCTGTCAGACCCTTGCGAATCTCAATAGTTTTAATGCGACGTGTAATCCAAGATTCAGAATAACCAAGACGTCTGTAATCTGCCATCGCCTGATCTATGCTTCGTTCCGGATCAATCATCTGATTGATTCTCTCAGCAGCGACTGAAGCCATCCACTGCTTGAAGGGTTCAGCTTTCTTTGATGGAATAGATTCAATTATTCGGAACATTAATACCATATCTGCAACGTCAGTTGCATATCTCTTTCCATCTTTTGGTGATGCTAATTTCAGTTGGTTACATTTTGTAACCGACTCATTACCTTCCTTTATGAGCCTATGTTTCAATACCTTCCAATAGTTCTTTGCAAGATCATAGTCATCTTGATCTGTAAGAACAGCGCATACGTCAACAATCGAAAAGAACCACTCCTGCTTCTCCTCATCCCACATTGTGCGAACTTTCTTCTGCTCAAAGATATGTATGTTTTCCAACTCCATAGACCATCAGTTGTTTTCTACAAATTTATGCGATTCTTCCTCAATTGGCAAATAATAATCAGTTCGTTTCAATATAAAATGCTCCGATAAAACATTAATAGTTTATCGGAGCGATGTTTTTGTCAGAACATTTGCTGAACTTATTGATCTATAGAATATTTGTAGTATAATATTCTGCCGTTGGTATAATGGCTACATCTTCAACCCATAAGTAGTCTGTATATCTTACTCGAACATTAGTATAGCCCCCACTCATCGTTCTCTACAATCCCTGTTTGGTCAAAGGAATACTATTATCCTTGCTGATTTTCAGTTTTACGTAAGTAATTCCTACTGCCCTTTTCAGGGAGAACGACAATCCTGATATTTTTATTGTTTATCTTCTTGCTTCTGAATAACTTTATCCAACACATCTTTCACTACCTCTTCACTAGCTTCACCGATGATGTTCTTACACATAGTCTGCGTTTGCTCGGAGATTGCTGGAGTGATTGAAGATGAGAATGTTTTTAGAGCAGTAAGTACCGCAAACCCATCATCAACATACCCCAATCCTAATATAAAGTCCGGAATAAGATCTGCTGGCAAAATAAAATACGCCAAAGGGACGATTATCCGCATCTTATCCTTAGATTTTACATCGGGGGACTTAAGAAGGTTAAACAAAAGCAATACTGGATAGATGATAGTTGCACCAGCTTTTTTTGCAACCTTCTGAATTTTATCCTCTAGATGATTGTCTGAATACCACTTCTTCAACTTATCACTGTTTTCTGTAAGGTATTTCAGAACTTTCTCTTGTAATTCGTGAGATTTAGCAATCTGAGCATCTGTGGGCTCTTCTTTAATGTGCTCAATATCTGTAGAGTCAACAATATCTATTTTTCCTTACTATTAGAAACTCCTTGTGCAGAGTCCTTGGAAAATCTCACGGCTTTAAGTTTATCCGATATTTGTAGTGGCATAATTATTCAATATTATCAACTCTAATTCCATCGATATTCTTGTTCACATGAGCTATAAATTTATGGATATTGTCCGACCAGCCTGCAATAATATAATACCCTTCTCCGTTTGGAAGCGAATGCTTATACCAACGTTTAGGATCCCGGACATTATCTTTGAAAGATTTCACTACACCCATACCTCCTTGCAAATGATCAGGGAACACTACTTTAAGCTCTTCTACAGAAACATCCGGATGCATTGCAACATACTTCAAGACAACCGTCTCAGCCATCCTAGCCTTACCAAATCGTCCTTCACCATTGACAGAAAATTTAGAATAATCTCTTTGTCCGATAGTGACTTTCTTCGGTGTGTCAAAAGCTTGTAGGTTAGTAACAGCTGACATTTCAAGGGTAGCTGCGATAATTTCACCTAAATGATCATCATTATCAATTATTTCCGCAATCTTGTTAAGTAACGAAGATACACTGAATGCTCTATTACTCAAGTACATCTCCTTTTGACACATACGGAACAATATTTTCTCCCATTCATCATTGAACTCCTCTGTAGCATTCAAGCGTTCCTGTTCATCATCTGTTAAAACGCGTAGTTTGAGTTTAGATGCAATCTTATCATTCCATTTTTTAAAATCAGGTTCTTCTGCAAGCTGATTATATATATATGGATAGGCAATCTGAATACACACCAGAGCGTAGTTTATCAACTTTTCTTGTGTGGTTGCAGCACTTGAAACATCTCCTTTCTGTTCCTCATAGATAATTGAAATTAAGGCTAGAGTATTAGTAAGACGTTTTAACGAACGTGGGTTGGTGCCCACTGAAAAGCGTGTTATCTCTGATAGTTTCTCTGCAAGCGAAGTATCTTCAAGTTCTCCTTTTGAGAAGAATTCAATCTTACTCAATGCATCAACTAAAAAGGTATCTACATTATATGAAGCGACAGGCATTGAGAATGGAAGTTGAATAATCTTATCAAAAAATGACCTGAACTCCCTTTCATTTTGCTCCGTAAGCTCTCCGAATTTAGGCTTTAATCCTTTAATCACGACATCGTAGTCTATGGCAAGAATAAAGACACAATACTCTAAATCAAAAATATTCTTTAATAACTCAAGAATCTCTACTGCAACTTGGGGATCTATTCGATCCAGATCATCAATATAGAATGTAAAGCCTTTTTTTGATGGATTGTCAGACAATATCTGTTCTATTAACAACGCAATTTCTTCTTTTAGTTGGACAATATCTGACTGAGCAGCCTCCTCTCCGTCAAGAAGATCATCTACAATCCCTTTGTCTATTCCTACTGTTCCGGCAGCAATCTTTGTCCCAACTGTTGCCATTTTCCTGAAAATATATCCTATTTTTTTCTTGCTTTCTGCCCACTTCTGCTTACTTAGATTTAGCGAACCTATTTGATTGATGATTCCATCCAAGATTGTCATAATTGTCTGACTTGGTGTTTTCATCAGAGAATACTGCCAAGTATTTATCCATATCGGGAAATATGGGGCATCATCAACATCGCAAAGATTATATTTCAGAAGATTCATCAGTGATGTCTTACCAGATCCCCATTCTCCCTGCAGTGCAATGGTAATCGGTGTGTCTGTCAGTTTGATATATCTGATAAGGGCATTCTGATATACCTGAATACCGAACAGATCCTCCTGCGTATGCTTGCGAGGAACATCTATGATGCTTGATTTCATGCTTATCAATATTTCGAGTTGATTATTTCTTTATAATTCATGATTGTTTGTTCGTTGTATTGCTGCTTCTCGTCGTGATTGATCATGCGATACTATTGCAATGCAATAATCATGACCTCTAACTGTATCCGGTTCAAAATGCGTTATGATTTCAGCTTTATATAACCGTGCGACCTTCTTTGCCAGCCCCACATCTCCATTTACCAATGCAAGATCGAGCACTTGCTCGCAACGATCGTTATAGAAATGTACCCATGACTGGTAGGTAACATGATCTATAGCTAATGACTCACTGATACTGGCATCGTTATCATAGAACATGCCATTTCCATGACGCCCTTCTACAAGTGGGGCTCCCTCGGTAGGGATAGCTGTGATCCTGCTAATAAGAGCACTTTCGCGCGATGCATCATTGCCATAATAAATAGATACTATCTCTTGCGAGAATATGTATGCTGCAACCGAATGATACTTCTTCTGAGCTATACGAGCCTCTTCATGGTTCCATTTGCCACCACGCCATGCTGCATACTCGCTACAATAATCATCATAATATTTATCCTGCACCTTGCGAGCACTAACGAAGTCGCCCTTACTGCAAAATAGTACATAATCATTCTGTGCTTCAATATTTTCTTGTTCGCGATAATAATTATCTTCTTCGAGGTAATATAGATAGTTTGACACACTTCCTCCAATAGCAAATATTAGAATCCAGAATATAATACCAGCTTTTCTATATCCCTTATTAAACAGGAGGGCATTCCCGATATATTGTAAGATTTTCATTGTTTTAATTATTATAGATTTAACTTTACCAAAGTTTAATCGCTTCAGGAATGCCCGCGACAAAATAGTGGGCGATTATCATTACGACGCCACCTATCATTGATAATATTATCAATAAACCGAAGCAGCCAAGTCGTTGATTTGAATCAAAGTCCTTGACTAATTTTGGAGGGAAAATCAGGTATAGCAACAGAATCACTAATCCGCAGCTGAATAGAATAGCTCCGATATCAAAAAGTAACATAGTGGTATTATTAATTAAATATTGCACCTAAAACACCAGCCGCAACAAATGTTGTCATAATATAGGCACCAAAGCCATAGCCGAACTTCTTCTTGAAGACTTCCCAGCTGCTCTGGCGCCAGTAGTCTCTAGGAGCAATTATCATATCACCGCTGATGGAGTAAGCGATGAAGAATCCGATGATTCCAATAATTCCTCCGATCCCGTATGATATATTTTCCGAAAACAGGAAGATGTCCATTCCAACCATGAATGTCATGGCAATCACGAATGTCAAAAATGTCAGTAATCGCATGAGACTTATCTTGATACACCCTTCTTACAACCGTTTTTTTCACACTCAGCGTTGAAAGCCGACAAAGTCATGTCGTCCTTGCTTCCTGATGTGTAATATCGGTTCCCTTCTGCAGTAGTATAGCAAACCTGAGCATAGAGTCCGAATACTGTATCAAACTCTTTCTCTAATGTTCTGATCTTCTTGTTTCCGGAAATCGAGATATCTCCTCCTGAATCTGCACGACGAACTGATGCCAAGGTCTTGTCTCCATCGATCTGCGTTATCGTTTCACCTTTTGAAACCTGCTGTCTTGCATAACTATAATAGATTCCGAGACGGATGTATGGGAACTTCTTGTTAAACTCCTTTTGTAGAGTTCCGATTTTCTTGTTCCCATTAACAGAGATCTCTGTTGTCTTTGGTGTATATTTTACTGCAGGCTGTGCGACCATCGCCTTCTTTACAGCAGGCTTAGTTGTAGCCTTTGCTGTTCCTTTTTTAGAAGTTGTTGTCTTAACGGCCGGCTTAGTAGTATTATTTGTAACTACTTTAGATGTCGTTTTCTTTACTGGTGGCATGGTCTGGTGTGTTTTATGTTATTATTTCTTAAGTCTCGCAAGTGAATCCTTTGCGCTTTCTATCTGGCGTTTATAGTTCTCGATACGGCTATCATGACGAGAATCTGCATAACGCTCATTGTCACGCTTCTTGGCTTCCTTTTCCTTTGCAATGTCTGCACGAAGATCGATGATTTTCTTCTTATAGTATTCCTTACTCATATTATGTGCAAATTAAGTAGTTCGCTTATTCTTCAACGTCAACATCTCTACCGTATGCTTCCTGAACATTCTCAATGACCATTCTGACTATACCGGCACAATCATCCCAATCCCATTCCCAGAGATCTGCGATACCACCTAGGAATCCCAATTCGTCCTGACCGAGCTTGAAATCTGCAACAGCAACCATAATCAAAGCCTGGAAAATAAGCTCTCGATCGTCGCCCTTGATGCTTTTAACTATAGCAGACTGCGAGTCATACTCCTGAATTCCTTTTAGCTCTTTCAACAAAGCGGTTCTCACCTCCGCAATATTAAATGCCTCGGAATTCTGCTGGATTATTGTTAAGACCATGTCAATTTCATCCTTTTCCACGCTACCATCTATGCCTGCCATTGTTGCAGCAAGGATTCCGAACTTCTCACTCAAAGACATCGGAGTTTCTTCTATAATTTTGCCGTCTTCGGTAATCTTGCGCTGACCGGCAATCATGTATGGAGCATCTTCCACTGAAGCACTTTCAGCGAAAGCTAATTTCCTATCTTCTCCATGTGGCTCAGGATCTAAATCATCTCCATAATGGCAGCATATCCAAGTGTCTCCTATACCATACTTGTTAAGTTCATTGCACACATCTTCGATAACACATCCGCCACCAATCTGCACTTCTCCTGATTTAACTGCAGGTTTACTTTTCAGAATCTTCCTGATCTCAGCGACTGTCTTAGAAGAGTCTACAAGTTCCTCCATTACGCCCGGTTCAGACAAGAAACGCAGGTGGAGATGTGGATACTTAAGGGTGAAGGCAACATAGATATTATCGATTATTGTGTCTGGAGTTATCTCAATGCTAAATTCATCTATTGGCTCATCTTCTACCTCCTCTACCATTTCTTCTTCATCGTCCTCATCGTCATATTTAGACCATATTTGCTCAAGATCTCCATCACTACATCCCACAGAGCTTGGCTCAATTGTCTTACCATCGTAAGAGAGGGACAAAATATGACTTTCCGTTTCATAGTCAGCAGGCTCAAAGCACACATCATAACAGTCATAATTGATGGACAATTTCTCTACCTCAAATTTATCCACATCAAATTCCCATGTTAAGAGTGCCATATTCTCGTAGTATCCTACCGAACAAACATCTTCATTATCCCATTTTGCTTCGAGATCAAATTTCTTATAATCTGAGTACTTTGAATCTACAACATCCATCGGGTCATCATCCCCGAAATCATACAGTTCGCCATCTACATAGAGTTCAAAGTTCTCAACTCCATCCTCTCCGTTAAATGCATATGTGTCACCTACCATAGATTCATCAGCATCAAAAGCGGCATAGTCATGTTCGGCAATCTGGATTTCCACTCTAATATGTTGTTTCTTTCCAGTCTGAGCTGCTTTTTCTGTCTTTTTGAACTCCGGCAGACTTTCAAAATACTCATAGACTGGCAATAAGGTATCTACGTACCACTGTAAAAGACTACTATCAGAAGCTTCAACTTTACGCGCTATTGACCACGCCCATTTATCTTTATTCTTCTTTCCCTGACTCTTAGCAGCTTGCTTTATAATATGTCCTGTTGGAGCACTTGCTACAGCCGTTTCAATTATACTCATAGCATCATCTCCGTGGTAAGTTTCCCAACTAACATAAGCTTCACCTTCCCTAATGCTATATGCAACAATATATTGGAGAATTCCTTTATGAGTTTTTGAAGCTATAATTGAGTATCCCTTTCCTTTTGGAATACTCATCTTGACATCATGATGTCCAGACAATTGTTCCTTAACCGCTTCCCAAAAGATTTCAGGACATTCTGGGTCGTAAACTACTGATTTAGGAGAATTAGCGACCTTGCTAATTGTGCCTTTGATTTTGTCTAAAAGT
>JAZRLI010000052.1:0-6807 GCA_045646785.1 Candidatus Cryptobacteroides sp. | reverse complement strand
AAAGACAAACAACCCACGTTTCGTATATGACGCATATCGTCGTCTCATCATGATGTACTCTGACGTTGTGATGGAGAAGGCAGAGGGTATCGAGCCAGCTGATGGCCAGGGTATCCGCCAGCAGCTTGACAGAATGATGGAAGAGCTCAAGCATGCAAAGGGCTATGCTTCTGACACTGACATCACAGCTGAGGAGCTCCAGGACCTCTGCGAGAAGTTCAAGGTTCGCGTAAAGGAGGTTCTCGGAACAGAGTTCCCAGATTCAGCTGAGGCTCAGCTCTGGGGTTCAATCGGTGGCGTATTCAAGTCATGGAACGGAAAGCGCGCTATCGCATATCGTCGTATCGAGGGTATTCCAGATGAGTGGGGTACAGCTGTAAACGTACAGTCAATGGTATTCGGTAACATGGGTGACAACTCAGCTACAGGTGTAGCTTTCTCACGTAACCCTGCAAACGGTGACAACAAGTTCTACGGTGAGTGGCTTATCAACGCTCAGGGTGAGGACGTTGTTGCAGGTATCCGTACTCCTAACCCGCTCAACGAGTCTACAAAGAACCCACACAACCAGCACCTCGCATCTCTCGAGACTTCAATGCCTGCAGTTTACGCAGAGCTCGACGGCATCCGTCTCCACCTCGAGAACCACTTCCGCGACATGCAGGATATCGAGTTCACTATCCAGGACGGCAAGCTCTGGATGCTCCAGTGCCGCGTAGGTAAGAGAACAGGTCTCGCAGCCCTCAACATGGCTATGGACATGCTCGCTGAGGGTATGATCGATGAGAAGACTGCAGTGACACGCGTTGCTCCAGCTCAGCTCGACGAGATCCTTCACCCAATCCTTGACCCTGCTTCTGAGAAGAAGGCTACAGTTATCGCTAACGGTCTTCCTGCTTCTCCAGGTGGTGCAGTAGGAGTTATCGCATTCACTTCTGAGGCTGCTATGGAGGCTGCTGAGAAGGGCATCGCTACAATCCTCGTTCGTGAGGAGACTTCACCAGAGGACGTAGAGGGTATGCGTGCATGCGCAGGTATCCTTACTCAGCGCGGTGGTATGACTTCACACGCTGCTCTCGTTGCACGTGGATGGGGTAAGTGCTGTATCGTAGGTTGCGAGGCTATGCACATCGACCTCGAGAACAAGGAGATCAAGTTCAAGGGTTCTGACAAGGTATATCACGAGGGTGACGTTCTCTCAATCAATGGTGCAAAGGGTTATGTATACGATGTAGCAATCGACACAATGGATGCATCTGACAACCCACGTTTCGTACAGTTCATGGAGATCGTTGACAAGTTCCGCACAATGGGTGTACGCACAAATGCAGATACTCCAGAGGATGCTGCACGTGCAATCAGCTTCGGCGCTGAAGGTATCGGCCTCTTCCGTATCGAGCACATGTTCTACGGACAGAACGCTGAGACTCCGCTCTCTAAGCTCCGCAAGATGATCCTCGCAAAGAACGATGACGAGCGTAGATCTGCACTCGCAGAACTCGAGCCGTTCATCAAGGCTGCTGTCAAGGGCACAATGAAGGTTATGGACGCTAAGCCTGTTACCTTCCGTCTCCTCGACCCACCTCTCCACGAGTTCGTTCCACAGACTGAGGTTAAGAAGAACGAGCTTGCTGAGGAACTCAACATCACTGTAAGCGAGATCGAGAAGCGTGGTGAGTCACTCCACGAGGTTAACCCGATGATGGGTCACCGCGGAGTACGTCTCCACATCACATATCCTATGATTTCAGAGACTCAGTTCCGTGCAATCTTCACTGCAGCTGCTGAGCTCAAGAAGGAGGGCTTCACTCCTAAGCCTGAGATCATGGTTCCTGTAACAATCTCTGAGCGTGAGCTTCGCTTCCAGAAGGCTATCTGCGAGAAGATCCGCGCAGAAGTTGAGGCACAGTTCGGTTTCGAGATCGAGTACATGTTCGGTACAATGATCGAGATCCCACGTGCTGCCCTCACAGCTGACCGCATGGCTAAGACTGCAGAGTTCTTCTCATTCGGTACAAACGACCTTACTCAGATGACATTCGGATTCTCACGTGACGACGTAGGAACTTTCATGGGTGACTACCTCGGCAACAAGATCCTCGATGCTGACCCATTCAAGACTCTCGACCAGAAGTCTGTAGGTAAGCTCGTAAACTACGCAGTTAAGGAAGGTCGCGGTACACGCGATGGCCTCAAGTGCGGTATCTGCGGTGAGCACGGTGGTGATCCTGCATCAGTTGAGTTCTGCTACCATATCGGTCTCAACTATGTATCATGCTCTCCATTCCGAGTTCCAATCGCACGCCTCGCTGCTGCTCAGGCTGCTATCAAGGCTAGCAAGTAATATAACTTACTTAATATTGAGACAGGTCACTTCGGTGACCTGTTTTTTTTATATCTTTGCATAGAAACAAACATATTCTGAACATGAAAAGATTAACATTGATCCTTGCGGTCATAATGATGCTTGACGTCACTTCGGCATTTGGCTGGGGAGCAAAAGGTCACGACGTCGTAGCTGCGATTGCAGAGCAGCACCTAACTCCTAAGGCAAAGAAGAAGATCAGCGAACTGCTGGACGGCAAATCCATCGTCTACTATTCATCATGGATGGACAACATCCAGAACTCACCATATTGGGAGAACGGCTATAACAAGACCAAGACATGGCACTACGCAAATGTCGACAAGGGCCATACATATCAGACCATGCCTAAGAACCCGGATGGAGACGTGGTGAACGGTCTTGAGATGATCACAAAGGAAATGACTGAGAACTACGACAACCTTACCGACAGCGTAAAGGTGGATTATATAAAGATGATCGTTCACATGGTCGGTGATCTCCATTGCCCGATGCACGCTGGACGTCTCAGCGACCGCGGCGGAAACGGCACGAAGGTGATGTGGTTCAGGGAAGAGACAAATCTCCATTCCATCTGGGACAGCAAGATGATCGAGTCTGCACGTGCATGGAGCCACACTGAGTGGGTAAATCACCTTGACAGGACAGATAAGAAATACAAGAAGGAAATCATGTCAGGCACATATGAGGAGTGGTTCATGAAGACAGTCGAGGAAGCGGCAAAGCTTTATGACTATGTGGAGAACAGCGGACAGATAGTACCGGTACTTTCATATCAGTTCATCTACGACTTCTCCCCTCTCCTGGAACAGCAGCTTCTGAATGCCGGATACAGATTGGCATATGTACTGAATACGATATTCAAGTAAAAAATAAAAGGATGGCTCGTAAAGCCATCCTTTCTTATTTTCAGCGGTTATGGATTAGAGAGTGAAGTACTCGCAATCCTTACCGCAACGAGTCTCAACTACTACGTTGATCTTGCCCTCGCGAGCGAGCCAACCAAGTGCAGTGTAGAAATCTGCGCTAGCAAGACCTGTCTCCTTCTTAAGCTTTGTCTCAGTCATCTTGCCGTTTGTGTTGAGGGCGTTCCAAATTACGCCTGCGTTGTTTCCAATGTTGTTGATTTCCATAGTCTTAAAAATTTTCTTGAACATTTTAATCAGGGGCAAATATAGCAATTAAAAACAATTTAACCCCTTTTGTAACAAAAAGTTAACACTAGGTCATCTTACACCTTTCCATGTAGATGGAACAGGCGCTTCTACAGTCATTTCCTCCTTCTTTACAGGATGGATGAATGTTATCCTGCGGGCATGGAGCGAGATTCCTCCGTCAGGGTTTGAACGTGGGGCACCATACTTGAGGTCACCCTTGATCGGGCATCCGAGATTGGAGAGCTGGCAACGGATCTGATGGTGACGGCCTGTAAGAAGTTCCACCTCCACGAGCCAGTACCTGTCTGTCTTTCCGATCTGCCTGTAGTTGAGCTTCGCCAGCTTTGCATCCTTGCGGGCAGCTCCGGGACAGCAGATGTAGGACTTGTTCTGCTTCTCGTTTCTCCACATCATGTCCTCGAGACGTCCTTCCTGCGGTTCCGGTGCATTGCATACCATGGCCCAATAGAACTTATGGACGTCGGATTCGCGGAACATGGCATTCAGACGTTCAAGTGCCTTTGAAGTCTTTGCCAGGATGGTGATGCCGCTGACCGGACGGTCGAGACGATGCGGCAGTCCCATGAACACCTGTCCTGGCTTTGCATCACGCTGGGCGATGAAGGCCTTGTACTTTTCGCTGAGGGGCTCATCGCCTGTCTTGTCTCCCTGAACGATCTCACCGACCTTCTTGTTCACGACAAGAAGATGATTGTCCTCATATAATATCCTTGATGCGAGGTCATTGAATTCCTCGACTGGCAATTCTCTATAAATCATGTCGCAAAAATAGCAAATATGTCATTACGAGAGGCCTGTTGTCACTAAAAAACTGACATTTTGACATATATTTCGGGCCTACCGCGCTTGGCACAAGATTAGATATTACCGAGGCATCACTCAAAATTGAATAATAATTAAAAAAGATAATATTATGGGAAAAATCATTGGTATTGACCTTGGAACCACAAACTCATGTGTGGCAGTGATGGAGGGTAACGAGCCTTCAGTCATCATCAACAACGAGGGACAGAGAACAACTCCTTCAGTGGTAGCATTCACTGACGGCGGTGAGAGAAAGATCGGTAACCCTGCAAAGCGTCAGGCTATCACAAACCCTAACAAGACAATCTTCTCAATCAAGAGATTCATGGGTGAGAAGTACAGCCAGGTTACAGGCGACATCTCGCGCGTACCTTATAAGGTAGTGAAGGGAGACAACGACACTCCACGTGTAGATATCGATGGACGTCTCTACTCTCCACAGGAAATCTCTGCAATGATCCTCCAGAAGATGAAGAAGACTGCAGAGGAGTACCTCGGACAGGAGGTTACAGAGGCTGTCATCACAGTTCCTGCATACTTCTCTGACTCACAGCGTCAGGCAACAAAGGAAGCCGGCAAGATCGCAGGCCTCGAGGTTAAGCGTATCATCAACGAGCCTACAGCTGCGGCTCTCGCATACGGTCTCGACAAGATGAACAAGGATATGAAGGTTGCTGTATACGACCTTGGTGGCGGTACATTCGATATCTCCATCATGGAGCTCGGTGACGGCGTATTCGAGGTTCTCTCCACAAACGGTGACACTCACCTCGGAGGTGACGACTTCGACCAGGTAATCATCGACTGGCTCGCTGCAGAGTTCGCTGCAGAGAACGGCGGAATCGACCTTAAGAAGGACCCTATGGCACTCCAGAGACTCAAGGAAGCTGCCGAGAAGGCGAAGATCGAGCTCTCAAGCCAGACTTCTACAGAGATCAACCTTCCTTACATCATGCCTGTTGACGGTGTTCCAAGACACCTTGTAAAGACTCTTACAAGAGCTAAGTTCGAGCAGCTCGCCGACTCTCTCATCCAGAGGACAATCGAGCCATGCCGCAAGGCTCTCCAGGACGCAGGCCTCAGCGCATCAGACGTAAACGAGATCCTTCTCGTGGGTGGTTCTACACGTATCCCTGCAATCCAGGCAGTTGTAGAGAAGTTCTTCGGAAAGGCTCCTAACAAGAGTGTGAACCCTGACGAGGTTGTTGCAATGGGTGCTGCAATCCAGGGTGGCGTCCTCGCTGGAGACGTAAAGGATGTGCTTCTTCTTGATGTCACTCCACTTTCACTCGGAATCGAGACACTCGGCGGCGTGATGACCAAACTCATCGAGGCCAACACAACAATCCCTACAAGAAAGTCTCAGGTATTCTCTACAGCCGCTGACAACCAGCCTGCAGTAGACGTGCATGTACTCCAGGGTGAGCGTCCTATGCCCAAGGATAACAAGCTCATAGGCAACTTCATCCTTGACGGTATCGCACCAGCACCAAGAGGTGTACCTCAGATCGAGGTGACATTCGACATCGACGCGAACGGTATCCTCAACGTATCTGCAAAGGACAAGGCTACAGGCAAGGAGCAGAACATCCGCATCGAGGCATCTTCAGGACTTTCTGATGCCGAGATCCAGAGAATGAGGGATGAGGCTAAGGCCAATGAGGCTGCTGACCAGGCTGAGAAGGAGCGTATCGACAAGATCAACAACGCTGACGCAATGTGCTTCCAGACTGAGAAGAACCTCAAGGAGTACGGCGACAAGATCCCTGCAGAGAAGAAGACTGCAATCGAGAACGCGATGAACTCACTCAAGGAGGCTGTAAAGGCCCAGAACCTCGCTGACATCGACAAGTACAACGCTGAGCTCGAGGCAGCATGGCATGCAGCTTCAGAGGACATGGCGAAGGCAGCTCAGGGCGGTCCTCAGCCAGGTGCACAGGGCCCATTCAACGGCGGTCAGGCAGGTCCTCAGGGCGGTGCAGACGACCAGGGCGTTGACGAGCAGTAAGATCTGACTCACCGAATATGACAAAGGCGGATCCGTAATGGATCCGCCTTTTTACATATCAGTAATCTCGGGTTTGGTGCAAGGTTTGGAATGTCGAAGGGAAACGGACTTAATTGAACAGGATTATGACGACTGCGATAATCTGCATCTTCATTGCGGGCTATATGCTGATCGCGATGGAGAACTGGACAAAGGTCAATAAGGCTGCAGTGGCGCTTCTGATGGCCGTACTCAGCTGGACCTTGTATTACATGGTATGCGGAGCCTCTTCGGAAAGTGTTTCCGCCTTCACCAAAGCGCTCGGCGAGACATCTGAAATCCTTTTCTTCCTTCTGGGAGCCATGGTCATAGCCGAGGTTGTGGATACAAACGGCGGCTTCGACTTCGTACGCGAAAAGTTAGTATCGAAAAGCAAGGTCGGGCTGCTGTGGAAGCTGACACTCATCACATTC
>JAZRLI010000051.1:0-4767 GCA_045646785.1 Candidatus Cryptobacteroides sp. | reverse complement strand
AGTCCAGGAAGGTCACGTGTCTTATACTTAGGGAACGAATTGAGCATGATGCTTGTCACGAAATGTTTTACATACGGATTAAGGAAACGTTCTACAACAGAATCAGCAAAGGCCTGGAGCTCTTCCTTCGGAAGGTTAAGAGTTTCCATCAGCTCGCCGTACATGACTTTTCTGACATACTGTCCCACCTCCGGATCTTCAACGCATTCCTTCACTGTATCGAGGCCGGAAAGATATCCGACAGGAGAAAGTACAGTGTGCGGACCGTTGAGCAAGGTCACCTTTCTTTCGTGGTATGGAGCCTCGCTTGGCACGAAGAGAACATTCAATCCAGCCTTATCCGCAGGGAATTCCTGTGCCACTGACTCCGGAGCCTCGATTACCCACAGATGGAAAATCTCTCCCTTGACGACAAGGTTATCCTTGAAGCCGATGCGCTCATGAATCTGGTCGATCGTATCCTTAGGATAACCTGGCACAATGCGGTCAACGAGTGTACAGTAGACACCGCAAGCCTGTTCGAACCATGCCTTGAAGCCTTCTCCAAGATTCCACAGATCGATGTACTGGTAAATGCACTTCTTGAGTTCCTTTCCGTTAAGGAAAATGAGTTCGCAAGGGAGGATAATGAATCCCTTGGTCATGTCACCGTTGAAATGCTCGTATCTGTGATAAAGGAGCTGCGTGAGCTTTCCCGGATATGAGGATGCCGGCTTGTCTTCGAGTCTGCATGAAGGGTCAAAGGCGATGCCGGCTTCGGTTGTATTGGAAATCACGAATCTGATGTCCGGATTCTCTGCCAATGCCATGAACTCTTCGTTCTGTGTATATGGATTGAGGCCTCCGTTGATGACATCGATCATCTCAATCGAGTCGACAGGCTGACCCTTATCTATTCCCTGCAGGTTCACATGATACAGGCCGTCCTGGGAATTAAGCATATCGACCATTCCCCTGTCAATAGGCTGAACCACTACAACTCCTGCATTGAATCCTGTTGCCTTGTTGGTGTTCCAGATGATCCAATCCACGAATGCACGGAGAAAATTACCTTCTCCGAACTGAATGACTTTGGTAGGATACTTTGCAGCCTGAGCTGTCTGTCTGTTGAGATCTTTCATATGAATGACTGGTTTTAGTGTACTTGGTTATGTCTTTTGCAAATATAAAAATGTAGGACTCATCAGTCTCTATTGCAAGCGAAAATAATTCTTACAAAACGAAACGCACAGCATATTTTTATTGTTTTTTGCATTTTTTAGTTAATTTAGCATTCACTTAAAAAACTAACCGGACAGAAGAGAACAATATGATCAAGATCCTCCTGCTTACAGACTACTCGCAAGAGTCAGAGAGACGCTTCCTAAATGGTTTCGTCAAGTACGCGGACACGCAGGGAGGATGCATATTCTATCCTATGTCTCATCTGATTTCCCAAACCCGTGACAATTCCATAGAGATCATTAAACTTGCAAAGAAGTTCAAGGTCGATGCCATTATCGGATTATGGCACAACATCAATGTGGAGGAGGCCAAGAAGCTGAATATACCTATCTTCCTGCGCACCTACAAAAAGGTTTATGATGAATTTCCGATGCTGACCGGTCACTATAAGGAATTCGGCGCATATGCGGCCAGATTTTTCATCGAACAAAGATTCAGCAACTACGCATTCATCGGCATGAAAGACATCATCTGGTCGATCTCACGACATGAAGGATACAGCGAACAGATCGCCAATTCACTCAGAACCACAACGTATCGCTATGATGTAGAGGATTTCAATGATGAAATAGGAGAGATTACCAAATGGTTGCGCACGCTTCCGAAGCCGGTCGCCCTGCTGGCCTGCAATGATTTCATGGCAAGACAGGTGACTGAGATATGCCAGATGGAAGGCATAAGCATCCCGGATGAGATTTCCCTTCTTGGAGTCGACAATGATGAATTCATGTGCAACATATCATCTCCGACCCTATCTTCCATCAAGCTCAATTTCGAAAAGCACGGATATGAAATCGCCGAGTCTCTTTTCCAGATGGTCAGTCAGAAGAAGACATGGCCTGCAAGAATTGCAGTTGAGGCAATCGGTGTTGTGGAAAGGATGTCTACAAAGCGCAGAATCATATCGGACCAGTATATCCGCGATATAGTTGACTTCATAACCCGCAACTATACACAAGAGATTGACATAAGCAGACTTACATCATTCATCCCTCTTTCAAGAAGAGCCATCGAGATGAAGTTCAAGAAGGAGATGTACCCATATACGATAACCTCGTATATAATGAAACTGAGACTTGAGCATTTCTGTAACCTTCTGGAAACTACAGACCTACCTATAAGTACGGCAGCTGACCGGTCCGGATTCATTGACAGCAGTAATTTCTCTACAATATTCAGGAAATACAAGGGTATGACCCCAAGCGAATACAGGAAACGGATGAAATAAAAGCAAACAATAACCAATTTATATTCATATGGATGTGATTTCAAAACTTGAAGGCATGGTCAAGGGCCAGCCTTTCATCAACGACGATTTCATGCTTACCAATGATTTCGCCCGTGAACTTTATCACGAGAGTGCGGAAAAGATGCCGATCATCGACTACCACTGTCACCTTGTCCCTGAAATGATTGCAAGCAACCATCAGTTCAAGGATCTGACAGAGGTCTGGCTTGGTGGCGACCACTACAAGTGGAGAGCCATGAGAGGCAACGGGGTGCCTGAAGAGTTCATCACAGGGCCTCGTGGCAGTTACGAAAAATTCGAGAAGTGGGCAGAGACTGTGCCTTACACAATGAGAAACCCTCTTTATCACTGGACGCACCTCGAACTGGCCAGAATCTTCGAAGTGTATGACCTCCTGAATCCTTCCACAGCAAGAGCGATCTACGACGAGTGCACCGCAAAGCTTCAGACAGAAGAATACAGAGGCCAAGCTCTCATGAGAAGGTTCGACGTGAGGGTTGTCTGCACAACTGATGACCCTGCCGACAGTCTCGAGTTCCACAAGCAGATCAAGGAGAATCCGTTCGGAACGAAGGTTCTTCCGACATGGCGTCCGGATAAGGCAATGGTAGTGGAAAAGCCGGAGCAGTACATCGAATACATCAAGAAGCTCAGTGCAGCCGCCGGAATGGAAATCAATAACTATCAAGACCTTCTGGATGCCCTGCGCAAGAGACAGGACTTCTTCCATGAGATGGGATGCCGCATTTCTGACCACGGTCTGGAGAATTTCTATGCAGAAGATTTTGAATTGGAGGAGATCGACAAGATCTTCAGAAATACCCTCAAGGGAAAGAAGCCTTCAGCTGAAGAAACACTCAAATTCAAGAGTGCAATACTTCTGGACTTCGCACGTATGGATCACGAAAAAGGTTGGGCACAGCAGTTCCATATCGGAGCAATCCGCGACAACAACACAAGAATGTTCAACATCCTTGGTCCGGACACAGGTTATGACGCTATCCATGATGTTGCATGCGCAGCGGCAGGACATAAGTTCCTGAATACTCTCGCAATGGAAGACAAGCTGACAAAGACCATCCTATATAACCTCAATCCGAAAGACAATGAAGTGCTGGCGACAATGGCTTACACCTTTAATGACGGCACATGCCCCGGTAAGATCCAGCTTGGTTCCGGATGGTGGTTCCTCGATCAGGAAGATGGAATGAAGAAGCAGATGAACGCCCTTTCTGCTCTCGGACTTCTCAGCAGATTCGTCGGCATGCTTACAGACTCAAGGAGCTTCCTTTCATATCCTCGTCATGAGTATTTCCGCAGAATTCTCTGCAACATCCTTGGCGAAGACCTCAAGAACGGCAAGCTTCCTAAGAGTGAGATGGCATTTATCCATCAGATGGTCAAGGACATCTCTTACAACAACGCAGAAAAATACTTTAACTTCTAAAGTCCTGCATACATGAAGAATCCGGCATGGTACCTATGGTGCGATTGCCGGATTCTTTGTGTTTGAGTACTATAATCTAGAGATTATCGTCAAAATAGTCGAAAATTACAGACTGAACCTCCTTGCCGCAATGATGGCCTCCATCAAAGAACCGTGTTTCGAGGTTTTCAGGACAGTCATCATAGTAGCTATGCAGTTTTTCAAATGCGACGGCAACCTTTTCCTTCGGAAAGAGATGATCTGTGGTGCCAGACAGGAACAGCATGCGTTTTGGAGCCAGAAATCTTCCTATGTCACCGAAATCCATCTGCTCACGCATCGGCATCACCGCCATCGAATAATCTGATGCCTTCATTCTCTCCTCCCTGTCAAGCGTAGTCATCCATGACAATGCTACCCCACACCTGACATCCTTGCAGAATGCCGCAAGCATCCAGCATCTGTGTGCTCCCATTGAAAAACCGAAGGCACCTATTCTGTCCTTATCGACAAATGGCAGCGATTTCAACAGCCTTACGGAAGCTACATCATCCCTCAGCATCTTCTCTGCCCAGATTATATTTTGAGAGTGCAGTTTCCAATACAGTTCCTCCTGCCCGTCGTAGACTCTTGACTTGAGGACCTTGATTGTATCCTTTACAGCCTTGTCTTTATTTGAAGTGCCGTAGGTAAGTTCCGACCATCGATGCGCGTCTTCGGAGGAGCGTTCTCCCCAGTATAACGCATCAGCCACCAGAACCACATAGCCAAGTGAAGCGAGAGAGTCTGCCAGGTATACTCCGTCGAAATTCTTGTCAATCCATTGCTGGGAAGATCTCATTATATGGTCCTCGGAGCCCTTTTCCAG
>JAZRLI010000050.1:0-17738 GCA_045646785.1 Candidatus Cryptobacteroides sp. | reverse complement strand
AGCTTGTGGTTCTCCTCATCGAAGTCAAGGATAGTAACCTCGATAGTGTCACCAGCTGCTACGAGCTCTGACGGATGCTTGATCTTGTTCCAAGAGAGGTCGCTGATGTGTACGAGACCCTCGATTCCCTCCTCAAGCTCAGCGAATACGCCGAAGTTAGTGATATTGCGAACAGTTGCTGTGTGCTTAGAACCTACTGCATACTTCTCACGGATGTTCTCCCATGGGTTAGCAACGAGCTGCTTGAGACCGAGAGACATCTTCTTCTCCTCGCGGTCGAGTGTGAGGATCTGTGCCTCAACCTCGTCACCAGCCTTAAGGAAGTCAGAAGCGATGCGGAGTCTTGGAGACCATGACATCTCAGATACGTGGATAAGACCCTCTACGCCTGGCTCGATCTCTACGAATGCGCCGTAGTCAGCGATGAGAACTACCTTACCCTTAACCTTGTCACCAACCTTGAGGTTTGCATCGAGAGCATCCCAAGGGTGCTGGCAGAGCTGCTTGAGACCAAGAGCGATACGCTTCTTTGACTCATCGAAGTCGAGGATAACCACGTTGATCTTCTGATCGAGAGCAACAACCTCCTCAGGATGGTTGATACGTCCCCATGAAAGGTCTGTGATGTGGATGAGACCGTCAACACCGCCGAGGTCAACGAATACACCGTAACCTGTGATGTTCTTGACAGTACCCTCGAGTACCTGACCCTTCTCGAGCTTACCGATGATCTCGCTCTTCTGCTGCTCGAGCTCAGCCTCGATAAGTGCCTTGTGTGAAACTACAACGTTGCGGAACTCCTGGTTGATCTTAACGATCTTGAAGTCCATAGTTGTGTCAACATACTGATCGTAGTCGCGGATAGGCTTGATGTCGATCTGTGAACCTGGGAGGAATGCCTCGATTCCGAATACGTCCACGATCATACCACCCTTTGTGCGTGTCTTCACGTAACCCTTTACGATCTCGTCTGCGTTGAATGCAGCGTTTACCATATCCCAAGAACGGAGCTGGCGTGCCTTCTTGTGTGAAAGGATAAGCTGACCCTTTCTGTCCTCAGTATTCTCAACGAATACCTCAACCTTGTCACCTACTGCGAGGTCCTGATTGTAACGGAACTCAGGAGCCATGATGACACCCTCGCTCTTGTAACCGATGTTTACGATAACCTCTCTCTTGCTGATTGCTGTAACGACGCCCTCTACGACCTCGCCCTCAACAACCTTTGAAAGAGTCTGGTTGTACTGCTCAGAGATCTCCTCTACTGAAGCACCGTACACGTCGTCATTCTCGAATGCATCCCAGTCGAACTCCTCTGGAGCAACTGAAGCGTTGAGAACGCTCTTCTTGGTTTCTTCTACTGCTGGAGCTGCAACTACCTCTGCAGCCTCAACAACTGTCTTGTTTTCTTCCATTGTGATTAATAAAAACAAACTAGGGGTTAAACATTATTTATTGTGCCTTGCCTCAACGACTTACGATAAAAAAAGCACGCTTCGGCGAAAAAGCGTGCAAAAATATGTATAATTTTCGGAATTTCAAAGACTTTCGTACAAAGTTTCAGAACATCCTGTTTTTCTTGAAGATGGCAAAGATTATAGCTGTGGAAATCGCCATAAGGCCAAGGATGATGAGCCATGACCACCATGATACGCCGATCCATCCGAACTGTACGTTCATACCGAAGAAACTTGCGATCAGGGTCGGAGGCATGAGCATCAGCGACACAAGCGTGAACACCTTCATGATCTTGTTCTGATCGAGGTTGATGATACCGAGGACTGTGTTCTGGAGATACTCAAGACGCTCGAAACCGAAGTCGGTGTGGTTGATGAGGGACGAGATGTCCTTCAGGAGGACGTTCAGTCTCGCATGGTACTCCTTCGGATACTTAGGGCTCTTGAGGATGCTCGAGATAACCCTCTGCTTGTCTATGATGTTCTCACGGATGAGCATCGTATTCTCCTGGAGGAGGTTGATGTCGATAAGGAATTCCTCACTGATGTCTTCTCCGACGCTCACCTTCCTGTTGTACTGGTTGATTTCCTTCGACACGAGCTCCACCATATCCGCATCGAGGTCGATACGCTGCTCCATGATGCCGAGGAAGACCACATGTCCGGAATTGTAAAGTTTAGGAAAGGCCATCAGCCTTCTCTGAAGGTCGGTGAAACTCTTAAGAGGACATTCCCTGAGAGTTGTGAGCACATGATCCGTAAGGATGAACGAAACAGTCTCTTCGTTGTATTCGTCAGGACCAGGAATGAGGAAGCTGGTATTTGCGAAGATAGCCTGCTCAGTCTCGGAGAAACGAGATGAAATCTCGATCTCTTCGGCCTGCGCACGATTCTGGATGACCGTACCGAGATACGACTCCACCGCCCTCTTCTCATCACCGGAAGGGGTAAAGAGGTCAATCCATATAACGCTGTCATAAGGGATAGTAGCGAAGTCAGCTTCCGACTGGGAAACCATCATCTGTCCGTTCTCTTTGTAGAAGATCTCAATCATGTCTCCTTCACCTTTTATATCCCGGCCTCGCTGTCGGGACTCGTTTATACATACGAAACAGGCCTGCACAAAAATGCAAGCCTGCAAATTTATCTTTTTTATTTCAGAATACCAAATAAAGGGGGTCTGAAAAAGACATTGATCAAGGTTTGAATATCTGACGGTTGACGATGGAACGTCCCAATGTAAGTTCATCGGCATATTCGAGGTCGTCGCCGAATCCAAGTCCACGGGCCAGGGACGAAACCTTCACTCCCGACTGGGCGATCTGACGATAGATGTAGAAGGAAGTCGTCTCTCCCTCGACATCGCCGCTGAGGGCAAGTATGACCTCATCCGCATCCGCCACACGTTCCGTCAGCTGACGGATGGTAAGATCAGACGGTCCTACGCCGTTTATCGGCGAAATGATTCCTCCGAGCACATGGTATACGCCATGGTACTGCCCCGTCTTCTCGATGCTCATCACATCCCTCACACTCTCCACCACGCAGATGGTCCTGTGGTCACGGGAACGGTCTGAGCATATGGCACATACGTCGTCATCCGATATCATCATGCAGTGGCGGCAGTATCTCACCTCGTCACGAAGAGCATCTATCGCCGCCGTGAAATGATGTACATTCTCCTGCGGCTGCTTCAGAAGATGCAGGGCCAGACGCAGCGCGCTCCTGCGGCCGACGCCCGGAAGCGAACTGATCGCATCTACCGCTTCCTCAAGAAGCTTTGAGGGATATTGTTCCTTATATGCCATGATATTCTACAAGTTCATCTATAGGTGATTGGATGAATTTAACAAACTCAAGTCCCCTGCGGGCACCCACCTCGCGCAGCATGGACTCGCATGCACATCCGAACGAACCGACCACTCCGACCTTGGTGACGGAGCCATATCTCGCCAGCGACCTGTCCACAAATGAACCCAGGCAGCCGTCGATCAACGACCTGACGTATGGATGCGAAGCCCTCTCAAGAAGGAACGGAGCAAAGGAAGCGAGGAAGGCGGACGGAGACGGTTCCCTGTACACCTTTCGTACGATTGCAGGATAGTCAAGTCCGTATGCATCAGCGAATTCCATCGCGATATCATCAGGAAGCATATCCTTAACGAAATCCGCAATGAACGCCTTACCCAAAGCGGCACCGCTTCCCTCGTCACCGAGTATGAAGCCTCCCGGACGGATGTTTCCTGCTATGGTTCCGTTCTCATACAGACAGCTGTTGGATCCTGTGCCCATGATGGCCACGACTCCGCTGCCGTCGCCGAAAAGGGCTCGTGCTGCTGCGAGCAGGTCCGAAAAGAAGAATATCTCGGCAAACGGGCACCACATCTCGAGTGCTTCACGGACAGGAGCGGCCACCTCTTCGGATACAAGACCGGCACCATAGAAATACACGGTCTCCACCCTCTTTCCTTCAGGATTGAGGGCCGGCACGGCCTTACGAACCGCAGCCATGATGTCTTCCGCATCGCAGACAGCCGGATTCAGTCCGACAGTACTGGCCGACAGTACTACGCCGTCACTGGAGATGGACCTCCAGTCGGTCTTTGTTGCACCGCTTTCCGCTATCAGTTTCATTTACCTTCTATATATACGCCGTTTCTTTTCCAATGCACATATCCATATACGGCAGAGAGGGCGTATGCCCCATAGAGGGCTGTCATCCACCACATGCCCTGCGTCGCGCAAAGCACTGTGCTCAGCGCATCAGCGACGACCCAGATCCACCACTGCTGGATATATGCCTTTACAAGCCACCATGTGGCCACTGCACTCAGGACAGCGACCGACGCATCCAGATACGACATCGGATTCTCGAGCATTTCCATAACCCAAGCAAGTCCGAAGATGCCGACAACCGACACGACTGCACTTACAGCGACAGTCTTGAATGTCAGACGGTTCAGATGGATTGCGTCCTTGTTTCCGGAGGCTTCCGATCCATGGCTGACCTTCTTCCTGTCACGTCCCCATTGCCACAGTCCGATGAAGGCTGTTATAAGATAATAGGTATTGAGACCGAAGGAAGCGTACAGTCCTTGACGCAGAAAAACCCACATGGCCGCCAGGCTCGTCAAGACCCCGATCACCCACATGAAGTTCTTCTGGCGAATCTCCAGGATTATGTATATCACCCCCGTTACGAGGGTGAATATTTCCATCATTAGAGTACCTCGATAAGTTCAACAACAAACTTGAGGGTTGCGTATGGAGGGATGGCACCCGGTGCGCCGTGCTCACCATAAGCAAGGTTGTAAGGGATGTAGAACTCATACTTAGAGCCCTCTGACATGAGCTGTACGCCCTCTGTCCATCCCGGGATAACCTGGTTGAGGCCGAACACTGCAGGCTCGCCACGGTCGTATGAGCTGTCGAACTGAACGCCGTTGAGGAGAGTACCTGCATAGTGGCACTTAACCTTGTCTGTAGCCTTTGGCTTCTTGCCCTCGCCCTCTGCGAGAACCTTGTACTGGAGACCGCTTGGGAGTACAACCACGCCCTCAGCCTCTGCATTCATCTTGAGGAATGCCTCACCCTCCTCACGGAGAGCTGCTCCCATTGCCTCAGCCTCAGCCTTCTGCTCAGCCTCGATGTCAGCGAAATACTTCTCGAGAAGCTGACCTGCCTCCTTGAAAGGAACTGCAGGCTCAGAACCTGTAAGGATAGCCTTTACACCGGCTACGAAATCATCGAACTCGATCTTCTGGATGCCAGAAGAGAGCATATTCTGGGCAAGCATCATGCCCACTGCATAACTTGTCTTATCCATAATTCTTTATGTTGCTTTTGAAAAACTTTGCAAAGTTAATAAATTTTATCGACGAGGATGATGGTCAAGGACCTCAACATGCCATGTACTGCTGTCCACATGGGTGTATATCTCCGTCGTCGTTATGCTTTCATGCCCAAGCATTTCCTGTACCACACGAAGGTCAGCGCCGTTTTCTACCAGATGGGTAGCAAAGGAATGGCGGAACGTATGCGGCGAAACTTCCTTCCTTATTCCTGCGAGGAGAGCCTGCCTCTGTATCATCTTGAATACGGACTGACGGCTCAGGCTGCGTCCGAAGCGGTTCAGGAAAAGGATGTCGTCCGACTCGGGATCTGCAGCGGCCGGACGGGCTTCGACATAGGCCTGGACCGCATCCACGGCCATTTCACCGATAGGCACCAGACGTTCCTTGTCGCCCTTGCCCACGACGCGGACAAAGCCCTCCTTCAGATACAGGCACGATATCTTCATCCCCACCACCTCTGACACTCGGAGACCACATCCGTACATGATCTCGAGGATGGCCTTGTCGCGCAGGCCATATGAGGACTTGACATCCACGGAATCGATGACAGCAGTCACCTCGTCCACGGAAAGGACATCAGGAAGATAGCGTCCAAGTTTCGGGGAATCCACTAGGTCGCACGGATTGTCAGTCACATACTTCTCTATCACGGCCCATCCATAGAAAGACCTGAGGGAACTCAGGATGCGGGCCTGGGTGCGCTTTTCCAACGAAGAGAGGGACGATACATATTCCGTCACATCATCTGCCGAAGCCTTGTCGAGAGACTTGTGCAAGGACTTGTCAATCCAGATGGCAAACTTCTGTATATCAGAACAGTACGATGCCACCGTATTAGGCGACATCGCACGTTCTATCTTCAGATAGTTCCTATAGTCCTTGAGACGTTCCTTCACGTTGTCAGGAGACTTGGATTAAAGGGTAGAATACTTCTTTCCGTATTCGAGCATCTGCTCGAGGTAATTGTCGTTGTAGACGATCTTATAGTCCACAACCTTGCCGTTCTTCTCTACCGGCACGATCTCAGGGTTGATGAAACCTCCGTATGGCTTGAGACCGAGAGAAGCATATCTTTCGAGAACCTCCTTGTGGAGTTCAGGATCGATATTCACTGCATAAGTCTCTACCAATGCCTTTCCTGCCTCGAAGTCACCCTCGGACTTGATGCGCTGAACCTCTGCGAGAAGTTCGCCGAAAAGTCCGCGGAGAGCCTCATAGTCATTCACGATGAAGTAAGTCTTGCCGTCGCGTACCTTCTTCTCGATCACATTGTCAGCAAGTCCCTTCTCATAGCACCAGTCAGCGATGAGCTTGCGGTTCTGCATGTGGGCCTCTGTATTCTTCTTGCCGAACTCGATCCTGTTGAACTGAGTGAAGCAGCCGTTTCTGATGTAGCTTGAATACTGTGCCTTATATGCCTCCATATCCGGAAGGATGCCGAGCTCAACGAGCTTAGGGTCAGCCATATAGTAGAGTCCGAAGAGGTCTGCACGTGCCTCCTCAAGAGTAGAACTGTACTCTCCGAGGGCGTTTGGAGAAGTCTCAGGGAGAAGCTGTCCCGAGCCATGGCCGAGGCACTCGTGGAGGTCGGTATGGATATCGTTTGTAAGGTCGCCGTACTTCTTCTCAAACTCGATGTCTTCCTCAGACCATGCAAACTCGCCGAGAAGGTTCTTCGGAGACTCCTGGGCAGCCTTTGAATATGCAGATGTAAGGTTGGCGATGGTCACAGACTTCGATCCATGCTCGCGACGGATCCAGTCAGCGTTAGGAAGGTTGATTCCGATAGGGGCAGCCGGGAAGCAGTCACCTGCAAGCACAGCCACATTGATAACCTTTGCTGTCACGCCCTTTACTTCCTTCTTCTTGAAACGTGAGTCAACAGGCGAGTTGTCCTCAAACCACTGAGCGTTGTCGCTTATGAGCTCGGCTCTCTTCGAAGCCTCGCTGTCCTTGAAGTTCACGAGTCCTTCCCATGTAGCCTTTCTTCCGAGAGGGTCATTGTAGTCCTCAACGAAACCGTTCACGAAATCGACTGTACCGAGGGTATCGTTCACCCACTTGATGTTGTACTCGTCCCAAAGCTTGAGGTCGCCGCTCTTGTAATAAGCGATGAGGTCGGCGATATAGTCCTTCTGAGTCTGGTTCTCAGCCACTGCTGCAGCCTTCTCGAGTTCTGCACAGATCTTCTCGAGGGCAGGTCCGTAAAGTCCGCCTACCTTATATACATCTTCATAGATGACGCCGTCCTGGCCCTTCACCACCCTGCTGTTCAATCCATATGACACAGGAGTCTTGTCGGAAGGATCCACCATGGCAGCATAGAACTTCTCCACCTCGGCCTTTGTCACGCCCTCGTAGAAGTTGACTGCAGACTCGGCAACGATGTCACCGGACTTGTCTGTAGACTTTCTCTGAGGAAGCACTGCAGGATCATAGATCACAGAGATGAGCTGTGCGCATCTGTCAGCCTCTCCTACTGTCTCCATCACGCTCACGAAATAATCCTGAGAGCATTCAGGGATGAACTTGTCCTCTGCATAATGGTGGTGGATACCGTTGCTGAAGAACACTCTCTTCGCATATGCCTCGAACTTTGCGTAATCATCAGAAGTCCTGTCGCCCTGATAGTTCTCAAGGGCATTCTCGAGCATCTTCCTGATATCGAGGTTGTAGCGGCAGTTCTGCATCCAGATGATGTCACGACCGTACTTGGCAGCCTCTGCGAGGTGGTACACATATTCCTTCTGCTGAAGGCTAAGACCATCCCAGCCAGGTACCTGATACCTCATCACCTTGACATCCGCAAACTCATCGAGGAGATACTTGAAATCTCCGTTTTCAGCCGCCTTGTCCGAGCAGGACATCATGGTCGCGGCCAGACCAGCACCTAAAATCATCTTTACCAAAAGTTTCATATCGTATTGCATTAATAATTTCATACCGGATCCCGACTCATGCCAGGAAGTTGCAAAGATAACAATTATAACAAAAATATTTATATTTGCGAGGTCAATACTGATTATGTAAACAATATGAACTTCAAGAACAGACATATGCTCCTTTGGTCAGCCATTGCGATGCTGATCACGATCGTTTCTTCATGCAGCCCAGACTGGACCGGGGAGATGATGCCTGACTACTCGTCCGGAGACAACGGCAGGGAACCCGGAAGAGAGGTGGTGGAATATACCCGCAAGGTGATGGTCCTCTACTCCGCAGGCTTCAATTCGATCAGTTCATACCTCAAGGAGGACATCGAAGACCTAAGCCAGGGATGGGTGCCGAAGAAGAGAAAGGCGGACGATGTGATCCTTGTATACTCACACCTTCCTAAAAAGAGGGGTCAGTACAGCCAGCCGACCAGCCCGGTCCTTTTCCAGCTCTATGCAGACGCCGAAGGCAACATTGTCCGGGACACCTTGGTGACATATGAGGCGGGTACCATATCCGCATCGGCAGGACAGCTCAATGAGGTGCTTTCATACGTAAGGGACACATACCCGGCAAGAAGCTACGGACTCATATTCTCGTCACACGCAACAGGTTATCTCCCGGGCGGATTCTACACAAAGCCATCTGACTACACATTCAACGAAAGCGGAGAAAGCGGCATGTTCAGCGCAGGCATGGGTGGAAAATACATTCCTTCACCGGTACCGTATGTAGAACCGGAACGTGACCCGAGGCTCCCTGCAGTCAAGAGCATCGGACAGGATGCCCTGGACGGCATGTCATATGAAATCGACCTCCGGGACTTTGCCAAGGCGATTCCGATGAAGCTGGACTACATCCTTTTTGACGCATGCCTGATGGGAGGCGTCGAAGTGGCATATGAACTTGCAGGCAAGTGCGACATGGTTGGATTCTCGCAGGCCGAGGTACTCGCAGAAGGCTTCAACTACAAGACACTGGCAAACCACCTGCTGTACAACAAGCCTAAGTCTTCGCCTTACGATGTCTGCCACGACTACTTCGTACAATATGACACTCAGTTCGGAGAATACAGGTCTGCGACCATATCGCTCATAGACTGCAACAGGCTTGAAACCCTCACAGAGGTCTGCAAGGGACTCTTCGCCGAGTATTCAGCAACGATAGCCGACATGAGCGACGAGGGAGTACAGCAGTTCTATACAGGCTCCCATCATTGGTTCTATGACCTCAAGAGCATCCTCCTGAATGCCGGAATGACAGCTGAGGAAGAGGCGGAGCTTGATGCCGCCCTGGCAGAATGCATCGTATACAAGGGCAACACCCCTTCATTCCTGAATACCTTCGCGATACATACGTTCAGCGGATTCAGCATGTACCTTCCCGGAAACGGCAACAAGGAGCTGGACAAATACTACAGGACTCTCAAGTGGAACAAGGCCACAGGACTTGTAAAATAATTCACCCAACCTTTTGCACTTCAAATATTTTGTCTATCTTTGCAGCCCCATAAAAAGCGCTGACGCTTTTTGGTGCAATGGGGTTTTCTTCAGCAGTTGCTGATGAAGACTGAGTAACACATTTTAATTCTTTTACAACAATGAAGCACATTGAACTCAATGGCCAGGTTCGCGAAGCTGGCAACAAGGCTGCCGTTAAGGCAATCCGCAACGCAGGACAGGTTCCTTGCAACATCTATGGACTCGGTATGGAGAACATCCTCTTCACTATCGACTCACAGGATCTCAAGAATATCACTCACACTCCAAACTCTTACATCGTAGACCTCAAGCTCAGCGACGGAAGAAACGGTTATGCAGTACTTCACGAGGTACAGTATCACCCTGTAACTGACGAGGCTCTCCACGCAGACTTCCTCTTCGTAACTGAGGACAAGCCTGTAACTATCGAGGTTCCTGTTCAGGTAACTGGACACTCAGAGGGTGTTAAGATGGGTGGTAAGCTCCTCGTTTCTAGCCGTAAGCTCCGCGTAAGCGCTATGATGAACAACCTTCCTGACGTTCTCGAGGTTGACTCAACTAACCTCATGATCGGTAAGCAGATCGTTGCTGGCGACCTCAACTACGAGGGCGTTACAATCGTATCACCTAAGGCTACCATCATCTGTTCAGTACGTCCTACTCGTGCTACACAGCAGGCTAAGATGGAGCAGCAGCAGACTGGTAAGAAGAAGTAATCTGACTTGGTATGAACTATTTGATCGTCGGTTTAGGAAACATCGGCGTCGAATATGCCAACACCAGACACAACATGGGATTTATGGTATTGGACGCCTGGGCTCAGGCGTCCAATATTCTTTTTGAGTCTGGAAGATACGGCAGTACGGCGACCATTTCATTCAAGGGCAGGAAATTCATCCTTCTCAAGCCATCCACATACATGAACCTCAGCGGAAAAGCTGTAAGGTACTGGATGAATGAGATGAAGATTCCTGTAGAGAACCTTCTTGTAATATCCGATGACCTCAACATCCCGTTCGGAACCCTCCGTCTCAGAAAGAACGGAAGTGCCGGAGGACACAACGGCCTCACCAACATCAACGAACTGATCGGCACTCAGGACTATGCCCGCATCCGCGTCGGAATCGGCAACGAATTTGGCCGTGGACAGCAGGTGGACTACGTTCTTGGAAAGCTCAGCGAAGAGGAAATGGAGCAGATGAAGGAGGTCAGCAAGCGCGTGATCGACGGCGTAAAGGCATGGGCTACCATCGGTCCGGACAGAGCCATGAATGTCGTCAACACACGTCCAAAAGCATCGACAGAAGACAAGAAATAATTTGCCAAGGCATTGAAAACAACAATTTTAAGTGTAAAAATTTGTTTTTTATCAAAATAACCTATAACTTGGCAAAAAGTTTTCTATCACGAACAATTAAAACACTAAAACAATGAAAGAGCTTGTTGATCAGATTAAGGCAGAGTACGAGGTATTCGTAAAGAACGCTGAGGCTCAGGTTGAAAAAGGAAATAAGGCTGCTGGTGCTCGCGCACGCAAGGCTGCTCTCAACCTCATGAAGGCTATGAAGGATTTTAGAAAGGTTTCAGTAGAATCGACTAAATAATCCTCCTTCAGGAAAGAAAAGATAAAGGGGCTTTAAGCATCGCTGCTTAGAGCCCCTTTAAACGTGTACTAAAACCTAAACCTGATATATAGATGCAGATCAGTTTCAAAACGTTGCACGGAAAATGAAAAAAATCTGCTTTTTTTACATTTTTCCAGTCTTACATCAGAATCTTGACATTATCGACCCATAATGTATTGCCGACACCGCCGTAGAATGCCTTTCCGCAGCTTGACATGAAGAGGATGATCATATGGTTCGGCTCCATCTCCGGGTCTGCCCATCCGTCTTCCTCGACGATCACATTCTCACCCTTGCTGTTCATCGCATGGTATGCGGTCTCCGGATCGGTCTTGAGGCCCATGTAATCCTCATAGAAAGGTTCAGAAGTTATGTCTCCGTAATGGATATTGACCTTATGGCCGTTCACCCACTCAGGTATATCCTTGGTTATACGTTCAATTCCTGTTCCGACCCTCAGCGCATGGACCCTGCCGTCCTCATCCTCCCAGCGATGCTGGAGCATTACGATGATTTCCGAATAGTCAGGATATCCCATCGGCTTGAGACGCGAAAAGCCGGTACCTCTGATGACCTCATGTCCCACATCTGCCTTGTAGTCAAGCTGAAGCGCAGTCGGACGTCCGTTGTATGGAACTCCGTACATCACCTTTGCCATAGGACTCTTCGTATCCCTGATAGGCTCGAGAAGTTCACCGAGCATCATGCAGCCCTGGCATGTCACCTCCATGTTGATGCCAAGCGCCTTTACCGTTTCCGTATGCGTCTCGATACGGGCACAATACCCGTCTCCTCTCCTTTCCGGATAGACGGTCGTATTTGTCTTCACGATGCCAAGAACTACAGCGAGGACGTTGTTTGTCCTCCACAGATAGTCCTCCGGTCCCACGAAAGGAGCCTTTCCGGTCCTCAGAGTATCCGAAGGATTGCCATAGAATTCATATAGATATTTAGTCTTTCCTCCAATGATGCCTGATTCGTTGATTTCACGGACGCACCATGAATCGAATGTTCCATACTTGTTTATAAGGTCCACAGTCTTGTCCTGTGCGTACGAACTGGCCGATGAGAGAAAGAAAGACAATGCGATAAGCACGAATAATCTTGTCTGTCTCATAAAAAATGTGTAAATATGCAATTCGGTACAAATATAACGACTTTTTCAAAGAACCTCGTCCTTTTATGAACTTAAGGCACATCTTTGCATACTTTGTGGCGTTTTTGACGGGAATCACAGCCTTTGCAGGACCTGCCGGAAAGTCGCCGGTATACCTGAAGCAACCGGACGGCACGACATTCCAGGCCAGCATAAAAGGCGATGAATTCGTCAGGATCAAGACCACTGCAACCGGGCAGGCCGTCATCCAGGACAGCGATGGATGGTGGTGCTACGCAATCTATTCAGAAGACGGAACCAAGGCATCCAGCGGATGGAGGGTCGGTAAGGAAACTCCTGCCGATATCATCTCCGCCAGTTCGCGCATACCATATCCAAGACTTTCCCAAAGTGCCATGGAGCATAGGAAAGCCTCATATGAATTCATCGGGGAACCTATATTCAGGAAGATGAAGGCCCAGGGGAAGGCCATGACCAAGGCCGGTTCCGAACCTGTAACCAAGCATGCACTCGTGATCCTCGCGGAATTCAAGGACGTACCTTTCGACTACTCCAGGGAGGATTTCATCAGCCTTCTGACCGAAGAAGGATATTCAGTAAACGGAGCGACCGGCAGCGCGAAGGAATATTTCGACGACCAGTTCAACGGCATGATGGAATTCGAGTTCCATATCAGCGACATCGTCACACTCGGAAAGGAGCGCAAGTACTACGGTGAGAACGACTCATCCGGAGACGACCGGAATCCTGCCGAGATGGTTGAAGAAGCATGCAGACTTGCCGACCAGGACATAGAATTCTCGCTGTTTGACGACGACAACGACGGCAAGGTCGACAATGTATTCGTATTCTTCGCCGGCCATGACGAGGCCGAGGGTGGAGCGGAAGAGTGCATATGGTCGCATTCATGGGCCCTATCGAGTGCAGGCATCAGGCTGACCCTGGATGGAACCATCATCAGCAGATACGCATGTTCATCCGAACTTAGCCTTGCATACGATTCAAGCGGAAAGGCACATGAATACCTCACCGGCATCGGCACCTTCTGCCACGAGTACTCGCACACGCTTGGTCTCCCCGACTTCTATGACATAGACTATGAGGAAAGCGGCGGAGTATCCGCAGGACTCTGGGGCGACACATCCCTGATGGATGGAGGAAACTACAACAACCTCGGCAACACTCCTCCTAACTACAATGCGATCGAAAGGCTCATTGCGGGTATATCAGAACCCGTAACTATAGAAAAATCAGGAGCTTACCATCTTGCCCCAGTAAACCTCAACAGCATATCGTACATGGTGAAGGGTAAAGGCACAGACGATTTCTACATTTTCGAATACAGGAAGGCACAGGGTTGGGACACATATATCGGAGGCAGCGGAATGCTCGCCTACCACATAGACCTTGCAGGAAGCAGCTTTGAACATTGGACATTTTACAATGAAGTGAACATGGATCCATACCATCAGCGCGCAGACCTGCTGGAAGCGGACGGCAGACAGGACAAATTCCTATCCCTCAGCGAGTTCCACACCAAAAGCCGCAACATCGCCGGAATATTCTTCCCTCGCGGCAGCGCGGAATTGACCATAGATGGTCTCGACTTCTCGCTGACATCCATAAGGGAGGACAAGATCGGACTTGCATTCAACTATCTGGGATCCGACATTTCCCACACCCCTCCTACAGCCACGAACATAGTAAAGGACGTATATGCGGACGCGGCAATCATCAGTTTTGAGAGCACATTCGAATTCGATGGTCCCGCTTCAGTGTCATGGGGACGTTCAGGTCAGGAAATGAACACGCTGACGGTAGAACCATACTGTCCCGGCAGATACTTCTTCATCCTGGAGGGTCTCGAGCACTCGGGAAAGACCTATGAAATAGACATAAGGTTCGTTTCGCACGGTTTGGAAGGTCAGGCCCAGAGTTTCTCCATAATGACCAGAAAGATGCCTGCAGTAGACTGGCCGTATATCTACCTCGGCAGCATGAAAAGAAACAGCGACGGCAGTTTCAGCCCAAGTTCGAAGTTCCCGCTCAGGGTATATGGTGCCAGCGGTGCAGAGGAAATCATATGGGAATTCAACGGCAGGCAGATAACACATGACGGAGACGGCTACTACAGGACAGACGAGAGCGGCACGCTCCAGGCCACCATATATTGGGAGGACGGAAGCGTGGACAAGGTAATGAAACAGATAACCATTTCAGAGGAGGAATAGGCTTATGAAGAAATCACTTACATTACTGTTCATCCTTCTATGCATCTGCGGATGCAACAGGTTCGATCCGGAAGAGATCCTGCTTCCGAGGGAAGACATTTCACTTACCGTGAAGGGAGAGGTCATGCTCACATATGACCCGTTGAAATTCCAGTTGGGATATAACGAGGAAAGGAACGAGTTCCGCGTGTTCGACGACAATGTCGGTAACTGGTTCACGCTCACATGCAGTTCCCGTCCGACCGGCACCGGAGACACGTTGAGTGCAGACCTCTCATGGACCACAGATAACAGCACAAAGTCCCGTCACGGGCTGCAGTTCAGCGTCGAAAGGACCGACAGCGACGGCAAGATCTGGCTTTGGTGCAAGGAAGAGGCAATCGGCATCGTAGTCAAGGCATTTTAATGATGTACTTTGAGAAAAAAATTGTAAATTTGCGGCCGCTTCAAAAGAAAGACAAACAATTAAATACATAAGAAAATGAGAAAACACATCGTAGCAGGCAACTGGAAGATGAACACAACAGTTGCAGAGGGCGTAGAGCTCGCAAAGGCAGTAGTAGAGGCTTCAGCTGAGGTACCGGCTGACGTACAGCTTATCATTGCTCCTCCATTCACACACCTTTATCCTGTAGCTGAGGTTGTAAAGGGTACAGCTGTAGGTCTTTCAGCACAGAACTGCGCTGACCACGTAAAGGGTGCATACACTGGCGAGGTTGCAGTAAACATGATTTCAGGCATCGGTTGCCAGTACGTTATCCTCGGTCACTCTGAGAGAAGAGAGTACTATGGTGAGACTGACGCTATCCTCGTAGAGAAGGTTAAGCTTGCTCTCGCTGAGGGTCTTGCTCCAATCTTCTGCATCGGTGAGAAGAAGGAAGAGCGTGAGGCTGGCCGTCACTTCGAGGTTGTTACTGAGCAGGTAAAGAACGTTCTTTTCGAACTTACAGCTGAGGAGATGGCTAAGGTAGTAGTTGCTTACGAGCCAGTTTGGGCTATCGGTACAGGTCTTACTGCAACTGCAGAGCAGGCACAGGAGATCCACGCTGAGATCCGCAAGGTTCTCGCAGAGAAGTTCGGTGAGCTCGCTGAGGAGATCTCTATCCTTTACGGTGGTTCATGCAACCCTACAAACGCTAAGGAGCTTTTCGCATGCCCTGATATCGACGGTGGTCTCATCGGTGGTGCAGCTCTCAAGGCAGACAGCTTCAAGGCAATCGCAGTAAGCTTCTAATCAATAATGAAGAAGTTATATTTCATGGCAGCCGCTGCAATCGCAGTGGCTGCTTGTGGTCAGACCCAGGAGTCAGACCTCAAGGAGAAGGTAGAGAGCTATGCAGTGGTAGAGGTGACATCGCCTCTTTACGACGCTCTCTCTGAGAACGACAAGAAGATCGTGGATCTCTTCCGTCAGGCCGGTGAGATCATGGACGGTCTTTTCTGGAAGCAGACATTCGGCGACAAGGCTGCAATCGAGGCTCTTCCAGAAGGATATGCTAAGGACTATGCACTCATCAACTACGGTGCATGGGATCACCTCGACGACAACAAGCCTTTCATCGAGGGATACGGCGAGAAGCCGCTCGGATGCCAGTACTATCCGCAGGACATGACCATGGAAGAGTGGAATGCATTCGAGGACCCGGACAAGCTCAGCCTCTATACAGTAATCCGTCGCGACGAGAACGGCAACCTCAAGACCGTATGGTACCGCGACGAGTACAAGGCTGAACTCGAGAAGGTATGCGCCCTCCTTGAGGAGGCCGCTTCCCTCACAACCAACGAGGGTATGCGCACATACCTCACTGAGCGCGTAAAGGCTTTCCGCACAGACGATTACCTTGCCAGCGACATGGCATGGATGGATATGAAGGACTGCAACATGGACATCGTGATCGGACCTATCGAGAACTACGACGACCACCTTTTCGAGGCTAAGGCGGCATACGAGTGCTTCATCCTCCTCAAGGATGAGACCCGCAGTGCAAACCTCGCGAAGTACGTTGCCCTCCTCCCTACCCTCCAGCAGATGCTTCCATGCGCTCCTGAGTACAAGACATTCGTTCCCGGTACATCTTCAGACCTCAACGTGTACGACGCAATCTACTACGCAGGTGACTGCAACGCCGGCAGCAAGACCATTGCGATCAACCTTCCTAACGACGAGAGGGTACACGCAGCGAAGGGAGCTCGCCGTCTCCAGCTTTACAACAGCATGATGGCGAAGTTCGACAAGATCCTCGCTCCTATCGGAGAGGTTCTTGTTGTCGAGGATCAGCAGAAGTACCTCACAGCAGACGCCTTCTTCTGGAATGTGACATTCCATGAGGTTGCTCACGGTCTCGGAGTAAAGCAGACAGTGAACGGCAAGGGTACTGTAGATGAGGCCATGGGTTCAGAGAAGACCACATGGGAAGAGGCCAAGGCTGACATCCTCGGTCTTTTCATGGTGAACAAGCTCATCGAGATGGGTGAGATCTCGGACATCACAAAAGAGGAGTCAATCGCTACATTCATCGCCGGAATCGTACGTTCGGTACGCTTCGGTTCGGCTTCATCACACGGCAAGGCAAACATGATGTGCTTCAACTACATGGAGGATCATGGCGCATTCAGCCGCAACGCCGAGGGCAGATATGTAGTTGACTTTGAGAAGGCTGCTGAGGCAATCGACTCTTGGGCAGCCCTCATCCTCGAGACTCAGGCTACAGGCAACTTCGAGTTTGCCCAGAAATACGCTGCAGAGAATGCAAGCATCCGCGAGACCCTCGCTGCAGAGGTTGCCCTCGTGAACAATGCAGGCATCCCACGCGACATCGTATTCGACTTCGCATGGTAATTTCCTAGCGTTGCAACAACATAGACAAAGAGCCTGTCATTTCCTGACAGGCTCTTTATTTATATGGTAATGTTGCCAAAAACAGTTGGTGACATTGGATAAAAAGAAAGGGAAATAGGTAGAACCGCCACACGTAGTTCGGACTATTTTCCTTTCTTTTTATTGTCCATGTTCCTAAAGTATAAATACCATTTGACATA
>JAZRLI010000049.1:0-7129 GCA_045646785.1 Candidatus Cryptobacteroides sp. | reverse complement strand
GTATGCCCTTAATTTTCTGGATCTTTATGAGAAGTACCGCGATCTTCCTTCTAAGGGGAATCCGCTGTCTGCTATCTCCGATGACATCATTATTCAGGCCGGATGGTATTCTTTGCTGTATCGTCTGGATCTTTACAAGCGATTTCCTTATCTGGCCTCGGCTGTCAGAAAAGCAAGAATACGAGGAAATTCCGATGTGTGTATTCTGTGTCAGTTAATTGTAAAGTTCATCAGCCTTTTTCGAGTATAGATGAGCATACTCGTACCATAGTTTAAGGAAGTCTCCGGTATCCACCCCGTTGCTTTCCTGATATATTGCCCAAAGATACCAGCAATATGACGCTATCGCTGTATAGGCAAGATAGTGTCGGAGTTCTTCGTCTGAGGGTTCATGTCCAAGATAGGCTCTTATTGCAAACATTACCTCCTCATAGTTCATATCCGAGCACGCTATGAATGAACCGAGGTCCTGTGCGGTGTCGCCCTGTCCCGAGTATTCCCAGTCGATCAGTGTCATCTCCATTTCTCCGCAATCATTGCTTGAAATAAGGAAGTTTGCTGCGAGAGCATCGCAATGGTTGAGGCATTCCGGCCAGTTGTCGTTGACAGTATGTCTGTAAAGTCCGTGAATCCGCTCATAGAGGGTATAGAAGTCCTCTGTGTCATCTTTGCCGATAGCCTTGATCTTATCCAGAAAATCATTTGCCTGATCCCAGAGTCGATATGGGAATTCGGACTGGATGTCGGCTTCATGGAGTCTGGCAAGCAGTCTGAGGGCTTGAGCAAGTTCATCAGGGTTGTGGTAGTCGAGCGTCCGCGCGTTTTCCACAAAGTATGAGATTTTCCAGCCTTCGTCACGGTCCATGTACACGAATGTCTTATCCAGATTCATCTCCTTTGCCGCCTGCATGCTGAAGTATTCGCTCTTTCTGTTTATGAATGCTTCAGTGCCTTCTCCCGGATGTCTGTACACATATTTTCTGCCGTCCTTTGCGCATCTGAAGCAGAATGAGCAGTTTGTCATTCCGTATTTGAGCACTTCGACGATGTCTATATCCTTCTCTTCGCACTCAAGTACCGAGCTGATGTTCTGCATTATTCTGCAGCCGCTGTCATTGACATATCTTTCGTCAAATGCACGGAGTTCTGCAAGGGAGTCGAATTCTTCGATTTCATGTGGACGGTATCTGTGAACCTTCATCAGAGGAAGGTCAGGGATATGTCTGAGATAGACATCTTCCCAGTATCCCATCCTTGTCTTTTCATCTTTGTATTCTTCCGTCATTATCTGACGGAACTTTTTAGAAAACTCTTTGTTGAAGAAGGCATGGCCGAGCATGTACCATGAATCGCTGCCTCCTATTGTGACCGCCGTGATGTTGTCCTCTTCATCCAGTGTCATACAGTACTCTGAGGTCTTTCCCTCGGCGTAAAGGGCAGAATAATAGCTTCCGGCAGGCTTTTCCATGAATACGTTCGACGGGAAATAATTGTCTGAAGAACATATATATGTGTCCTCCAGCAAGTCTGATACGCGGATTATTGATGAAGTGTTGTTGTATACGTTATAATCTTCATTCATGACAAGGCGTACCCCGAACTTTTCCATGAGATAATGGAACTGCGAACTCTTGTAGCCGACAACTATAGTGATGTCGGTAATGCCGGCCTCATGCAACTGCCTGATCTGTCTTTCGATAAGGATTTCTCCCTTGACTTCAAGCAGACCTTTGGGTTTTTCGTACGAAAGGGGAGCAAATCTTGAAGATGTTCCCGCAGCCATTATTATTGCATTCATGAAAAATCTGTTTTTATTTTTAAAGGCCCGGACATGTGACCGGGCCTTGATATGGATTGGAGACTATGCTCCGAAGTTGTCGTAAAGGATGTTCTCTGGTGGAACTCCGAGTGAGTCGAGGAGTTTTACTACCGCGCCGACCATCATAGGAGGTCCGCACATGAGGTAAAGCGCATCCTCTGGTGCCTCGTGGTTCTTGAGGTATGTCTCGAACATTACATTGTGTACGAAACCTGCCACATATGGTACACCAGCTGCATCTGCCTCCGGATCCGGTCTGTCAAGTGCAAGATTGAACTTGAAGTTAGGGAATTCCTTCTCGATTGCATGGTAGTCATCGAGGTAGAATGCCTCCTTGAGTGCACGTGCTCCGTAGAAGAAATTAACCTTGCGGTTAGTCTTCTCAGTGTGGAAGAGATGCATGATGTGGCTTCGCATAGGGGCCATACCTGCACCACCACCGACGAAGATGAGCTCCTGCTCTGCAGGAAGATCCTTCGGAAGGAAGAACTCACCGTAAGGGCCTGACATTGTGATCTTGTCACCTGGCTTGAGAGAATAGATGTATGAAGAGCAGATACCTGGATTCACATCAACCCATTTGCCGGCAGCTCTGTCGAACGGAGGAGTAGCGATACGTACATTGAGCTTGATGATATCACCCTCAGCAGGGTAACAAGCCATTGAGTAAGCACGTACGGTAGGAGTTGGGTTCACCATCTTGAGAGTTCTGAGACCCATCTTCTCCCAATCCTCCTGATACTGAGGATCTACGTCGATGTCCTTGTAGTCTACTGTAACTGCAGGCACGTCGATCTGGATGTATCCACCTGACTGGAAGTTGAGGTGCTCACCCTCAGGAAGCTTCACTACGAACTCCTTGATGAATGTAGCTACGTTGTGGTTTGAAACCACCTCGCACTCCCACTTCTTCACGCTGAGTGCAGAAGCCGGTACCTCGATCGACATATCTTCCTTGATCTTTACCTGGCATCCCAGACGCCAGTTTGCAGCGATCTGCTTACGGTTGAAGAAACCTACCTCGGTAGGGAGGATCTCTCCGCCACCCTCGGTCACGCGGCACTTGCACTGTCCGCAGGCACCCTTACCACCACAAGCTGAAGGAAGGAAGATCTTCTGCTCCGCAAGTGTTGAGAGAAGGTTTCCACCAGGAGTTACCTCGACGATCTTGCTTCCCTCGTTGATATTGATCTTAACTGTTCCTGAAGGTGTCAGCTTCGTCTTGATGAAGAGGAGAAGCGCCACCAGAATAAGTGTGACAATCACGAAGACGATCACAGCGAAAAGTATTGTTTGCGTCATAATCTATCCTCCTATATTAAAGCTGAATACCCATGAATGTCATGAATGCAATACCCATGAGACCTACGGTGATGAATGTGATACCGAGACCCTTGAGGGCTGCAGGAACATGTGAATAAGCGAGTTTCTCGCGGATAGCTGCAAGAGCTACAATAGCGAGCCACCAGCCGATACCTGAACCGAGAGCATATACTCCAGGCTCGCCGAAGCTTACGAAATCTCTCTCCTGCATGAAGAGTGAACCACCGAGGATCGCACAGTTAACGGCGATGAGCGGAAGGAAGATTCCGAGCTGTGAGTAGAGATTCGGAAGGAATTTCTCCACTACCATCTCCACGATCTGAACGATGGCTGCAATGACAGCGATGAAGATGATGAAGCTGAGGAAGCTCAGGTCAAGGTCTGCATATTTCTCTCCCATCCAAACGAGGGCTCCTGGTTTGAGGATGTACTCGTTGAGGAGGTAGTTCACCGGAAGGGTGATAAGAAGTACAGCGATTACGGCAATTCCGAGTCCGTTTGCTGTCTTCACGTTCTTAGATACCGCCAGGTATGAACACATACCAAGGAAGTAGGCGAATATCATATTGTCGATGAAGATCGACTTTACAAATAAGCTAATATAATCTGCCATGATTTTCTTTAGTTATGTGTTATTTTTCCTGAAGATCTTTCTGAATCGATCTCTGAATCCAGATGATGCATCCGAGGAGGATGAGCGCCATTGGAGGGAGGATCATAAGACCGTTGTTAACGTAACCGAAATCGTAAACTGCCTGCGGAATTACCTGGAAGCCGAAAAGTGTACCGCTTCCAAGGAGCTCGCGGAAGAATGCTACGATTACAAGGATCATTGCATATCCCACACCGTTTCCAAGACCGTCCATAAGTGATGCGAATGGCTTGTTTCCGAGGGCGTATGCCTCGATACGTCCCATCACGATACAGTTGGTGATGATAAGACCGATGTATACTGAGAGTGTCTTGCTGACGCTGTATGCATATGCCTTGAGAACCTGGTCTACAAGGATTACCATCATCGCAACTACAACAAGCTGGACAATGATTCGGATACGGTTAGGAATGGTATTTCTGAGCAATGAACATACAAGGCTTGAAAGACCTGTAACGATGATTACTGAAAGGCCCATTACAAACGCACCCTTAAGCTGTACTGTTACTGCAAGTGAAGAACAGATACCGAGGACAAGGACAGAAATAGGATTGCCCTTGAATATCGGATTCAGGAATGTTTCTTTAAAATCAAAATTTGCCATGTCTTACTCCTCCACTGTGTTAGCTGGTTCAACTTCTTCTGCGCACTCTGTGCAGCACTCGTCTTTGCATTCATTGCAGCACTCCTGCTGGCATGCAGCACCGTTCTTAGAGAAGTAGTTCTGGTAGAAACCGAACCACTGGTTGAGAGTCTTTCCGAGAGCCTGTGAAGTGATAGTAGCACCTGAAATGGCATCTACACCATTGTTCACAGTTGCACGGTTTGCAGGCTTGGCTACCTCGAAAAGGATCTCGCCCTCACCTACAGTCTTTCCTACGAAAGCTTCTGCAAAAGATGGCTCGTCAGCGATCTTTGCACCAAGACCCGGAGTCTCTCCCTTATGACCGAAACGTACGGCCTTGATTGTGTTGAGGTCACCTTCAAAACCGACATAACCCCAGATAGGGCCCCAGAGACCTGCTCCATAGCAAGGTACTACTGTGATTCCGTTCTTGAAGATATAGACAGGAAGAGCCTTCTGCTCGGCAGCGATCTGTCTCTTGAGGTCAGAGTTGCCATAAACTTCGCAAGATTCGATATCAAGCTCTCCGACCTTGTTACCCTCGATGTCTACGAGGATAGCTGCTTCGATTGCCTCCTGATATGTCGCGAGGATATCCTCACCCTCTACAGTAGCTGCTGTAAGGATCTGACCGATAGTGTCCTTCTTTACATTAGCTTCCTGAGTCGGCTTGAGGAACATTGCTGCAAAAGCAAGAACCGCTGCGACAACCACCACGAGGATGATCGAATATATCACTGTATATGTATTACTGTTTGTATTCATACCTTTATATATATTAAGCGGTTTTTACTTTCTTTGCTCTTCTCTTGATCGAGCCCTCTACAACGTAGTGGTCGATAAGCGGAGCAAATGTATTCATGAGGAGGATAGCGAGCATCATTCCCTCCGGATATCCAGGGTTCCAGATACGTACTGTGACAGCAAGAGCACCCACGAGGAATCCGTAGATCCACTTACCGCATTCAGTCTGAGCTGATGTCACAGGGTCTGTAGCCATGAATACTGTACCGAAGAGGAATCCACCCATGACGAGCTGGTAGTAACCAGGGAGGTCTGTAGCTCCTGCTGCATATCCGAGGTATCCGATTGCAAGTCCGCCGATAACTGATGAAACCATGATCTTCCAGCTTGCAACGCCAGTCCAGAGGAGGATGGCAGCACCGATAAGGATTGCGATTACCGAAGTCTCACCGACAGAACCAGGGATTGTCCCGATGATCATGTCCATGAAGCGTGGCTCAAGGTTTGCGAGTGTCGCGTTTGCAAGAGGAGTAGCTCCGGAGAAACCGTCCACAAGACCGTTACCAGCCTGGAACGCAACGCCCTCGTTCATGAAACGGGTAACGCCGCCGGTCCATACTGTGTCTCCTGACATCATGCTTGGGTATGAGAAGAAGAGGAACGCACGTGTAAGGAGTGCTGGGTTCCATATGTTCATACCAGTACCGCCGAACACTTCCTTACCGATGATCACTGCGAATGCTACTGCGATGGCAAGCATCCAGAGAGGAACGTCTACAGGAACGATAAGAGGAATGAGCATACCTGATACAAGGTAACCCTCGTTCACTTCATGTCCCTGGATCTGAGCTGAAACGAACTCGATTCCCAGACCTACAAGGTAAGATACGATATAAAGAGGAAGTACCTTAGCGAGACCGTAAAGTACGATGTTCCAGAAGCCCCAGTCGAGGCCGAATGCGAGGCTGTGCTGATAACCTGTGTTCCATACACCGAAAAGCATTGCAGGAACAAGGGCGATCACCACCATAATCATGACTCTCTTCAAGTCGACGCAGTCCCTTACGTGTGCACCTTTCTTGGTCACAGTATTAGGAACGAAGAGGAATGTCTCAAAAGCGTCGAATGTCGAATGAAGGAATCCGAGCTTGCCGCCTTTCTCAAAGGTCGGCTTGATCTTATCTACAAAATTTCTTAATCCGTTCATATCTTAAGCTTTTAGCACATTTCTTTCAACATGAGAGCGATACCGTCAGTGATGATCTGCTGGATGTAGATCTTTGACGGACATACGTATTCGCAAAGTGCGAGATCTTCCTCAAGTACTTCGTAGATACCGAACTTCTCCATCTTGTCGATGTCGTTTGCAAGACAAGCCTTGAGGAGATATACAGGATAGAGGTCCATAGGGAGAACCTTGCTGTAAAGGTCGTTCATCACGAATGCACGTGGACCACCGTGAAGGTTTGTGTCCATGTCATACTTCTTGTTTGGTGTGAGCCATGAGAAGTATGTGCGTGATGCACTGAAGAGGCTTGTTCTGAATGGCTTTGCCCATCCGAAGAGCTCGTACTTGTCGCCTTCCTCGAGGATTGTGATCTGGTTGTCGAAGAAGCCGACGAAGCCTTCTGCACCTACGTTTGTACCGGTGAGGACGTCACCGCTTACATAACGGAGGTTCTCAGATGCGTCGAAGAACTCCTTCACGTCCTTGATCGCGATGCCTGGCACACCCTCTACGTATGCAGGGTTGATTGCCTTAGGACCGGTTACGGCGATCTTTCTTCTTACGTCGTACTTTCCTGTGTTGAAAAGCTTACCGATCGCTGCAAGCATCACTGCTGACACTGTCCAAACGATCTCTCCCTTCTGTACAGGTGATACGTGGTGGATCTGAACACCGACGTTTCCAGCTGGGTGCTTTCCTTCGAATGTGTGGAAAGTCACGTTCTGGAGCTTCTTGAAC
>JAZRLI010000048.1:0-15737 GCA_045646785.1 Candidatus Cryptobacteroides sp. | reverse complement strand
AGCCAGCAGTTTTCCAAGGTCTTGATACCGAAAGAGCCAAATGCAAGCTGGTTTCCTCTCTGTGAGAGACCTTTCATGCGGCCTTTCTGCTGCCTTCTGAATTTTGTTTTCTTTGGTTGTAACATTGTTCTATTACTTTTTGATTAAAACTTTCTGTTTTCCCTAAATAATTGAGTATCAGCTGGTTGGGCATAGTCGTCCTCAATTATTGGGTTGCAAAGATACAAAATTTTTCTGAATTGCAAACATTATTTCGACTTTTTTACAACATTTTGGACCGAAATATCCGCAGGTTAAATTGCGTATTTTCATGCAGTTACAAAGGTCGATGAAATTTTTATACGAGCATTTTCGACCGACGTCGATCCGGAACCCAAACCATCCCCAACACGCCCAGAAAACACCCCGAAAACGGAGGCAATCCCGAAGGAAAGTTTGCAGTGAACATGCTATTGATTATCTTTGCGAAACACGAATGGACATGAAAACGCTCATCAGACATACGACAATCCTTGCCATGACGCTCCTCCTTCTTTCGGCCGGAGCACAGGATTGCCATGCCCAGAAGCGTAAGAAGAACAGGAAGAACGAGAAGGAAGAAAAGGTCTCTGTCGAGAAAATCAGGAGCAGCATGATGGCCGACACGCAGCAGCCGACAGGACAGGACGACGGAAGACTCGCCTTCTTCATAGAGGACGGAGACACAATATATTACGACACGATCGCAGCCTCCAAGATCTATTCGCAGATCCCGAAGCAGAAAGGCCGCGAATGGAGGGAATACTATCGTCTCGTACATAACTTCAGCAAGTCATATCCATACGCGCTAGTCGCACGCAAGCTCGTGACGGTGGCAGACAGCACGATCGCAGCCGACAAGCTCAAGGGAGCAAAACGCGAAAAATACGTGAGCCAGGTCCAGAAGGAGATATTCGACGTGTTCGAAGGCCAGATGAGACAGCTGACGGTAAGCCAGGGAGCCTTGATAATGAAGCTTGTGGACAGAGAGGTCGGAAAGTCGTCCTACGATATAATAAAGGGATACAAGAGCGGAATAACCGCAGGATTCTGGCAGGGAATAGCCAAGATCTTCGGCTCAGACCTGAAGAAGCCGTACGATCCCGAAGGAGAGGACCTCCTGACGGAAGAGCTGGTCAAGATGTGGGAAAACGGAGACTTCCCAGCCCTCTACTGGTCACTCTTCTGGAAAGATCCGCCGGAAATGCCTATTCCTGAGAAATACAGATAAGGACACAAGAAAAGGGTCGCCTCTCGCGAGGCGACCCAATCTTTTCTATGCTTCAATGTATGCTATTCCCAACCTGGGTTCTGCTTCAGTCCTGTGCCTGTCGCCTCATCCCATCTGTTGAGCTCGATCACATCGAACGGGAACGGATAGAGTTCATGCTTGCCGGCAACGAAGCCACCGCCTAACTCACCCCAACCGTCATCCTTGAAGATGATCTTCGCCTTATGTGGCAATCCGCTCACTTCCTTACCCTTTGTACCATGTACATAGAACTCATCAAAGAGATAAGGAACGTCATCGTCGGTCTTGAACGCAAGCTCCTTAGCCGCATCGCCCCAACGTACGAGGTCAAGGAAACGTGTTCCTTCCCAAGCAAGCTCGAACCATTTCTCCTTCTTCACGTTCTCCATGGTAAGGGCGGCATATGTAGGAGCACCTGCACGCTCTGCAACCATGTTGAGATACTGAAGGCCATCAGGATCTTCTGTCATCGCACAAGCCTCAGCATAAAGGAGGAGCACCTCAGAATAACGCATGATAGTACGGTTCTCGTCGGTAATCGACGGGTCGTTAGGGATAAGGTCTGACTCCCAAGGCATGAACTTGAGGAAGAAGTATCCGTAGTTTGCATAAAGCTCGTCATACTTGTAGAAATTCATACCACGCTTAGGGTCCATGAGCTTCTCTTCCCTTGTCAACGGAGTACCGTCCGCCTTGTAATCCAGGCTGCCGTACTCATAATCAACCAACATTTCCTCGTATGTTGCGATGTAAGCCTTACGACGTGCCGAATTAGGCTCGTTGGCCATGATCGCGTCAGCAAACTTCACTGTAGGAGCACAGTTGTTACCCCATCCCTCAGTCTTTATGAGGAAATCAGGATAATTGTGGAACATACGGAAGAAGAGGGCGAGGTTACGCTGGAAGTGATACTGGCCATCCCAATGACCGATACCCTCGTTATAGTCATAGTTGAGCTCGAACACCTTCTCCATGTTTCCGTCGCCGACAACATGGAAGAGGTCAGCGATCTGATCGCCAGGAACAAGGCCATAGTTGTTGGAAGTGATGACAGCCTTCAGAGACTCCTTTGCACCTTTCCAATCCTTATTGAATACCTGAGCCTTGCCGAGGAATGCCTGACATGCGCCTGTAGTGATTCTGTAAGCGCCTGAAATGTCCGACTGACCCTTACGTGCCTCAAGGTCAGGAAGGGCAGTCTTATACTCATTGATGATCCAGTCCATGAGAACCTGATGGTCGCAGTTTGTAGGACGTGCGTCACCTGCAAGGACATGGTCTACGAGCGGTGGTGTGCCCCAGTAGCATGCAAGGTTGAAGTGTGCCCATGCGCGGAGTACGCGAGCCTCGGCAACACAGCGCTTCTTTACCTGGCTGTCGCATTTTTCACCTTCTTCGCCATAGAAGTTGTCAATGACGAGGTTACACTTGTAGATCAGAGAGTAAAGTCTCTTGTAGCAAACGCTGAGGTGCGGGATGTTGTTGTCATATGTATGACGGAACTCGTTCATCTCCTGACCGCCCTCACTACTACCGTTCTTCTTTCCTCCGCCCCAGTAGAGTTCATCTCCAGGAGCATTGATAAGCACATTCCATGAAGGATTGTTGATACCGTTGCCGGCTCCGCTTATCAGACTGATTGCCGATTGATAGGCCGCCACGAGCGCAGACTCTGCATCTTCATCAGTGATGTAGAAATCCTCATAGGCTACCACGCCTTTCTGCGGGATATCCAGAAGGCTCTGCTTACATGAAGTTGCCGCAAACAACGTCAATGCAACAGATAATCCAGTTATAATATACTTTTTCATAATATGATCAGTTTAGAAAGAAATGTTAACACCAACAAGCAGACGTCTTGCATTCGGATAAGCACCCTTGTCAAGGCCTCGTCCTGATGCAGAACCGGTAGATGCTGTCTCAGGGTCGAATCCCGGATACTTGGTGAATACAAACCAGTCATCCATTGAAACATAAGCACGGAGATCGCTTATGAATGCCTTGTTTATCCACTTCTTAGGAAGAGTATAGCCAAGCTGGATCTGCTTGATCTTGAAGTAGTCACCCTTGAAGAGAGTAGCCGAAGAACTCCAGAAGTCCACATCCGAGTACATATTCTCGATTGTAGGGATGCTCTTGCCTGACTCGTTGTAGAAGTATACCAATGAGTTGATGCTCTGGTGCTGTGTACGGTAAACGCAAGGAACGAGGTCGAAGCCTGCAGAACCTGTACCGAACATTGTGAAGTCAATGCCCTTCCACTCCATGCGCAATGTGATACCGTAAGTTACCTTAGGAAGCGAGTTGCCGATGTACTTGAGGTCTGCATCCACAGGAGTCTGGGTGATCTCACCGTTCCTGTCATAATACTGAGCCTTGCCGTTCTCGCCGATTCCCGCATACTCGAAACCACGGAGGAACCATACCGGATAGCCGCTCTGGAAATAAGTCTCAAGCTTGTAGTTTGCAAAGCCTGAACCTGTGATGTGTCCCACAGCCGGATCAAGGTATGTCACCTTGTTGTTGAGAGTAGAAAGGTTTCCGTTGATGCTGTAATTGAAGTCACCGATGTTGTCCTGCCATCCGAGTTCGAACTCGAAACCGTTGTTGTTCACCGAACCTGCATTGATTGTAGTCGAGCTTACGCCCACCTCAGCCACAGGAGAGATGTTCACAAGGAGGTCTTCTGTATTCTTGTTGAACCAGTCAGCAGAGAATGTGAGTCTGTTGTTGAGCATACGGAGGTCGAGTCCGATATCTGTCTGTACCGAAGTCTCCCATGTAAGGTCAGGATTTGCGAGGCCGTCAGGCTGCGATCCGAGGGAGAGTGTATTATCCGTACCGTACTGATACTTCTGGCTGTTGTATGAAATGGAAGTAGAATAAGGATAGCCTGAGAGTACGGCAATGTTACCGTTCACACCCCATGAAGCACGGAGTTTCAGGAAGCTGAGGATGTCTCTGCTTACATTATCCTTGATGAATCCTTCGTTGCTGATTGTCCATCCTCCGGATACTGATGGGAAGAATCCCCAACGGTTCTCCACAGAAAGCTTCGATGAGTCGAATGCATCTGCACGGAAGTTTGTCTGGATGCTGTAACGGTCGTCATAAGAGTAGTTCAGACGTCCGAAGTATGAGATCTGTGCAGACTGCGAAGGAGTACCGCCGCTGATGTACTTTGTTCCCGAACCGTTGTCATATGACAGGAAGCGGAAGTTCTCTGCATAACCCTTGAGAGGATCCTCACCTTCGAGTCTTGCACTTACGTTGCGGTAATCCGAATATGTATACGACATACCGGCCATTGCTCCGATGTTGTGCTTTCCGATCTCCTTGTTGTAGTTTGCGAAGTTCTCCCACTGATAGTAGTAGTTCTGCGAAGAATTTGCAGAAATCTCATAAGTCTCGGAGAAAGCCTTGATGTTCACATAGAACGGCTCTGAATAATCGCTGTCATAAGACTGAGAGATACGGTAACCGAGGCGTGAAGTGATCACGAGGTCCTTGATAGGAGTGAAGTTCGCGAATACGGTACCACGGATACGCCATCCTTCAGACTTGTTGTTGTTGCGGTCACGATAGATGAGAGGGTTCACACCGTCACCTTCGAGGATCTTCGATGTAGAATAGTACCAGCCTGGATGATCTTCCGGACCATATACCTTCTGCTTGCCGCCATCAACAGCCTTCTGCATGCCCGGGCTCAACTCATCATAGCTCTTGAAGTAAACAGGAGTGATAGGGTCGATGATCAATGTACCGAGGAGAGAAGCGCCGCTTCCGGCATACTCTGAATGCTCGCCGAGAGCCTGTCTCTGATAACGCTCGATAGATGTGTTTGTTCCCACCTGGAACCAGGACTTGATCTTATAGTCCGCATTTACCTGAGCGGTAAGACGCTTGTATGTATCCTTGTCGCCACGTGCCATACCATCCTGGTCAACATAGTTAAGAGAGAGGTAGTATGAACCACGGTCATTGGCGCCCTGAGCTCCGACTGTATGGTTGTGGGTATAACCTGTTCCATAAAGCACGTCTGCCCATCTTGTATCTGTAACTCCATCCCAGGTACCGTTTGCGATGAGTTCCTCAGGAGTTCCGAGAAGACCTGCCTGATGCTGCCAGTCCATGTACTGCTGGGCATTCATGACCTGTGCATAACGTCCGAGCTGGTCGACTGTAAGCTTATAGTTATAGAAGATTGTACCGTCCTTGCCCTTTGATCCGGACTTTGTAGTGATGAGAACGACACCGTTTCCAGCCTGAGCGCCATAGATGGCTGCAGAAGCCGCATCCTTGAGGACCTCCATCGATTCGATCATCGAAGGATCGAGATACTGGATGTCGTCCACCTTGAGACCATCCACGATGAGGAGAGGTCCAAGACCTGAAGAACTGTTGGAAGAAATACCGCGGACGCGGATTGAAGAACCTGAACCTGGAGCTCCTGAATCATTGAAGATCTGAACACCGGCTGCCTTACCCTGAAGTGCGGATGCTGCATCGACTGCAGAACGGTTGGCGAGTTCGGTTGAACGCACCGAAGCGACCGAACCAGTAAGGTCACTCTTGCGCTGAACACCGTAACCGACAACCACTGTTTCTTCAAGCATCTCGTTATCCTCTTCGAGGACAATGTTGAACACAGTCTGATTGCCTACTGCAATTGTCTGTGACTTGTAACCGATGCATTCAACTGAGATTGTTGCCCCTGCTGGGACGCTCAGCGTGAATGCGCCATCCAGGTCAGTGGCCGTGCCGATTCGAGTGTTACCTACTACAGTAACAGCTGCGCCGATCACAGGCTGGGAAGCCGCATCGACGATCTTGCCACTGATGGAACGATTCTGGGCGGAAGCATTGAAGCCTCCCCAAAGTGTGAAGAGCACCGCCAGGATACCCGTCACTTTCATCAGATGCTTTAGCATAATAATTATTTTAAATGTGGTTATGTGGTTATGGATTTTTTAATCCGCTATAAAATTAACGAAAAAATCCGGCATAACTGCAAATTTTTTAAGCAATTATGTCGGATTTCATAAAAACCATAAGTTCATATATCACCTGACGAGCCCTTCTCCGTCGACGCAGATATACGGCGAAGAATGCATCCAGTCCTTCAGGACGTGGAATTCAGCGCCCGACGGGAGCGTCATGTGGACGTCGGCATGATAGTGGCCGAAAATGAAGCAGTCCACCTTGTTTTCTGCGGCAAATTCCTCCGCAAACCTGTAAAGAGGCTCGTCCTTTCCCGCAAACACATATTCCTGGTCATGGGCCAGACGGTTGTTCTTCGACCAGCCGTTTCCTAGACGGAAGGCGATCCATGGATGGAGCAAGCTGAAAAGGAACTGGGTCACGCGGCTGCGGAATACCGTCCTGAGCACCCTGTATCCCATAGGAACTGGTCCAAGACCGTCACCATGTCCGAGACAGAACCTTCTGCCGCCGATTTCCACCACGGCCGGCTGGGTCAGTTTGATCATTCCGAGTTCCTCGAAATATGAATATGTCCATATGTCATGGTTCCCCTCGAAGAAAAAGACCTTCACTCCCCTGTCCATAAGACCCTGAAGCGCGGCGAAGACCCTGACATAGCCCTTAGGCACGACGTCACGGTACTCATACCAGAAATCCCAGATGTCGCCGAGAAGATACAGAGCCTCCGTATCCTCAGGAAGTGAGGTAAGGAAGTCTGCAAAACGACGCTCCCTGCCTTCAGGATCATGGACCTGAAGACCGAGATGGACATCTGATACGAAATATGTCTTCATGACTCGATTATGCGAAAATGAATATGCATGCGGCTGCCACGAGGCAGTAGAGCGCGAACCAGCTCAGCCTTGCCTTCTTCACGAGAGCAATCATCACCCTACATGCAAAAAGTCCTGAAACAAAGGCAGATACAAATCCGAGGGCGAGAGGAAGGGCACCTACCGAAGATGTTCCGAACTCGCCTCCGACAATCTCGAGGAACGACTCTCCAAGGATCGGAACCAGCACCATCAGGAACGAGAACTGAGCCATCACTTCCCTCTTCACTCCGCAGATGAGACCTGTAGAGATCGTCGTGCCCGAGCGTGAAAGGCCCGGCACCACGGCAAAGGCCTGACCAAGGCCTACTGCAAAGGCCTGCCAATATGAAATGCCGTTACGGTATTCGTTTGCAGGGAATATCGACTTGCGTCCCGGACGCGACGCATAGTCAGAAAAGAAAAGGAGCATGGCTGTCACTATGAGCGCAAAGCCAACTACGGTGATGGAACCGAAGAGGCTCTCGACCTTGTCCTTGAAGAAAAGGCCCACAACCAGCACAGGTATCATCGAAACCACCATCTTGAGCAGATAGTCAGTCTGGCCGTTGCACACGAGGATTCCATTCTCCACCTTCACTCCCTTCAGACCGCAGAAGAAGCCCTTCAGAAGGTCCCATATCTGCTTGCGGAACACAACGACCGTGCTCAATACGGTAGCCGCATGGACCATCGTAGTGAAAAGCAGGTCATCGCTGGTCTCCACCCCAAGCAGGACCTTTCCTATCTCGAGATGACCGCTGCTGCTCACCGGAAGGAACTCGGTAAGTCCCTGAATCAGACCAAGAAGTACTGCCTCAAGCCAACTCATCGCTACTTCTCCTCCTTGTTCTTGAACATGCCCATTACAGCCACCACCTCAATGACGATTCCGAAGATGATCACCAGCGGAGCCGCCACCAGACGACGGAAATCGAACATGGAATAGTTGAAGGTATCGGGGTCGGTGCTGCCGCCGCCCGCCATGAGAATGTATCCGGACACCATTACGATAAGTCCGATAAGAAGATATCTGAGCCCCTTTGGGGTCATTGCCATTTTAGGATTGTTTTCCATTCTATAAGATTTAGTAATACAGCTCGTCCTTCTTCAGGGACACGAGCTTGTTGACGACAAACCATGTACTGGTAATACAGATCACGAGGCCGGATGCAAGTACAATGCCTATCACGGTCAGAAGAAGGTCCAGTCTGAATATTTCGAACAGCTGCTGGAACTCGCTTCTCATGAAATACATCATCACGACGAGGGCTATGATGGCAAGGAAAGCCGAAAAGACGCCCTGGAAAGCGGCCTGCACGAGGAACGGAGCACGGATGAACGACTTTGTCGCTCCTACGAGCTTCATTGTGTGGATCGTGAACCTGCGGGCATAGACATTGAGCCTCACGGTATTGTTTATCAGTACGTACGAGATGAAGAGGAGGAGCGCGATGAAGATTCCGAGCACTGCCGAGATCTTACTGAGGTTGGCATTGAGGGCCTCCACCAGCGAACTCTGGTACTCCACGCTGTCCACTATCGACGATTTCGAGATCTCATTCCTCACGACCTCGAGGCTGTCCGCAGACACATATTCCGCCTTGAGAGTTACATCTATCGATACGGGAATCGGAGAAGTCTCGAAGACATCAAGGAAGTCATCTCCCAGAATGTCAGCAAGTTCCCTCTGTCCCTGCTCCTTTGATACGAATGTCGTGTTCTTTATGAAACGCTCCTTGTCGAGAGCCGCCTGAAATTCCATCGCCGCCTCGTCCGACACATCCTGATCCATCATCACCGTCACCTGCATGTTCTCCTTGAAATAGTCGGAAACGCTCTTCGCATTCACAAGGAGCATGGCAGCGACTCCGACAAGCAGAAGCACGAGGCTAATGCTTATCACGGACGAAAGATAGGCATTTGCCAGCCTTCGGCGCATCAGTTTATTATCCGCTGTACTCATACTCAAATTCAATCGGGGTCAAAGATAGCGAATTATAAAAAATTTATTATTATCTTTGTAGAGATTTTGTCACTAAAAATTACCACCATACTATGGGAAATTCAGTCAAAAGAGTCCTGTTCGTCAATTCGGAGATGTTCCCCTATCTCCCGGAATCGCCGATTGCCAACATTGGAAGATACCTCCCGCAGGGCATACAGGAACGCAAGAAGGAGATAAGGTCATTCATGCCAAGATACGGATGCATCAACGAGCGCAAGAACCAGCTCCATGAGGTGATCCGTCTCTCCGGAATGAACATCATAATCAACGACGTCGACAGACCGCTTGTAATCAAGGTTGCATCCATTTCCGCAGCCAGGATGCAGGTTTACTTCATCGACAACGAAGACTATTTCCATCGCAAGAGCATATATACCGATGAGAACGGCGAATTCTTCAAGGACAACGGAGAGAGAGCCATCTTCTTCGCACGTGGCGTGCTCGAGACTGTAAAGAAGCTCAGATGGGCTCCGGACGTGATCCACTGCCAGGGATGGATATCGCAGGTTCTGCCTGTCTATCTCAAGAAGGCATATATCGACGATCCCATCTTCTCGAACAGCAAGGTAGTCCTTTCAGTATATGACGACACTCCTGCAGAGTTCCCTGAAGACCTCAAGGAAAGGATCAAGTTCGGTGGAATCGGTGACGACGACCTCAAGATTCTCACAGAACCTACTGGCATAAATCTTGCTAAACTCGCCGCGGAATATTCAGACGGCGTCATTTTCGGAGCAGCGGACATCCCTCAGGAGATCGTTGACTTCTGCAAGGAGAAGGGTTACCCATGCCTTCCTTACGATGCCCAGTCGATAGAGGACGGATCCTACATGGAAGTTTACAACAGTTTTTACGATAATCTATAATGAATTTAAGTTTTATCTGCAGAGTAGGCCGCTTGGTGGCCATCGGTGCGACACTGCTTTTCTCTGCATCATGCATCAATATTGACGAAAAACTTGGAGAGAACCTGATCCCTACAGACCAGAAGTGGGACGTGTTCCCGCAGGAGCCTGTGGTTCTTGAAGAAGTGGAGATGGCGCTGTCCGACAGCCTTTCCGGCTACAGCACCTCGAGATTCACATTCGGAGCAGTCAATGACGGAGGCGTGCTTGGAACCACTTCAAAGGTTTCCAGCATCACCCTCGTACCTATCTTCGACTCCCTCGACTTCGGAAAGAACACAAAGATCAGACAGTTCCACTTCTCAGCCGTAAGAGACACGCTCTCTACCGTCTATGACAACGAGCTGAAGATCCTCCAGAACGTCTATGTATCCGAGCTGAAGAAGCCTCTCGACTCGACAATCCTCTACACAAGCTCGCTTGCCGACCCTGAAGTCCTCAACGAATTCGTGGACCTCAGCAAGAGGATCACCACAGGCGTACCTGTATACGCAGGCGGCGACTCGCTTTCATTCGACTTCAGCCTTGAATATGCCGAAAGATTTGCCGCAGCCATCCAGGAAGCCCAGAAGGCCGGACAGATGGACACAGTGGACAACTACCTCAAGTATGTCCCAGGCATCTATTTCAGCACTGACACACCTGTAGGTAAGGGCGGACGAATCAACATGTTCGGCCTCACCATGGACAACAGTTCTGGATACTTCACAGGAAACTATGCCGAGCTCAAGATCACAGCAGAGTACGACTATTCTGACGAGCCGGTCGACACAACATTCCTCTTCATCTTCGGTGCAGGAGACTTCATCAGACTGAAGGACGGAAAGACCACCTATCCAAGCCAGTACGCATTCAACGGCAGCACACACGACAGCCGCGTGGACTACAAGGATGGCGTGACAGCGACCGAAAAGATCTACATCGAAGGCGGCGGCGGAATCAAGCCGGTAGTGAAGGCAAAGGAGATCAGACGCATTCTCGAGGAACGCATCGCAGCTGAAGGCATCACCAACCCGGACGAAGTCGTAATCAACAAGGCTACCATCATCTTCCCGTACGACGTGGAGGGAGACTATGAACTTCTGGATAAGTATCCTACGATTCTCAGCCCTACTGTGAAGATCCGCAGCACAGACGGAAACTATGTCACATATGCCGGCATCACTGACTCCAGCATCAGTTCAGAGAACCAGGGAGAGATCAACCGTTCGCTGAACATGTACTCTCCGGACATCAGCCACCATGTGCAGGAAATCCTCAAGCTTGACGAGAATGACAAGGACTATGAAAAGAACATCGCGAAATACGATATCTGGCTCCTTATCATGGCTGAGGAGATCATCGAGGACACAACCTACGACGATTCATACAGCAACTATCCGTACAACTACTATTACAACAGCATGATGTACGATCCATACGGATATGGCGGATACGGTGGATACGGCGGATATGGCTACGGTGGATACGGTTACGGCTATGACAGCTATGGATATGGCTACAACAACTACTACAACTATGCAATGATGGCGGCGATGTATTCAAGCATGAGCACATCGAACACGGAGCACGAGACTTCCCTCGACAAGGACAGATACTACAACGCTGTTCTCAACGGCCCTCTTGCATCAGGAGCAAAGCCGCAGTTCAAGGTAACGTTCTCCGCACCTAAGTCTGCAGAATAATCGCAAGTACATATACGAACAAGGGACCGACTGAACAGTCGGTCCCTTGTTTTTTATTCAGACAAAAATATTACTCGTTTACCTTGTCCTCAATGTACTTGATAGCATCACCTACTGTAGTGATCTTATCACCTGCATCCTCGTCTGGAATAGAGATGTCAAACTTCTTCTCGAAATCCATGATGAGCTCTACGATATCAAGTGAATCTGCTCCAAGATCATTTGTGAAGCTAGCTGTCTCAGTAACTTCAGACGCATCAACGCCCAATTTCTCAACGATGATAGCCTTTACGTCTTCTGCAATATTAGCCATAACTGTAAATTTTAGTTAATAATTTAGTATCTTTAATACACGTATTTGCGCTAAAACAATGCAAATTAAATAAAAAAAAACGATAAATGAAAATTTAATGGGAGAAAGGCTACCTGCTCAACTTCAGCCATACCCTGAGGCCGTTGATGGAATTGAGAAGGTAGAAACTCCACATTATCACCATCACGCCGGCATGAGCCTCGCCTCTGGTCACACAGATGACCCACATGACCACGCTCACGATGTTCGTGATTATCCAAAGAACCCACTGTTCCATGAATGCAAGGGCCATAAGAGCCTGCGCCACAATGCTGAGAACTGTAGTGGTCGAGTCCTTGAACGGCTGGGGATCCCCGAAATGCTGAAGAATGAAGCCGCAGATAACTACGGCTGCTGCACATCCGAGGGCAAGTGCGATTCTCTGATTCCAGTTGAACCTGCGCGCCTTTACCTGAACACCGTTTCCGCCCGCTTCCGCCTCCGAGATGGCCGCTCCCCTTCTGCGCCACTGCCACCAGCCGATGAACTGCATCGGAAGATAATAGAGTGCATTCAGGGCTGCATCGCCGTAAAGGGAAGCCTTGTACGAGATATAGGCATACATGGACACATTGACAAGGCCGAAGAGATAGTTCCATATGCTGCCCTTGGCCACAAGAACAACGCACAGCACTCCTGCTATGCCCGCCACAGAGCCGACTATATCCATATCTCCGGTCAGCAGTGTGTAGATAATGTTTGATGCGATGACTCCCACGATAAGGAACCAGTCATACGCGCTAAGCACCTTTGTCTTCATCTTTCCTATTAAGTTCATGGTTGATTCTTTCTGCAAGCTGCTGTCCTACGAGTTCAGCCACATCCTCTATCGGAGCAGCTGCGATCCTTGCAACGCTGCCGAAACGAAGCAGAAGCCTCTGTTCAGTCTTGTCGCCCACGCCCTTGATGGCACGCAGTGACGACTCGATCTGAGCCTTGCTCCTGAGCTTGCGATGGAACGTGATTCCGAAGCGATGGGCCTCGTCACGGATCTGCTGCAGCACCTTCAGAGCCGGTGAGTTTCGGTCTATGAACATTGGATAAGGATCTCCTACCCTATAGACCTCTTCCATCCTTTCCGCAAGGGCTATCACTGTAAGCTTGTCTGTCAGTCCAAGTTCTGCCAGAGCCTCGTATGCGAAGGCCAGCTGACCCTTTCCACCGTCTATGACCACCAACTGCGGCAGATCGTCCGGATTTTCCTCCATAAGACGGGAATATCTGCGGTTCACGACCTCCTTCATAGTCGCATAGTCGTTAGCACCGACCACGGTCTTGACCTTGAAATGGCGGTAATCCTTCTTCGACGGCACAGCATTCCTGAAGACCACGCACGCCGAAACCGGATTCGTGCCCTGGATGTTGGAGTTGTCGAAACATTCGATATGGACCGGAAGTTCCTTCATGCCGATCTGCTTCCTGAGCGATTCCATGACCATATTCTTGTATGCATCAGGATCGGTATGTTCCTGCTGTTTGAGTGCATTCAGGCGCATCTCCTTGGCATTTCTGGCGCTGAGTTCAAGCAATGCAAGCTTGTCGCCACGGACCGGAACCCTGAATTCGATATTCTCCAGTTCCATGTCCGGTTTGAAAGGCACGATGACCTCGCGGGAAAGTACGCCGAACTTAGCGCGCACCTCTCCGATGAACATAGCAAGTACGGATTCCTGCTCTTCCTCGATCATCAGCTTGAAGCCGAGGTTCAGAGACTGGATTACTGCCCCGCCCCTGATTCGCATGAAGTTTCCGAACGCTTCCGGACCATCCATCACGAGAGAGAACACGTCCACATCACCGACAGTCGAGTTCATGATCACAGACTTGCTGTAATGCTGCTCAAGAGACAGCATCTTCTCCTTATATTCCTGGGCCTGCTCGAAATCCATCCTTTCCGCAGCCTCCGACATGAGGGTCCTGTAATGCTGGATCATTTCACGTCCACCCCCCTTGAGAAGCGAGACGATTTCGTCGATGTTGGCATTGTAATCCTTCTGGGAAATGCCGCCCACGCAGCATCCGAGGCACTTCTTTATATGGAAGTTAAGGCACGGACGTATCTTTCCGCGCAGGATGACGTCAGAAGTGATCCTGTGTCTGCATGTGCGCAGAGGATAGACATTGTGGAAGAATTCGACGAGATTGCGGGCATGAACGACGCTGCTGTACGGACCGAAATAACGGGAACCGTCACGCACGAGCCTGCGGGTCAGAAAGACCCTTGGAAACTCCTCTGCACTCACGCATATCCACGGATAAGTCTTCGAGTCCTTGAGGAGGATGTTGTATCGCGGCTTGAACTGCTTGATGAGGTTATTTTCCAGCAGCAGCGCATCCGCTTCGGTCTCCACTACCGTAAATTCGGCATCGGCGATCTTCGAGACCATGACCGCCGTCTTGCGGGTAAGCCTTTCTGCAGGGACGAAATACTGCGCGACCCTCTTGTGCAGGTCCTTTGCCTTACCCACATAAATGTCATTCCCCTCGGCGTCATAATATCTATAGACGCCTGAGGAATGTGGAAATAACTTTATCTTCTCCTGCAGAGTCACTACTTGATGTATTCTGCAACAGCTGCCTCGATGCCCTCAAGACCATGGAAGCCACGCTTCAGGATGGTTCCGTCAGGGCCGATGAGCATAAGGTGAGGAATGCCCTCTACACCGTAGATGTCGGTAGGAACGCTTCCACAGTTGTTGATGTGGAGCCAGTCCATTCCGAGCTCACCTGCTGTCTCGATTGTATGAGACTGTGGCTGTCTCTCCCATACTGCAAGGCTGAGGACCTCAAGACCCTTGTCCTTATAATTCTCATAAACTGTCTTGATGTTAGGAATCTCCCTCTTGCATGGGCCGCACCAAGGTGACCAGAAATCCACGAGGACATAAGTGCCCTTGCCTACATAGTCAGAGAACTTAACCTCTCTCTTGAGCGGCTGAGGATCCATGCTTCTGTCGTAGCCGAATACATGCTCAACTGTAAAGTCAACGAACATATTGCCCTCTGCAGTAGCCTTTCTTGCATCGAGATTCTGCTTCAGGTAAGCGACCTGCTCATTCTCGAGCATTGCAGCAGGCATCTTCGAGATCACCTCGTCAACCTGAGCGTCATCGATAAGGCCACGAAGGTTCATGAGAGCCTGTACAGCTACATCGTTGTCAGCATTCTTCTTTGCAGACTCGAGGTTGAAATCGATATATCTCTCAACGAACTCATTGTAGAAAGCCTCTGCTTTCTCCGGATCTGTAGAAAGTGAATCCATCATGACTGTATATTCATCCATCATGGCATTATGAGCCTCCTCATATGCCTTTACCTTCTCTTCTGCGGTCTGACCGCAAGCCACTGCCGCAACTGCGGCGAGGGCGAATAAAAACGCGCGTGCTTTCATATTTTAAAATTAATTTTCACAAAGATACAAAAAAGGGATGACATGACGTCATCCCTTTCATTATTGTGTGAGTAACAATTACTTGTTGTCTCTGCGTCCGCCACGGCCGCCACGACGACGGTCGCCGCCACGTCCACCACGGTTGTTGTTAGCTGACTGCTGAGCCTGAGCTGCAACACCAGCGTTAGGAGAGAGGTCCTTCTTACCGTAAACCTCACCGTTGCAGATCCATACCTTGATACCAAGTACACCTACCTTAGTGTGAGCCTCAGCAAGTGCGTAGTCGATGTCAGCGCGGAATGTGTGGAGAGGTGTACGACCTTCCTTGATC
>JAZRLI010000047.1:0-3833 GCA_045646785.1 Candidatus Cryptobacteroides sp. | reverse complement strand
GGTGGTCCAGCGCCAGGAATGAACTCAGTCTCAATGTCTGTTGCAAAGACATTCCTTACCAAGGGTTACCGTGTCATCGGTCTCCATGGAGGTTATTCAGGCCTCTTCAGCAAGAACGCACGTACAGAGGACCTTACCTTCTTCATCGCTGACCGTTATTTCAACAGGGGTGGTTCATATCTTGAAATGAGCCGTTTCAAGCCAACTGATAAGGATTTCGAGGAGAACTTCAACCTTGACCTCTTCAAGGACAACAATATCAAGCTTCTTGTTACCATCGGTGGTGACGATACAGCTTCAACTGCAAACCGTATCTCGAAGTTCCTCGCAGCCAAGGGATATCCGATCGCAAACATTCACTGTCCTAAGACAATCGATAACGACCTTCCTCTTCCAGGAAACGCTCCTACTTTCGGATACAACTCTGCAAAGAACGAAGGTGCACACCTTGCACGTACCGTTTATGAGGATGCACGCACATCAGGAAACTGGCTTGTAATCAGCGCAATGGGTCGCACATGCGGAAGCCTTGCTTTAGGTATCGGCGAAGCCACTCACTGCCCTATGACAATCATCCCTGAGATGTTCAACAAGACCGAAATCACCCTTGACAAGGTTGTAAAACTTTCTATTTCTGCAATCCTCAAGAGAAAGGTGCTTGGCATCAACTACGGTACCATCGTAGCAGCCGAGGGTCTTTTCCACGCTTTCAAGGGCGAGGAGATGGAAGCTGCAGGCGTACACTTCTCATATGATGATCACGGTCACCCAGAGCTCGGAAAGATCTCGAAGGCAGTTCTCTTCAACGACCTCCTCGAGGCCGAATTCAAGAAGGTAGGCATCAAGGTGAAGAGCCGTCCGGTAGAGATCGGATACGACGTGCGTTGCCAGGATCCTGTTGCTTATGACCTTACATACTGCACTGAGCTCGCTATGGGAGTTTACCAGCTTTTCAGCGAAGGCAAGACCGGCTGTATGGTTTATGTTGACGCATACGGCAACGTATCTCCTCTTTACCTCGCTGATCTCCAAGGTGCAGACGGCAAGATTCCGCCACGCGTAGTTGACATCAACGCAGGTACAGCCCAGAACTACTACAAGTACATCGCTCACTACGTGACTGAGGCTGACTATGAGGCTGTCAAGGCACTCGGTATCGAGAACCCAGAGGCTTACGACTTCAATAAGATTCTGGAGTGGTAATCTGACATAACGCACTGCTTCCCTCGGAGGCATCGAGTGCAAAAACATAGCGAAAGTGCTCGCGATCCCCTTAAATTTCGGGGTACCGCGAGCACTTTTCCTATAAAGATGCACTTGGTCGTCCTTTTATTATTCTCTGAATCGCCCAATGTCGTTTGACACCGATTTCTGTTCCATAGACTGTTTCTTTCCGCCGCCGAATTTGTAGGTGAGACGGAATCTGACGAGCTGGGTGACTGATTTGGTGTATCTGTGTCGCTCTGCTCCTGAATAGAGATAGGTTCTGGTGAGGTCCAGTTTGTTCGCTACATCCTCTACACTCAAGGAAAGGAGAAGATCCTTTTTCTTGGTGATGTACCAGTCTGCCGAGAAGTCAAGCCACCAATATGCTTTTTCTGTGTACTGGGCAGTCTTCTTTTTCGGATATACTGCAAACTGGCTGCTGAGGGAGAATCTGTCGGTAATGTCGTATTGTACGAATCCGGTGATCTTTGTGGTCCAAAATCCTTTGCCGTCATATGGCAGGTCATATCCGTTTCTCGGATTGACGAACTGTGACCAGTTCACATCGATCTCGACATTTCCATAGAGTTTCCTCTTGAATGCCGCGAACGGTATGGTGAATTCTGCAAAGTACATGTTCCTGTCTGCGTGGTTGAGATATGTATATGAGGTCAGTCCGTTGTCATCTTTCTGCAGTATGCTTGTATATAGGTCATTGTTTCTCTGATAGCCTATCGAGAAGCGTGCATACGTCCAGTAATATCCTACATACTTTACTGAATATGCTCTTGTCGGATTCAGCAATGGATTTCCTATTGAATATGAGTTCTCGGTGTCATATCTCATTCCCGGATAAAGGCAATCGTAATCAGGACGGCTTATTGCTGATATGAAATACAATGTCTGCCTGATGTTTCGTGCCGTATGGGTGAAGTTCAGGGATGGAAATAGATTGAAGTACGAGTTCTTGCCGTCCAGATCTGCAGTGGCGTTATGAGTACGGTAATCTGTGTATTCTCCCCTGACACCTGCGTTCATCAGGAAACGGCTTCCCAATTTCTGACTGACATTCGCATAAGCGGCATATAGGTTCTCACGTGCCTGGAATCTGCTTTGCGATTTAATCCAGGATGGGATATCGCCCGAATATGCTACATCATTCTTAAGGTTCCCGATATCGGCTCTCAATCCAGCTGCAACAGTTGTCCTGTCGAATTTCTTTGTCAGATCTGAACGGATGATGTGCTGGGTTCCTTCGGTATTGACAAGAGCTTCCATAGACCTTTCTGCAGGAACTGTGAAGTTATATGAGTTGTCACTGTCAGTGCCTCCGTATATGAGTCCGTAACTTACCTTGAGATTAAGGTCATCCTTGAACTTTGCGTTATATTCCAAGGTTGCCGACAAAAGGTCGTCGTCTGTCTTTCCCTTATTGGTTGATATTGTTGCATCAGGACTGAATGAATAAAGGGAATTGTCCGACACATCAGAACGGCCTTTCTCCTTGTATGCATACAGATTGAAGTTCAGAGACTGATTCGGTCTGAATGACCATTCAACATTTGCCATTCCTGAGAATGTATTGCTTCTGCCGTATGACTTGCGATTCTCCACAAGGCTGCTCATACTGTCATACAGGGTGCTGTCCTTCTGCACGTATTCCGTCACTCCATTGGCGTACTCCAGCATTCCGTATATGTTCACATTTCCTCGTCTGGCCATGAGATATGTACTTGCTCCGCCATCCCAGTTATTGTGACGGTCAGCAGTTCCTGCTGCGCTTACCGACATATTCCAGCCGTCATCCTTTCTCTTTGAAGTGACGATATTGATGACTGCTCCTGTGGATGCCTGATAGCTTGAACCCGTATATGAATTGAGTTCGATACTCTCGATGCTTTCTACAGGCATTGTCTTCAACAGGCTGACAGCTTGCGATCCGGAGAGTTTCTGAGGACGGCCGTCGATGTAAAGCACAGCGCTCTGACCGTTCAAAGTGAGCCCCTGTTTCTGGCTGGCCGTAACTCCCGGGAGTCTGTCAAGGATATTTGTGATGTCAGCGCCGGTGTTGCCTTCGATCTTGCTTACGTTGAATCTGAGGTTTCCTTCGTCTGTCATTGATGTCAGGGTGACGCCTGTAACGACAACTGCATCCAAGGTAAGGGTATCGGCAAGAGTGTAGTTCTCCTGTGCTGCTGTCCTTAGCATAGCCGCTGACAGCAGTAATAATGTCAATATGTAGCGCATTTTAGAGTCCTCCGTCGTTTATCCAGATTTTCCAGGGATTGTCTTTTCTCATAGCGATCACGAGGTTTTCCTCCTTTCCGTTTGAGAGTTTTACCTTGCAAGGGACATAGACTCCAGTATAGACGCCTGAGCGGAATGATTCACCGGATTCAATGAGGGTGCAACCGCGATATATCTTGGAAATTGCGTTCAGATCCGAGCCTCTGAGGACGAGTTTCAGAACATCCTCATCCCAGCCGGTCATTGCCTCGAACATCTTCTTTACTGTCTCTTCTGCAGAAAGTGCAGCAAATTCATCGACAGGAAGACCTTCAACAGACTTCTTGACTCCCTCAGTGGTGTTGTCTGTCCATCTGATGTCTTCAGGAACATAGAACAAT
>JAZRLI010000046.1:0-2538 GCA_045646785.1 Candidatus Cryptobacteroides sp. | reverse complement strand
TTGAGGTCCCAGTCATTCTTGAGCGTGCTGGCGATGGACATATCCTGAGATCGCGCTGCTTCGCCCCTTCCCTGATAATCATCGAAAAGGTTTTCTGGCTCAGGGAATGTCACGTCATTGAACATTCCCAGGTGGCGTGGCGCAGGCATCCAGTTGCGGTGTGGGGCCTTGTGGTGCAGCATAAGCATGAAAGGACTGTCCTCTCTGACCTGATCAATAAACTTCAATGCCTTGTCAGTTGTGACATCAGTGAGATATCCCTGTTCCGTAATATGCTTGCCGTCTTCCCAGAATTCCGGACTGTAGTAGTCGCCCTGTTCCTCCTGTCCGGTGACAATGCTCCAGTGATCGAATCCTTCCGGCTCTGAAATAAGATGCCATTTTCCTACGATAGCAGTCTTGTAGCCCGCTTGCTGCAGAAGTTTAGGGAAGGTCTGCTGTGATCCGTCAAATCTGCATGCGTTATCTGTGAATCCGTTCAGATGTCCCAGTTTACCGGTAAGGATACACGCACGTGACGGCCCCGAAAGGGCGTTGGTTGCATAGCAGTTGTCAAAACGGACTCCTTCATCAGCCAGACGGTCCATGTTCGGCGTCTGAATGAGATTGCCACCATAGCACGACATCGCCTGAGTCGTATGGTCATCCGTCATAATGAAGATGATGTTGGGACGCTCTTGTACAGCATCGCCGCTGCAGGAAGTAAAACCTGCTGCGGCAAGCGGAAGAGCAAATGCTGCTTTTATATGTTTCATGTTAGTTGAGTTCGTATGAGAGTACCTGTTTCTTGTTCTTTCCGACCTTGACCATCAGCTTAAGGCTGTTCTGGTTAAAGTAAGGATCGATGAATGAAGCTGTAATTTTAGTGTTCTCGATTGCACCTTCTCCCGGCATGATGACGGTAATGTATCTTACAGGCTTGTTGTCAGGTTTCTTGACATTGAAACTGAAATGAGGACGCTTTACCTTCTTCATATAGGTGGTTGACAGCCATCCGTCAAGTTTCTCTATTTCCATTCCGTCAGGTCCGAAGCATTTCAGCTTGACGTTCACTCCGTCATCTGCCATGGTGGCAAACTCCATTGTTGTCTTGCTGCTGGCGCACTTTCCTCTTGGCAGCTGGTAGTGGAGGTTGACAGTGCCTTTGGCAGATCCTACTGCCTCGTCCACGATAACGAAATATTTGCCCTCGACAAAGAAAATGCTGCGTCTGTGCTTGAGCTTCTCGTAGCTCTGATTCTCGGTGACAAGTACCTGTATATTTCCTTCAGGCTTCCAGAGAAGTGTCTTAGAATCTGTTGTCTCGATGTTCTTGTGATTCAGTGTCAGGGTGTTGTGCGAAGATGTCTGACGGAACCAGTTTCTCCACTGCATCACCTCTCCGTCACCGGCATATACATATGAACCGGAGTCAGCGAACAGAGTCTTTCCTTTATACCATAGCTCGAATGTTCCGTTGTCCGGCTGATTATGCCAGAAAGCAGGAGGACCAGCCTTGACAATCATCTGTGTGGACTCCATGTCCCAGCCGTTTCTGAATACGAAGAATCCGGAAGTGAGGTATCCTTTGGACAAAGACTCTGGAGCGGCGCCCTCTGCACCCTCAGTGGCCCAATACTTTATCGCCTGATTTTCAGGGAAAAGATTTGCCCATGCCTTGTAGTTGCCGATCATGCCCTTCTTGGTGAGCAGGCGTGCGTCGCTGAAGCATGGATTCATGTAGTCCGGATAGCTTATGTTTGCATAGAACATGATCATCTTCTCGATGGTGTCTATGTATGACTGAGGGAACACATTTCTGAATCCGTTTATGTCAGCCACTTCGAGGGCCTTGACAAAGATCTCGATGGAAGCGTGATGATAGTGAGGACAGAGCTCATACTGTCCGCCGTCATCGTATACCTGTACTCCAATCTCTCTGTTGAGGATCTCCACTCCGCTTTCTCTCCATGCTGAAGCCTTGATGAATTCAGGGAAGAATGTACCTGCACATATCATTCTCTGAGCCTCGAAAAGCAGGTGGTTACCCTGTTTAGAGTAGTGGCCCATGATGTGCTCGGCGTGGCGATGGTAGTTCACGAGGAACTCAGTGAGGAATTCTGCTGTAAATGCAGGGGAGTCGATAAAGAGCTGGAACTGAAGCGGTTGGTCCTGAAGACGATGGCTCACTTCAAGAGGACGCCATGCAAAACGGAAGTTTTCCTTGTCACCTTCATAAGGGTTCTTGCGTATCCAGTCAATGTACTGTTTAGTCCATTCAACTGCATATTTCTCATCGCCGCTGACTCTGTAGGCGCGTCCCATAGGCGTGAACCATTTGTGACGATGCAGCTGCCAGCGCAATTCGTTGTCTTTGACAGGCCAGAATTTCCAATCGATATCTTCTCCGTAGTTGAATGACGGCTGGTAACCCTTATGTACAAAGAACGTGTGGGTGAGAGCATCGTCAGCCCATTGCTGCTGCTCCTTGTTGATCTTTACCTTCCTGACGTCCTTTATGTCCGGAGTCACTATACCTTTACGTGCCTTGAAATAGTC
>JAZRLI010000045.1:0-11193 GCA_045646785.1 Candidatus Cryptobacteroides sp. | reverse complement strand
TGTCCTCAGTGGTGATGAAGGTGGTGCTGAAGCATGTAGTTTCCTCCGTGTTGACCCTTATGTTGATGCTCTTCCGGTCATGGATGGCCGGAGGATTGCCGAGGGTCACGGCCCTCATGCCTGGCTGGCCGGTACGGACGCACCAATGCTGCTCCACAGCGCTTCCGTTCCTCAAGTCGATGAACTTGGCGTTGCCGCGGGAATCCCATGTCTTCGCCTCGAAATCCGGAGTGGACTTCATGTATGTCATCGGAGAGGATGAATAGCCGCTGATCGATTCCGGCCACGTGAGTTCCGAAGAGAACTGCTTGTGGGGAACAATCAGAGAACTTCTCTCAGGATCCCCGCCGGAAATCTCCCTCTCGACGTAAACCGTCTCGGTACCTCCGGTCACCTTGCCTTTTCTTAGGAACGCCTTTCCTACAACCACTCCATGCATTTTCTCATCAAGCATCCGGGCATACGACTCGCCTGAACGGTTCTTCGGATAGTAGTAACGTTCACCATTGGTCTCGGAATCATAAGGAACGGATGGGTCTTCCTCATCGTATGTCGCGGACACACGCGAACACTGGCTGCTTTCCAGAAGCCTCTGCGCGTTGTAGGTGTATGTATATATCTCCTTCAGATTGCTGCCGTCGTCAAGATACCTGGTAACGACCTTCCGGATAAGTCCGGGATAGCCGCAGTCGTGCTTGATGTATGACATCAGAAAGGCACGGCCGCTGAAGTAGTTGCTTTGATACAGTATCTTGAAGAACTCCGATCCCGCATCTGCGTAAGTCATATCTTCTTCAAGCACCAGGGTGTTCTCTGAGTTGAATGTTAACTTCTTGCGGAGAAGACCTCTCGACAGTTCTCTGGAAGTGAATTTCGGATACAGAGGACAATTCTGGAATGTTCCGATTTTCACTGTCGGAGGAGCGTCACGGTATGCAGAATCGTCCGAGTTGGTGTATTCGTATTCGATGTGGCTGCCGTCTGGGAAACGTTCATACACACGGCTGTAAGTTACATGACTGCCGTCTGTTTCAGACAGCGGAAGAATCGGCCTTTCACTGAACAATATGAAGTCTGCTTTTGCACTATAGTACTGGTATTCACCTTCAGCTCTGCACTCGCCGTCTGACGCGAGTATGCCGGATGACTGTCCATTGTTATCCACATACTCGAATGTTCTTGTCTGATATTCTGTCTCAGAAATATAGTCTGTGATAGACTTTATTCGAAGTCCTCCTGCCGTGCCTTCGGAGGTACATTCTATCATATCGAAGTCTGGAGGCAGACATTTCCTTGAATAGCGGTGGACTTCGTATTCGAACGTGGTTCGGCCGCCTGTCGGATATGTGATACCCGTAAGAATCTCTGCCTGCATCTGGGCCTCATCGGCAACCCTGAAATCTTTAAGACCTTTGCAACCTCCCATCACCAGGTGAGCATAGGAAAGACCGTTGTAGTATCCCCACGCATCTGTCATGCGGGAGTTGTATGGCGGCAGTGGTATTGGATTGTATGAAAACTGATAACTCTCGTAGTCCTCTCCGTCCTTCCTGAATACTACTGAATTAAGTTTGAGCCTGGTGCCGGAGTCATTGGTGAAGTTTAAACGGATGTCGCGGCCCACACCATGGATTCTGGAAAGCTGCATGTAATAACTTTCCTCCTGGAACTGTGCGAAGCTGAACGGACCGACCGTTTCATAAGCGGAATGATACTGGAATACATAATTGTTGAAATCCGATTCATCTATATTGTACCCGAGCTCCTCACTCTTTGCGCTTTCAAAACTCAGCTCGTCACCGGACAGGCTACACCGTATACACTTCAGATAGCACGGCATAAGGAAATGGAAGTTCAGGTTGTTCTTTATACCGACCAACAGGGAGTTGCATGTATCAAAAGCATAGTTCAAATATCTGAACTCTTCCTTCTCAAAATTGAAATACTCTCCATGATGTATGTCGTTGAGTACTATAGGCACACCGTTACGCTCGTATTCAAAAGTAATCACCTCGCCGTCAGCGCGCTCTATCTTGGTCAACATCCAGGCGTTGGCTGTCGCAACAGCATTCCATATGCCATTGTTCCTGCCGTTAAGATCCGGCAGCCCGTTATTTTCATTGGTAGGTATAGCAGGAAGGCTCTGGACGACAGAATACTCTATAGCGTTGTCATCACCGCCGAAGAAGAATCGGTTACCGAACTTATCCCTGATCACGAATGATCTGATGTATTTGTAGCGCTTGGCCTTAATCGGCTTGTCGCATTTGCCCGGATACATGTCCAGAACAGCGATACCGGAATCATTCGCGACATAGACATCTTCCAATTCGATGGCACTTTCATCTTTAGATACTATGGAGATTTTTCCGTCGCCGGTAATATAGAAAGACGCATGGATGCCTGGAGCGCTGATTATGAACTCATCGGCCTCATAGTCCACAATCTTAAGGAATGTCTTTTCATGAATGATACTTATGCCATTAGAATCTTTATACTCCCAGTCTGTATCATTCTGAACTTCTGAAACTCGTGACAGGTAATCCGGATTGAGCGGACTGGATGAAAACTCCATGCTGGAGATCTCGTCCTTCATTCCGTTGATCACCCTCACGATGCTTCCTCCGGCCTGAAGCGACCAGCCCAGGCCTACCCAGCCAGGATGCTGATCCGGCTTGTTGCCGCCTGCGTGGTAGGAAAGAGTCACAGGAATGGTGAATCCCTTCGCCCTGACCTCAGTCAACGGAATCGAGATGTTCGGAAGACCATGAAAATAACTCACAGGAGTCCTGCCGTAACGGCCTATTTCATACGCCGACGGGGACAGCATCTGCGGAAGGAACGGTGTGCCAGGATTACTCATAATTCATTAATTTAGGGAATAAGTAGATGCCACTAAATTAGTGAATTATTTCGGGTTATGCAATACTACCTTACGCGGATCTTCTTACCGATCCTCAGAGTAGTATTCTGGGACATGCCGTTGAGACGGCAGAGTTCACTGATCGTCGTGCCGTTGTTGCGGGCGATCTTGCTGAGGGTATCGCCTGAGCGGATGGTATAATACTTCATAGCAGCCTTCTCAGCATCCTCGGCAGCATCCTCCTCCTGATTCTTGATCTCGTCTTCAAAATCCTGCTCGTAGTTGCTGTAGATATTGAAGTACTTCTTCTTGAGGACGAAAAGACGGTGACGGAGCTCGCCTGTCTTGAAGTCGATGAGCCACTGAGGGTCAAAGGCAAAGCCGTTATAGCGGGTCTCGAAATGGAGATGCGGACCGGTAGAACGTCCTGTCGAACCTCCGAGTCCGATGACATCACCTGCATTCACCCAATCCCCAACCTTGACATGCATCTTTGAAAGATGGGCATAGAAGGTTTCGATTCCGTTCTCATGCCTGATGATGATGAGATTGCCGAAACCGCTCATGTATTTGGCGAATCTGACCTTGCCCGTGAATGCGGCATAGATAGGATCGCCGGTCTTGAGCGGAAGATCAACACCCTGATGGCGGCGGCCACGACGCGGACCGAACTTGCCGCGAGGATGGATGTCACCTATGAACGGACAATGGTACTGGTCAAGGCTGTCCACAAGCCAGATCGACCATGAAGCCGGAAGATCCTCCTGCTTCACTCCGTAAGGGTTGGTCACATTCTCCTTCCAATCATTCTCAAACACCCCCGTAATCTTCTGATAGTCAGGAGTCTTATAGTACTGCCATGTATTGTCGGCATAGAGGATGACCTTGATGAACTCATTGACTGTGTCAAGGGTGTCGATAGGGTCAGATGCCGATTTCACGAGAGGCGTAGGCACGGATTCGAGTGCCGGGCGAGGGATCACAAGCTGAGCCTTCGCTGTATCGATGCGTACGGGATTTATCGCAGAAAGCTTGTCTGCCGTTCCGAAAAGGACCATGCAGACAAGCACTATGTTCAATATGTTCTTGTTCGTCTTTATTCTCATTTACTTTGCTCCAAACTGTTCTGTAAGAATCTTTCTGACTGTTGCCACCTTCTCATCAAGAAGTTCCTTGGATGTTGCCTCGCAGAGGAATCTGAGGTACGGCTCAGTATTCGAGGGACGGATGTTGAACCACCACTCCGGGAACTCCACACGGTAGCCGTCGAAGTCCATATAGGCAGTCGCCTTCTCCTGTCCCATGAAATAGTCACGTACCGCATCCATGGCACCCTTCTTATCCTCGACGCGGAAGTTGATCTCGCCCGAGTTCTGATACTTCTCGATGCGTGCGATGAGCTGGCTGAGGCTCACGCCCTGCGCCTTCATCTTGGCAACCACGTTCACGATGAGGATCGAAGCGAGGAGTCCACTGTCCGAATAGAAGAAGTCACGGAAATAGTAATGTCCTGCAAGCTCGCCGCCGAACACTCCGTCAAGTTCACGAAGCTTCAACGCAGCATATGCGCGGCCCACTCTCCATGTGTTCATCACGCCGCCCATAGGAGCGAGGTACTCGCCCACCGCCTTTGAGCTGCGGATATCCTGATGGACATATCCCTTCTCTCCCCTTTCCTCGAGGAAGTAGTGTCCGAGCACTGCAATCATGAGGTCCGGAGAAATGAAACGGCTGTTCTCATCGACAAACATCACGCGGTCAGCGTCGCCGTCATAGATGATTCCGATGTCTGCACCAGTCTTGGCCACAAGCTTCTTGAGATCCTCTACATTCTTCTGTACCAGAGGGTTAGGCTCATGGTTAGGGAAGCTGCCGTCCATCTCTTCGTAGATGTATGCAGGCTGGTCGCCGAAGATGTCGCGGACGAAGAGCGAAGCCATTCCGTTCGACACGTCCATCGCAATCTTGAGTCCGCTCCAGTCACCCTTGTACTTCAGGAGGAAAGCGAGGTAGTCAGCCTTGATGTCCATAGGATGAACCTGGCCCTTCACCGCTGCCGGAGTACACTCACGGCCGCTCTCGACCCATTCCTTGATCTGTCCGAGGCCTGTATCGAGGCCTACCGGAAGGGCATTCTCACGTGACACCTTGAGTCCGTTGTACTCGGCCGGATTGTGCGATGCGGTGATCTGCACGGATGCCTTGAACCCGTACGTCGCAGTACCCCAGTACACCATCGGAGTCGTGCTGAGGCCGATGTCGTACACATCCGCACCAGCGTCGGTGATACCCTTGAGAAGGTATTCATGGATCTCCGGCGAAGATACTCTTGCGTCCCTGCCGACAAGCACCTTGTCTGCAGAAAGAAGTTCAGGGATGAAATAACCGACCTTGTAGGCTACCTCCTTGTCGAAATCCACATTGTAGATTCCTCTGATGTCATATGCGTGAAATGCGCCCATGGTAAAATTATCTTTTTGATTTGTATCTTGTCTGTACCGCGCCCTTCGAGATGGCCTGCAGCTTGCGCATGATCATCTTGCGGCGGATCGGCGACACATTATCAACAAAAAGATTGCCATCGAGGTGAGAGAGCTCGTGCTGGACCATTCGGCAACCGAAGCGGTCGAACTCCTCAACCACCTTCTCGAAGTTCTCGTTGTAGTACTCGACCTTGATCTTAGACGGTCTAGTAACCTCGGCGTAGATGCCCGGAACGCTGAGACAGCCCTCGGAAATCTCGCAGGTCTCCTCGCTTTCCTCAAGCACGACCGGATTGATCATGACACGGAAGAAATCATGGAGATATTCGTATGAATCGGTAAGATCGCGGCCATCCACGATCACAAGGTTCTTGTTGACACCCACCTGAGGAGCAGCGAGGCCGCAGCCGTCAGCCACCTTGAGGGTTTCCTTCATATCTTCGATAAGCTTGAGGGTAGCCTCCTTATCGTTGAGATCCACATCGACATTCTCGCGTCTGAGGACCTCTGATCCGTATAAATATATTGGTAAAATCATAGTCTTACTTTTTTCTGTCAAGCCAACTCTGGAGGATTATCGCCGCGCTGATCTTGTCCACGGACTCCTTCTTCATGCGGTCATGCTTCTTCATTCCGCCGTCGATCATCGCACGGTGGGCAAGGACCGAAGTGAACCTCTCGTCCTCAAGGTCAACAGGGGTTTCAGGGAACGCTGCCCTGAGATGTTTCAGGAACACGTCGATATCCTTTGCCGCCTCTGACGGAGCGCCGTTCATGTTGATCGGATAACCGACCACAAAGCGCACTACATTCTCATTTTCAGCATATTTTTTAAGATAATCTATTATCTTTGCAGAATGTACCGTTTCAAGGGCAGAGGCAAATATGCCGAGAGGATCGCTTACAGCGACCCCGACGCGTTTCCTTCCGTAATCTATGCCGACAATCCTTTCCATAGGACGGCAAAGTTACTAATAAAAAAGAATTTATGGCACAACGAAGCAGAGAAAAGAAGAGCAAGACCTTCCGTCTGGCCCTCATAGACGACAAGACCCACAAGCATCTTGTCACATTCCATTTCACCAGGACAACATTCTTCATCGCACTCGTGACCCTCATCGTAGTCATCTGTGCGGCCATTTATTCCATCATCGCATACACTCCGATAAGGACCTTCATACCCGGATACCCTGACGCAAGATCCAAGAGAGCGGCCATCCAGAACGCCATCACCATCGACTCCCTCGAGAACGTGATCTTCAGATGGGAACTCTACTCAGAGAACCTCAGAAGAGCAGTCGAAGGAGAGGAGCCGATAAGGATCGACAGCCTCATCAAGGCCCAGGAAAACCCTGACGCAGCAGCCCCTGACATGGACGAGATCGCCCGCCAGGACTCACTCCTCAGAGAGCGCGTAAAGGAAGAGGAGCAGTTCGGAATCTCAGCCAGAAACCACCGCGACCTCCCTATTGAAGGCCTGCACTTCTTCACCCCGCTCAAGGGCGTGGTATCGCAGGGATATGACCCTGTGGTACATCCATACGTGGACATCGCCGCACCGGAAGGATCGGTAGTAAAGGCCACCCTCGACGGAACCGTGATCTTCGCAGGATGGAGCGACGAGACCGGACACACCATCCAGATCCAGCACGACGGAGACATAGTTTCCATATACAAGCATAACGAAAAACTTCTCAAGAAGGCAGGTGACAAGGTAACCGCGGGAGCCCCTATCGCACTGGTAGGCAACACCGGCGAACTCACTACCGGCGACCACCTCCACTTCGAACTCTGGCACAAGGGCCAGACCGTCGACCCAACCTTATACATTAAATTCTAGGCAAGATGGAGAAGAGACACATAGCCATACTCGGTTCCACAGGCTCGATAGGAAGACAGGCGCTTGACGTGATCGGTCAGCACCGCGACCTCTTCGAAGTGGAACTCCTCACAGCAAACAACAGCACGGAACTCCTCATACAGCAGGCAATCGAATTTGACGTAAACGCAGTGGTGATCTGCAACGAGGAGAAATATCAGGAAGTCAGGGACGCACTCGACCCGCATGACATCAAGGTATTCGCAGGAATGCAGTCGGTATGCGACCTCGTGAAGGGCGACAACATTGACATCGTCCTCACCTCAATGGTCGGATTCAGCGGACTCTCATCAACGGTAGCAGCCGTCGGAGCAGGAAAGACCATCGCCCTCGCCAACAAGGAAACCCTCGTGGCCGCAGGAAAGATCGTCATGGACCTCGCATCCAGGACAGGGGCACGCATCCTTCCGGTCGACTCCGAGCACTCGGCAATCTTCCAGTGCCTCATGGGCTCGGCAGGAGCGCCGATCGAAAAGATACATCTCACCGCATCGGGCGGACCGTTCCGCACATGGAACAGGGAGGATATAGCCAAGGCCACACGCGCCCAGGCCCTCAACCACCCGAACTGGAGCATGGGCAGCAAGATCACCATCGACTCCGCCACAATGATGAACAAGGGACTGGAGATCATCGAAGCCCGCTGGCTCTTCGGAATGCCGGGCGACAAGATCCAGGTCGTAATCCATCCCGAGTCCATCATCCACTCCATGATCGAGTACGCAGACGGCTCCGTGATCGCACAGATGGGCCATCCGGACATGCGTGAGGCCATCCAGTTCGCATTCAGCTACCCGTTCCGCCTCCCGCTGAACAACCGCAAGCTCAACTTCGCCGAACTCGGAAGCATGACATTCTTCGCACCTGACCAGGAGAAGTTCCCTGCCCTCAAGCTCGCCTACGAATCGCTTGAAAAGGGCGGAAACATGGCCTGCATCATGAACGCGGCGAACGAAGCGGCGGTAGCGGCCTTCCTCCAGGAAAGGATCGGCTTCTACGACATCACGGCCGTGGTCCAGGAATGTATGAATGGTGTGGATTTTGTAGCGGATCCGGACCTTGAAACAATCTTCGCTACTAACTCGGAAGCATTCGCCAAGGCAGGCGAAATCATCAAAAGGATATCATGATAGTAATCATAAAGACACTTCAGGTAATACTCGCATTGTCCGTCCTCATCCTCGTGCATGAGCTCGGACATTTCACATTCGCCAAGCTCTTCGGCATCAGGGTGGACAAGTTCTTCCTCTTCTTCGACGCCGGAGAAAAGGCCCTCCTCAGCACAAAGACAGGATGGTTCTCGAAGCTCTTCCCGAAAGGAAAGAACTGGGAGACAGAATACGGCATCGGCTGGCTCCCCCTCGGAGGCTACTGCAAGATTGCAGGCATGGTCGATGAATCCATGGACACCGAATACCTCAAGAACGAGCCTCAGCCGTGGGAATTCCGCACCAAGCCGGCATGGCAGAGACTTCTCGTGATGGCCGGCGGAGTCCTCTTCAACATCATCTTCGCCATCGTAATGTACATCGCCATGCTAGCAGGATGGGGCGAAAGCTACATCGGCAACGAAGGCAACTGCATCTACGTCAACGAACTCGCCTACGACATGGGCTTCCGCAACGGAGACCACATCATCAGCTTCGACGACTATGAACCCGAGAACTTCATGATGCTCCAGGCCGACCTCGTAAGACAGGGAACAGAAAAGGCGACGGTCCTCAGAAACGGCGACACCCTTTCGATATACATAGACCACAACAGGATCGGAGACGTACTCAATACTCCGGGAATGTTCGACCTCGCCCGCCCGTTCATCGTACATTCGGTAGCCGAAGGCTCGGTAAATCAGGGCTCGGACCTCATGGAAGGTGACAGGATCATCGCCATCGAAGGCCAGACAGTGCCGTTCGTGCAGGACGCATGGCCTGTCCTTGAAGGATACGCAGGCAGGAGCGTCGCAGCCGACATCGAAAGAGCCGGCGACACCCTCAGCCTCGCCCTCCAGGTCGATACCACCGGAAGGATCGGAGTCTATCTGACATCCCCTGAGGTCAAGACCATGAAATACAGCATCGCATCGGCGATCCCTGCAGGCTTCAGGAAGACATTCTCCTCGATCGGCGGCTACCTCCAGGACCTCAAGCTCGTATTCACCCCAAGCACAGAGGCTTACAAATCGGTCGGAAGCTTCATCGCAATCGGCCAGGTGTTCCCTGAGGCATGGGATTGGTACAGTTTCATCAGCATCATTGCAATGCTCTCGATCATGCTCGCAGTAATGAACCTCCTGCCTATCCCGGCCCTTGACGGAGGCCACATCGTCTTCACGATCTACGAGATGATCACCGGAAGGAAACCGAGCGACAAGTTCCTGTATGTGACCCAGATCATCGGAATGATCCTCATATTCGGACTCATGTTCCTGGCATTCGGAAACGACATCGCAAGACTTTTGAGATAATAAACAAAAACACATCCATATATGAAGAAGTTCATCAAATACATGGCGCTTGCACTGGCCGCAGTCGTAGCACTGGCCTCATGCAGCGAGGAGAAGAAGAGACAGGCACTGCTCCCTAACATCAGCGGAAAGGCAGGCGAGGTAATTGTTGTCATCGACAAGGGCAACTGGGAAGGCCTCGTAGGCAACACCCTCAGGCAGTACCTTGCCCAGGAGACTCCATACCTCCCTCAGCGCGAACCATTGTTCGGCCTCGTAAACGTGCCTCAGAACGCATTTACCAACATGTTCCAGATCCACAGGAACATCATCGTCGTAAACATCAACAACACAGTGACCGAGCCAGGCGTAGTCATCAGAAAGGACGTATGGGCTACTCCACAGACAGTCATCTATGTAAACGCGATCGACGCCGACTCTGCAGCAATGATAATCGAGGAGAACAGCGACCTCATGATCGCCACCATCGAGCAGGCCGAGAGAGACCGCATCATCAGGAACATCAAGAAGTACGAGGAACTCAAGCTCGCCCCTGTAGTTACAGAAATGGCAGGCGGCTCGCCTCACTTCCCGTCAGGATACAAGCTCAAGAAGAGAACCAGTGACTTCGTATGGATCGAATACGCCATCGAAGGCGTGACCCAGGGCATCCTCGCATACAAGTATCCAGTAGTGGAGGGAGAGCAGATGCTCAGCCTCGAAAGCATCATCGCACACAGCAACGAAATGCTCAAGAACAACGTGCCAGGCATGTTTGAGAACACATACATGACCACAAGCACAGCCGTGACCCCAGGCATCGAATACAAGCGCTACAAAGGCCGTGAATTCGCCGAAGTAAGAGGCTTCTGGGAAGTCTACAACGACTACATGGGAGGACCATTCGTATCGCACGCATTCTACAGCCCGGACGGCCAGGAAGTAATCGTACTCCAGGCATTCGTATACGCCCCTAAATACGACAAACGTCAGTATCTCAGGCAGGTGGAGTCGATCATCTACTCATACGAGTGGGCTGAGAGCGGAAAAGATGAGAAGAAAGATTAAGAAATATTTTGTCAGTTAAAAAAGTTTTCTTACCTTTGCACTCCCATTTGTTAAAGATGGTCAGTTTGGTCGGTTCGTCTATCGGTTAGGACTCAAGATTTTCATTCTTGCAAGAGGGGTTCGATTCCCCTACCGACTACGAAAAATATAAAAAATAAGAACAATGGCAAACCACGCTTCAGCAGACAAGCGCTATCGCCAGAGCGAGAGGCGCAGATTGCATAATAAGTATTATGCAAAGACAACAAGGAACGCAATCCGTGCGATCCGTAACACAAACGACAAGGCAGCAGCCGAGGCAAACGCACCTAAGGTGTATGCAATGATCGACAAGCTCGCTAAGATCGGTGTTATCCACAAGAACAAGGCAGCGAACCTCAAGAGCGGTATCGCAGTCTATATCAACAAACTCTCATAAAGAAAGTTTCCCTTTTAAGGGTTTTCTTATAGCTGGAAA
>JAZRLI010000044.1:0-12171 GCA_045646785.1 Candidatus Cryptobacteroides sp. | reverse complement strand
TACATCAAGATCTTCACAATGCTCAGCAAGGAGGAGATCGACAGCGCAATCGCACAGCACGCAGAGGCTCCAGAGCGTCGCGAGCTCCAGAAGCTCCTCGCAAAGGAGGTTACCACAATGGTTCACGGTGCAAAGGAATACGAGAACGCAGTGGCTGCTTCCGGCATGCTTTTCGGCAATGCGACAAAGGAGGCTCTCATGAACCTTGACGAGAAGACCTTCCTTTCGGTATTCGACGGAGTCCCTACATTCGACGTTCCTGCCGAGAAGTTCCCGGTAGGCATCATCGACCTCCTCGCAGGCGAGACTGCAGTATTCCCTTCAAAGGGAGAGTGTCGCAAGATGATCCAGGCAAACGGTGTAAGCATCAACAAGGAGAAGGTATCTGACATCAACGCACAGATCGGAGAAGAGTCATTCATCAACGGCAAGTACATCCTTGCACAGAAGGGTAAGAAGAACTACTTCATCATCAACGTAAAGTAAATGGAAAAGAATACAGAAAGCACAAGACAGCTGAAGGTAGCCAAGGAACTCCAGAAGCACATGGCCGAGATCATCCGCAGCAAGGGCATGGCAGCATTCGGAGGTGCGCTGGTGTCTGTCAGCGGCGTGAAGATCAGCCCGGACCTTTCCGTGGCCAAGATCTATGTCAGCATCTTCCCTTCTGACAAGGCAGAGACCGTAATGGCTACCCTTGAGGAGAATGGAAGGGCTCTGCGCGGCGAGCTTGGAAGCAAGGTCGGAAAGCAGCTCCGCATCGTGCCTGAGATCGCCTTCTTCCTTGACAGTTCACTTGACTACGTGGAGCACATCGAGGAGCTTTTGAAGAAGTAAAGCATGAGGCTGGCTCCGTTCATAGCAGGAAGATACCTTTTCGCCAAGAAATCACACAATGTAATCAACATCATTTCGGCGATAAGCGTCATCGGTATGGCTATCGGTACAGCCGCCCTCATCATCATCCTTTCAGTATATAACGGGTTCGACTCGCTCATCAGATCAATGATGAGCACGGTCGAACCCGATCTTGTAATAACCCCATCGACAGGAAAGACATTCGTTCCCGAGGGCGAAGTCTACGACTGGATATATGACCGCCCGGAAGTCCTGAACATGTGCAGCGTGCTTGAAGAGAACGTCTTCATCAACTACGACGGCATGCAGGGACTGGCTGTCGCCAAGGGCGTGGACTGGATATACGAGGAGGAATCTCCTCTTGCCGGACAGATGCGAAGCGGAGAGTTCAAGCTTCACAAAGGCGATGTTCCCCTTACCGTAGTAGGCGGTGGACTCGCGTACGAAATGGGCATCAACCCGCGCTTCCTGGCGCCTGTCGAAATCTATTATCCTTCACGCAAGGGAAGGATATCCATGTCCGACCCTCTTTCCGCATTGAGGTCAGTAAAGGTATATCCGTCAGGAATATTCACAATCAGCGACGATGTGGACAATTCCCTCATGATCCTGCCTATCGAGACGATGAGAGAGCTTCTCCAGTATGAAGACGAGGTCTCAGGCATCGAAATCAGAATGACGGAAGGCACAAGCCAGCGCACGGTCAGGGAGATACAGGAGGAAATCGGCAGACGCCTCGGCGAAGGTTTTGTCGTAAAGGACAGGTATCAGCAGAACGAGACCCTGTACAAGATGATGAAATACGAGAAGATGGCAACCTACCTCATCCTCATTTTCGTCATCATAATCATCGCCTTCAACATATTCGGAAGTCTGACCATGCTTATAATCGAAAAGGAGAACGACATCAGGATACTCCGCAGCATGGGAGCGGAAAGCCGCCTTATCAGACGCATCTTCGTACTTGAGGGCTGGCTCATATCCCTCACCGGCCTTGCAGGAGGCATAGTGGCAGGAGTTATCCTTGCGCTTGTCCAGCAGCACTTCGGAATAATAAAGATGCCCGGACAATATCTTGTCCAGGCATATCCTGTAATTCTTTCTTGGTCCGATATCGTCATCACGATAGCCGGAGTCGCTGCAATCGGCTACATCATAGCCTTGCTGCCCGTCATTTCGAGGCGCCAAGCGGCGAAGGAGTAATCTCCGATTCCGACTCCATCATAACGACTGTCAGTTCCTCCGCATTCCTGAAATAACCGTTGTTCCAGCCATGACCGTCCTTGTATTTCACAAGGTCGACCATCACTACCTTTGACATATACTGCTTTCCGGTCTTGTCGGCATCTACAAACCTTACAGCCGTAGTCTGAGTAGGGGCGCTGCCGCCATTTACCGTAAAACTGCCGTCAGAAGCAGTCTTCTGAGATTCTGCCGACTCCGCCATGACGGTGATTCCTGCAATGGGATTGCCTGCCTGATCCACTACACGGCCGCTCACCTCAAACCAGATGTACATGAGGTCATTCGACCCGTCATCCGGCTTGTTGCATGACGTAAGCGACATCACGAGCAATGACGCAAAGGCATATATGAATGTTCTCAATCTCATTTACCGAACCTGCGATTAGTTGTGGTGGTGATGTCCGTGGTCGTGACCGTGGTCATGTCCATGATCGTGGCCATGGTCATGATTATGGTCGTGATGCTCAGCCTCCTGACCAGCTGCAAGGACTCCCTGGACTGCATATCCAAGTTCCTCGATTGAAGCCTTGAGATTAGCCTCAGTAGTCTTGTTCGCATCGAACTTGAGGGCCACTGTCCTTGTATCAAGAGTAACCTTGAGGTCCTTTACGCCTTTCTCGAAAGACACATTCTCACGAATCTTGTTTGCACAGTTCTCGCAATCGAAGTCAACCACGAAGGTAACTTCCTTGATCTCGCCTTTCTTCTTCTTTGCAGGCTTGTTGTCTGCCATTGAAACCATCGGCATCGCCATAAAGGCTGCCATAACCATAATGATGAACTTTTTCATATTCTAATTGTTTTATGCTTTTTTCCAAAGTGTGAAACGGAAGCCTACATGAGCCTTGATACCCATGAGCGGTCCCCAGATGCAGCTTGCATCGAATGAAGGAACGCGTGGCAATGAATTGACGTCATTTCCTGCTGCGTTTCCAAGAATGACGCTCTTCTGTGTAAAGTTTGTAAGGTTCTCTACGCCGGCATATACATCCCAGCCCTTGAAACGGCGGGTGATCTGTGCGTAAAGGAGCGGATAGACCGGAGTGCGTCCGTTCTTATAGATAAGGTTGCCGTCAGCATCCTTGAGATTTTCCATGAAGTTATACACTCTGCACGATCCGTTGAGGGATGCGGTGAAGTCAAAGATCCATTTGTTCAGGTTAGTAGCGTACTGCAGGTTGAGCACTCCCTTGAAACGGCTTGTCATCGGCTTCTCGACCAGACCCTGGCCTGCAAGCTCGATCTTGGCATTGGTATAACGGAATGTAGTGGTGATGTTGAAGCGCTCGAACGGATCTACCGAGAAGTCAAGCTGGTAGTTGTCCGTAAATGAACGGTTTCCATCGAGAGCATAGAAATCGATGGTATTCACGAAACGCTCATAATCCACGACCATCTGCTCAGTGAACTGGGTACGGAAATAATCGAAGCTCAGGTATGTATTCTCAGAGGCACCGAACGGAAGGTAGTATGTGATGTTGCCTCCGAATGTCCACGCATCCTCGAGAATGTGCTCATTGTATGCACCTGTGAATGCCTTTCCTGTAGAGAACACGCCGATGTTGTCGATGAGAGGAGTAGAATATCTTACTCCGCGTCCGCCGTTCGCTCTGATTACGATTTCCTCGACCGGCATGTACTTCAATGTCATACGTGGAGAGAACCTTCCTACAACCTTGTCATCTGTCTTCTTGTAGAAATCCTCTCTGAGACCTACGATGGCCGAGAATGTCTCTCCCGCGTGATATGTATATTCTCCAAAGAATCCGCCTACAGTCATATCTGTGATACCCTTGTCTGCGACTTCCTGAAGAGCTACCCTTCTGAGGAAATCCTCATCATACCTGTCATAAGTCGCACTCATACCCACTGTGAACTTGTGAGACTCGTTGATCTCGTTCTGATAAAGGAGGTTTCCGAAAGCAGAATGCTGACCTGCGACATACTTTGTAGCACCGAAATATGCATCCATGTCCTGGTATGTATAGTCACCCACGAATGCGATGTTCTGCGAGCCGTCCTCATTGATCGGAACACCGATCTTGAAATATCCGTTGATCGAACGGTTCTTGATGTCCGAGCCCCATGGATCCACCTTACCTGTATATATAGGCTGGTATGTATCCTTATCGTAGAATACATTCTCGCCGTCTGCATCCTTGAGCATCTGGCCTCCGAGTCTCGAATCCTGAAGCGCCCTCACGCCGAAGCGGATCTGCATGCCGTTGTCAGCCTGATAGAGCCAACGGTTTGCAAGGTTGAACTGGAGCATCTGAGGTTCATCGAGGAATGTATCGTTATTCATGTCATGCGGCTCGATATTGCCTGATACATGTCCGAGGATGATTGTGTTCCACTTGTATCCCATCTGAAGCGCAGATGCGATGTTGAAGTCCACCTTGGTATCGCTCATCACGGCAGCATTGAGGAAGAGTGGCTTCTCATCTGTCGGCTTGCGGTGTTCCATGTTGATCTGGCCGGTCATCGACTCCACGCCGTTGATAACGGAAGATGCGCCCTTTGCGATCTGGATGCTCTCAAGCCACTGTCCAGGTACATATGAAAGTCCGAACGGTGCCGAAAGTCCGCGCATTACCGGACGGTTCTCGTCAAGCATCTGTGTATATACTCCCGAAAGTCCGAGGAGACGGATCTGACGTGCACCAGTGACTGCGTCCGAGAATCCCACAGTCACACTGGCTGAGTTCTCGAAGCTTTCCGCAAGATTGCAGCAGGCCATCTTGCAGAGACCTGCAGCTGAGATCACCTCTGTGCGTATCTCCTTGACCTTTGAGAGATAGTTACCTGCCTGTCTCGAAACGAAGACGGCAGCATTGAGGCTGTCAGCCCTTTCTCCATAGATGTCGGTTGTGTCCACAACATGTCCATGCTGATCCACCACCTGGGCTGATGCGCTGATTGCAGTCATCACGACTGCGATGAAATATGCTATTTTCCTTTTCATAATCTGATTGATGTGCTTGATTCATACACTTGACCTGCCCATACCGATGGCGCAGGATAAGACGGACGACAGCGGTTTGTCTCGCCGTCATCAATGGACATGAACTGCAGATCAGATGCGCCAGATACCGAGGACGGACTGAATGTCCCCTGACGCAATGAGCCCGGGATCGGGCAATGACATTATCCTTAGGATTTCAAGATTCAATGCAGAAGGGCAGATATCCGCAATTGCCGGAGCATCGTAGAGAACCGGAAGGAGCTGGCACTCGACATTGATGTCGTTCTCAAGAGACTGCGGAGTTCCTGTCACCTCGAGGTTCATGTATTCGTCCTCGCAGTCCTCGCAATCGTCTTCATTTTCATGAGGATGGCTGCAGCAATGGTCACCCTCGCAGTCATGGGACTCGGAAGCATGCACTTCCTCGCATGTCAATCCTGTGACGAATGAAGTCAGGAAGGAACGCTGGCTTGCCCCACATGTATGCACACCGAATCCTATGATACTTATCACGTACCACAGTACCAACGCCAATGCGCTTATTTTCATGGGCATACTTCTCATCATACCACGCAAATGTACAAAAAAAATACTAATTTGAAAGAAAATTGTAGTACATTTGTGGGACATGCGTCCAATATTGCAATAAGGACAATGTTCAAGACGAACTAAAAGACATTTATCATGAAGGAATTTGTAAAGATGACCCTTGCAACACTTGCGGGTCTTTTCATTTTCGGATGCGCGGCATTCTTCTTCTTTTTCGCCATTGCAGGAGCAATGGCTGCACTTGGCGAGAAGCAGGTGGTAATGCCACGAGAGGCTGTCCTCAAGATTGACATGAGCAGCTTCACTTTCAGCGAGCAGACAGTAGAGGCCAATCCAATGGATGCAATCCTCGCAGGCGGTCAGACAGTCGTTCCGCTTGGAATCTATGACGCGATCAACGCAATCAATGCAGCTGCGACAGACCCTGCAGTCAAGTTCATTTACATGAAGCCTGACGGAGTAAGCGGCGGCACCGCACAGATCGAAGAATTCCGCAAGGCACTCAAGAACTTCCGCAACAGCGGCAAGGCCATCGTATCATATACTGAAAACCCAGGCAACGCAAGCTACTATCTGGCATCAGTTTCAGACAAGGTATTCATGACCCCGCATGACGGAGCGACAAACATATTCACCGGACTCAGTTCACAGCTCATCTTCCTCAAGGACCTTCTTGACAGGCTTGGAGTGAACGTTCAGCTCATCCGCCACGGAAAATACAAGTCTGCAGGCGAAATGTTCATCAGAAGCTCTTCAAGCAAGGAGAACATGGAGCAGAACGTGGAGATGGTGGAATCATTGTGGAACAGCTGGGCATCCGAAATCGCACAGTCAAGAGGCATCAGCACCGAACAGCTCAACAGCCTTCTCGACAATCTCGAACTCAACTTCCCTACCGACTGGGTAGAGAACGGACTCGTGGACGAACTCCTCAACTACAACCAGCTCGAGGAGAAGCTCTGCAACCTCTTTGTCGCAGAAAGATACGAGGACGTAATGGGAATCTCTCTCACCGATTACGCAGCATTGAGAAATACTGTCAACTTCAAGGCCAAGAAGAAGGTTGCAGTGATCTACGCAGAGGGTGACATCGTCGACGGTGACGCAAAGGACAACGTTGCAGGCAACCGTTTCGCAAAGGTGATAGCAGATGTAAGAAAGGATTCTACTGTCCAGGCTGTCGTACTCCGTGTGAACTCTCCGGGAGGAAGCGTGCTTGCATCCGAGAAGATCAAGTCCGAACTCGACCTTCTCAGGGAAGTGAAGCCGGTAATCGCATCATACGGAGACTATGCAGCATCAGGCGGATACTGGATTTCCGCAAACTGCGACAAGATCTATTCGAACGCATCGACACTCACCGGATCCATCGGAGTATTCAGCATGATTCCAGACATAGGTGGTGCGGTACAGGACAAGCTCCACGTAACCATCACCCCTGTAAACTCAAACGAGCACAGCGACATGTACAACCTCATGAGACCGCTTTCGCAGAAGGAAGTGGACTACATGCAGGCATCTGTGGAAAGGATATACGACAAGTTCACACAGATCGTGTCAGAAGGCCGCGGAATGCCTGTCGACAGGGTTGACGAGATCGCACAGGGAAGAGTATGGACAGGAGCGGACGCCATCACCATCGGCCTGGTCGATGAAATCGGAACCATCGAGGATGCAATCAGATATGCTGCCCTTTCGATTGACGGTGTCACAGGAATCCAGGACGTTCAGGTCGTAGGATACCCTAAGCCACAGACCGCTGTGGAAATGATTCTCGAGGCACTTACCGGTGAAAGCAACGTGTTTGCAGGAACTCCGTTCGAGGGTATAGCTGAGGCATTCGGCGAATTCGACGACAACGACGCAGGCAAGGCTTACGCCCGCATGCCTTATGTGATTACAGTGAAATAATCAGGACAATACGGTGACTCTGATGACGGAAGAAGTTGTCGGAGTCACCTTATAAAGATCGTCGATCCTGACTCCGGCCACTCCGGCAATATGCTGAGACTCGGCCATTCCTTCAGAATTGACATCAGATACAATTACGGCAGATGCTTTCTGGAAAGCATCATATTTAAGGTCAGTGAACAGATCGCTGACCTTTTTCTTTCCCCTCATTCCAAGAGGAATAAGCCAGTCGCCGTTTCGCCACTGGCGGAGCACGAACGGGAATCTGAGACGGCCCGCATCAAAGACAAGCACTCCTTCTGCCTGCTTAAGAGGCATTTCCGGAGTCCATGGACACACCTCGACCTTGATTCTCACTCCGTTGAAATGATATGTTCCCGCACAGCGTACTGGCATTATCACATTTCCGATAGAGTCAGGAATCCCAGATTTTGCGACTATGCGCAAGGCTTCCCTTTCTGCAAGGACCACATAGTCGTCTGACTCGAACCTTTTTCCCGAAATCGTCCTCCGGGATGAAAGAAGGTCCTCAATGGAAGCCATGGTTGATGAATTGAATCCATACGGTTCGAGGATATGGTACAGAAGATAGCGCCAATGCTTATGCGCCAACAGGGCATCATAGCCCACCCTACCCTCCTGAGGATCAAGGATTTCAGCAGTAGCCTTGTCCGCCCAGTCGCTTACGATCTCCCCAGCCTCGGCAAAATATCCCATCTCACGGTTCAAGGTCCTTACCACAGACGGATTCACCTTTTCAAACACAGGAAAGACCTCGTTACGGAGCATGTTTCGCTTGTATTCCGACGAGAAGTTTGTGCTGTCGTTGCGATACCTCACCCTGTTTGCAAGGGCATAGCCCTCAATCTGCTTTCGGGTCATGCCAAGCATAGGTCGGATAAGGGAAACAGAGGAATCTTCAGCATATGGAAGATCCGAAACCTCCGACATTCCCGAGAGTCCCTTCATTCCGGAACCTCTGAGAAGGTTAAGGAGCAGGGTCTCGGCATTGTCATTGGCATTGTGAGCCACTGCCACCTCGTCATAGCCCTCCGTTCTGCAAAGTTCGGCAAACCAGCGGTAGCGCAGCTCCCTTGCGGCCATTTCGATGCTGATGCCATGTCTGGCCGCAAAGTCCTTCGTGTCAAAGGACTTCACATGACATCTTATTCCATGTTCTTCGGCCCAACTGCGCACAAGTGCCTCATCCCCGTCGCTTTCCGCACCACGGAGATTGAAGTTGCAATGTGCCACGGCAAGTGATCCACACGGACAGCGGCGGACAAAGATATCCGCCATACACATGGAATCAATGCCGCCGCTTATTGCCAGTAAGGTCGATTTACAAGTCATTATTTCTTGCTTGCGATAGTCCAGGTAAATCCGAAGAGGAGAGACTCCTTGAACTGAATCCTCTGCTTGGTAAGACCGTCAGCCTCGCTGTAGATCAAGACCTTGTCATCATAGATCATGTTTGTAGTAAGGGTAAGCGAGAAGTACTTGGCGAGCTTCCAGTCGAAACGGTTATCCCAGTTCACACGGATGTTTTCAGGATGGTCGATATAGTTCGAGAAGAGAACGAGCTGTGAGGTGTACTTGAAGTTCTCATTGACATTCACAGCGATATCAGCCTTGACCTGGGCACCGAATTCGAATCTTGCGCTTCTGTACTCGGAACCGTCAGTAGGAATACCTTCAGTTACTCCCTCCCACTCTTTCTTGAGATGCATACCGTAGTTCTTTCTGAGAAGCTCATCTCTTACGATAACCACACCTCCTGTAATAGGAGCGATGTTGAGGGAAATCCAGTTGGCTGGCTTGAGGTCGATACCGACCGCGAGGTTTGTATAGGCAGGAGCAAGGAAGCCGGACTTGATTACTCGTGCATCCTTCCAGAGCTGGATGAGATCCTTCATAGGTACCTGGTCAAGCTTGTCATATCCTTCCGGAGCAGAAGGAGTCTTGTACTCATAACCTGTATTGAACTGAGACTTGAAGTCATAGTTCACTGTGAACGCGAACTTCTTCATGTTCTCTGTCTTGTATCCGAGCTTGCTTTCAAGGTAGATACGGTCGTCGCTCTTCTGAAGGATAGGCTTTGAAGATGCGTAAACGAATCCATAGTCAAGCTGGAGACGGTTGTTCCAGAAGAGGTCATCCTTCTTGTAGTTTGCGTTTCCGTCGATGAACGCCTGGAGAGTGACGGTATTGTCACCACCGGCAGCCCAGTTTGTGAGGGAAGTCTGACCGAACTTGATGTTTGTCTTGAGCGACTCTTCCCAATACTTTGGCTTTACAACCTCCGGAGTCTCTACCTGAGCCTCTGAGATTTCCTTGGCAGCATCAGCTGCAGCCTTGAGGGCATCACTGCCCTGTGCCCATACGGACATTGTTGCCAGCATCGCGCCGGCTATCATCATGATAGTCTTTTTCATAATCACTTACGGTTTTTTATTCAGTTTAGTATGAAATTGCGAAGAGTACACGGCGGCTTGAAGGATTGCCTGTGTAGATACACTTTCCTTCTTCCTCGCACACTGCGCTGTCGACAGGGATACAACGGATGGTAGCCTTTGTCTCCTCCTTGATCTTCTCCTCAGTCTCAGGAGTACCGTCCCAGTGGCAGAGAAGGAATCCACCCTTTGTGATCTCCTCCTTGAACTCTTCCCATGTATCCACCTTGCGGATGCTCTCGTCACGGAACTTGAGAGCCTTGGCATAGATGTTAGCCTGGATATCATCGAGGAGTGCTGCAATCACGTCAGCGATGCCCTCCTGTGAGTGCGAAGCCTTCTCGCATGTGTCACGGCGTGCAAGCTCCACTGTACCGTTCTCGAGGTCACGCGCACCCATTGCAAGACGTACAGGAACACCCTTGAGCTCCCACTCTGCGAACTTGAAGCCCGGACGGAGAGTGTCACGGTTGTCGATCTTCACGCTGATTCCCTTTGCCTCGAGAGCCTTCTTGAACTCATACATCTTGTCGAGGATGGCATTGTTCACTGTCTCATCCTTGCCTGTGATAGGAACCATCACAACCTGGATAGGAGCAAGCTTCGGAGGAAGCACGAGACCGTTGTCATCACCATGAGCCATGATGAGAGCACCCATGAGACGTGTAGAAACACCCCATGAAGTAGCCCATACATACTCCTGCTTTCCTTCCTTGTTTGTGAACATCACGTCGAATGCCTTCGCGAAGTTCTGGCCGAGGAAGTGCGATGTACCTGCCTGAAGAGCCTTTCCGTCCTGCATGAGGGCCTCGATGGTCATTGTATCGAGAGCACCTGCGAAACGCTCGTTAGGGCTCTTGTGTCCCACTACTACAGGAACACCCATATAGTTACGTGCAAAGTCAGCATATACGTTGACCATCTTCATTGTCTCCTCCTCAGCTTCCTGACGGGTAGCATGAGCGGTGTGACCCTCCTGCCAGAGGAACTCTGCGGTACGGAGGAAAAGACGCGTACGCATCTCCCAGCGCACTACGTTTGCCCACTGGTTGCAGAGAATAGGGAGATCTCTCCATGAAGTCACCCAGTTCTTGTATGTGTTCCAGATGATGGTCTCGGAAGTAGGTCTGACGATAAGTTCTTCCTCAAGTCTTGCAGAAGGGTCCACAACAACACCATTGCCGTCCGGATCTGCCATAAGTCTATGGTGAGTCACCACAGCACACTCCTTGGCGAAACCTTCAACATGCTCCGCCTCGCGGCTGAGGAACGACTTAGGGATGAAAAGCGGGAAATATGCGTTCTGGTGGCCTGTTTCCTTGAACATCTTGTCAAGTACATCCTGCATCTTCTCCCAGATTGCATAACCGTATGGCTTGATGACCATACATCCCCTTACTGCGGAACGCTCTGCCAGATCAGCCTTTACTACAAGGTTATCATACCACTGCGAGTAGTTATCCGACCTTTTTGTTACTTCTTTTGCCATTGTATTTTTGCTTTTTATTGTTTTTATCTCTATAATTGTGAATGATTGCGCAGTTGCGAAACCAGTCGCGAAGATAAGAAATTATTACGAAATAATATAAGAGAAAGACTATGAAAAAGAGTACATTGCTTATAATTGCCGCCACCCTCATGCTTTCAGCATGCGGACTGCTCAATCAGTCCGTCACATCAGAAAGTAACTCGAGGTTTGAAGACGGCATATACGGCAGCGCTCCGACATTCAGGTCAAAGGAACAGAAACAGAGTTCGGAGAAAGATGTCAAAGACCTGGTCGAGAAGACCAGATCCTCAAATATATACCGTCAGGTAGAGCAGAAGGAGATGATTCCGGCACCATCGCCAGAGGGTTATACATACGATCCGACCAATCACCTCGACCTTTGGTCATACAATTCACCATACACATATTACTCCCCATACGTCCCATACAGCATAGGGAGTTCGTGGTATTGGAGCAGACACTACGACCCATGGTACTGGAACTCATGGGGATACTCGCCATGGTATTACCATGGATATGGCGGATGGTACAACCCTTGGTACTATGGTTATTCAGGATGGCATGACCCTTGGTTCCACTATTATGCCGGATGGTACGGATGGTATGGCTACATGTCACCATATTACTGCGGCTGGTATGGAGGCTGGGACCCATATTGGCATCATCACCACTACTACCCG
>JAZRLI010000043.1:0-25737 GCA_045646785.1 Candidatus Cryptobacteroides sp. | reverse complement strand
AGGATGGTTCAAGGCAGGAGTGACCTGCGTCGGAATGGGCAGCAACCTCTTCCCTAAGGAAGCCATCGCAGCAAAGGACTGGGCTGCTATCACGAAACTATGCAAGAATGCCCTCGATATCATCAAGGAGGTCCGCTAGACACTGACTTATTCAAACAATATGAGGCTGACCATCCGGTCAGCCTCTTTTTTATATATGTAAATTCATGTTTAGGTGTATGGCTGTGATTACGGAGGCGTGTCCACCCCCGGACACGGGTAGGGGGAGGGGCCCGACGGAGACAAGTGGTCGAAGACCACGCAGGAAACGTTGGGAGGGGCCGAAGTGAGCGAAGCGAACGAAGTCCTCCGTAATCACTGTCATACCCATAATCACTGACTTAAGAATGTGAGGTTCGAATGACCTCATACGGTCAAGCGTCAGCAAACGATCTCAATCTTGCTTCCGCCAAACTTGTCCTTGCGTACAAGTATCTGTCTGTCAATGTCTTTAAGTGCCTGAACGTGCGAAATGATACCTATGAGCCTGTTGCCCTCCGTAAGGCTTCCCAAAGTATTCATCGCCAATCTTAACGACTCTTCGTCAAGCGAACCGAAGCCCTCGTCGACAAACATCGTGTCCAGCCTGATGCCACCGGCACTCGATTGGATCTCATCCGAAAGACCGAGGGACAATGAAAGCGAAGCCTTGAACTGCTCGCCGCCTGAAAGGCTCTCCACCTTTCTCTCGCTGCCGTTGTAATGGTCGATGACATTGAGTTCAAGACCAGACTGGCTTCGGTTGTTGCCGGCCGACTCGCGTCGCTTGAGTTCATACTGACCTCCCGAAAGCGACATGAATCTGGTGTTTGCCCTTGCGATGATCCTGTCGAAATATTCCATAAGGACATAAGTCTCAAGCATGACTTTCTCCTTGCCCTCAAGATCTCCGTTTGCGGTCTTTGAGAGGATAGCCTTCATCGCATATTCCTTCTCAAGGGACATCAGGCTCTGCGACTTCTGTCCGATCTTCAAGAGAGTGGTCTCATTTGCAGATTTCCTTGCGTGGACATCGCGGATGGATCTGTCGTACTCTGCGCATCTTGCTTCATTTTCTGCCTTGACCTTGGCCTCCTGTTCCTTGTCAATGTCTATGGTGTCAGTCAACTGCTCCTTCAATGCATCTATTCCCGATCGAAGTGCAGCAATCCTTTCGTTGCATGAATTTACTGCCTCTTCGGTCTTCCTGATGCCTTCCTGTATCGCAGTACGCCTTTCCATACATGCGTTTATCTGCTTTTCAGCCTCGTTCCGTGTCCTGTATGGCATTTCCTTTACCATCTGTTCCATCTGGGCTGATTTGGCTTCTTTTTCTGCCTTCAATGCCGAAACGTTCCTGTCGGTTTCCGCAAGCGATTCGGTCTTGCCCTTATGGGACTCCTGAAGCTCAGGGATGAGCCTTGAGACCGTACCCTTTCTCTCAACCTTTGCAGTCAGGTCCTTGATTGCCTTTTCCGCCTCACCGAATGCCTTTTTTGTCTCATCATACCTGAGGACAGTCAAATCTTCGGTATCATCCCCATATTTCTCGATTCCGGCAATCTCAGGAAGTCTGCTGCAGACCTGTTTCAGAAGATTTTCCACGACAGTCTTCTGGGCAGAGCACATGTTGCTACCCTTTTCCACCTTTGCAGACAGATCGTCAGCCTTCTCCTTAAGTTCCCTGACCTTCTGCTGGTCCGGTACATTGACAGCAGCCTGTGCCTTGGAAGGATGGTCAGTCGAACCACATACAGGACATGGTACTCCATCCGAAAGCCCCTTGGCAAGCAGACCAGCCTGCTCCGACAGGAAGAGGTTGTACGCGGTTTCATATTCATTTACTGCCAGCATCTTCTCGTTCATCCTTTGCCTGAGGGCATTCTGGTAACGGACAAGCGTGTTTTCTTCATTTTTCAGGCTTCTTATGTCTGCCAGAAGTCCGTCAAGTCCATCCATCCGCCTTTTGAGGTCGTCCTTGAGTGAGTTTACCTTTACAAGCCTTTCTCCGCTGTCTTCAAGAGTCCTGAATTCCTCGTTCAATGCCTTCAGGTTCTTGTCAATCTCCGTAATCTCCCTGGCAGCGGTATCTCGTGCAGTCTCTTTCCCGGTAATCTCGGAGGATAGTCTGTCCACCTCCTTCTGGAGGAACTCAAGAACCTCATATCGAGGCAGCAGAGCCTCAAGCTTTCCTATCTCGTTGGCCTTGGCCTCGTACTCCGGAATGAACTCCTTCTGTTTCTCCAAGGATGACTTGTACGCCTTAAGTGCCTCTTCTTCCTTTGTCAGGCTGATGGCGTCAGCCTCTATCCTTGCAACCGCAGCCTCATATTCTTCCGCCTTCTTCAACCTGGCTTCTGCCTCCCTTGCCAGCCTGTCGCATTCGGCCTTGCCGGATGCCATGGACTCGTTGAGTGCGGCATCTTCCTCTATGAGAGACTTCAGAAGCTCCATCACATCCTCGACGCTCATCCTCCTGGCCTTCGCTTCTGCCGTCATGGCAAGGAACCTGCTCTCCGTACTGCACTGTATGCCGTCAATGTACTGGTCTATGCCGGCCCTTTCTGCCCTGCAGCGCCCTGCAAGCTCGTTTGCATCCCTTTTCAGCGTCTCCTGCAGCTTTACGAAAAGGGCGGTCTTGAATATCTTGCGGAAGATCTTCTGCCGTTCGTCAGTCTTGGAGAAAAGGAGTTTCATGAAGTCACCCTGGGCGATCATTGCAATCTGAGAAAACTGTGTCCTGTCTATCCCGAGGATGTCGTAGATTCTTGCATCCACATTCTTCAGACCCGCAACCGGAGTCCCGTCATGCATCAGGAGGGTAGCGTTCGCATTCTGCGTCGTCATTCCTTCACCCCTTTCCTTCGGCCTTTCATATGAAGGATTCCTCTCTATTACATACTTCTTTCCGCTGTACTCGAACTCGAGCTTTACAAATGTCGGGGTGCCCGGCCCTGCATATTTCGAACGGAACATCCCGCTGTCCCTGTTGGTGCCGCTAGGCTCGCCGTAGAGGGCAAAGGTTATTGCGTCGAATATGGTGGTCTTGCCTGCACCGGTATCTCCGGATATCAGGTACAGTCCCTGATGTCCGAAACGGCTGAAATCGATTTCGACAACGGACGCATAAGGTCCGAATGCCGACATTGTAAGTTTCAATGGTCTCATTTCTCTCCCTCCCAGATGTTTTCCATAATACTCATGAGATATGCCTCCTGCTCCTGAGTAAGACTGTCGCCGTTCTGCTTGACATAAAGCTCGTTGAACAGTTCCATCGGAGTCTTTTCTTCTGCACCTGCACTTCCTTCAATGGCCGCGATTCCCGCCCTTGTCCTCTTGTTGTCATATCTGAGTTCCAGGAGGTTGTGGTATATGGTGCGCAGCTTTCCGATTGCATCGGGAATGTCCTGCTCGTCGGTCAGGGTGATCCTGACGAAATCCTCGGTCAATGCAGTTCCGCCATAGAAGCCGCGTGATGTCAGTTCTTCGTATGTACCCTTGATGTCGTGCCAGTCATGTAGAGGAACCAAAGGGAGAAACTCCCGTTCCATCCTTCCTTTCTCATGCAGGGTCACGACCGTAACTGACTTGTCGTCATTTACTTCCGAGAATGAATACTTGAGAGGACTGCCGCTGTATCTGATGCGTTCGTTTGCGCAGTCCTGCGGACGGTGGAGATGTCCGAGTGCAACATAGTCGAAGTCGTCGAATGCGGATGCATCCACATTGTCAAGTCCTCCGACGTTCACATCTTCCGACTCGCTTCTCACCGCACCCGTCACGAACTGATGGGTGATGAGCACATTCCTTCTGCTTCGGTCGATGTCCATGAGTTCCACGGCCTTCCTGACTGCGGCGTCGTACGAATCGATACCGTCCTTCTCCTCCTCGGGAACATAATGGCGTACATGAGCCGGCCTGATGTACGGGAGCATGTATATGTCCGTGTCGCCGTATATGTCGGTGAGGGTCACGGCCTCCGGTGAACCGTTGTAGACAGGGGAGAGGTGGATGCCCTTGCTGTCCATGAGACGTGAGCCGAACGCCATTCGCTCCGCGCTGTCATGGTTGCCGCTGATGACGAATACATGCGCGCAAAGTGACGACAGCCTTGTCAGGAAATCGTCGAAGAGAAGGACCGCCTCTCCAGAAGGTATGGCCTTGTCATAGACGTCTCCTGCTATTAGGACGGCGTCGGGATCATGAGAACTGACGATGTCGCAGATCTGGTCCAGGATATGTTCCTGTTCCTGGATCAGTGACTTTTCGTGGACTCTTTTACCTATATGCAGGTCGGATATGTGAATAAACTTCATGTTACACGTGTGATAATAGACAAAGATATGGAAAATAGATTTATATTTGTAGAGCAATTCAGGTAATCATGGAAAGAAAGATACTTATAGTGGACGATGAGATCGACATCAGGGAGATCCTTCAGTTCAATCTTGAAAACGCAGGTTTTACTGTAGAATGTGCCGCATCTGCGGAAGAGGCTCTAGAGATGCTGAGCCCTGAACACGGACTTATTCTTCTCGATGTCATGATGGGAGGAATGTCCGGATTCAAGATGGCGGAAATCGTCCGCAATGAACGCGGAAGCCAGGTTCCGATAATTTTCCTGACTGCAAAGAGCGCGGAGGATGACCTCCTCACTGGATTCTCATCTGGTGCTGACGACTACATTCCGAAACCGTTCTCTATTCATGAGGTGATTGCACGAGTGAAGGCAGTTCTCCGCCGTGTCCAGCCTAAGGCAGAGGAATCACAGTCCGACATGCTTGTATGCGGCAGGATCAAGATAGATGTCGAGGCAAAGATGGTCTATCTCGACGGCGAGAAGATCACATTCTCAAAGAAGGAATTCGAAATCCTCAATCTCCTTGCATCCAACCCTGGAAAGATATTCTCACGCGAAGACCTCATCGCAGAACTCTGGAAGGATGCACCATATGTGCTTGACAGGACTGTGGATGTGCATATAGCCAGAATCAGAAGCAAGCTCGGCACATGCAAGAAGTATCTGGTCAACAGGTCAGGTTATGGTTACATATTCAATGCTGCAGACTGATGGCGACCTTATATATCATAATCAATGTCCTGGCTGCCCTCGCTCTTGTATCTGCCGGAGCGCTTCTCCACCGTGTATGGAAGAAAAGTACACAGAAGGCAGAAATACAGAGTCAGAAGCTCAAGCAGCAGATGACGAGCAACATCGCTCACGAACTCCGTACGCCCGTGACGAGTATCAGAGGCTATCTCGAGACCATCATCGCATGTCCTGACATGAGTGATGAAAAGAAGCTCATATTCATCGAAAAGGCGTATAATCAGACCCTCCGTCTTTCGGAACTGATCACAGACATGGCGCTTATCACAAAGATGGAAGAGCGTTCGGAGAAACTCCGTACAGAGGAGGTCGATCTTTATGACGTCGTCAATGAGGTATTCGATGAATTCGAGTCAAGGATTGCTGAAAAGGGTAATGTCGTCGAAAATAAACTCTCAGCAGGAACATTCCTCATCGCAAACAGGACCCTTGTCTATACGATCGTAAGGAATCTCGTAGAGAATACATTGAAATATGCAGGTGATGGTGTCACAATGCATATTGAGTGTTACAGCACAATCGAAAAGTACTGCTACATCACATACTATGACACAGGCGCCGGCGTTCCGGAAGACCATCTCGATAAGATCTTCGAGAGGTTCTACAGAATAGATGAAGGCCGCGCCAGAGATGTGGGTGGCTCTGGCCTCGGCCTTTCAATCGTTAAGAATGCGGTCAAGTTCCATGGTGGAACCGTACGCGTAATCAATCGTCTTGAAGGAGGACTTCAGTTCTTCTTCTCCCTCCGTCGTCAGAACGATTAGAACTTATCTTCCTTTTATAACATTAGATTCTGTAGTCATATTCTTCAGGACAGCGTCTCCGTGGTAGACGATCTTGCATGCCCTGGAAACCGAATAGGACAGGTTTGATGTTGCGTGTACTTCTGCCTTGCTTGCTCCGCTAAGGTCAGTCCTGAGGTTGTTTGTGATGAAATCCTTCGCCTCGATCCTGCTTGCTCCGCTGCACTCGAATTCACCTTCCTTTGCACTTCCTTCCATCTGTGCAGATGATGCTCCTGAACAAGCAACATCAGCTTCGTTGAAATTTCCCTCAAGTGTAAGTCTTGAAGCCCCGCTGATCTGTGCGTCGATTACCTTGCCATTGCAGATACAGTCCATCTTTGATGCTCCGCTTATGGTTATGTCCACATCTCCGGTAAAATTGCCCTCAATTGTTCCGTTTGATGCTCCGCTGCAGGTGAGTCTGAGACTCTTTCCCTTGACATTGAGTCCCTTGATTTTCGATGCACCTGAAACTTCAATTTCTATTTCATTACCCTTGTACTCTCCGTCAAATGTGACTGATGCCGCTCCGTTTATGTCAAGTGTTGAGATCTCATCCATCTCGATGTAAACTTGGAGTTTCGGAAGGCTTCCGATCGTCATCTTCTTAGACATCTTCTTGTCCATGGTCATGTCCAATCTGCGTGCTTCAGGATTGTAGCCTACCATGATGTAATCCTCGAATGTACTGTCGTAGACGACCTTTACCGCGTCTGAGTTGCCCTTGGTGACATGCACCTGGTAGCAGTATCCGATGTTAAGGCTTTCGATGTTGCCGAAGTTGTAGGTCTTTGTCTTCTCTTCTGCATTCGCGCTGACCAATGCGAACGCCAATGCTGTCAAGGTTAAAAATAACTTTCTCATGTCTATGTTCTTATATTTTTATTCAAATTACATTCTGCTCTTCTGCTGATCTCCTGCGCCGGTTCCCTTGTATTTGCTTCTGGCGCTGTTGAATCTGTACCTGATGGTCAGAGAGGCCTTTCTTGTATCTCTGACATTATATTGTAAAATCGAGAAGATGTCTGTTTCTGTGGAGTAATCATCTTTTGCAAGAAGGAGGTCATGTCCTCTCAGTTCGACACTCAGTGCGTCCTTCAGGAATGACTTCCTTAATGAGACATCGACTTTGTGTGCAGGCGAAATCGCCTTGAAGTCTCTCCAGTAACCGCTTCCTGATGAATATGTGTAGTCAGCGGTCAGCATGAATCCCTTGCCAAGACTGAACGCGTTGCTGAATTCAAGCATGATGATCGGCTTGTTGCAGTTGATGGTCTTCGATTCATACTCGAAAGAGAGCCATTGCTTTTCTATGCTTGCTCCGACCATCGGTGACCAGAACGAGATTGTCGGGCTGGCCGAGATGAATGCGGCCAGGGTTGGAAAGGCCTTTTCCAGATTGAAGGTCTTTGACATTATCACGTTCTCTGCATCATCTGCCGGGAATCCCTGCTGCAGGATCGCGTTTCTGGTGTGCTGGAAACTTACGCCTGCCTGAATGTATTTCCATGCCGTCATGAAGGAAAGGTCCTGGATGCTTTCCGGCAGGAGATAAGGATTGCCGACATCCACGCTGTATCTGTTCATGTAGACTACGGAGTTCCTTAGCTGATGGTACGTAGGCTTCTGGGTCTTGATCGCATAACTCAACATGAACTGGAAGTCTCCTACAAAAGCGTCAAATGATATGTTCGGATACACATTGTCGTATGTACGGCTGCGGTCTGTCTGATATGCATCGTCCTGGAAGTAGTTGAACGCCATATGCTCATATCTGAGTCCTGCGCTTATGCTACCGAAACTGAATGGATATCTGAAATCCATGAATACGTTGATGTCGTCCTCCTGGATGGTCGTGTCCGACGATGGCACGTAGCCTTCCTGGTTGAGGTAATCGTCTGTCCTGTAAGTATATGTGTACTCAGTTCCGGCTGAGATGCTTCCTTGTCCTACGGGATATGAGAGTATGAGCTTGGATGCATACAGCCTGTTTGTGATGTAGTTGCTTGTGTTGATCACGCGGTCTTCCTGAAGTTCGCTGGCTTCGTCAAAAGACTTGATTTCGGAATATCTTCCGTCGAGGAGGTCTGCATTCAGGTCGATGTTCAGCTTGCCGACATTTCCGTTGTAGTAGATGTTCAGCTGGTGGTCTGTCTTGGGTTCGGTATATCCCTCTGCCTTGGTTTCGCTGATGTCGTCAGTGATTCCTCCAAGCGTCACATCCGAAAGTACATGGTTTCCGCTTTTTCCTGAGATCAGATAATCAGGACGGTAACGTACTCCGATTGAATGGTTCTCGTTCAGCTGCCAGTTGAGTCCGAGGGTGGTAGACAGATTGTTTGAAAGTCCTGTGAATTCAGCCTCCTGGTCCAGCTTAAGAAGCTGCTTGCCCTGAAGTGTCTCTATGATGTGCGCCCTCTGGTACCAGTCGTTTCGTGTGTAGTTGACAGAACCGAAGATATCGAATCCCTTGTATCTGTAGTTCATGTTCACAGTCTCGATGAGGTCTGTGTTGTCTCCCTGATATGTGGTCGAACGAAGGTCGAAGCTGAATCCGTCTCCCTGCTTTCTGATGGTCTGGATACGGATTACCGCCCTTACGTCAGCATCATATCTCGCACCTGGGTTCTGAACGACCTCGACGTTCTTTACTTCGCTTGAATTGAGCTGCTCAAGTTCTGCATTGTCCCTGACCTGCCTTCCGTTTATGAAGATCAATGGAGTTCCCTTGCCGAATACCTCATATGCCTCGTCCTTATAGGTCACTCCGGGAAGCTTGATCAGGACGTCGCTGGCTGATCCTGCCTCGGAGAGTACGCTGTTCTCGATCTTGGTCACAAAGGCGTCTCCCTTTATTTCTGTCTTGGGGAGGGTAGCCTTCACGACTGACTTGCCGATGACCTCGGTGTCAGGTACAAGCTTGATTGTGCCGGATCCGTCCAATGGGCTGTATGCTGTCTCGTAGCCGATGAAGGAAACCTGAACCGTTACGGCATCCTGATGTGCGGCTATTGCAAATCGTCCTGTAGTGTCGGTGATCGTACCGTCGATGTATGCGTGTTCTGCATTCAGGAGTATGATGTTGGCATATGCCAGAGGAGCATCGTGCTCATCGGTTACCAATCCTGTAATGGTCTGGGCATCAAGGCATAGTGCGGAAAAAGCAGCAAGAAACAATGTCAATAATGTCTTTCTCATAGGATATGTCTTATAATTGGGCCATAAGGCTTTCAAGTGCTTCGTATTTCTGATTGTAGTATTCATTGAGGATCCTGATCCTTTCCTTGACCGGAAGTTCTTCCGGCAGCTGATCTTCAAGAGGTATCGCCTCAAAGGTGATGGAATGTATGCTGTTTCTGATCTCCTCCATCTCGTAAGGATGATTCTCCTCAGTTAATGAGAGTATATCCAGTTCCTTCTCGGCAAGCCTGGTGTAATGTCTTTTAAGTACATCTTCCATGTCAGGCTCATAGGTAAGCGTCAGAAATGCCGCGACGGCAGCAGCGATGCTTGTAGAGGCAATGCCAGCGAACCTTACGCGTCTTTTCCTCCTTTCCGCAGCAACGGATGCCATGAATCTCTCACGACTGTTTGCCGGAACCGGTACTGAGTCGAACTCTTCGCGGTTGTCAATTATGTATCTTTCAAGTTCTGTCATGGTCTTACATTTTTCATGGCTGCTGCCAGTTTCTGTTTTCCTCTCATGTAGAGGCATCGTATTGTGTTTTCGTTTGCTCCGGTTATCTGTGATATTTCCTGATAGTCATAGCCTTCGAACAGGTGGAGCGAAACTATGGCCCTGTAATGGTCGGGGAGGGAAGAGAGGGCCGTCCTGATCGTCTTGATGTCATATTCAAGCACTTCCGTCTCAGGTTCTTCCAACATTGGATCTTCGTAGTTTTCAAGAAATTCCTTCCATCTGTTCCGTTCCCTGAGCTTGTCGATGGATTTCCTTATGCATGTGCTTGACAACCACTTCCCGATATCGATGATCTCATGCTTCTTGTCGGACTTCCAGTACTGGAGAAGAGTGTCATGCATGATCTCTTCCGCATCAGCGCTGTTGCCGACAATCCTAAGGCTGATGTTGAACAGCCTCTTGGACATGATCTCATATATCTTTTCTATGTTGATTTTTTCTCTCATCAAGGTCAAGTTTCACCTATATAGACGATGGACAAGCCGGGTTGTTGCAGTTTATGGTGAAATTTATCAGATTTCCTTGATGCTTATGATGCCCGATAGTACGGCGTAGATTGTGAGTTTGCCTATGGAACGGGTCTGGAGCTTTTCACAAATGTTGTTCCTGTGGAAGATGACGGTAGTGGAGGAAATGTTGAGTTCCTTTGCTATTTCCTTGTTTATCAGTCCCTTGACCATGAGGCGCAAGACTTCCCTTTCCCTGTCGGAGAGCTTGTCCTTGATAGATTCTTCGTCCTCATCGGGCTTGGTCTGAGCTTCTCCGTAATGTCCCATCTTCTGAAGGTGCATCAGTCTCTTCATGATGCATTCCTCGCTTTCTGTGATGTCCAGAGTCATGTAGCCGGACTGGTTCAGGTTGGGATTTTCTCCGTCCGCAAGGACGGTCGTCATCATCTTGAGCGTGTCGAATTCCTCTGAGTTTGCGAAAAGCAGTTCCGAACTTACGAAGAAATGGACGAAATGTCTGTTGGAATCGCGGATGAACGCGTCCATCGAATTATAGACATATATTTCTACATGATTGAACAGCTCCCAAAGAATATCCTTGAGAGCTGTGCTTTCCAATGTGTTTCTGTCAACTATTGCAAAACAGGGATTCATGCCTTGAAAAGGATTATGGTCTGAGACCACTTCCACCCTGGAGGGTGATTGTCTCTCCTGTCACGTAGTGGGCATCTTCAGATGCGAGGAATACGCATACGCGTCCGATATCCTCCTTAGGGTCTGCGAATCTGCCGAGCGGAATGCCCTGGATGGTCTTTTCGAAGAGGTCAGGGAAGTTCTCTCTCCACTGCTGAAGGCTTTCTGTCATAGCGAGAGGGCATACTACATTCACTCTTACTCCGTCAGGTCCCCATTCTGCAGCAGCAACGCGTGACATGCCGCGGATACCTTCCTTTGCAGCCGCATATGAAGACTGGCCGAGCTTGCCGAACAGGCCTGCACCGGATGCGAAGTTGATTACCGAACCCTTGGACTCCTTGAGATATGGGAAGCATTCGCGCATGTAGAAGAATGCTGCATAAAGTCCCGAGTATATTGCAAGGTCAAAGTCTTCCTTGCTGTGCTCGACGAGAGGAAGACCGGACTTTGATACCTGTGCGTTGTTTACCAATGTATCGATCTTGCCGAACTTCTCGACAGTCTTGGCCACCACATTCTTGATTGCCTCCTCGTCAGCGCCGTCTGCTACGATCGGAAGTACCTCGATTCCGTACATCTCTTCGAGTTTCTTCTTAGCTTCAACGAGTCTTGATTCTGTTCTTCCTGTAAGTACAAGGTTGGATCCTTCCTCGGCAAACGCCTGGGCGATTCCGAAACCGATGCCTTTTCCGCCACCAGTGATGATGGCTACTTTTCCATTAAGTCGTTTCATAGTTGTCCTGTTGATTTCAAAAACAAAAATTTCGATAAAGTTAAGGAAATTTCTGCAAAAATCATACGCTAGATCTCACCGCCTGTCAAATGGCTGAGAACTTCAGTAGCAAGACATACGAACATGATGACTGCGAACCACATAATTACCTCCTTTTTTAAGTTTCTGATGCAAAGGTAGGGTGGCCTTGTGCCAAAACATGGCATATGGTAGAAAAGTGCTTCAGTTATCTGACACGATCATTCATGACCTAAAGCGTAAGCTTCCTGAAAAGAGCATGGTCGGCGTCCGTAATCCTGTTCATGTCGATGTGTGTGCAGACCTCCTCGCTGAGGAACACTGAAGTCGAGCCTGTGTTTGCAGGATCCCAGGTCATGAGGATGACATGTGTCTTCAGGGCCTTGAGCTTGCGTGCAAGCATTTCATGGTCTGCATCTCCGCTGATGAGCACCACATAGTCGAACTGACGGAAAAGGGTCATTTCATATGTGTCCAGAGCGAACCATGTATCCACTCCCTTCTCGATCACTCCGCCCTTCGGATTGGTGCGGAGATGCTTGTAGTGGAAGATGATGTCGTTCTCGATGAGGCTGTCCTCGAACTTTCTTTCGCTCATCAGGAGGTTCCTGTCGTTAGCTTCCTTTGCACGGTAACGTCCCCTGTAATAATGTGCCTCTGTAATGTAGAGGAGTTTCCTGTCGATTCCGAACTTCTGGCTGATGATCTCCGGGATGAAGGAAAAGAGGTTCTTTACGTTTACCTGCTCAGCGGTCTTCTTAACCTGGAGTCCCTCGTTTATCTTCGCGAAATATCCACCGTCAATGAATACTCCGATTGAAAGGTTTTCACAATGTGCCATATCTGATAGGTTATTAGTCAACAAATACCATTTCGTCAAACAGATAGTCTGCGCCTCCGATCTTCTCGATGGTGAAAAGTACATAACGTATGTCGAGGCCGATGTTGCGGCAGATCTCAGGGTCGAATACGATGTCGCTCATGGTTCCTTCCCATACGCGGTCGAAGTTCAGACCGATGAGGTCTCCGTCTGCATTGATCACAGGGCTTCCGGAGTTTCCTCCTGTGGTGTGGTTTGTGGCGATGAAGCATACAGGCACCTCTCCTGATGCGTCAGCCCATCTGCCATAGTCCTTCTCTGCATAGATGTCGCGAAGACGCTGAGGAATGTTGTAGTCGAAGATGTCCGGGTTGTCCTTCTCCATGATGCCCTTTATGGTCGATGAAGGTGTGTAGTAGACTCCGTCGGAAGGGGAGTAGCCCTTGACATGTCCATAAGCGACGCGAAGGGTGAGGTTTGCATCCGGATAGAACGCCTCTCTTCCTGCTGTGCCTTCAGTAGCCTCGGCATAGTCCATCTGTCCACGCATGTAGTCGCGGTATGCAAGATCGAGTTCACGGTTGATGCGTGTGGTAACAGGTTGAATGTCAGTGCTGTACCATTTCAGGAACTCGTTGAAGAACCTGACTGCAGGGTCGTCCATGACCGCAGGTCTGTCCTCGGCGGCAAGTGCCATCACCTTTGCTTCGTCGACAAAGATCGAATTCGTGAACATGTCATCTGCCCATGCGGCTGCATTGCCGTATTTCTCCATCTGTTCCTTGTAGAATGCCGGTTTGAAATCCTCTGGAACATTCTTTTCATACGAATCCATCACGGCCACGAACGACTCCTTGTCAATAGGGAGGTACCAGTCCTTGTAGAATGTCTCGGCGAGTGATGCGGCCTTTGCCGGATCGAAATCATATTCCTCTCCGTTCTTTACGAAAAGGCGGGCAACGCTCATTGCAAAGTTTGCAAGTTCGACTGTGCGTACGGTCTCGCTGTAGTAGTCTGTAGCGTATGAATATGGCTCAAGTTCCTTGTAAAGGTCTGCGATCTTGTCGGTAAGTCCTTCATATTCAGTTCCCTTTGCCCACTGTGCGAACTTCTTTTCATATTCCTGCTTGACAGCGACGGTCTTCATCTTCTTTATTCCCTTGGCCTCTCCCTGCCATTTCTTCCAGGCATTCGATACGCTTGCGTTCTTTGAAGAATACTGGATACGTACCTTCTGGCTCTGTGACTGGTGGCGGTTCATGATGTCGAGACGGAGGGTGCGGAGAGCGATCTTGTGCGGGTCGCTTACCTGCTCGATATAACGTACTCCTTCTGAGTGTATGTATTCCTTTGTGCTGCCAGGGAAGCCGTAGATGAATGTGAAGTCGCCCTCCTGCACTCCCTTGGTAGAGATGCGGAAGAACTTCTTTGGCCTGTAAGGGACATTGTCCTCTGAATATTCAGCAGGATTGTTGTCCTTGTCTGCATAGATTCTGAACATGGAGAAGTCGCCGGTATGACGCGGCCACATCCAGTTGTCGGTATCTCCTCCGAACTTGCCGATCGATGAAGGCGGAGCGCCTACAAGGCGTACGTCGCCGTACTCACGGTACACGAAAAGGAAGTACTGGTTGCCGTAGTAAAGAGCTTCGACAGTGGCTCTGATGCCATTCCCGTCCTTTGTCACCTCGGAGATAAGTGCGTTGCTGTTCTCCTTCACGAGTGCCACTCGCTCTTCTTCGGTCATCTTTGGATCGTATCCTTTGAGGATGATTCCGGTCACATCCTCCATCCTGTCGAGGAACCTTACGGTGAGTCCCTTGTTAGGGAGCTCCTCCGAGCGGTTCATGGCCCAGAATCCGTCCTTGAGGTAGTCGTGCTCGACGCTGCTGTGCTTCTGGATCTGTGAATATCCGCAGTGGTGGTTAGTCAGCAGGAGTCCCTCAGCGGAAACCAGTTCTCCGGTACAGCCGCTGCCGAAAAGCACGACAGCGTCCTTGAGGGATGCCTGGTTGATGCTGTAGATGTCGTCTGCATCAAGTCTGAAGCCCTTTGACTGCATGTCTGAAATCCTCTGGGAGATCAGCGAAGGCAGCCACATTCCTTCGTCCGCCCTGGCTGAAAATACGGCTCCCAGCGCAAGGAAAAGGGCAATGATTGTAGTCTTCTTCATATTGTGATGTTTTGATTTTCCTGTGCCTTAGATGCAAAGATAAAAAACTTTACTAACTTTGTGAATACTCTGGACAAGTAGAGAAATCAATAACACTAAATAAACCATAAACCATTTATGAAGAAAATCGCTTTGATGCTTGCTTTTGCGGCATTGTCATTGACTGCTGTAGCGCAGCCTGCAGGCTTCCCGGGTGGTGGAGCCGGATTCTTTGGACCTCGTCAGGAAACCATTCCGGTTTGGCCAGATGGAGCTCCTAATGCATTTACCTATGATGTAGCCAACGATCCTCATGGCGACCAGTATCAGGAGGCTGTCCTTGAAATCTATCCGGCAAGAAATCCTAACGGACGATGCATCATCATCTGTCCAGGCGGCGGATATGCAGTCCTTTCGATGACTCATGAGGGCCGTGACATCAGGACATGGCTCAACGCACGTGGATTCACATGCTGCCTCCTTCAGTACAGAATGCCTCGCGGCCATCACGATGTACCTCTCAGTGACGTTCAGCAGGCTATGCGTATTATGAGAAGCCGTGAAGATCTCGGCATCACTCATATCGGAGTAATGGGATTCTCAGCAGGCGGACACCTTGCTTCTACAGCCGCTACACATTATGTGGATGCCGCTACTCGTCCTGACTTCCAGATTCTCGTCTATCCTGTGATCACATTCGAGAAGCCTTATACGCACAATGGTTCTGTTGAGGGACTTCTTGGAAACAACCAGACTCAGGAGCTGATCGACCTCTATTCAAACCATAAACAGGTTACAAAGGACACTCCTCCTGCGTTCATCCTCGCAGCGACTGACGACTTCCTCGTTCCAATCAAGAACAGCCTTCTTTATTACGAGGCTCTTGTAGAGAACAGGGTAAGCGCAACAATGCATATCTACCCTTCAGGCGGTCACGGTTTCGGTTGGGGTGACAACTATATCTATAAGACCGAATGGAGCGAAGAACTCGAAAAGTGGTTTGACACTGTAGTTCTGAAATAACTGTCTGATAAAGGGGAAACTTACTATATATATTGAATACACACCGCCCGGCAAAATCACTTCGCCGGGCGGTTTTCTGTTCGTTCAGTATTTATGTCTAACTAACTAAAAGTCGTTTGGTGATAGAGCATATACCATGCCATAGGTGTATCGTTCGTTAAAAATCCCATCCTATTGTGAATCTCACTGCACCCATTGGGGGAGTGCTGGTGTTGATGCGTGTGCTGCTGACCAGGTCTGTACGTCTGTAGTTTTCTGCAAGTCCAAGGGTCAGGATTATTTCGGCGGCGTTGTTCTCTTTCTTCTCTGTATTGTATACCTTCTGCCTATAGACATGATGTGACATGAATATGGTGAAGTCCAGGTCAAGTGCGAGGAAGAAGCGCTCTGTCACGAAATAATTTGTCTGCAGTCCTATTTTTCCTGCAGGGATGGTGTAGAATGCACCGATGCCCTCCTCGTATGAAGGAAGTATAAGGACAGCCTGCGGAGAAGATGAGTCTCCTCCGGTTTCATTTCTGTAGTACCTGTTCCTCTGATACTGATATCCCGCCATTCCGAATCCGACTCTCGGACGGAAACTCCACCTGTTGATGTCATGGCGATATACGCAGCCGACATAGGCTCCGGAGACAAAGCGTCCTTGAGTCGAGTTGCCAAGCTTGAACAGGCTGTATGTGTACCTGCCTCCGTCAAGTCTGTCAAGTTTGCCGAAATAACTTTTTCTGGATGCGGAATTGTATGAGATGTCTCCCTCGAGGAAGACGCCCCAGTTGTCATCGATGAATCTTGTATATCTCATCGAGAAGTCGATGCCTTTTGCAAATACGCTTTCGCCTGGATATTCATACATGCCTACTGGTCCCATGCTGAGTCCTGTACCCCAGTCTATGGAGTTTCTAAACTGCTTTTCTGCGCCCATCGATAGGCAGCAGTTCAACAGGAATGCGCCCCAAAAAAGAAATATTGCAATTTTTCTCATAATTTTAATTTAGAATATTTCCAAATTAGAAAATTAGTATTATATTTGCATTCGAAAGATAACAAAAAACGTCAAATAATTAAACAACAACGATATGAAAAGTGTAAAAGGCACAAGAACCGAGCAGAACCTGCTCAAGTCATTCGCAGGCGAGAGCCAGGCAAGATCACGTTATACATTCTTCGCTGAAGTAGCAAGAAAGGAAGGTTACGAGCAGATTGCAGGAGTCTTCATGGAGACAGCGGAGCAGGAGAGGGAGCATGCGAAGAGATTCTTCAATTTCCTCGAAGGAGGTGAGGTTGAAATCACTGCTACATACCCTGCTGGAGTTGTGGGTAGCACCATGGACAACCTCCTTGCTGCAGCGAAGGGCGAGAACGAGGAATGGGATGTTCTTTACAAGGAGTTTGCTGAGGTTGCTTCAGAAGAGGGCTTCCCTGCGATCGCCGCAACATTCAAGAACATCGCAAAGGTTGAGGCAGAGCATGAGCGTCGTTATCTCAAGCTTCTGAGCCGCCTTACAGACGGAGATTTCTTCAAGAGGGACGGCAAGATATGGTGGCAGTGCCGTAACTGCGGTTACATCGTGGAGGCTGAGGCTGCACCGAAGACATGTCCTGCATGTCTCTACCCTCAGGCTTACTTTGAGCCGATGAAGGAAAACTACTAAATTTTTTATAAATTTGTGGGCAAGTAACCAACTTGCTCACAAATCTATGGAAAACGGATGTTATAAACTCTCATGGAGGGAAAGGATCGGCTTCAGCAGCGGAGATCTTGCGCAGAATCTCATTTATCAGACTGTAAGCATCTGGCTTCTCTTCTTCTATACAAACGTATACGGACTCAAGCCAAGCGTCTCAGCAGTGATGTTTCTTGTAGTCCGTATTATTGATGTGATATGGGACCCTGTCGTGGGTGCATTCATCGACAAGGCGAATCCGCGATGGGGAAAGTATCGTTCCTGGCTTATATTTGCCGGCGTTCCTCTCGCTGCATTTGCCATTCTCTGCTTCTGGAACGGATTCAGCGGTTCGCTGCTGTATGCCTATGTCACATATGTGGGCATGAGCATGTGCTTTACCCTGATCAATGTTCCGTACAGCGCCCTGAACTCATCTCTTACCCGTGATACCCATGAAATAACCGTCCTTACAAGCGTCAGGATGTTCATGGCCAATCTCGCCGGTCTGATAATCAAGACTTTGCCTCTGGTCATCGCAATCTTTGCACCTAAGGCCTATAATGCCGATACGGGCAGGATGGAGGCGGTTTACAATACTCCTGAATCCGCAGGAGCATGGTTCATAACCATGAGCATATTTGCCCTGACCGGCCTGGCCCTTCTGGTCTGGTGCTTCTTCGAGAGCAAGGAACGCATCGTGATGGATGCCAAGGATACGGAGAATGTGAAGGTCAGCGACCTGTGGATGGAACTCGTGCGGAACAGACCTCTGCGTGTATTGTCATTCTTCTTCATAGTGGCCTACACTACAATGAGCATCAGCAATGCCGCGGATTCATACTTCATGACATATAATATCGGTGCCACCCCGTTCATGACCACAGCATTCATGTGGCTCGGTACTATTCCTGCCTTCATCTTCCTGCCCCTTGTTCCCGCAATCAAGAAGAAGATCGGCAAGGCGGGGATGTTCAGGCTGTTCCTTGGCATATCGGTCGTCGGAATGATACTTATGTATGCGGTAATCTCTGTTCCGGCCCTCAAGTCATGTTTCCCTCTGCTCTGCGTGGTTCAGTTCATAAAGAGTGCGGGAGTCCTTGTTGCGACCGGTTATATGTGGGCCCTGGTTCCTGAGGTGGTGACATTCGGAGAATATACCACAGGTCGTCGTGTTGCGGCCATTGTCGGCTCCCTGATATGCATATTCATGAAGGCGGGAATGGCTCTCGGTGGCGTGATCCCAGGCCTTGTGCTTGCTTGGGTCGGCTTCGATTCTGCTGCAAAGATACAGACTCCTCTTGCCGAGCAGGGTATACTCTGGCTGGTTACGCTCATACCGGCAGTACTCTTCGTGCTGGCTATATTCATAATCGGAAAATACGAACTCTCCGATGAAAGGATGGACGAAATCAATATGGAAATTGCTAAAAGACGATAATTATGAAATACTCATCAAACCCAGACACAATAACACGCGATTACTTTGATTCTCTGCTTCTGGAGACCCGCTATATCGATTCGGAACTGCCATCTACGAAGATGGAACTTTTCGGAGAGGAATTCGATACTCCGATAATGACAGCCGCACTTTCCCATCTGCACAATCCTTCTGACGGCATGGCGATATATGGCAAAGGTGCTGCCCTGGCAAATGCCGCCCATTGGGTCGGAATGGGCGAGGATGCCGAGCTTGAGAGCGTCGTAGCGACAGGGGCAAGGTCAATAAAGATAATCAAGCCTCATGCTGACAACAGGGAAGTCTTCCGTAAGATCGAGCATGCCGTGAAGACCGGATGCTTTGCTGTCGGAATGGATACCGACCATGCGTTCAACTCTATCGGAGGCTATGATGATGTGTTCGGACTTCCTATGAAGTCGAAGAGCGTTGAGGAACTGTCTGAATTCGTCCAGGCAGCCGGAGTACCTTTCGTAGTGAAGGGAGTCTTGAGTCCTCGTGATGCCGAGAAATGCGTCAAGGCAGGATGTGCAGGACTTGTCGTTTCGCACCACCACGGAATGGTGGATTATTCAGTGCCGCCACTGATGGTGCTGCCGGAGATCGTAAAGGCGGTAGGAAATGAGATTCCGGTGTTCGTGGACTGCGGAATCATCAGTGGAATGGATGCATATAAATGCCTTGCCCTCGGAGCAAAGGCTGTTTCTGTAGGCCGCCATCTGATGCCTTTGCTGAAGGACGGACCGGAGGCTGTGGCTCAGAGGATATACGAGATGAACGCGGAACTTGCAGGCATCATGGCAAGGACAGGAGTGAAGTCACTTGATGACATGGACCCGACAGTAATTCATAGGAGGAAATTCTGATGTATCTTGGAATATCGTCGCAGCTGGAGCATTCGTCTCCGCAGGATTGGGCCTCGAAGCATGTCGCACTCGGCCTGAAATCCGTAAACTTTCCGGTCTCATATATTGAGGGCGAAGATAAGTTCATGGCGTACAAGAAGGCCGCAGATGAGGCCGGATTGGTGATTGCTGAGGTCGGAGTATGGCGCAATACCCTTGCTGCTGACCCTCAGGAGCGCAGAAAATGGATCGATTATGCGGTAGGCCAGTTGAGGATGGCAGATGAGATAGGAGCGAAGTGCTGCGTAAATGTGGTGGGTACACCATGCGGACCGAGATGGGATGGCGGATACCGTGGCAATTTCAGCCCTGAAATATGGAAGGAGGCTGTTGCCATGATCCGTGAGATCATCGATACTGCCCGCCCGAAAAACGCGAAATTCAGCATCGAATCGATGCCATGGATGATTCCGAGCAGTCCGGATGAATATCTCCGTCTGATCGAGGATGTGGATCGCCCCGAGTTCGGCACCCATCTTGACGTGGTGAATATGATCACGTCTCCGCAGAAATATTTCTTCAACGACGAGTTCCTTCACGAATGCTTTGAGAAGCTCCATGGAACCATCTGTAGCTGCCACCTGAAGGATGTCAGGCTGAAGGAGGAATATACCTTCCAGCTTGAGGAATGTGCCTGCGGAATGGGAGCCCTCGACCTCGAACTCTATGCCCGTCTTGCAGACGCCGAGGATCCACAGATGCCTATGATAATAGAACACCTCACAACCGACGACGAGTATGCCGCCAGTGTGAGGTATGTCAGGGAGAGGTTGGGTCTATTCCTCTGATCCTTCCTCGCCAGGCTGATATTCAAGGATATCTCCCGGCTGGCAGTCCAGTGCTTTGCAGAGGGCTGACAGCGTGGTGAATCTTACGGCTTTGGCCTTGCCTGTCTTGAGGATGGAGAGGTTGGCCTGGGTTATTCCTATTTTTTCTGCCAGTTCTCCAGAGGACATCTTCCTCTTGGCCAGCATTACGTCTACGTTTACTATGATCGGCATGACTGACAGGTTTAGATGGTTAGACTGTTTTCTTCGCTGACCTGTACGGCGATGCGGTAGATGATTGCGAATGCACAGATCACTATCGGTACGAATACTTCAGCAAAATCAAGATGAATGGCCCTTGTTCCCTGAAGCAGGTGCATGTTGCTGTTGCAGAAAAGCGAAATGAATGTCGCTGCTGCGCATCCGTAGAGGATCCTGACGTTCTTTCTTGGGAAAAGCGTTCCGTCCTTCAATGCCTTGATGCAGTTGAAGATGAATGAGGTGAGCAGGATGAAGAATGCGAGGGCTCCTGCGAACTTGAAGATGATGACGAAGTTCTGGAGGAATCTGATGTCTTCCGACCAGCTTACCTGACTTGGGTTCGGTGTTCCGAAGAGGAAACTGCATGTCTGTACGCCAAGGAAGACGAGATAGAATGCGCCGAAGAGGATGATCAGTCCGGCAAGCCACTTGAGGGATTTTGTTGAGGTCTTTTCCATAAAGCAATAAGTATTTATTGTTTTTCGATATGCAAATATAAAACCGTTTTTATTGAAAAACAATAAATTATTGCGGAAATTTGATAAAATTTCTGTAGCCTTATAGGAAGGCAGGAAGTATTGCAGCAAGAAAGACGAAGATTCCTCCGGAGATTCCCCATGTCAATCTGGAATTCCTTACGCTTTTCGGATCCAGTTCCTGTTCGTTGCTCTTGACCTTGTAGCAGATGTCATCACTTCCGATAAAGAACTGCTTGTAGATCTTGTCGCTGCTTACAGTGGTTGTGTAGTCCGGATCGAAATATCCGAAATGCGTATTGACATCGGTCTGCGTTGTGGTCGTGAACTTTTCATATACCGCGATGCTGCCGTCTTTGCCGTCCGGCACTATCCTGTCCGGAGCGCCGAACTCTTCTACGATTTCCGCATAGCTTCTGCCCGTCCATGTCTTGTTATATTCTTCCTCCAAAGCCTGATATCTAAGGAGTGAACATGATGAGGCCAGAAGCGTTATTATGAGAAGGGAGATGATTCGTGCTTTCATTTCAGTGTCGTTTTATGATTTCCTTATTATAGATGCGTAAAGTTACCATTTAGTTGCATATATGACGTAAAATAGTTGCGACAGTACCATGCATTAGATAATAATTTGTACTTTTGTCGGGTATGGCGGTCATGATGACAAATAACAATGTGGATTTCGAGAGTCTGTTCAGTTACAACTACAGGCCCTTGTGCATCTATGCCCTGCATTATCTTTCGGATGTGGATGCTGCGGAAGATGTGGTGCAGGAATGCTTTGCCACATTGTGGGAAAAGATTCAGCAGGGGACTGAGATCGCCAACCGCAAGTCCTACCTTTATACGACTGTCAGGAACAGATGTCTTGATCAGCTCAGACGTAAAGGCGTTCCTACAGAATCCCTTAAGCCTTACGATACATATGGAATCATCGATGACGATGATGCCCAGGAACGTTCTCAGCAGGAAGCCAGGATGTGGACTGCGATCGATTCCTTGCCCGAGAAATGCCGGGAGGTCTTCATCCTGAGCAAGAGGGACGGACTCAAGTATGAAGAGATAGCTGAAGAACTCGGACTTTCCATCAACACGGTCAGGAACCAGATAAGCAAGGCCCTGAATGTACTGAAGGAAGGGGTGAGGAAGATATATATGTGGATTTTTGCATAATTTTTCAAAAACAGATAGTACTATTTCCTTAAACCTCCGTCTTAATGGCGGAAACAGATTTTTATCAACGATTATGTCACACTCTGAAGACAGACATCTGGACTTTGTGCTCAGGCATTACAAGGAAGGCGCATTCGATACACAGAAGGCTATCGGACGCTTCCGTGAATCCCAGGGCATGAGACCTGTACGCCGTCGATTGAATTTCGTCAGGATAGGACTTTCAGCTGCAGCTGCCGTTCTTCTCGGAGTATTTCTGTTCATGAATCACAGGTCCGGACAGTGGACTGAGGTTACCGCATCATCCTTGCAGCATGGCGTAGTGCTGCCGGACGGTACTGATGTCACCCTCACTCCAGGTTCGAGCATCAGATTCAGAATGAAGGATGTACGAGAGGTGAAGATGGATGGAAAGGTCTATTTCGATGTTGCTCGCGACGAGGCCAGACCGTTTGAAATCGAGACTGACGGAGCATTTGTCAGGGTTCTCGGTACTGAGTTCATGGTCGACGGTTCGGGAGAAAACGTGGTAAGGGTCTATGTCGATGAAGGAAAGGTCCTCTTTGCAAGGAACAGCAAGACTGAAGGTGTCATCCTGACTGAAGGAATGGCCGCAAGCCTTGAGGGCGGTGATGTCATGCCGGTGGTGGATGAGGATGCCGATGCGAATGCCATTGCATGGCAGAGGGGAACATTTGTCTTCGACCAGACTCCTTTGAAGGATGTCCTTGACTGTCTTTCAGACTATTACCATGTGTCTTTCGCTGCAAATGACCTGTCTAAGCAGCTCAGTGGAGAGTTCGTGACCGACGACCTTGACCTTATCATCGAACTGATAGAGTCGGCTCTTGACGTGACCATAATCCGTAGATAGGATCATTAAGGACTTACAATGAAGCACGTACTGATTTATTTTGCAACTATCTTTCTTCTGGCCTTTGTTTCATGGCCGGATGCACTGACTGCCTCTGCCCAGGAGAAAAGTCAGGCAGTCTCTACGCTGAAGTCACAGATGGAGCTTCTTCATTTCCGTCATGATGTGAATTTCATTTACGACTCATCCCTTGATGTCGAGGTGCCTTATACCGGACCCGAGATGAAGGTATCTGATCCTCTTGAGACCTGCCTTGAAATCCTTTTCAAAGGCACGGGTATCCAGTATGAGGTGATGAGGAAATATGTGGTTCTTACCAAGGCGGGGGCGAAGAAGAAACCCAAGGACTACACGATCCTGATCGAGGAACAGCATGATACCATCAATGAATCAATTGTCACCGCTGTCGTCGATCCCAAGAGAAACAGCACCCAGACAGGTCTCAAGCGCATCGACAGCAAGGACATAAACTCCGGTTTCGCCTTGTTCAGCACCCCCGATGTCATAAAGACCCTCCAGCTTCTGCCGGGAGTAAGCTCCGGAACGGAACTCCTTTCCGGATTCTATGTCCATGGTGGTGACGGAAGCGACAACCTTTTCCTGCTCGACGGAGTGCCCATCTATCAGGTAAGCCATCTCCTTGGATTATTCTCGTCATTCAATTCGGATGTGATTGGAAGCATGGACTTCTACAAGAGCGGATTTCCTGCAAGATACGGCTCGAAGATGTCTTCGGTGGTGGATGTGACTACAAGGCATGGAGACTTCAACGAGTATCACGGACTTTTCTCTCTCGGCCTCATCGACGGACGTCTTCAGTTTGAAGGACCTCTGTGGAAGGGCAGGACATCGTTCAATGTCGGACTGAGAAGGACATGGACCGAGACGCTTACGATCCCTGTCTTTGCAGTGGTCAACCATATCAATAAGCCTGACAGAAGCGGTGGCCGTTACGCGTTTTCCGATTTCAACGTGAAGGTTACCCACAGGTTCAGCGACAGCAACATCCTGTCTGCCAACTTCTATTCCGGCAGGGATGTGTTCAAGGCCAAGATGGACAACATATACAAGGACTATCAGAACTATGAGCTTCGCGACATCATGAATGCTTCCCTCGCGTGGGGCAACATATTGGGCTCCCTGAACTGGGACTATGAGTTCAACGACAGGATGTCGATGAAGAGCATCGCATACTACAGCGGCTCCCTTTCCAACCTTTCGTTCGCCGTACGCGAGATCGACAAAGGCGAAAACACCGATTATACTTCTGGACAATACAACCATTCCAATGTCCATAACATGGGCATAAAGTCGGATGTGTTCCATAAGGTAGGGGACATGCAGAAGTTGAGATATGGTGCGACTGTACAGTTCCATATATATGCTCCGAATGCGACTGCCAAGACAGATGTCTCCCTTGGCGGCAAGACATACACCAATGTGGCATATGCTGATTCTCTCAGGTATAATACCGTAGAGGCCTCTGTGTATGGTGAGGATGAAATAGCTGTGACAGAGGACCTTTCGATCAATGCCGGACTCCGCTACAGCATATATGGAACCGGAGAGAAGGTATGGCATTCCCTCGAGCCGCGACTTGCGATGAACTATTCGTTCAATGACCGCATCTCAGCCAAGCTTTCATATACGGAAATGAGCCAGCCGAGCCATCTGGTTTCATCCCTCTATCTCGACCTTCCTACTAATTCGTGGCTTCCGTCCACGCCGAAGATCAGACCTTCGCGTTCGCGTGAAGTTGCAGGTGGCGTGTACACGAACCTGCCTCGCCACATGCATCTGAATGTGGAAGGATGGTATAAGAGGATGTACAACCTCATCGAGTATGCGGGAGTGTATAACATATTCCCTCCGTTGACAGGATGGGAAAGCAGTTACCAGACAGGTTTGGGCCGTTCGTGGGGAGCAGAACTTGATTTTGGATATGATGACGGAAAGACTGAGGCGAATGTGTATTATACCTTGTCATGGAACCAGAGGAAGTTCGACGATTTCTTCCATACATGGTATCGTGACAGGAACGACAACCGCCATAAACTCACCCTCATGGCAAAGCATAAGTTCGGAAAGCGTCTCGAGGTATACGGCGCATGGAACTGGCATAGCGGAAGCAGGGTGACGATGGCGACACATGGTGTAGACGGTTGGGACGGTAATCTCTATACCGAACCTAATAATGTAAAACTTCCTGACTATCACAGACTTGATGTGGGACTCAACTTCGTGAAGACCACCAGACGAGGCAACACAAGCATCTGGAACCTGAGCATCTATAATGCATATTCAAGGACCAATCCGATTGCTGCTGACGTATATGACAAGAGCTTCAATGGAGAGACATTCGCTTATTATGGAGTCAGCTATGGCATAATCCCGATCGTGCCGACATTCAGTTACACACTTAAATTCTAAGAAGATGAAGATAGGAAAATACATATTGATGCTTCTGATGTCGGTTTCATGCCTTTCATGTATGGCACCATTTGACATGAAACTTGAAGATGAGCCGATGATATTCCTGGAGTCATTTCCGGGAGTGGAAGACGTGATCGTCTTTGATGTCCAGCCGGCATATTCATACTCTAATTCTGCGCTCAGGCCAGAGTTCAAGCCGGTCATAACGCTCATGGTCAACG
>JAZRLI010000042.1:0-21437 GCA_045646785.1 Candidatus Cryptobacteroides sp. | reverse complement strand
AAATGAGCGGGCAGCCCATTTGTCCTTGCGGACATTCCAGTATACATGGTCTTGCTGGTCCTGGTGCCGTCACCGCCATATGTCGCCATACGACGTCGTGAGCTCTTGCCTCGCGGTTTCACCCTTACCCTTGCGGGCGGTTTGTTTTCTGTTACGGCATTCATAAGATTACTCCCATCTGTGCTTTCCACAGCAGGTCGCCCTACCCAGTCCGGACTTTCCTCTGAAGTTTCCTTCAGCGACAGATCATCCCACCTGATATTTCAATGAACTATTTGTATCCGAGCTTGCGCTCAATCCTGTCATTCTGTCTGTTGAGCCTCTCGACCTCTTTCCTGAGGGCCGGAGTTATGTCTTCGCAATGCTTGTGGCACTGCATTGATTTAGAGTACATTCGTCCGATGCAGAAGTTGCTGTGCGTACAGCCGCTGCAGTGGTTCTCGTCAGTCTGCATCTTGTTTACGAAGTCAGTGTCCTCGAGTACGGCTCTTCCAAGCTGGATCATAGGGAAGCCCTTTGCCACAGCCTCGTCTGCGCTCTTTCTGTCAGTCACTCCACCTACATATACGAACGGGAAGTCTGGCATTGCCTCACGGAACTTGAGCGAATCCTCCATGAAGTACAACTTCTTGAATGGAACCGTAGGGGCAACGATCTTTCCTGCAAGAGCGACACCTGCCTTGAGCCACCATTTGCTCCATGGGAAGTAATGCACGATGGTCTTTACAGGGAACTGTCCGCGCATTACATACTGAGGGTGACGGCTTACGAATCCTCCTGACAGTACGATTGACTCTATTCCGAGGTCGCGGAGTTCCTTTGCCACTTCGATGAGTTCGTCAGTTTCCTGACCGCCCTTGAAGCCGTCACGGGTGTTCAGTTTTGCAAAAAGTGCAATCTTGCCCTTTCCTGCAGCCACCACATTGTTCACGCACATCTTCATGAAGCGCATGCGGTTTTCAAGGCTTCCGCCGAATTCATCACGACGGTGGTTTGTATATGGAGAGAGGAACTGCGAGATGAGATATCCATGTCCTGCGTGGATCTCTACTGCGTCGAATCCTGCCTCGATTGCGAGTTCTGTAGCCTTTCCATATGCCTGGGCAACCTCTTCGATCTGCTTCATGTTCATTTTCTGAACGATGGTAGGCGAGTAGAGGTTGAATCCGCGGCTTGCTCCGTATGGAACGCATCCGCAGATCTTTCTGTGCGACATGTTGCCGCAGTGGCCAAGCTGAATCGAAGCCTTGGCTCCTTCTGCGTGGATGGCGTCTGTGAGCTTCCTGAGTTCAGGAACGATCTCCTCGCGCATCCATAACTGATTTTCGAAAGAAAGGCCGCTTCTGCAGACTGCTGCATATGCTACGGTAGTCATGCCGATTCCTCCGCGTGCAACCGCTGTGTGGTAGTCGAATAGTTCCTTTGACGGACGCTGTCCTGGGCACATCGCCTCGAATGCTGCAGATCTGATGGTTCTGTTGCGAAGCTCTATCGGACCGATCTTGAAAGGTGTGAATAATTCGCTGGTTACCATATGAATGGAATAATGTGTTTCTTATTAAGTTTCTTGTACTCCTCGCCGAATTCCTTCTCATATTTCTCGGTCAGCGACTTGGCACGTGGGCCGAGGTTTGCGAATGTCCAGATTGCGAAGAGGGCTCCTGCTGGAGACCAGGTCAGAATTGCATAGCCGATCCACTCGGTAAATTCGCCGAAATAGTTGGCTGAGGTCACGTATTTGTAGAATCCCTTGCGTGGGATGTAATGTCTTGTGTCGCCCGGCTTGCGAAGGTTCCTGATTACATGGTCGGAATGGAGGTTGATTGCCATTCCTCCAAGGAAGATGAGTGTGCCGATGATGAATTTAGGGCTTGCCAGCCAGTCGGTTCCATACATTCCTGCAGGTGCCTCGCCATAAAGCCATCCTGCGATGAGGTATGCGTTCAATGTATTGAAGACCAATCCCATGAGCATGATTGCAATCGGCATTGTGCTCTTTCCTCTCATCATGAGCGGGAATATGAACGATCTCTGGAAATAGTGCATGAGGTAGAAGCCGGCCATTATGTACAGTACAATCTTTGAATTGCCGGTCTCTGCTCCCGAAAGGGCGAACCTGATCGTGTAGTACAGGAGGAAAATGAAAGCAGGAGCTTCCATCAGCACCCATGCAGTCCTGTTGCTGATCTTAGGACCCCAGTTGGTGGTTGACAGATATCCGTATCCGGCCTTGAAGTAGAAAAGGGCTACGAATACGATTACGGCCATCACGGCCATGGATGCCATTATTATATAATAGGTACTCATGAAGTAGAGTTCATTTATCCTGCAAATTTAACAATATTTTCTCAAATAGTAATTTTTACGTACTTTTGTCACACTTTAAACACCGAATATGAGAGTAATCGCAGCTATAATAACATCACTTTTACTTCTATCCTGCACTGAAGCGAAGGTCCGTGAATACAGACTTGAAATCGTGGCAGAATATCCCCATGATACTGATTCCTATACTCAAGGTCTCTTCTTCCATGATGGCCAGATGTATGAAAGTACGGGTGTTCATGGAAAATCGACGTTCCGCAAGGTAGATATGGAAACAGGCGAAGCACTTGAAAGACTCAATTTCGACCAGAAGTACTTCCTTGAAGGTTCGGTAGTCTTCGGAGATGACCTCTACATCCTTACATGGGAATCAAAGGTTGCCTTTATCTATGATGCCGCTACTCTTGAGTACAAGTCGACATGGAAATATCCGCGTGAAGGATGGGGCATCACAACCGATGGAAAACAGCTCATCGCATCTGACGGTTCTGCCAACCTCTTTTTCATGAACGGTCAGTTCGCTCTTGACCGCAAGCAGCTCGTTACCATCGACGGACGTCCGGTAAGATGGCTCAATGAACTGGAGTACATCAACGGTAAGGTCTGGGCTAATGTCTATACATCAGACGAGATCGTCATCATCAATCCCAAGAATGGAAAGGTAGAAGGTGTGATTGATTGCAGGGGACTTCTTCCAAGAGAACTTTATACGGATGACACTGACGTCCTTAACGGAATCGCCTACAATCCCGATACAAAGAAGATCTATCTTACTGGCAAGAACTGGCCTAAGCTCTATGAGGTCAGGATCGTGGAGAAATAACTCCTTTTATATCAGCGAATAAAGGAAATACACCCAGTGTGCCGCGAAAGCTGCAACAAGTCCGCCGATTGTGTGGGCAAGGATGGCCTTTGAAGTAAGGTTTCTGAATCCCAGCGAATCAAGCATCGCCGTATGGGTGCTGAGATATCCGCTCCAGCACATTCCGATGGCTGTAAATACCGCAATTGCATTTCCGTCGATCCATCCGGCTTCAATGAAGTTGGGAATCAGTCCCAATGCCGCTCCTACTGCGCCTAATGCCGTGATAGGGAAGGCGATGAGATGTGGGTCAGTAAATCCGAACAGCCACTTGAAGATGAATCCGCACTTACTTCCGATCCATGGGAGAAGTTCCACGCCTTCGTATGCGGCACCTGTGTATGCGCCTGCTTCACCAGGACCGAAAGTCAGGATCATGACCAATGTGGAGATGATGAGCACGCCCGGAATGATTGCAAGTCCTACTTCTACACCTGTCTTACCTCCATCAAGAAGCGAATCAAGTATTCTTTGAAACAAAGGTTTCCTTTCCTTGGTTTCCTCGATGACCGCTATCTCTTCCTCTGAACACGCACATTCCTCAAGATATGCAGGGTATGCCTTCAAGACGAATCTCTGCATAAGCCTTGTGGATACGATGCATCCGCAGATCGCGCCGAATAGACCGATGAACGGCTCTGCATAGAATCCCTGGCCGACCATGAATACGATTACCAGAAGTCCCATTCCGAATGCCGTTCCGAAGTTTGTGAGGGAGATGAACTGATATTTTCTGAAGTATCTGCTGAACTTCTTGTCCTGTGCCATGGCGATGATTGCCGGATTGTCGGAAAGGAAGGTCAGGACCGCTCCCAATGAGGCAACGCCTGGAAGGTTGAAAAGCGGCTTCATGAGAGGACGTAGCACCTTTTCAAGCATGTCCACAACTCCGAATTCCACGAAGATCCTTCCGAGTGCCCCTGTAATGACGCAGATCGCCATAAGGTAGAACACTGTGTTGAGAAGCAGGTCATGGGCTGTGTTCATGATCGTGTTTATCATGTTAGGCGTTCCCATCTTTGAACCAAGATAGCCGAAGAATCCGAACACTATGATAAGGCATATGATGCCTGCCGGTACCTTCGAATAGATCTTCTTGAATAAGGTCTTCATGTTTTAAGGTGTATGTTTACTAAAAAAGACTCGTTGCGACAAAATTTCGACTAATTTAGGTATTTATTACAAAATGTTTATATATTTGTGGCACACATTTTATAGACGGACTTAACCAAAACCATGAAAAAGATAGGCATCATATTGATTATAATGCTTTTGGCATCGGTGTCGGCTTACTCCCAGATAACCCGCACTGAAATCGGAGTTGATTTCCGTCTGAATAAATCTGACATTGATAGGACTTATGCAGGCAATTCCCAGAAGCTTGCTGAAATAGTTTCCTTCTTTGAAGAAGTGAAGTCAGATACATCTCTCACAATTCTCGAAGTATACTTCTGCGGTTCCGCTTCACCTGAGGGTAGTTCCAACTTAAACAGACAGCTCGCCAGAAAGCGCCTTGAGGCTCTTGAATCTTTGGTGCGCACTGAAATAGATATTCCGGAAGACCTCATCAGACGTGATGACAGTTATATTTCATGGGATTTCCTTACCGAACAGATATCGTCATCCGACATTCCATACAGGGAAGAAGTCTTGGAAATAATCGGAAGGGAATCCATCTCAGAACTTCAGGCCCTGGATAATGGCAGTGTATGGCGTATCCTCAATGATCGTTATTTTGCCCAGATGCGTAATGCATATGTAGTCTTTGTAATTTATAAGGATGAATATGAGGCAGAAATCGAAGATGTTGAATTGCCGGATGAGGCTATTGAAGTAGGAGGTGTAGACGTCAAGGTCGATACGATGGCCATAGTTCAGTCTGAACCTGTTCCGGAACCGGAACCTGACGAAGTCATCGAGCCTTCCTTCCGCCGTGGTCTGTATCTCAAGACAAATGCCATCGGCTTGGCCCTGTCCATGACCAATTTAGGTGCAGAAATCGATCTTGCAAAGCATTGGTCGCTCAATTTCCATATGTACTATGCTGCGCATAACTATTTTGTCCATAATATAAAGTTCCGTACACTTTCGGCATATCCTGAGATAAGGTACTGGTTCAAGGAGGACAACCAGGGCTTCTTCGTTGGAGCTCATTTGGGAGTTGCGCAATATAACTACTCGTTCCGCGGAGATTACCGTTATCAGGATCATGACGGTAAGACTCCTGCATTGGGCGGAGGCCTTGACGCCGGATATAGAATTCCTATATCTGCTGATAAGAGATGGTTCATGGAATTCACTCTTGGCGGTGGCGTCTATCCTTTGCACTATGATGTGTTCTATAATGTAGAAGACGGCAAATACGTCGGTTCCCGCGAAAAGACATATTTCGGTATCGACAATGCCTCTGTAAGCATTCTTTACCGTTTCGACCTTAAAACCCGTAAGTAATGAAGAAGATATCGCGTTACATAATGTTGCTGGTGGTATCCTTCCTTACATTCGCAGGTTGTGATGTCCACGAATTCCCGAAAGAAGGAGATGGTCTCGTTCCATTCCTTTTGCATCTTGACTTCAGTACTGAGATGCCTCTGCACAAGGAGATAACATACACACGTTCTGATGATGATACAAAGTCTCAGGAGGCTGTTCATGATGTCCGTTACATCGTCAATGCATACCGTACCGACAATGTAGTGGGCGAGAGCAGAGTCCCTGATAAGACATTCGTCTTTACAAAGGATGAAGTCGAAGAACTTGACTATACTGCACGTCTTGAACTCTGTGAGGGAGACTGGACATTCCGTGTCTGGTGCGACTATGTTGATGCTGGAAGCAAGGAAGACAAGTATTACAATACTTCAGATTTCTCGGAGATCATCCTCATGGACAGAAACAACCACTCCGGAAGCAATGACTACCGAGATGCCTTCCGCGGTACAGCAAGTGCAACTGTCTTGAATCCAGCCTATTATACAGGTGCTGATGCTGCCGCGATCGACAATCAGGCGACTGCGTCAATGGTTCGTCCGATGGGTAAGTACAAGTTCGTATCGACGGATGTAGACGTATTCATCACAAGAGTCATGGCCATGATGAAGGATAGGGGAATGCTGAGCTCTGAACTTGAGTCAAACCAGACTTTCGACAAACTCCTTCAAAGCATCAATCTCGGAGAATATACGGTAATGTTCAAGTATTCTGCCTTCATGCCTTGCTCGTATAACATCTTTACAGACAAGCCGGCTGATTCATGGACCAACATGACGTATCGAAGCAGGATGTCCATTGAAAACGACAATGAAATGAATCTTGGATTCGACTATATCTTTGTCAATGGCACGGAGACGACACTTTCCATTTCAGTTGAAGTATATAACAAGGAAGGCGAACTGATGTCGTCGACCAACCCAATCCAGGTTCCGATTGTACGAAGCAAGCTTACTCTTGTAAAGGGTGAATTCCTTACATCAATTGCTAATGGAGGCGTATCCGTAAATCCAGGATACGATGGAGATGACTATAATATTGAGATTCTATAACCAATTAAATTTCACTAACTATGAAGAAGAAAATCTTATTTGGAATGTTGGCAATCGCAGGGCTGTTTGCCGCATCATGCCAGGATCAGATTGTTCCTGTCGTAAATGAGGGCGAAACAGCTGTTGTTTCGTTTATGGTTGAAACACCAGAGATCGCTACCCGTGCTTTCAGTGATGGTACCACTGCAACTGTCCTTCAGTATGCTGTGTATGATGCGAAAGGCGAGATCATCAACGATTTCACAGTGACTGATGCCGAGATCAATATGACTGCAACAGTAGAGCTGCAGCTTACTACCGGTAACGAGTATGGCGTAATCTTCTGGGCTGCTTCAGAGTCTGCTCCATATGAAGTTGACTTTGCAGCTAAGACAATGACAGTAAATTATGAGGGTGCTCTCAGCAACGATGAGGACTTCGATGCTTTCTACAAGTATGAGACATTTACTGTAACAGGCTCAATGTCAAAGACAATCGAGCTCAAGCGTCCGTTTGCACAGCTTAACGTCGGTACAAACGACTTCGCTGCGGCTGCTGCTACAGGTTATGTTCCTGCTACCTCTTCAGTAAAGGTATCCAATGTATACACTACACTCGATCTCTTCACTGGAGTAGCAACAGGTGAGACAGAGGTTACATTTGCAGCAAACGCAATTCCTGAAGGTGAGACATTCCCAGTTGCAGGTTATGACTACATTGCGATGAACTACCTTCTCGTAAATGCTGAGAAGGAAGTTGTAGATGTTGAGTTTGCATATGCGGCTGAAGGTGAGGCAACTCCAAGAGTACGCACAGTTGGTTCTGTTCCAGTACAGCGCAACCACCGTACAAACCTTTACGGCCAGCTCCTTACAAGCAACGTTGACATCAATGTCGAGATTCTTCCTGATTATGATGAGGAGGATAACAATGTAGAGGCTCCAGTGATTGCAAAGGTTACAAATGAACTTGAGTTTGAGGCTGCTGTTGCAAATGAAGAGATAGAGGAGGTTGTACTCGACAAGGATATCGTTCTTACAGCACCTGTTACACGTGCTGCTCCTGTTCCTGCATTGACAGTTTCAGCTGGCAAGTCACTTGTAATCAACCTTAACGGTTATACACTTTCTTATACAACAGACGTTCAGAATCAGGCAATGATCCAGAACAACGGTGAGCTTACACTCAAGAACGGTAATGTTGTTTTCAACTATGCTGGTGAGCCTGATTCTACATATGGAAAGGGTAACTATGCAGTTGTAAACGCTGGTACATTGACAGTTGATGCAAACCTCAGCATCTATGTAGAGGGTTATGAGGGCAAGAAGTTCCCACACGCTCTTTATACAGTTCAGAACTCAGGTACACTCGTAGTAAACGGTGGTGTAATCGCTAACGACTACAATGTAGCAGTACGTAACTGGGTAGGCAGCGAGACAAAGTCTTCAGACATCACTCTCAACGGTGGTGAGATCAAGGGTCTTCGTGCTATCTGGAACCAGCTTCCAAGCGGCAGCACAACTCTCGCTCCTTACGCAAATATCACTGTGAAGGGTGGTAAACTTACTGCTACAGCAATAGACGGAACTCAGGATGGCGGTTACAGACTTGCTATCTATTCATACAACTATGGTAATAAGCTTGACAATGTACAGATCAACATCGAGGGTGGTGTGATCGATGGTGACATCGCTGTTACCGGTGGTACAAACAAGTCACAGTGTGAGAAGGTTACAGTAACTGGTGGCCAGTTCAGCGGAGTATATGGCGATGTATACAGCTATGCTGAAGATGCCATTGCTGCTTCAGCCATCACTATCAAGGGCGGTGAGTTCTCAAGCCTTTCTCCAATGGCATATCTCAACGCTGCTGACGAGGTAGTGGCCCTTGCGCAGGATATCACAATCGAGTCTCCAGCAGATGAGTTTACATACATGAAGTTTGCAGGTATCGGTACACTTGATCTCAACAAGAAGACCATTACAGTAACATCTTCATCTACAGGCAAGAACTATAACTTCATCAGTGTAAATGGCAAGACAGCTAACCTCACAGTGAAGAACGGTACAATCAACTATTCACATGTAGGTGCTAACATGGCTTGGAACAACTCAATCAATGTGTTCGATGTAACAGCTGGTGGTGTTCTTAACATCGTTGACGCTGAAGTGAACAACAACGGTGGTTCAGACATGGCATTCGTAGCTCATCTCAACAACTGGGGCGAGGTTACACTCAACGTTGAGAACTCGAAGCTTGCATGTTCATACATCTCAGTACGCGTATTCAACAGCGGTAACGACATGAACAACGTTACTATCAAGAATACAACCCTCAAGGCTAAGTATGGTCTCTGGGTACACAACTATACTCTCGTTGACTTCGGTAACGACGAGGCTAAGTTTGAGGCACACAAGAAGCTTCTGAACTTCGACATCTATGGCAACAATAACGTATTTGACTGCACAGGTGCACCAGTTCTTTATGGCTTCACTGATTCAATCCGTTTCGACGAGAACGGCAATCAGCTCTAAATCATAATCGGGCTATACCACCTGACCGTGGTATAGCTTGCAAAAACAATTTTATATTTAATAACAAACTAAAAACACAAAGTCATGAAAAAGATCTTATTTGGAATGATGGCAATCGCAGGTCTGGTTGCTACATCATGTCAGGATAATCTTGCTCCTGTTGCTAATGTCGGAGAGGTCGCTTCTGTGTCTGTCCAGGTGGAGACTCCAGAGATCGCTACCCGTACTTACAGTGACGGTATGAGCGCTACAGTTCTCCAGTATGCAGTTTACGATGAGGCAGGAAATGAGATCCCAGACCTTACAGTTACTGACGCAGTAATCAATGGTAAGACAACTGTTGAGCTTAAGCTTACAACTGGCAATACTTATTCAATGATCTTCTGGGCAGCTGCTCCAGAGGCTCCTTACACTGTTGATCTTGCAGCCAAGACAATGGCGGTAGATTACACAGCTGCTGTAAGCAATGATGAGAACCGTGACGCATTCTACAAGTATGTTGAACCGTTTACTGTGACAGGCACAATGTCAAAGACAGTAGAGCTTAAGCGTCCTTTCGCTCAGCTCAACATCGGTACAAGCGACTATGCTGCTTCTGAGAAAGCAGGCTATGTGCCTACAGAGTCTTATGTAAAGGTTCCTGCATATTCTGCACTCAACCTTGTTACAGGTGAAGTATCTGAGCATGTAACTGTTGAGTATGGATACGCTGCAATCAATAGGACTGAGACTTTCCCAGTTACAGGTTATGAGTATATAGCTATGAACTACCTTCTCGTTTCAGCAGATAAGGGAGTCGTAGACGTTGAGTTCGCTTATACTGATGGCGCAACTGAGAAAACTCGTACAGTAGGTTCAGTTCCAGTACAGCGCAATCACCGTACTAACATTTACGGTCAGCTCCTCACTGCAAACGTTGACATCAATGTAGAGATTCTCCCTGACTACGACGAGGAAGACTTACCTGAGACAGACGCAGAAAAGCTCGCTATCGTTGCCCAGCTCGGTGGTACAGTAGTTCTTTCTGAGGATGTTGTCCTTTCTAAGGCTCTGAATGTAGTGCAGCCAATGGTTATCGACCTTAACGGTTATACAATCACAACTGAACTCGAGCAGGAAGGTCGTCATTTCTATGCAATCGAAAATAACTCTATCCTTACACTCAAGGGATCAGGTGCTATTAACGCTCGTGGTATCAAGAACTTTGGTACAATGACTGTTGATGGAACAATGACCATTACAAACGTTGATGACAATGGTGGTGCTGCTATCTGGAACGAGGGTGAAGTAGTTATCAACAACGGTACATTCGTTTCTGGCCCTAATGCAGGTGAGGGTAGCTATGGTGCAGCTCTCAACACGCGTTCAACTGGTAAGGCTGTTGTAAATGGTGGTACTTTCGAATCTTACAGCCAGCTTACATATGCAATCATCAATGAGGGTGAGACTGTTATCAACGACGCAGTCGTAAAGGGTAAGCATGGTGCCGTTTCAGGTGCTGAAAGCAACGATAAGACTGTTATCAACGGTGGTTCATTCGAACTTATGGAGAACCCAGCAGTCAGCGACCATTGCTTGTACTCTGTATCAACTGTACGTGGCGGTATGTTCACTCTCGGTACAAACACTGACAGCGGTGCAAAATTGTTCTATAATTCTGTAATCGCAGAGGGTTACAAGGCAGTAGAGAATGCAGGCTGGACATATGTTGTAGAGGCTGAGGTTGACGCAATCGTAGCTTCACAGGATGAGTTCGCAGCTGCAGTTACAGGTAACGAGGCTTCCATTGTTCTCGCTCCTGGTACTTATACAATGCCTACAGCAAAGGGTAAGACCCTTACAATCGTTGGTGCAGGTGCTGCAGAAGAGACTGTGATTACAATTGCAAAGACAGGCGGCGAAGGTGCGTCACTCGTACTTGATGGTTCGAATGTAGTTTTCGAGAATATTACAATCAGCACAGATTCAAAGACCTATACAGGATATGGCCGTTGCAACGCTACATACAATAACTGTATCGTAAACGGTACATACACACTTTATGGTACAAGCGTATTCGAGAACTGTACATTCAATGTTACAGGCAATGTATACAATGTATGGACATGGGGTGCTCCTACAGCAAACTTCAACAACTGTACATTCAACTCTGACGGTAAGGCAATGCTTCTTTACGGTATGGTAAATACTAAGCTTACTATCGAGAACAGCGTATTCAACGATAATGGTGGATTGGCAGATCTTAAGGCTGCTATCGAGATCGGTAACGATTACGGCACTTCTTATGAGCTTATCGTAAACAATACAGTTGTCAACGGTTATGAGATCAACGATACAGGCATCAGCACTGGTACAACTCTTTGGGCTAACAAGAACTCAATGGGCCAGGATAAGCTTAACGTTGTAGTTGACGGAGTAGATGTATACTAATCAGATACTTCAATGAAATAGAAGCGTCCTTCGGAATTCCGGAGGACGCTTTTGTTTTTTTATCAGTTCTTATGAGTGATAGCCTCTTTTGCTAAGGTCCACCTTGTGGAACTTGTAGCCGAGGCGTTTAAGCTGGAGGGCAGCTCCAATTCTGAACATTACCTGGACTGTGCGGGCAAAGATGTGGAATGCCTTTGTAGTCTGTGCTTCGATATGCTCATGCTGGATGAAGGTGGTCGCCTTCTGTGCGCAGCAGAGGAGGATGTTCATGATCTGCTTGGCGTCTGTCGAATCGAGGGTGAGTCCGAGTATGTTCTGTACGATGAACTCGTCCATGTCGTCGAATCCGCGAGGTCCGTGGAGTGCTTCGTATTTGGTTCCGTGGTGACGTCCCCAATCTTCATCCCACCATTTTGCGGCTGCCATTCCTGCATATCCTGCACATGCGATCGCGAATTCAGGATAGCTGTTCACTTCAGGGAGGGCCTCAGCGATGTATTCAGGAGCCCATTCCTTCCACTTCTGGTCAATATCCTCGGAACTGAGGAGTTCTCCGTCAAGCATTCCAAGGCTTGTGCACATTCTGAGCATCTCCTGGAGGAGATGCTGCTCGTAGGTTTCGTAGTATCTTGCGTTTTCTTCCATAGTCCTTATTGTCTGTTCATTTAAAAAATCCCGCATCACTGCGGGATTTTTTGGTTAGTTAGTAGTGTAGTGTATTTCCCTATTGGGATGATTAATTATTAGTGGTTAGAAACGTCTTAAAGACATAAAATCGTTATGTCAACCGCAAATGTAGGTAAAAAATCGTTAGCCACAAACATTTGCAGAATAAAATCGTTAAGATTCCTTCAATAAGTGCGGTCTGAGCTGTCTTGTACGCTCAATTGCCTGCTCGTCCTGCCATTCCCTGATGAGTTTCGGATTGCCGCTGAGGAGCACGTCAGGGACTTTCCATCCGTTGAATTCTGCCGGTCTTGTATAGATGGGAGGGGAGACCAGACCATCCTGGAAACTGTCGCTCAGAGCGGATGTCTCATCGCTGATGGCGCCAGGAATAAGACGGATGATCGAGTCAGCAAGAATAGCTGCTGGAAGTTCTCCTCCACTGAGTACATAGTCACCGCATGATATCTCTCTGGTGATGAGGTGTTCTCTGATTCGATGGTCGATTCCCTTGTAGTGGCCGCAGAGGATGATGATGTTTTCATAGAGGGACAACTCATTGGAAATGTTCTGGTTGAGTATCTCTCCGTCAGGTGACATGTAGATTACTTCGTCGTATTCGCGCTCTGCCTTGAGCTCTTCGATCATCATGTATACGGGCTCGAGCATGAGGACCATTCCCGCATCTCCGCCGTAACTGTAGTCATCGACCTGCTGGCGAGGTCCTTTTCCGTATTTCCTGAGGTTGTGGACATGGATTTCCACAAGGCCCTTCTTGATGGCGCGGCCGACTATCGAGTGGCTCAGCGGGCTTTCAAGAAGTTCGGGTACAACTGTAAGTATATCTATTCTCATCTTGATTTTGTTTCAAATGTCTCTTTGCTTTGCAAAAATAGCATTTTGATATGAGTTTTACTAAAAAATATGGTATATTTGCCAATTGTAATAATAAATATGAACCTATAACTCCATTATTATGAGTGAACTTATTAACCCTGGAATCGAAATGATGCCAGATGTACCGGAGAGTGTTGAGAGCGTTATCGAGGAGGCTGCACAGCCTGCTGTCAATTACTCAGAAAAGAACCTCGCTGAGCTTGTAGAACTTTTTGAAGAGCTCGTGCAGAATGAGGAAAGGATGAAGTTGTCCAAGGAAGCCGAGGCAATCAAGGCTGCATTCTATAAGAGACTCCAGAAGGAGAAGATGGATGCAGGTCTTGTGTCAGCAGAGGTAGCTGAGCCAGCCGAGGAGGCTGAGGAAGTTGCCGAGGAGGTAGTTGAGACAGCTGAGGTAAGTGAGAATCCTTTCACAGCAATCGAGCGCGGCTTCAAGGAAATATATAACAGATTTAGAAAGGAGCGTGCTGAATACAACAAGCAGCTCGAAAAGGAAAGGGAGGCAAACCTTGCACTCAAGGAGGCTGTTATAGCAGACCTCAAGGCCCTTCTCGAAAAGCAGGAGGATGTGAATGCTACCTTCCCTGAGTTCCGTGAGATCCAGAATAGATGGAGAGCCATCGGTCCGGTTCCTGCACAGAGCTACAGAAACATCAATGAGACATATCAGCTCTATGTAGAGCAGTTCTACGATATGGTCAAGATCAACAGAGAACTTCGTGACCTTGATTTCAAGAAGAACCTCGAGGCTAAGGAGCAGTTCTGCGCCCTTGCCGAGAAACTCGCCGAGAATCCTAACGTCATTGAGGCATTCCGCGAACTTCAGAAGCTCCACGAGCAGTGGAAGGAGTTCGGTCCGGTTGCAAAGGAATACAGAGACCAGATCTGGGAGCGTTTCAAGGCTGCTACAGCCCTTGTGAACAAGAAGTATCAGGCCTTCTTCGAGGGACTCAAGGAGCAGCAGGCCGAGAACCTTGCAAAGAAGACTGTTCTTTGCGAGAAGGTAGAAGAGATTGCAGAAAGAGAGGTTTCAGACTCTAATCAGTGGAACGCGTTCTCAAAGGAGATCGAGGATATCCAGAAGGAGTGGAGGACAATCGGTTTCGCATCAAAGAAGGACAATCAGAAGATCTATGACCGCTTCCGCGCAGCATGCGACAAGTTCTATGGCCGCAAGCGTGACTTCTATAATGACTATAAGGACAACATCAACCAGAATATGGAGAAGAAGGTAGCTCTCTGCGAGGCTGCTGAGGCTCTTAAGTCAAGCACAGAGTGGAAGAAGGCTACTGACCAGTTCATTGCTCTCCAGAAGCAGTGGAAGGAGATCGGCGCGGTTCCAAGAAAGAAGTCTGAGCAGCTTTGGAAGAGATTCCGCGCAGCATGCGACGAGTTCTTTGCAGAGAGGGACAAGAACGCCAAGCCGGAGAATGATTTCTATGGCAACCTCAAGGCGAAGCAGCGTCTTGTAGAGGAGATCAAGGCTTATGTCCTTACAGGTGATGCAGCCGCTGACCAGGAGGCTATGAAGGCATTCCAGGCAAGATGGCAGGAAATCGGCTTCGTTCCGTTCAAGGAGAAGGACAAGGTAGCTCAGGCGTACAAGGATGCTCTTAAGGAGAAATTCCCTGCACCTGAGAGAGGTGCCCGCAGAGGACGCGGTGGCCGCCCTCAGCTTTCTGAGAAGGACAGACTCATCCAGAAGTACAACCAGCTCGAGCAGGATATCGTAACATACGAGAACAACATCGGATTCTTCTCGATGTCCAAGAACTCGGAGCCGCTCATCAAGCAGATGCAGGAAAGAATTGCTGCGGCAAAGGACGAACTCAAGGCTCTTGCTGAGCAGATCAGGGTTCTCAATGCAGCTGAGGAACAGGAGTAATAAATTTAAATGCAATAAATGAACAGAAGTAATTTGATCGGTCTTGTACTGATAGGTGTGATCATGTTTGGATTCTCATGGTATCAGTCAAGACAGTATAGGGAACAGGCGGAGATTCAGGCACAGCTTGACTCCGTTGCAAGAGTCGAGCAGATGGCTGCGATGGCCATGGACTCATTATATAGGGCAGAAAGTGCTGAGACAGATGCAGTTAAGGTTATGACCATGCCTGCATACAAGGACAGCCTTCTCACAGAAGCCAGACTTGCTTCAGAGAGCATCTACATGCTTTCAAACGATAAGATGGAGGTTGAATTCACAACCCGCGGTGCGCAGCCATATTCAGTCAAGATCAATGACTACATGGCATACGACAGCACTGCTCTTTATCTCATCAAGCCAGGATACAGCAAGTACGGTGTAAGCGTCTTTGCAGGCGAAAACATCAATACGGCTGATTTTGTATTCCAGGTTGCTGAGCATACAGATTCTACACTCGTGATGCGCCTTCCTTTTGCAGGTGGCGGATATATCCAGCAGAAGTATGCTGTTTCTGAAGGAAGCTATGTGGTTGAGAATGAACTTTCATTCGTCGGAATGGAGAATGTCATCCCACGCAATGTCTCAATGCTTGACATCGACTGGTCACTCGTTGTGCCAAGACTCGAGAAGGGCTTCAGAAACGAGACTCAGTACTCGAAGCTTAACTACTACTTCACAGGCGACAAGAAGCCTGAGATCATAGGTAGAGGAAAGGACGGAAGCAAGCGCGTAGATACAAAGATGAAGTGGTTCGCTTTCCAGCAGCAGTTCTTCTCTGCAATCATGACTGCAGAAAACGAGTTCTCGGCTGCTGACCTCAGCGTTGACTTCTATTCTGAAGATGAATACAAGAGCGAGGGCAAGCTCATGGCTTGTTCGGCAAAGCTCCGTTCAGACTTCCAGGCTGGAGCATCAGAGGTAACAATCCCATACGAGTTCTACTTTGGACCTAACGACTATAAGACTCTCAAGAGCTTTGACAACAAGTATGAGAAGATCGTACCGCTCGGTGGATGGATGGTAGCATGGTTCAGCCGTCTCGTGATCATCCCTTCATTTGACCTCCTTGGACGATTCATCAGCAATTACGGTATCGTGATCCTTCTGATGACCCTCCTCATCAAGCTTCTCATCTCTCCTCTTACCATCAAGTCTTACAAGTCTTCGGCTAAGATGCAGGTAATCAAGCCTGAGATGGATAAGATCAATGCAAAGTATCCGAATGAGAAGGATGCGATGAAGAAGCAGCAGGCAACCATGGAACTGTATAGAAAGGCAGGAATCAGCCCTATGGGAGGATGTCTTCCTATGCTCCTTCAGATGCCTATCCTCTTTGCGATGTTCCGTTTCTTCCCGGCATCCATCGAACTTCGTCAGCAGAAGTTCCTCTGGGCAGATGACCTCAGTGCATATGATTCGATCTGGGATTTCGGAGCAAATATTCCTCTCCTTGGAGACCACCTCTCGCTTTTCGCACTTCTGATGGCAGTTACAATGTTCTTCTATTCGAAGATGACTTCATCACAGATGTCTGACGATCCGAACATGGCAGGTATGAAGTTCATGAGCGTATGGCTTATGCCTATCATGATGTTCTTCATCTGTAACAATCTTTCGGCTGCCCTCAGCTACTACTATCTCCTTTCAAACATCATCACTATGGTAATGACATGGTACATACGCAAGTATGTCGTTACAGAGGAGAAGGTTCGCGCTGACATGATGCTTAACGCAAGTAAGCCAAAGAAGAAGTCTAAGTGGCAGATGCGTCTTGAGGAAGCTCAGAAGATGCAGGAGCAGATGCAGAAACAGCAGAAGCGCAGATAATGATCAAAGAGACAATCAATAGACTAAATAATGAACTGCCAGCAACTGTAAAGTTGGTGGCAGTTTCTAAATTCCACCCATTCGAGTCCATCGAACAGGCATACCAGGCATGCCAGAAGGCTTTTGGAGAAAGCCGTCCGCAGGAACTTCTCGCCAAGGTAAGACGTCTGGAGGAAATCAGGATCGAAAGGGGAGAGCCTGACTACATGTCAGATGTGGAATGGCATTTCATCGGCCATCTTCAGACCAATAAGCTCAAGATGGTCCTTCCATACGCCTCACTCGTACAATCCGTTGATTCCGTACGTCTCCTTGAGGCAATAGATAAATGGGGCAGGGATAACGGGAAGGTGATAAACGTCCTTCTTGAGTGCCATGTGGCAGCAGAGGAATCAAAGCAGGGCTTTTCTGAGGCCGAGCTGACCGAACTCCTTTCGTCCGACAAACATTATCCTAACGTGAAGATATGCGGCATCATGGGAATGGCTACATTCACTGATGATATGGATATCGTACGTGCTGACTTCCAAAGACTTCTCGACAGAAGAAACCTCCTTCATGAATGGAAATGCAAAAGCCCGAATGTTACTTCGGGCTCTGACGAACTATCTATGGGAATGTCGGATGACTATCCTCTTGCCATCGAAATGGGATCAACGATCGTCCGTATCGGTTCGATGATCTTTGGTGAAAGATACTAGTTTGATTCTGCGTAAGCCTTGGCCTGCTCTTCGCTCCATACTACGATGGCGCTGCCGTGGCGGAAATATGTATCAAGACCCTGACGACCGAGGTTTGAAGGCTCTGTCGCTGCTGTTCCTGCCTTGATTTCGTCAAGGAGTGCCTGCATATCGCGGATGTAATCCATGCCCATTTCCTTGTCTCCAAGCTCAGGGAGCCAATCTCTCTGCCAGTAGTGACCTCCATAGATGCGAAGCTTGTCGACATTTACGCCGTTTTCAGGGTTCTCTATCCATGAGATGAGGTGTGGGACAGCCTCTGCGTATTTGATGTATGCCGCCTCATTGAAGATCCATACTCCATGGCCAGATCCGATTGCATCACCGCTGAAAAGGATGTCGCGTCCGTTCATGTTGAATACTACCGATCCGTCAGTATGTCCCGGAACCTCGATGGTCTCGATCTCGAATCCTCCAAGGTCGAATATGAATCCTTCATTGATGAAATAGCTCTGAGCCTCAGGGAAGCGTCTTGCCATTCTGACGAAGTCTGTCTCCGGAAGAGCGAATTTCACTTCAGGATCCTCAGCGTATGCGTGGATCATGCCGGTGTGGTCGCCGTGGTTGTGAGTGAATGTGATGGTAAGTTCCTTTCCTTCAGTGCGTTCTGCAACGAGTTGCCTGAGTGATTCTGCTGCGTTTTCTGCCCATCTTACGTTGTTTGAAAGGTCAATGAGAAGGGCTTTCTCCTTACCTACGATAAGGTACATGTCTGAGCAGTTGTTGAAGTGGGTCTTGTTGCCCTCTGCGTCGAATGCCTCGCCTGCAGGATTGGATGTGTTGTAGTCCTGGATGTGATAGATGTTCTTTTCGATTACAGAGACTGTGTAAGGTCCTACTTCTACATCCTGAACTTCAGAGGTGCAGGATATAAGACCGAAGATTGCAAAGATTGCTGAAATAAGGCATGCTGATTTCTTCATAATATTATAAGTTAGGATTTGTAATTCTTCAGAAGTTCTTCCAACATCGCTTTGACAACTGCAGCTGATGCTCCCGCACCACCGAGGGCGGCACGGATGTCTCCGTAATTGTCAAGCATACGTTCCCTCCTGTCCTTGTCTTCAATCAGTTCCCTGACTTCATTTACAATGGCGTCCGCATTGCAGTCTTCCTGGATGAATTCCTTGAATGCGAGCCTGTCTATGATAAGGTTTCCAAGGCTTATATATCTGATCTTGACTATCTTGCGTGCAATCCAATAGGTTATTGGGTTGGTTATGTATCCTACGACCTGAGGTGTGCAGAACAGGGCGGTTTCAAGGGATGCAGTGCCGGAATTCACTACCGCTGCCTCTGCATGACGGATGATTGACTGCGTCTCTCCGAAAAGAACCTTTATGTATCTTCTGTTCTCGTCGTTCATCCATTGCTCATAGTCGGCCTTTGTGCGCGCGGGTGCACCGGCGATGAGGAACTGATAGCCGGCGTACTGGGGGAGTGCGTGCATCTTTGCGGCGAATTCTGTAAGTACCGGCATCATCGTGCTGATTTCAGCTTTTCTCGAACCTGCCAGCATCGCAATCACAGGCTTGTTTTCAAGACCGGCCCTGACGAAGAACTCCTCACGGGTTTCGTGCATTGCCTTTGAATTATCCACGGCGTCGATCAGCGGGTTGCCCTTATAGATGTAGTCGATTCCTTTTGAGTCGAAGTATGGTTTCTCGAACGGGAAGACGATGAAGAGTTTGTCCACATAAGCCTTAAGTTTCCTGATTCGTCCTTCGCGTGATGCCCATACCTTAGGCGCAATGTAATAGAATACCTTGAAGCCTGCGTTGTGTGCGAATTCTGCTATCTTGAAGTTGAATCCGGGGTAGTCGATGAGAATGACAACATCGGGTTTCCATTCGAGGATGTCCTTCTTGCAGAATGATATGTTGTCCAGGAGTTTACGTGCCTTTGAGAGTACTTCGATGAAGCCCATTACGGCTCCTTCCCTGTAATGACGCACAATTCCGGAACCGAGGTCGGCAACAGAGGTTTCCTGAACAACCCCTCCCACTTCGTGGGCCCCTCCCCCTGCGGCCAGGGGGGTAGCACGGTTCTGGAAACCTCTGTCGCCGACCTCTGACTGCTGGTGTACTGCAGTCATCAAGTCACCACCCCAGAAACGGATTTCCGCCCCGGGATCCTCTGCATAGATTCCCTTCATCAGGTTCGAACCATGAAGGTCGCCCGACGCCTCTCCCGCTATGATGTAATATCTCATGCTTCTAGAAATCCAATTCGATGTTATTGCTGCGCATTCTCTCAAGCTCCTGGTAATCAGTACAGTCTACGTTATGTGCAGTGATGCTGACATATCCTTCTGCCATGAGTCTGTGGTCTGCCTTGTCTGTATTGCGGTCGTCGTCGGTGAATTCTCCGACCATCATGTAAAGTTCTTCTCCCTCTTCCAGGACAGGGTTGGAACTCTGTCCAAGCATCTCAGGTGTGATTCCGTATTTCTTATAATGCTCGATGTCCCATTCCTTGAATTCCTTTATCCATTTTCCAAGACCCTGATAGCCGGCTCTGACGCCCTTTATCCGGTCGGCAGGAATGTCAGGGAAGTTTACATTATAATATACGCCGTGCTTCTGAGGTAGGTTTGACATGAGCCTTGTGAAGATTTCTCCGAAATAGCGTGTCACTCCGCTGAAGTCAGCGTCCGGATGGAGCGAGTCCAGTGATACTCCGATTGCTGGGATGCCATTGAGCGCGGCTTCTTCTGCTGCACCCAAAGTGCCTGAGTAACAGGATGCTGTGGATGCATTTGAACCATGGTTGATACCGGATACGACTACATCTGGGAAGTTGTCCTCGAACATTGTGTTCAGACCGAACTTTACGCAGCTTGCAGGGGTTGCATCTACATAATGCCAGCCCTCTCCGAGGTACTTATGCGCAATCTGCTTGAATCCGAGGGAGACGGCCATGGACATGCCGGATTGGTGGTGTTTCGGGGCGATTACTGTCACTTCGCCGAACTGTTTCATGATTTCGGCAAGGACCTTTATGCCTTTAGCCTGATATCCATCATCATTGGTTATAAGAATGCGCATTTTGTAACAATATTTTATTACAAATATAGTCAATTTATTCATAAAATTTTCTAAATTTGCAAGCGATTTTGTAGAACTAGGTCTACATTAACGGTTTGACAATTTAAAGTATAACTTTACATAAACATTATTTAACAATGATCAAAATTGGTATTAACGGTTTCGGCCGTATCGGTCGCATGGTTTTCCGTGCTGCTGTTGAGAATTTCTCAAACGACATTCAGGTTGTAGGTATCAATGACCTCCTCGAGCCAGAGTATCTTGCTTACATGCTTAAGTATGACTCAGTTCACGGTCAGTTCAAGGGTGAGGTTGCTGTAGAGGACGGCGCACTCGTTGTAAACGGTAACAAGATCCGCCTTACTGCTGAGATGGATCCAGCTAACCTCAAGTGGGACGAGGTTGGTGCTGAGGTAGTTGTTGAGTCAACTGGTCACTACCTTGAGGATGAGAAGGCTCGCAAGCACATCTCTGCAGGTGCTAAGAAGGTAATCATGTCTGCACCTTCAAAGGACGCTACTCCAATGTTCGTATATGGTGTTAACCACGAGACTTACGCTGGTCAGGACATCATCTCTAACGCTTCATGTACTACTAACTGTCTTGCACCTATCGCTAAGGTTCTCAACGACAAGTTCGGTATCGTTAAGGGTCTCATGAC